>NZ_RRYK01000009.1:0-106358 GCF_003931635.1 Pseudoxanthomonas sp. SGNA-20 | reverse complement strand
CATGGAACCTCCTGGCTGGGGAAAACATGCCAGAAAGGTCTACTTATGGGGTGTCTGCGGATCGGGGAAGCTTACGCCTCGATGTGCCGTCAGCTAGTGACGGTCCACCCAGAAGTGAACCTAACTCGGTTGGTCAACCGCTTAGGGCACGAGCCGAATCACATTGACAAATCTTGAGTAGGCAAGAGTTGCCTGATCCTCTCGACGTGCTTGTTCCAGCTGTTATAGGCGATCCAAGTGGTCACATGTGTCCCAACCGGATGCTGCCGCAGCTCCAGATGCATATAGGTCCCCTTGCCCGGCGCCCCACTCTCCATGACCAGCGAAATCTCAGCGGCCTCACCGTAAAAATAGGCTTTGGTTCTTATACCTTCAGCCCACAAGACATCGCCGCCACTCAGCTCCTCCTCGGCGAAATCCTTGTAAACCCTGAATGTCTCCTCGATTGGCGCGGTCGTCACCCATCTCGCCACGGGAGCGGTTGACCTGATCTCCCCGGTGCTAGGAGTGGCGCATCCGGCCACAAGGATCACCAAGCCGGCCATCATCATGCGGAGCTTCAACAGGCCTCTCGGCAAAGCACGTGCATTCTTCATATCGTCCACCGGATCCTCGCTGATTGGAAAGCCCACGATAGACGCACCGAAATAAGAATACTGATCAGCGCGCTCGCGCAAAGCCCAAGTCCACCACGCGGAGAGAACCCCGACCACGCTCTCCGCCTCATTTTTACCTCTTAGTCTGACAAGAAAGGTTTCAGCTTCCCGTCAATGAAGTGACTTGGTCGCCAACCTCCAAGCAGGCGCTCCAAGAGAAAGGAGTCAGCTAAAGACACCACCGCCCCTACAGCCGGATTCGCCATGCCCGCGCCAAAGCTAAATACAAATCTGAGCAACCTTCCTGGCGATGAGTCTATCCAGACGCGAGAAGCCGTACTACGTAGATATTCGGCAACAAGCTTTTCATCAGGGGCGACCCCGGAAATCCAGCAACCAAACTTATCCGACGCTTCCAGCAAACTGAAGAAATCTTCTGGAGTCTTATCGCCCTCGTCCAGCAACCGCCCAAGATGCGGGAATCCATCCAGAACAACTTCCCTGAAGAGGGATAATTCATCTGCATTCATTCCGGAGCGACGAAGTAGGTCGGACGACCTCAGACGAACCACCTCTGAAGATGCAAGCGAGGTTCGAAAGTCGCATCCGTAGTAGCCGGCCATTGCCAGATCGGCTCGAGCCTGAGCAAGTGAGACGATTAAACTAGATATGGATGGACTTTGGACTAGCGCTGCAGAGCGAAAAATCGGAAGCTCGAGGTTTGTTGAAACCTGAAAGTGATCGCGGAATTGGATTACTTCAAAAGATATTTGTTCAGGATTTGGGTAATTCGGGGCAATCTGAGCGACCACCCTGCGGATTGCGGCAGTGACGAACTCGCCATCACGCAAGTCATCGTATGCCGCTTTTATTACGCCGCCCTTGATGAAATCGTCAGATGAAAGCGACCTAAGCTTCGCAGTCCCAAAGAATTTTTCAGCATGCTTTATCGAAGCCTTCTTATCGAACCCAGCCATTTGGAAGATTCGCTCAGCAGCCCTTTCGACTCGCGTTGGCTTGCCCGCCCCCTTCGCAAAGATCGACGCAGCCACAATCTCATACTGGTCGACGTATCCTAGCTGGACGGCTTTTACGCCCATATACTCTTCAATATAGGTTGCAGAGACTTTCTTCAGCGTAAGAAGCCTGAAAAAATTATCCGCGCCAATCTGCCTAACTAGCTGCATGGCGCTCGTGGGATCTAGAACCAAATGGACGTTCTTATAGAAGATCAGCGCCTCAGCAATCTCGCCAAAGGAAACTGACGAGTTCCTGTCCGACCGCCTCAAAACAATTCGATCAAACATCGGCTTTCCCCCAAAAAAAAGGGCCAGGTTCCTGCTGAACCTGACCCCGTCTTGACCTAGCGAACGCGGCAAATCACCCGCACTTGCTATACCCACAGTTCAAGCAGGTCGCGCAGCCGTCCATGATCACCAGCGCCTTGGTGCTGCACTTGTGGCACATGGTGGCGCTGGGCGGGAAGCTGGTGCCTTCGCCGGTCACGGCGACGTCTTCCTCGCGGGCGGCGGCGGTGCCGTTGACGGCGGCGCTGGCGCCCTTGGCGCGCTCTTCGTACTGCTTGCGCTTCTCGGCGATCAGGGCCTTCTGGTGGGCGCTCATCTCCGGGTCGTGGATCAGGCCGATGGACTTCATGTGCTCCTCGACCACGGCGCCGATCTCGGCCACCAGGGAGGGCATGTACACGCCGCCGGCCTTGAAGTAGCCGCCGCGCGGGTCGAACACGGCCTTCATCTCCTCCACCAGGAAGGTCACGTCGCCGCCCTTGCGGAACACGGCGGACATGATGCGGGTCAGGGCCACGATCCACTGGAAGTGGTCCATCGACTTGGAGTTGATGAACACCTCGAACGGGCGGCGCAGCTCGTGCTCGGTGCCGGCGTTGAGCACGATGTCGTTGATGGTCACGTACATGGCGTGCTCCACCAGCGGCGACTTGATCTTGTAGGTGCTGCCGATCAGGACGTCCGGGCGCTCGATGCGCTCGTGCATCTGGATGACGTTGTCCTTCGGCTCGGCGGCCGCGTCGCGATCGGCGGCGGGCGCCGGCGCGGCGGTCTCGCGCGCCTTGTCGTCCGGGGTGACGACGGAGTAGCCCTTGATTTTCCTGTCGATCTTCACGGCCATGGGGCTGGATCCTCTTTCTGGTCGGTTCTTCTGGTTATGGATACGGGGCGGCGGGGCCGCGGCTCCTCCCGCCGGGGCGGGAGGAGCCTTGCAGGGGTTTTCAGCGGGTGCGGCGGGCGGCGGCCTTGCGGGCCGGGGCCTTCTTCGCCACGGTCTTGCGGGCGACGGCCTTCTTCACGACCGCCTTCCGGGCGACGGTCTTCTTGGCGACGGTCTTCCTGGCGACGGCCTTCTTCGCCGCGGGCTTCTTCGCCACCTTCTTCGCGGCCTTGGCCGCCTTCTTCACCGCCTTCTTGGCGGCGGCGGCCTTCTTCGCGGCGACGACCTTGCGGCCGACGGCCACCTTCTTGGCCGCGGCCTTCTTGGCGGCGGTCTTGCGGGTGGCAGCGCGCGCGGCGATGCGGCTGCGGGCGGTGCTCGCCTCGGCGGCGGCGTTGGCCTTGGCCGCCTGCAGCCTGGTGCGGGCCTTGGCCACGGCCTTCTTGGCCGCCTTCTTCGCCGTGCCGCGGGCCTTGTCGGCGGTGGCCTTGGCCTTCTTCGCAGCGGCAGTGGCCTTCCTGGCCGCGGTGCTGGCCTTCTTCGCGACCGTGGCGGCCTTTTCCTTCGCCTTCTTCGCCACGGTGGCGGCCTTCCCGGCGACCTTGGCGCGGGTGCGGGCCGCGGCCTTCTTCACCTTGGCGACCACCGGCTCGGCGGCGGGTTCGGCCTCGGCTTCGGGGGCCGGCGCCGGCGCGGCCGGGGCTTCGGCGGCGGTCAGCGCCTCCGGAGCCTGGGCCTCGCCGGCGGCCTGCGCCTCGGCGACGGGGGTCGCGGTGTCGTTGCTGGTGGCGGGATGGACGGCGTCCTCGGTCAGGGTCGCCGTCACACCATTGCTGTTGCTCATGGGGCCCTCCTTGGGCTCGCTGGATGTGGTCATCGGGACACTCTCACTGGCTCCGGGCGCCGTTTACCGCAGGAAGCCGGGGCGGGCGCCCGGAAAGCGCGCGCCCCGGCCGGGGACCTCGGGACGGGCCGCGGGCTTGCGGGCCCGCGCCGCCCTCCGGTCAGAACTTGCCGTAATACCCTTCCTTGAGGGCGTCGAACAGGTTGGCGGCGGTGTGGGTCTCGCCGTCGTACTCGATCTCCTCGTTGCCCTTGACCTCCACCACCGAGCCGTCCTCCAGCTCGAAGCGGTACAGGGTGTTCTCCAGGTCCTTCTCCTTGACCAGCACGCCCTGGAAGGCGGCCGGGTTGAAGCGGAAGGTGGTGCAGCCCTTCAGCCCCTGCTTGTACGCGTACAGGTAGATGTCCTTGAACTGCTCGTACGGGTAGTCGGTGGGGACGTTGGCGGTCTTGGAGATGGAGCTGTCCACCCACTTCTGGGCGGCGGCCTGCACGTCCACGTGCTCCTTCGGCGAGATGTCGTCGGCGGAGATGAAGTAGTCCGGCAGCTTCGCCTCCGGGTCGTCGGAGAACGGCATCGCCTTGGGGTTGACGAAGTGGCGGTAGGCCAGCAGTTCGTAGCTGTAGACGTCCACCTTCTCCTTGCTCTTCTTGCCCTCGCGGATCACGTTGCGGCTGTAGTGGTGCGCGAACGAGGGCTCGATGCCGTTGGAGGCGTTGTTGGCCAGCGACAGGGAGATGGTGCCGGTCGGGGCGATGGAGCTGTGGTGGGTGAAGCGGGCGCCGACCTCGGCCAGCTCGTCCACCAGGTCCGGGGCCACGGTGGCGATGCGCTGCATGTAGCGGCTGTAGCGGGCGTGCAGCACCTTGCCTTCGATCTCCTGGCCCACGCGCCAGCCGTCCTTCGCCATCTCCGGGCGCTGGCGCAGCATCTGCGGGGTCACGGTGAAGGTCTCGTCCATGATCGGGGCCGGGCCCTTCTCCTTGGCCAGCGACAGGCCCACTTCCCAGCCGGCCACGGCCATCTCGCGGGCCACCTGCTCGGTGAACTCCAGGCTCTCGGCCGAGCCGTACTTCATCTTGAGCATGGTCAGGGTCGAGCCCAGGCCCAGGAAGCCCATGCCGTGGCGGCGCTTGCGCAGGATCTCCTGGCGCTGCTGCTCCAGCGGCAGGCCGTTGACCTCGACCACGTTGTCCAGCATGCGGGTGAACACGCGCACCACTTCCTTGTACTCCTCCCAGTCGAAGGAGGCCTTGTCGGTGAAGGGGTCGCGCACGAACTTGGTCAGGTTGACCGAGCCCAGCAGGCAGGCGCCGTACGGCGGCAGCGGCTGCTCGCCGCAGGGGTTGGTGGCGCGGATGTTCTCGCACCACCAGTTGTTGTTCATCTCGTTGACGCGGTCGATCAGGATGAAGCCCGGCTCGGCGTAGTCGTACGTCGAGACCATGATCATGTCCCACAGGTGCCGCGCCTTGATGTGGCCGTAGACGCGGCAGGCGACCATGCCGTCGTCGCGTACGATGTAGGCGTCGTCGTGGGCCGGCCAGTCGCGCCAGACCACCTGCTCGGGGTTGGAGAGGTCCAGCTCGGCCTCTTCCTTGCGGTTGACCGGGAACACCAGCGGCCAGTCGGCGTCGTTCTCCACCGCCTGCATGAAGCCGTCGGTGACCAGCAGCGAGAGGTTGAACTGGCGCAGGCGCCCGTCCTCGCGCTTGGCGCGGATGAAGTCCTTCACGTCCGGGTGGGAGACGTCGAAGGTGCCCATCTGCGCGCCGCGGCGGCCGCCGGCCGACGAGACGGTGAAGCACATCTTGTCGAAGATATCCATGAAGGACATCGGGCCGGAGGTGTAGGCGCCGGCGCCGGCCACGAACGCGCCGCGCGGGCGCAGGGTCGAGAACTCGTAGCCGATGCCGCAGCCGGCCTTCAGGGTCAGGCCGGCCTCGTGGACCTTCTGCAGGATGCCGTCCATCGAGTCGCCGATGGTGCCGGAGACGGTGCAGTTGATGGTGCTGGTGGCCGGCTTGTGCTCCTGCGCGCCGGCGTTGGAGGTGATGCGGCCGGCCGGGATCGCGCCGCGGCGCAGCGCCCACAGGAAACGCTCGTACCAGTAGGTGCGCTTCTCTTCGGTCTGCTCGGCATCGGCCAGGGCCCGGGCCACGCGCTGGTAGGTACCGTCGACGTCGGCGTCCAGCGGCACCCCCTGCTTGGTCTTCAGGCGGTACTTCTTGTCCCAGATGTCCTGGGAAGCCGGCTGCAGCGGGATCTCCGCGACGGGTTTGTCCGTATTGACCACTTCGAGGCGCACCGTACTCATGCTGTTGGGATCTCCTTCCGCACCGTAATCCAGTTGGGGGCCGGGGTGGGAACGAGAAGGGCACGCCGTGGCGACGCGAAGACGCGCCGCCTGCCGGAGTCAGGCGCCGGGTTTGTCGCGGCCTGCGCGGCCGCTTCCGTACGCAATTTCCTGTCCCATCCGCTCGCCGCTCCGGCGTTGGGCCCGCAGTGTTGGCTATTCACCTAAACCACCAATCACTGGGGCCAGCGTTGTGTTCGACCGCTATATCTAGTGGCTCGACAGGCGGCCAAGCTAAGCCCGGGCGGCGGGCAGTGTCAACCGCGATCCGACAAACGCAGCAACGGCGGGAGCGGGCTTCCGGGCGGGGGCGTACGGAACAGATGGAATGCGCAGGTCAAGAGGGGTTTCACCGCCGGTTTAGCGCCCCGGGGCGACACTCGTTCAGCTTGATGACGTGCCCTGCCGCCCCCATGGTGGCGGCGTTCCCATCCACGCCAGCCAGGAACCTGCATGCGCCGCGCGACCTCGCTCATCGCCCTGACCGCTGCCGCCGCCTTCGGGGGCTTTGCCGCCACCGCCGTGCGCGAAGCCCTGGACAACCGCGCCCACGCCAGCCCCGCGCCGGTGCCGGCCGCACCGGCGCCGGCCGCCAGCGTGCCCATGGCCGCCACCCTGCCGGTGGCGGTGGACGGGCAGCAGCTGCCCTCGCTGGCGCCGATGCTGCAGCGGGTGCTGCCGGCGGTGGTCAGCATCCACACCAAGACCCGGGTGCGGGTGCGCAACCCGTTCTTCGACGACCCGTTCTTCCGGCGCATGTTCCCGCAGGTGCCGCAGGAGCGGATCAACGAGTCGCTGGGCTCGGGCGTGATCATCGACGCTGGCCGCGGCTACGTGCTGACCAACCACCACGTGATCGAGGGCGCCGACGACGTGTCGGTGTCGCTGGCCGACGGCCGCACCTTCACCGCCGAGTTCCTCGGCTCGGACGCGGACACCGACGTGGCCCTGATCCGGATCCCGGCCGAGAAGCTGACCGAGCTGCCGCTGGGCGACAGCAGCAAGCTGCAGGTGGGCGACTTCGTGGTCGCCATCGGCAACCCGTTCGGCCTGAGCCAGACGGTCACCTCCGGCATCGTCTCGGCGGTGGGCCGCAGCGGCATCCGCGGCCTGGGCTACCAGAACTTCATCCAGACCGACGCCTCGATCAACCCGGGCAACTCCGGCGGCGCCCTGGTCAACCTGCGCGGCGAGCTGGTTGGCATCAACACCGCCTCGCTCAACCCGCGCGGCTCGATGGCCGGCAACATCGGCCTGGGCCTGGCCATCCCCTCCAACCTGGCGCGCGACGTGGTGCAGCAGCTGGTGACCACCGGCGAGGTGCGCCGCGGCACCCTGGGCGTGGACACCCAGCCGCTGGACGCGCGCCTGGCGCGCAGCCTGGGCCTGCCGGAAAACCAGCAGGGCGCGCTGGTGGCGCGGGTGCACGCCAACTCCGGCGCCGCCGCCGCGGGCCTGCGCCCGGGCGACGTGATCGTGGAGGCCGGTGGCCAGCGCATCACCAGCCCGATGGCGCTGCACAACTTCGAGGGCCTGCAGCCGGTGGGCTCGCAGGTGCCGCTGCGGGTGCTGCGCGACGGCCGCACCCTGGAGCTGCGCGCGACCCTGCGCGAGCAGCCGCGCAGCCTGGCCGGTGACGCGGTCGACCCGCGCCTGGCCGGCGCCACCCTGGCCGAGCTGCCGGAGCCGCTGCGCCAAGCACGCGGCCAGGGCGTGCTGGTGGAGCGGGTGGCCAGCGGCAGCCGCGCCGAGGCCAACGGCCTGCGCCCGGGCGACATCATCACCGCCACCAGCGCCGGCCAGGTCTCGGACCTGTCCTCGCTGCGCTCGAGCCTGGCCGACACGCCGCGGCAGTTGGTGCTGCTGATCGAGCGCGGTAACGTGCGCGGGCGGCTGGTGCTGCAGTAAGCGCCAGCCGTAACGGACCCTACACCGCGGGCGTGGTCAGATGGCCGCGCCCATGCCGTCCCGGCATCCCCATCCAGGAGAACGCAGATGAGCCCGAACCCGAGCGAGAACATCAAGGAAAACCTCAGCGAGGCCGGTGCCCACCTGAAGTCGGCCGCCGGTGCCGCCGGCGAGGCGCTGCGTGGCGCCGCCACCGCCGCCGGCGACGAGCTGCGCCTGGGCAAGGCCAACGTCAAGGCCGAGCTGGCCGATACCGCGCTGTCGGGGCTGGCCGCCGCCGAGCTGGGCGGCGAGGCCGCGCGCGAGCAGGTGGACGCCCTGCTCGACAAGGGCCGCGACCTGCTGGACAGCGCCGCCGAACTGATCCGCGAGCGCCCGCTGGCCTCCTTCGGCGTGGCCTTCGCCGCCGGCTGGCTGGTGGCCGCGCTGAGCCGCCGCGACCGCTGACGCACGGCCGTGGGCGAAGGGGAGCACACCGGGGACGCCGGCCCGCAGGCTGGCGCGCCGCCGCCGCTGGACGAGACGATCCGCCAGGTCGGTGACGCCGGACGCGAGGCGCTGGGCGCCACCGCCGATTCGCTGCGCGCCCTGCGCGCGCTGCTGTCGGCCGACATCGCCATGGCCCGCTCGGCCATGGGCCGGGCCCTGGCCTGGACCGGCGTGGCGGTGGTGTTCGGGGCCTCGGCCTGGCTGCTGGCCACCGCCGCGGCGGTGGCACTGATGCAGCGCCTGGGGCTGTCCTGGCTCAGCGCGCTGTCGATCGCTGCCCTGTTCAACATCGGCGTATGCGCGCTGGCCGCCTGGCGCACGGCGCGCTTCTTCGACTACATGGGCCTGCACGCCACCCGTCGCCAGCTGAGCCGCATGGGCCTGTTCCAGGAGGACGACGAGGACGAGCCCGCGCCTGCGCCGCAGCCGTCGCAGGCCCCGCCGCCCGCGTCCCCGGAGGCGCCGCGATGAGGTTCGAGCATCTGCGCCAGCGGGTGGAGCGCGCCGAGGCGCGCGTGCAGCGCTGCATGGACCGCGCCGAGGACAGCCGCACCCGCCTGCGCGAGCACTGGCGGCTGGGCTGGACCCCGCCGCGGATCGTGGTTGCCGGCCTGGTGGCCGGGTTCCTGGTCGGCCGCGCCGAGCCGCTGGCACGGATTGGCGCGGCGCGCTGGCTGCAGTTGCTGGGCACCGCCTCGACCATGCTGGCCTCGATCCGCGCCGCCGCTGCCTCGGCCACCGCCGAGGAAGCGGCCGAGACCGCGGCCGAGGGCGCGGCAACCGCGGAGTTCGCGGCCAGCGCCGCCCCGGCACAGGCCGCGGCGGCCGCCGCCGACGCGGTGGCCGGGGCGCGGCCACAGCCGGCGCCCACCTATACCTACGCCGGCCCGCCGCCAGGCGCGCCGCGCGCACCGGCCCCGGCCGAAGCGGCCACCGACGTCTCCGAGCGCTAGCCGCGCCATCCGCATCCCCCAACGCCACGCCGGCGTCCGCCGCCCGAGGCCGCATGTCTTCCCCGCCTTCCAATCCGCCCTCCCCCGATACGCCGGTCGTCGCCGAGCCGGTGCCGGTGCCGATCGACGCGCACCTGCCGCACCTGCGCCCGCGCGCGCCCGGTTCGCTGGTGGTGCTGGCCACCCTGGCGGTGGGCTTCACCCTGTGGGCGGCGCAGGAGGTGATCCTGCCGATCCTGCTGGCGATGTTCTTCGCCCTGGTCGGCAATCCGCTGATCCGGCTGCTGCGGCGGCTGTGGATCCCGCGCTTCCTGGCCGCGCTGCTGGTGCTGCTGGCCGGCCTGGCCGGCACCACCCTGCTGGCGGTGCAGCTGGTGGAGCCGGCCACCGCCTGGGCCGAGCAGGCCCCGCGCGAGGCGCGCAAGATCGGCCGCGAGCTGCAGAACCTGACCAAGCCGATGCACGAGGCCAACCGCATCGCCGAGGACATGGCCCGCGCCGCCGCCGGCGAGGCCAACCGCAAGGTGCAGGTGGTGCGCACCCGGGTCGACGATCCCTACGCGGTGCTGACCCGCACCCCGCGCCTGCTGGCCTCGGTGCTGGCGGTGATCCTGCTGACGTTCTTCTTCATGGTCTACGGCGAGAACCTGCAGCGGAACGCGATCGCGCTGCTGCCGGGGCGGCAGCAGAAGAAGTTCACGGTGGAGATCCTGCAGTCGATCGAGCACCAGGTGTCGCGCTACGTGCTGACCATCAGCCTGATCAACGCCACGGTGGGCCTGGTGTTCGCCGGCATCCTGGTGCTGCTGCGCTTCCCGCTGCAGGAGGCGCTGCTGTGGGGCACGATGGTGATGCTGCTCAACTACGCGCCGTACGTGGGCCCGCTGATCGGCATGATCGCGATGCTGCTGGTGGGCTTCATCCGCTTCGACGAGACCCTGGCCTCGGTGACCCCGGCGGTGCTGTACCTGGTGCTGCACACCATCGAGGGCCAGCTGGTCACCCCGATCATCCTCGGCCGCAGCATGGCGCTGTCGCCGCTGGTGCTGATCCTGGCGCTGATGCTGTTCGGCTGGCTGTGGGGCCTGGTCGGCCTGCTGCTGGCGGTGCCGCTGCTGGTGTGCGTGAAGCTGGTGCTGGAGCAGGTCGAGGGCATGCAGGGCTGGGCCAGGCTGCTGGAATGACCGTCGGTCTGGCTACCCATCCGGGGAGAGCGCCTTTCACGGAGTGTTCCGCCCACGCCCGCGGCCCCGGGCCTACAATGCCCCGGTGAGCTTCACCGTCCGCGCCATCACCCTCGACCTCGACGACACGCTGGCCGTTCGCCCCGATCGGCGCGCGCATCGACCAGGTCCTGCACGAGTGGATGCTCCAGCACAGCCCGGCCACCGCGGCGATGTTCCCGGTGGAGGCGATGCGCGAGCTGCGCGAGCGCTCCTTCCGCGACAACCCGCACCTGCACCACGACCTCTCCGCCCTGCGCCGGCCGACCATCGCCGAGGCGCTGCAGGCCAGCGGCGCGTCCATGGACCTGCTGGAGCCGGCCTACGAGGTGTTCTACGCCGCCCGCAACCAGGTCGAGTGCTACCCCGACGCGATCGGGGCCCTGGCGCGCATCTCCGCGCGCGTGCCGGTGGCGGCGGTGAGCAACGGCAACGCCGACCTGGAGCGGATCGGGCTGATGCAGCACTTCGCCTTCCAGCTGGGCTCGCGCGACCACGGCTACGCCAAGCCGCACCCGAGCATCTTCCACGCCGCCTGCCAGCGGCTGGGCTGCGGCCACGGCGAGGTGCTGCACGTGGGCGACCACGTGGAGATGGACGTGGCCGGCGCCGCGCGCGCCGGCCTGCGCACCTGCTGGATCAACCGCACCGGCGCGGCCTGGTCGCACCCGGAGCTGGAGCCGGACCTGGAGTTCGACACCCTGACCGCGCTGGCCGACTGGCTGGACGCCCACCTGGCCGACGCCTGCCGGCCGACTTCCGGAACCTACGCATGAACCCCGCTTACGCCACCCCAGGCACCCCTGCCCTTCCCCTGTACCTGCTCGACCGCGCCGGCTTTGCCGCCTGGCGCGACGCCCAGCCCGCCGCCGTGGCCGCGTGGCTGAAGGCGCAGGCCTTCGACGCCGCCCCCGGCAGCGCGGTGCTGCTGCCGGGCAGCGACGGCATCGCCGGCGCGGTGCTGGGCGTGGGCGACCGCCTGGATCCCTATGCCTACGCGCATGGTCCGCAGGCCCTGCCCGAGGGTGCCTGGGCGCCGCAGGGCGAACTGCCGGCCGACCAGCTGGCCGTGCTGCAGCTGGGCTGGGGCCTGGGCAGCTACCGCTTCGCCCGCTACAAGCAGGGCGGCCGCGCCCCGGCGCAGCTGCTGCTGGAATCCACCGACGCCGAGGCGCTGGACGTGCTGGCCGCCTGCGTGCGCGTGCGCGACTGGGTCAACACCCCGACCGAGGACATGGGCCCGGAGCAGCTGGAGGCCATCGCCCGCGAGCTGGCGCAGGCGCACGGCGCGCAGCTGGAGGTGGTCGCCGGCGAGGAACTGCTGGCACAGAACTTCCCGGCGATCCACGCGGTCGGCCGCGCCTCGCACCGTGCCCCGCGCCTGATCGCGCTGCGCTGGGGCGATGCCGCGCACCCGCACGTGGCCCTGGTCGGCAAGGGCGTGTGCTTCGACACCGGCGGCCTGGACCTCAAGCCGGCCGACGGCATGCGCAACATGAAGAAGGACATGGGCGGCGCCGCGCACGCGCTGGCCCTGGCCGGGCTGGTGATGGCGCGCAGGCTGCCGCTGCGCCTGACCGTGCTGGTGCCGGCAGTGGAGAACGCGGTCGGCCCGAACGCGCTGCGCCCGGGCGAGATCATTGCCACCCGCAAGGGGGTGAGCGTGGAGGTGGACAACACCGACGCCGAGGGCCGCCTGATCCTGTGCGACGCGCTGGCCTATGCCGCCGAGCAGCAGCCGGCGCTGGTGCTGGACTTCGCCACCCTGACCGGCGCGGCGCGCATCGCCCTGGGCCCGGACCTGCCGGCGCTGTTCGCCAACGACGACGCCCTGGCCGAGGGCTGGCTGGCCGCCGGCCGGGATACCCGCGACCCGGTCTGGCGCATGCCGCTGTGGCGCCCCTACCTGCGCTACCTGGCCAGCAACGTGGCCGACCTGGCCAATGCCGGCTCGCGCATGGCCGGCGCGGTGACCGCGGCGCTGTACCTGGAGCGCTTCCTGCCCGAGAGCCTGCCGTGGGCGCACCTGGACACCTACGCCTGGAACGACAGCGCGCGCCCGGGCCGACCGGCCGGCGGCGAGGCCCTGGGCCTGCGCTCGGCCTACGCCCTGCTGAAGGCGCGCAGCGCGGGCTGAGTGCCGCCCTCGCCCCGGCACCTGCCGGGGCGACACGGGATGGCGTTCCCGCGCAGCCCGGACAAGGCCGCACACCGCGTGCCTGGAGTGCGACCCGGCCCGGGCCGTCGCCACGGCCCTGCTGCCGCAAGGCGCGAGGCGAGGTGCCACGCCTCGCCAGGCCTTCGTACCGCAGCGGCGCGGTGCGCTTCGCTTGCCGGGCCACGCCGCCTGCAACCGCGCCTGTACCGTTCGCCGGAATCCCGACGCAGTTGGCGGAAGCGCGCGCGCCGGCTATGCCATTCTCACGCCGCGTCGACGGTGGGAATGGCCTGGACCGGCCGCCCGGTACCGCCGCCGCCGAACGGCAACGGAGGGCAGGATGCTCGGCAAGCTGGGGATGGGCGCGTGGTCGGGCGCGGCGTGGATCGCCGGGCCGGGCCTGGCGCTGCCGGGACGCGGCCTGTCCGCGGTCGATGCGGTGTTGGCCTGGCTTGGCATGGCCGCGCTCGCGGGGCTGTGCTGGATGATCCACGGCCACCGCCAGCGCCGGCGCCAGGCACTGCTGCAGCGCACCCGCGCCGGCCAGCCGCTGGAAGCCGACCTGCGCACCAGTTACCTGCTGCTGCTCGCCGCCGGTTCGGGGGTGCTGCTGTTGCTCATGGCCTTGCTGCTGCAGGCTGGCGCCTGGCTGCTGGCCGCGCTGCTGTCCCTGGCCGCGCTGCTGGGGATCGCGCTCACCTGGGGCCTGCTGCTGGCGTTCCGCCGCCCCGGGCCGATGCTGCGCATGGACCGGCATGGCGTGAGTTCGGCCGCGTACGGACGCATCCCCTGGTGCGACGTGATCGGCATCGAGCTGCAAAGCGTGCGCCACCGCCATGGCAGCATGCACACCCTGGCGCTGTGCGTGCGCAACCCCGGCCGTTACCTGGAACACGCCCCCCCGCTGCTGCGCTGGATCCGGCGCCGGCTGCGCGACGAGCCCATCGGCACGCTGATGCTCGACCTCAACGCGCTGGACGAGGAGGCCGGGGTGATCCACCACACCGCGCTGGCGCTGCGCCGGCGCGATCCGGCGCCGTTCCTGGAGGCCTGGACCCGCCACATGGACCGCACCGCGGTCGAGGCCTTCATCGAGGCGCGCGGGCTGGACAGCGAGCGCGAACGCATCATCGCCGAGCTGCAGGCGGTCGGGGACCAGGCGCCGCTGCCGGCCACCGTGGCCAGGCCCGCGCCGCAGGCGCCCAGCGAGGCGGCCGAGCTGCACTTCCGCCGGGCGCTGGCCGCGCACGTGCGGCGCACCCGGCGGCGGGCGCGCGACGCACGGCTGGCGTCGTGGGTGGTGCTGGGCCTGGCGCTGCTGGTGGCGCTGGTCGTCCTGCTGCGCTGAGTGCTACAGCCAGCCCTTCTGCCGCGCCAGGCGGTGGGCCTCGATGCGGTTGGCCGCGCCCAGCTTGCCGATCGCCTCGGACAGGTAGTTGCGCACCGTGCCCTGGGACAGGTTGAGGCGGGCGGCGATCTCGGCCGAGGACAGGCCCTCGCCGGCCAGGCGCAGCACCTGGCGCTCGCGGTCGTTGAGCGGGTCGGCCTCGGTCCAGGCCTCCATCGCCAGCTCCGGGTCGATCGCGCGGCCGCCGCGGTGCACGGTGCGCAGTGCCTCGGCCAGGCGCTCGGCCGGGGCGTCCTTGAGCAGGTAGCCGCGCACCCCGGCATCCAGCGCGCGGCGCAGGAAGCCGGCGCGGGCGAAGGTGGTCACGATCACCACCTTCACCGGCAGTTCGTGGCGGGCGATGCGCGCGGCCAGGTCGAGGCCGCCGAGGCCGGGCATCTCGATGTCGGTGACCAGCACGTCAGGCTGCAGGCGCTGCAGCTCGCGCCAGGCAGCCTCGCCGTCGGCCACCGCGCCGGCGACCTCGATGTCGGATTCCATCGACAGCAGCGCGGCCAGCGCGCCGCGCACCATGGCCTGGTCTTCGGCCAGCAGGACTCGGATCACGGGGCATGCGGCGAGGCGGACATGCCGTCGAAGTTACCAGAGCCGCGCTGCGCACCGGCAGCCTCGGCCGCGGCGGGCGCATCGACCGCCTGCGGCGCCACCGCCTCGCGCAGCGGCACCTCGACCACCAGCCGGGTGCCGCGCGGCTGCGCCGGTTCCCAGCGCACCCGTCCGCCCAGCGCATGCACGCGCTCGCGCATGCCGGCCAGGCCGTTGCCGGGGCGGATCGCGCCGCCGCGGCCATCATCCTCCACCAGCAGCCGGCAGCGCCCGCCCTCGGCCGCCAGCGACACGCCCACCTGGCGCGCACGCGCGTGGCGGTGGACGTTGGTCACCGCTTCGCGCAGGCACAGCGCCAATACCGTCTCCAGTTCCGGCGCCAGCGCCGAGGCGTCGTTGCGGTGCACCTGCAGGTCGATGCGCTCGCCACCCAGCAGCAGGCGCGCGGCCGCCAGCTCGGCGGCGAACTCGGCGCTGCGGATGCCGCTGACCGCGCGCCGCACCTGGGCCAGGGCCTCGCGCGCGATCCCCGCCAGCTCGCCGATCTCGCGCTGCGCCGCCTGCGGGTCGCGCGGCAGCAGCTTGCCGGCCAGGTCGGCCTTCAGCGCCACCAGCGACAGGGTGTGGCCGAGCAGGTCGTGCAGGTCGCGGCCGATGCGCTCGCGCTCGGCGGTGGCGGCCAGCCGCCGCACCTCCTCCTGCGACAGCTCCAGCGCCTGGTCCTTGCGCTCCAGCACCCGCTGCGACTGCACCACCACGCCCACCGCCAGGGTGGTCACCGGCATCCACACCATCGAGGTCCACGGATAGCCGAACGCGCGCGCCGCCAGCACGAACAGCACGTTCAGCGCCAGCAGCGCCAGCGGATAGCCCCACCAGCTGCGCCACGGGCCGAAGCCCAGGAAGATGCAGCCGAAGATGAAGTAGCTCATGCCCGACGGGTACCAGCGCAGCAGCACCAGGCACAGCGCCATCATGCCCAGCGCCGGCAGGCGCACGCGCCGCCGCGGCGCCAGCAGCACGCGCACGTACAGGGCCACGAACAGCGGGTAGGAAACCAGGGTCAGCGCCCACCAGAGCGGGTTGTAGCCCTGCGGGGTGAACACCGGGACGATGAACACCCACATCGTCCACAGCAGGTGCACGAACTCGGTCCACAGCGGGCGGCCGCGGCGCACCGCGCAGCCGGCGATCGAATCCGGCGCCGGGCGCAGCCAGGCCCGGAGGCGTTCGGTGGTGCGGGGGACGGGTGCTGACATCGGCTTCTCCTCGGCTGCGCCACGGGCCGTGCGGGGCGATGGTACGCCCGCCGCGGCCCGCGCAGTCTCCCGCGCGCGCGGGTGCCGGCCCATGCATGGCTGCCACCGAAGACGGATGACAGCCGTCACTGGGACGCGGCCGCCGCGGCGCCCAAGCTTGCCCTGCGCCGTCCATCCCGCCGCAGGCCGGTTCCGTCGCACCGGCGGCAGGCTCGGCCACAAAGTGACTTCCGGCAACTCGCGCCGGGGCATCCTGCGGGCGGACACTCCACGGCAGCTCCAGGCAAGGGACCGCAATGAACGACTCCGCCGAACTGCTCAAGCAACTGCGCATCGAGCGCGACAAGCCGGGCCAGGGCACGCCGCCCGGGCGCCAGCTCCTGTACCCGCTGCTGATCGCCGCGCTGGTGCTGGCCATCATCGCCGCCGCCTGGTTCCTGCTGCGGCGCGAGCCGGCGCCGGAAGTGCGCACCGCGCAGGCGGTGCCGCTGGCCTCCGGGCCGGCGGCGGCTTCGGTGCTGGACGCCAGCGGCTACGTGGTCGCGCGGCGCATGGCGACGGTGTCGGCCAAGGTCACCGGGCGCGTCCAGGAAGTGCTGATCGAGGAAGGCATGCAGGTCGCCGAGGGCCAGGTGCTGGCGCGCCTGGACCCGGTGGACGCCGATGCCCAGCGCGCGCTGGCGCAGTCGCAGCTGGCCGCCGCGCGCAGCCAGATCGAGAGCGTGCAGGCGCAGCTGGTGGACGCGGAAGCCAGCGCCAGCCGCCTGGAACGGCTGGCCGCCGGGCAGCTGGTCTCGCGCGCGCAGTACGACCAGGCCGTGGCCCAGCGCGACAGCCTGCGCGCGCAGCTGGCCACCGCCCGCCGCAACGCGCAGGTGGCCGCCGACCAGCTGCGCATCGCCGACCACGGCGTGGACAACACCATCGTGCGCGCGCCGTTCTCCGGCGTGGTCATCGCCAAGGCCGCCCAGCCCGGCGAGATCGTCTCGCCGCTGGCCACCGGCGGCTTCACCCGCACCGGCATCGGCACCATCGTCGACATGGATTCGCTGGAGGTCGAGGTCGACGTGGGCGAGGCCTACATCGGCCGGGTCAAGGCGAAGATGCCGGTGGAAGCCACGCTCAACGCCTACCCGGACTGGAAGATCCCGGCCGAGGTGGTCGCCACCATCCCCACCGCCGACCGCGGCAAGGCCACGGTCAAGGTGCGCATCGCGCTCAAGGTGAAGGACCCGCGGATCGTGCCGGACATGGGCGTGACCGTGAGCTTCCTGGAGCAGGCCCCGGAAGCCGGCGACGAACAGCCGCGCGCCGGCGTGCGCGTGCCATCCGGGGCCCTGGTCGAGCGCGACGGCCGCACCGTGGCCTTCGTGCTCGGCGACGACGACCGCGTGCGCCTGCGCCAGGTGCAGGCCGTGCCCTCCACCGCCAGCACCCGCGACGTCACCTCCGGCCTGGCCCCGGGCGAGCTGGTGGTGCTCGATCCGCCGCAGGACCTGGCCGACGGCAACCTGGTCAAGGTCGCCGGCGGCGGCTGATCCGCCGCGCCGCGTCCGCGGCGTCCTCCTTTCCCCCGGCCCACCGGCCACGCATGCACGAGGCACAGCCATGGCAACCCTGGTTTCGATCCGCAACCTGACCAAGACCTACCAGCGCGGCCCGGAGAAGGTCGAAGTGCTGCACGGCATCGACCTGGACATCGAGGAAGGCGACTTCGTCGCGCTGATGGGCCCCTCCGGCTCGGGCAAGACCACCCTGCTGAACCTGATCGGCGGGCTGGACTCGCCCACCTCCGGCAGCATCGAGGTCGCCGGCCAGCGCATCGACCAGCTCGGCGCCGGCAAGCTCTCGCACTGGCGCAGCCAGCACGTGGGCTACGTGTTCCAGTTCTACAACCTGATGCCGGCGCTGACCGCGCAGAAGAACGTGGAGCTGCCGCTGCTGCTGACCAAGCTCGGCGCCGCCCAGCGCAAGCGCAACGCGCAGATCGCGCTGCAGCTGGTGGGCCTGTCCGAGCGCATGTCGCACAAGCCCAGCGAACTGTCCGGCGGCCAGCAGCAGCGCGTGGCCATCGCCCGCGCGATCGTCTCCGACCCGACGTTGCTGATCTGCGACGAGCCCACCGGCGACCTGGACCGGCAATCGGCCGAGGAGATCCTGGGCCTGCTGCAGCAGCTCAACCGCGAGCACGGCAAGACCATCGTGATGGTCACCCACGACCCGAAGGCGGCCGAATACGCCAGCCACACCCTGCACCTGGACAAGGGCACCCTGGTCGAACAGGCGCCGCAGGCGGCCTGACCGGGCGGAGGACATGCGATGAAATACTTCCACCTGATATGGGCGGCGCTGTTCCGGCGCCGGACCCGCACCCTCCTCACCCTCGCCTCTATCATGGCGGCGTTCCTGCTGTTCGGCCTGCTCGACGGCATCCGCACCTCCTTCGCCGACCTGGGCCGCAGCGCCGACGGCGCGCAGCGGCTGCGCACCGGCTCGCGGCTGTCGATGATCGAGACCCTGCCGCTGTCGCTGGCGCCGCGCATCGCGCGGCTGGACAACGTCGAGGCGGTGACCTGGGCCAACTGGTTCGGCGGCGCCTACCAGGACCCGCGCAACCAGCTGTTCACCTTCGCGGTGGCGCCCAACTACCTGGACCTGTACCCGGAGATCGAGGTCGACCCGGCGCAGCGCCAGGCCTGGGCCGGCAACCGCACCGGCATCCTGGTCGGCGAAACCCTGATGCGGCGCTTCGGCTGGAAGGTGGGCCAGCAGATCCCGCTGCAGTCCACGATCTTCCCCAACCGCGACGGCAGCCTGAACTGGTCGTTCCAGATCGACGGCGTGCTGCGCCCGCGCGACGGCGAGGAATCCGGCTTCACCGGGATGATGGTGCTGCTGCACTACGAGTACTTCGAGGAGTCCACGCCGTACGTGGACGGCAACGTCGGCTGGTACATCAGCCGCGTGAGCGACGTGCGCCGCAGCGACGCGGTGGCCAGGGCGATCGACGCGCTGTCGGCCAACTCGCCGCACGAGACCAAGACCATGAGCGAGCAGGCGGCGATGGCCTCGCAGCTCAAGCAGATGGCCGACATCGGCCTGATCGTGGGCTCGATCATGGGCGCGGTGTTCTTCACCCTGCTGCTGCTGACCGGCAACACCATGGCCCAGGCGGTGCGCGAGCGCACCTCCGAGCTGGCGGTGCTGCGCACCATCGGCTTCACCGCGCAGTCGGTGCTGGGCATGGTCCTGGCCGAATCGGTGCTGCTGGTGCTGCTGGGCGGCGTGCTCGGCCTCGGCCTGGCCACGCTGATCGGGCCGGTGGCCAAGGCCGCCAGCGGCGGCATGCTGAACCTGCCGGAGATCGGCTGGCGCAGCTGGATGCTGGGCCTGGGGCTGATGGCCGGCATCGGCCTGCTGGTGGGCGCCCTGCCCGCGCTGCGGGCGATGCGCCTGAACATCGTCGACGCGCTGGCCGGGCGCTAGGAGGAACCCCATGAAACTGCTCAAGTCCCTGCTCTCCGGCACCGCGATGTTCCTGGTGCTGGTGGTGTTCCTGGCGGCGTGGATCGCGCTGCCGTGGCCGGCGCTGCTCGGCCTGGCCGTGCTGTTCGCGCTGTGGATGCTGCTGGCCCGCAGCGGCCGCCAGGCGGCCTCGGTCACCCGGGTCGGGGTCAGCACCCTGGCCCAGCGCCTGGGTGGCTCCTCGGTGGTGGTGATCGGCATCGCCGGCGTGGTCGGCGTGCTGGTCGCGCTGCTGGCGATGGGCGAGGGCTACCGCCACACCGTCGGCAACAGCGGCAACGACGAGACCGCGATCGTGCTGCGCGGCGGCTCCTCGGCCGAACTGATGTCGGTGCTGGACCGCGAGGCGATCACCGTGATCGAGCGCGCGCCGCAGATCGCGCGCGACGGCGAGGGGCGGCCGCTGGCCTCGGCCGAGCTGCTGGTGGCGGCCAACCTGCCGCTGCGCGGCGGCGAGGACGATGGCAGCGTGACCCTGCGCGGCGTCGGCCCGATGGCCTGGGCGGTGCGCCCGAACATCAGGCTGGTCGCCGGCCGCCAGTTCCAGCCCGGCCGCCGCGAGCTGGTGGTCGGCACCGGCACCCAGCGCCAGTTCGCGGGCCTGGAGGTCGGCAAGTCGGTGCGCCTGGGCAACGAGCCCTGGGAGGTGGTCGGCGTGTTCGAATCCGGCGATTCGATGGAATCGGAGATGTGGGCCGACGCCGAGATCGTCGCCACCACCTTCCGCCGCGGCAGCAGCCGCGCCAGCGTGGTCGCCCGGCTCACCGGCGCGCGCGACTTCGATGCGTTCAAGGCCACCCTCGCCGCCGACCCGCGGCTGAAGGTGGAGGCCACCACCACCCGCGAGTACTTCCAGCGGCAGTCGGAGGGCATGGCCAGGCAGCTGCGCATCATCGGCATCGTGGTCGGTTCGATCATGGCGATCGGCGCGGTGTTCGGCGCGCTCAACACCATGTTCGCCTCGGTCGCCTCGCGTGCCCGCGAGATCGCCACCCTGCGCGCGATCGGCTTCCGCGGCATGCCGGTGGTGGTGGCGGTGATGCTGGAGACCATGCTGCTGGCCGCGACCGGCGGCGTGCTCGGCGGCCTGCTGGCCTGGCTGATCTTCAACGGCTACACCGCCTCGACCCTGGCCGGCGGCGTGGCCCAGCTGACGTTCGAGTTCAAGGTCACCCCGGGGCTGCTGTGGGAAGGCCTGAAGTGGGCGCTGGCGATCGGCTTCATCGGCGGCCTGTTCCCGGCCGTGCGCGCGGCGCGGCTGCCGGTGACCGAGGCGCTGCGGGCGGCATGAGCCGCGCGCGCCGCCGCAACGCCGGAACCGACGCCCGGCCTGGTGCCGGGCGTCCCTTTTGGGGAAGGCGACAAGCCACCGGGTCCCGGCTTGTGCCGGGGCCGCGGAAGTTGCTGCTCCGCATGGCGAGGGTCCAGCTGCATGGCCCCCGGCAAGGCGGAAGGCGGCGTCCCCGACGTTGCAGGGCGTTCCTGGCCCCGGATGCGCCTCGCTTGTCCGGCTGCGGCAACCGGCGGCCCATCGGCCCAGGGCAAAAAAAAAACGCGCCACCCGAAGGTGGCGCGCTTTCCATGTCGCAGCCGGCAAGCACATCCCCGGCCCTCTGCCCAACCCCTCGCGCGGAGGGGAACGCAGGCCTCCTCAGGCCTTCTTCAGCGCGGCCAGGATGCGGGCGGTGATCTCGTCCATGCTGCCCACGCCGTCGATGCGGGTGAGCGTGCCGCGGTTTTCGTAGAAGCCGATCACCGGGGCGGTGGAGTCGTTGTACACCTGCAGGCGCTTGCGCACCGACTCGGGGTTGTCGTCGTCGCGGCCCTCGGCCTTGGCACGGCCGGCGATGCGCTCGACCAGCAGGTCGGTCGGCACGTCCAGCTGCACCACCGCGTCCAGCGGCTGGCCGATCTTGGCCAGCAGGCCGTCCAGGGCGTCGGCCTGGGCGAGGTTGCGCGGATAGCCGTCGAGGATGAAGCCCTTGGCCACGTCGTCGCGGCCCAGGCGCGACTCCAGCATGCCGAGCAGGATGTCGTCGGACACCAGCTCGCCGCGGGCCATCACTTCCTTCGCCTGCTGCCCCAGCGGGCTGCCGGCGGCCACTTCGGCGCGCAGCAGGTCGCCGGTGGAAATATGCGGGACGCCCAGCGTTTCCTTCAGTCGCGTGGCCTGGGTTCCCTTGCCGGAGCCCGGTGGGCCGAGTAGCACTAGTCGCATCAATCGACTCCCTGGATGAATGTTCCGTAGGGGCCCGGGGCGCTAGACTCCCCACGTCCCTGGCGGCGCGTGACGCGCCGCACCAAGGTCCGGCAGCTTACCGCATCCGGCCCGCCAGTCACAGAAAAATGTCCCGTCCCCAGGAGTTGTCCATGGCCCGAGCCAAATCCGCAGGCACCCTGCTGTACGCCCAGTCCGGCGGTGTTACCGCTGTCATCAACGCCACCGCCAGTGGCGTGATTTCCGAGGCCAGGGCCCGGGGCGTGAAGGTCCTGGCGGCCCGCAACGGCATCCTGGGCGCCCTGCGCGAGGAACTGGTGGATACCTCGAAGGAGTCGGCCGCCGCCATCGCCGGCCTGGCCCAGACCCCGGGCGGTGCCTTCGGCTCCTGCCGCTACAAGCTCAAGTCGCTGGAAGCCGACCGCGCCAAGTACGAGCGCCTGCTGCAGGTGCTGCAGGCGCACGACGTGCGCTACTTCCTCTACAACGGCGGCAACGATTCGGCCGACACCGCGTGGAAGGTCTCGCAGCTGGCCAGGGAATTCGGCTACCCGCTGACCTGCATCGGCGTGCCCAAGACCATCGACAACGATCTGGCCGTCACCGACACCTGCCCCGGCTTCGGTTCGGCCGCCAAGTACACCGCCGTGTCCGTGCGCGAGGCGGCGCTGGACGTGGCGGCGATGGCCGAGACCTCGACCAAGGTCTTCGTGTACGAGGCCATGGGCCGCCACGCCGGCTGGCTGGCCGCGGCCGCGGGCCTGGCCGGGCAGTCGCCGGACGACGCCCCGCAGGTCATCCTGTTCCCCGAGCGCGCCTACGACGAGGCCGCGTTCCTGGCCCAGGTCGACAAGGTGGTGAAGAAGGTCGGCTGGTGCGTGGTCGTGGCCAGCGAGGGCATCCGCGACAAGGACGGCAGGTTCGTCGCCGACGCCGGCGGCGGCAAGGACGCGTTCGGCCACACCCAGCTGGGCGGCGTGTCGTCCTACCTGGCCGGCAAGGTCAAGGACAAGCTGGGCTACAAGGTGCACTGGACCCTGCCGGACTACCTGCAGCGCTCGGCCCGCCACGTCGCCAGCAAGACCGACTGGGAGCAGGCGCAGGCGGTGGGCAAGGCCGCGGTGCAGTACGCGCTCAAGGGCATGAATGCGGTGATGCCGGTGATCGTGCGCACCTCGTCGGCGCCATACCGCTGGAAGATCGAGCCGGCGCCGCTGCACAAGGTCGCCAACCACGAGAAGACCATGCCGGCCGGCTTCATCCGCAAGGACGGCTTCGGGATCACCGCCAGGGCGCGCGAGTACCTGGAGCCGCTGATCCGCGGCGAGGCGCCGCTGGCCTATGGCCGCGACGGCCTGCCGAAGTACGTCACCCTGAAGAACGTGGCGGTGAAGAAGAAGCTGCCGGCCTGGGAAGGCTGACTGCGATGACGGACGCGGCCGGCGGGCTCCGCGCCCTGCTGGCCGCGCCGGAGGCGGAGCCGCACCATCCCGGCCGCGACTGCGGCCGCGCGCGGCTGGAGGGCGAGCCGGTGGAACCGGAGGCGCTCCCGGCGGGCTAGTTGCCGCAGGCTCCCTGCGGCGCCTGCAGCACGGCGCTGTACTGCGGCAGCCGGGAGGCCCCGGCAGCCGCCTGCTCGCGGCCCTGCTCCAGGTAGATCCGCGCCTGGCCCTGGCCGTCGCGCGCCGGAGCGTCCGCCCCGGACTTGCGCCAGACCTGGACCACCGCCTCGCGCCCCGGGCAGGCCGCCTCGGGGATCTTCACCACGTCGTTGAGCGTCCAGCCGGCCGCGGCCGAGGGTTGCGCCTGTTCGGCCCCGACATAGCGCGCGCGCGGCTGGCAGGCGCCGCCCAGCGGCACCACCTGCAGCGCATAGGGCGCGGCGGCCCCGGCCTGCGCGTAACTGCCTTCCAGGCGTACGCAGGCTTCCGGGATCTGGCGCACGGTATGCACCGCGCCCGGGGCCTGTGGTGCGCCGACGCGCGCCGCCGGCTCCTGCGCGCGCAGCGGCACCACCACCGCCAGGGCGGTGGCCAGCAGCACCAGCAGGAAGGCCTGGCGGAAGGCAGCGCGGCTGCGCGCCTGGGCGCCGGCGACGGGGGATTGGTGGCGGACGGACGGGCGACGGCTCATGGGCAACGCTGGGCTCGGGGGACTACAAGCCTGCCCCGGCGCGGATGAACGCCATGTGGCCTTCCGCACGCGGCTGGGGTCATACTCGGCCCACTCCACGGAAGTCGAACACGGTACGACGCGTCTCGGTAACGGGTCCGTTCCAGTGCTTCATGGCTCGCCAGGCGTGGTCCTCCCGGTTCGACCTCGGTCGGACGGCATCCATACACCTCGGGAGGGGTCATGCTGGAACAACACGGTCTGACGCTGGCGCTGCTGTGCGCCGTGCTCGCAATCCTCTACGGCATCATCTCCGCACGCTGGATCCTGGCGCAGCCTGCAGGCAACGAACGCATGCAGCAGATCGCCGCGGCGATCCAGGAAGGCGCGCGCGCCTACCTCAACCGCCAGTACCTCACCATCGCCGTCGCCGGCGTGGTGCTGTTCGTGCTGGTGGGGCTGTTCCTGAGCTGGTACACCGCCATCGGGTTCGCCATCGGCGCGGTGCTGTCCGGCGCCGCCGGCTACATCGGCATGAACGTGTCGGTGCGCGCCAACGTGCGCACCGCCGAGGCTGCGCGCCACGGCCTGCGCCCGGCGATGGACGTGGCGTTCCGCGGCGGCGCGATCACCGGCATGCTGGTGGTCGGGCTGGGCCTGCTGGGCGTGGCCGGCTACTTCTGGCTGCTGCAGAAGCTGGGGCTGTCGCTGGCCGACAACCTGCACGCACTGGTCGGCCTGGCCTTCGGTTCCTCGCTGATCTCGATCTTCGCGCGCCTGGGTGGCGGCATCTTCACCAAGGGCGCCGACGTGGGCGCGGACCTGGTGGGCAAGGTCGAGGCCGGGATCCCGGAGGACGATCCGCGCAACCCGGCGGTGATCGCGGACAACGTCGGCGACAACGTCGGCGACTGCGCCGGCATGGCCGCGGACCTGTTCGAGACCTACGCGGTGACGGTGATCGCGACCATGCTGCTGGGCGGGCTGATGCTCGACCAGGTCGGTGCCAACGCGGTGCTGTACCCGCTGGTGCTGGGCGGCGTCTCGATCGTGGCCTCGATCATCGGCGCGTTCTTCGTGCGCGCCAGGGACGGCGGCTCGATCATGGGCGCGCTGTACAAGGGCGTGATCGTGTCCGGCGTGCTGGCGGCGATCGCGTTCTGGCCGGTGACCACCTCGCTGATGGCCGGCTCGCCGGCGGGCCCGGGCAACCTCTACGTGTGCGCGCTGATCGGCCTGGTGCTGACCGGCCTGATCGTGTGGATCACCGAGTACTACACCGGCACCGAGTACGGTCCGGTGCGGCACGTCGCCCAGGCCTCGACCACCGGCCACGGCACCAACATCATCGCCGGCCTGGGCGTGTCGATGAAGGCCACCGCGCTGCCGGTGGTGGCGGTGTGCGCGGCGATCTGGGGCGCGCACGCGCTGGCCGGGCTGTACGGCATCGCCATCGCCGCCACCGCGATGCTGTCGATGGCCGGCATGGTGGTGGCGCTGGACGCCTACGGCCCGATCACCGACAACGCCGGCGGCATCGCCGAGATGAGCGAGCTGCCGCCGGAGGTGCGCGCGGTGACCGATCCGCTGGACGCGGTGGGCAACACCACCAAGGCGGTGACCAAGGGCTACGCGATCGGCTCGGCGGCGCTGGCGGCGCTGGTGCTGTTCGCCGATTACACCCACAACCTGCAGGCCAGCAACCCGGGGCAGACCTTCGCCTTCGACCTGTCCGACCACACGGTGATCATCGGCCTGCTGGTCGGCGGCCTGATCCCCTACCTGTTCGGCGCGATGGCGATGGAGGCGGTGGGCCGCGCCGCCGGCGCGGTGGTCGAGGAAGTGCGCCGCCAGTTCCGCGAGATCGCCGGGATCATGCAGGGCACGGCCAAGCCGCAGTACGACCGCGCGGTGGACATGCTGACCCGGTCGGCGATCAAGGAAATGATCGTGCCCTCGCTGCTGCCGGTGGTGGTGCCGATCATCGTCGGCCTGCTGCTGGGACCGAAGGCGCTGGGCGGCCTGCTGATCGGCACCATCGTCACCGGCCTGTTCGTGGCCATCTCCATGACCACCGGCGGCGGCGCCTGGGACAACGCCAAGAAGTACATCGAGGACGGCAACTTCGGCGGCAAGGGTTCGGAGGCGCACAAGGCCGCGGTCACCGGCGACACCGTCGGCGATCCCTACAAGGACACCGCCGGCCCGGCGATCAACCCGCTGATCAAGATCATCAACATCGTGGCGCTGCTGCTGGTGCCGTTGCTTTGATCGTTGCCGGTCGTTGGAAGGAGAAGCCCCGGCCAGGCCGGGGCTTTTCCTTTTTCCTCTCCCCATGGGGTGAGGGGTCAGCGTTGGGCCATGAAGGCCTCGATCTCGTCGGCCGAGCGGGCCAGGCCTTCGGTGAGGATGCGGTGGCCGTCGCCGGTCACCACCACGTTGTCCTCGGTGCGGATGCCGATGCCGCGCCAGCGCGGCTGCACCGTGGTGTCGTCCGGCATCACGTACAGGCCCGGTTCGATGGTGAACACCATGCCCGGCTCCAGCAGGCGCGACTCGCCGTCGATGCGGTAGTCGCCGACGTCGTGCACGTCCAGGCCCAGCCAGTGGCCGCTCTTGTGCCGGTAGAAGCGCTTGTAGCTCTCCGCGGCCAGGTTCTTCTGCAGCGTGCCCTTGAGCAGGCCCAGCGACAGCAGGCCCTCGGTGAGCGCCTCCACCGCCGCTTCGTGCATGGCGATCCACGGCTCGCCCGGGCGCGCCTTCTCCAGCGCCGCCGCCTGGGCGCGGCCGACCAGGTCGTGCAGCGCGCGCTGCTCCTTCGAGAAGTGGCCGTTGGCCGGGAAGGTGCGGGTGATGTCGGCGGCGTAGTTGCGGTACTCGGCGCCGGCGTCGATCAGCACCAGGTCGCCGTCGCGGATGCGGGCATTGTTGGCCACGTAGTGCAGCACGCAACCATTGCCACCGGCGCCGACGATGCTGCCGTAGGCCGGGCAGGCGTCGGCGGCGCGGAACACGCGCTCCAGCTCGGCCTGCAGCTCGTATTCGTACATGCCCGGGCGCACCGCGCGCATCGCCGCCTGGTGCGCGCGCACGCTGATCTCGGCCGCCTTCTCCATCAGCCGCAGCTCCTCGCGCGACTTGAACAGGCGCATCTCGTGCAGCAGGTGGCCCAGCTCCAGGAACTCGTGCGGTGGCTGCGCCCCGTGGCGCACCTGGGCGCGTACGCGGTTGACCCAGCCGATCAGCTTGAGGTCGAACTCGGCGTCGCGGCCGAAGTGGTAGTACACCCGCGAGCGGCCCTCGAGCAGGCCGGGCAGGATGTCGTCCAGGTCGTCGATCGGGTAGGCGTCGTCCAGGCCGAACGCCTCCACCGCGCCCTCCTGGCCGAAGCGCGGGCCGTCCCAGGCCTCGCGCTCCGGGTCGCGCTCGCGGCAGAACAGCAGGGCCTCGCCGTGCTTGCGCCCGGGCACCAGCACCAGCACCGCGTCCGGCTCGGGGAAGCCGCACAGGTACCAGAAGTCGGAGTCCTGCCGGTAGGGATAGTGGGTGTCGTGGCTGCGCACGCGCTGCGGCGCGGCCGGGAGCACCAGGATGGCGTCGTCGCCGGCCATGCGCATGAGCTGGCGGCGCCGGCGCGCGAATTCGGCGACGGGGATGCCGGTGACGCTGCGCATGTCAGTTGAAGCTGCGGCGGTGGCGCGGACCGAGCACGCAGTCGCCATGCAGCAGCAGGGTGGCCACGCGCACGAATTCCTCCAGTTCCGAGAGCGAGGCTTCGTCCTCCTCGTCCTCGTCGATGTCCTGCACCCGGGCCCCGGCCAGCTTGCCGAGGTCCTGCAGGGCCTCGCTGCCCTCCTCCGACAGCGGCGGCTTGGCCCCGGCGGCCAGGCCGAAGGCGCCGAGGAAGCCGCGGCACCAGTCGAACAGCGCCTGCGCGCGCTGGCGCACGCTGGCATCCTCGTCGGCCAGCAGCAGCTGGAAGGCGAACTCGCCGTCCTCCAGCTGGGCCACGCTGCCCTCGCGCAGGCGGTCCAGGGCGCTGCCGGCGGGCGGCGGCGGCAGGGATTCGTCGGCCATGACCTTGGCGGTCCAGTCGCGCGCGTCGGCGCCGCCCCCGGCCAGCCAGCCGCAGAGGGCGCCGTGCAGTTCGGCGGGCGAGGCGACCAGGCCGAGCTCGCGGCTGGCCGCGGCGACCTCCTGGGGAGTGGGCAGTTGCGACATGTCGGGCGGGGGCGGGAAGGGGAGCCAAGTGTATCAATCCGCCCGCGACGGCCCGGTGGCCGGCCGTCCGGACTCGCTTGACCGGCGCGCGGGGCGCTGCCTATCGTGGCCTCCCATGGAACCCACGCCCGACGCCACCGCCCGCCTCCGCGCCCTCGCCGCGCGGGTCGAAGCGCTGGCCGACCGCTGCCAGCGGCTGGCGGAGGAGAACCGCAGCCTGCGCCTGCAGCAGGAGCAGCTGGTCGCCGAGCGCGCGCAGCTGCTGCTGAAGAACGAGCAGGCGCGGTCCCGGGTCGAGGCGATGATCGCGCGGCTGCGGTCGCTGGAGCAGCACACGTGAGCACCGAGCCGGTAGAAGTCCGCATCCTGGACCGCGAGTACACCGTCGGCGTGCCGGCGGGTGAACGCGACAGCCTGCAGGCGGCCGCCCGCCTGCTGGACTCGCGCATGCGCGAGATCCGCGGCAGCAACCGCATGGTCTCGCTGGACCGGCTGGCGGTGCTGGCCGCGCTGAACCTGGCCCACGAACTGCAACAGGCGCGCGAGGAACGCGACGCCCGCGAGCGCGAGCTGGCGCGGGTGCTGGACACCCTGGACCGGCGCCTGGACAGCCTGCTCGGCCCGGCCACGGACAAACCACAAGACTGAATGCGCGGTCCGATTGACCGCGCCTTCCGGCCCTGAACCAGGCATTGCCGGAATCTTCGCTATTCACGCCACGCAGGCTAGGCAGCGCGCGCGGCGACGCTATAATCCTTCCGCGTTCTCTGCCGTGTTCGACAGCTGGCAAAACATTCGCCTTGTCCCTTAAAAACGACACCGGGGATGCGACGACGCCGGGTGTGCATGTCCGCCATGTAGCGGGAAGCCCGAAGGTTTCCGACCGTTCCCACTTGAACCTCGGGTTCAAGGTCGTTTCGCCGCATCGGCATGGTGGAGAACCATTCTTCCGACGACGCCTCCCCCGGGAGGCGTCGTTTTTTGTGCGCGCCGGCACCGTCGCGGGCTTGGCGCGGCCGGCGGCGGCGGCGATCATGCAGCGCCGCCCACGCCCCGGATGCCCATGACCCAGGACCGCCCCACCCTGCGCCGCCAGCTGCGCGACCGCCGCCGCGCGCTGCCGCCGGCCGTGCGCATCGCCGCCGCGCAGGAGCTGGCCGAACGCATCCTCGCCCTGCCTTTCCTGCCGCAGCGCGGCTACGTCGCCGGCTACTGGGCGATGGACGGCGAGATCGGCCTGCACGTGTTGCAGCTGAAGCTGCCCCCGGGCCTGGTCTGGTGCCTGCCGGTGCTGGACGGCGAGCTGCTGCGCTTCGCGCCATGGCGCTCGGGCGACCCGCTGGTGACCAACCGCTTCGGCATTCCCGAGCCGGACGTGGAGCCGTCCTCGGCGCTGGAGCCGGCGGCGATGTCGCTGGTGGTGATGCCGCTGGTCGGCTTCGACCCCGGCGGCCAGCGGCTGGGCATGGGAGGCGGCTGGTATGATCGCAGCTTCGCGTTCCGCCGCGACCGCGCCGCGCCGCCGTGGCTGGTGGGTGCCGGCTTCTCCGTGCAGCAGGTCGAGGCGCTGGAGGGGGCGGAGTGGGACGTGGTCCCCGACGCGATCTGCACCGAGACCCAGACCCTGCTGCGCCCCGGCGCCAGCAGCCCGCAGCACGAGAAAGACCCGACGTGAGCGCCCGCACCCGCTACTGGCTGATGAAGTCCGAACCGGACGCGTTTTCCATCGACGACCTCGAGCGGGTCGGCACCGAGCCCTGGAACGGGGTACGCAACTACCAGGCGCGCAACTTCATGCGCGACGGGATGAAGGTCGGCGACGGGGTGCTGTTCTACCACTCCAACACCAAGGTCCCGGGCATCGTCGGCATCGCCCGCGTGGCCAGCGAGGCCTATCCGGACGAGACCCAGTTCGACCCGAAGTCCGACTACTACGACCCCAAGGCCACCCGCGAGCAGCCGCGCTGGTACCTGGTGGACGTGGCCTTCGAGCGCAAGCTCGCCCGCACCATCCCGCTGGACGAGATCAAGCAGCACGCCGACCAGCTCGGCGAAGGCTTCCCCCTGGTCGCCCGCGGCAACCGCCTGTCCGTGTTCCCGGTCACCGCGGCGCAGTGGAAGCTACTCTTGGCGCTGGAAAAGCAGTGATTTGCCGTTCGTGATTAGCGGGCGGCGAAGCGCTCCTACGAATCACCAATCACCAATTACCAATCACGGCCCTCCAATGTCTGAAGCCAAGCGCCTGGCCGGCGAAAAGGCCATCGAGTACGTCGAGGACGGCATGGTCGTCGGCGTGGGCACCGGCTCGACCGTGGCCTACTTCATCGAGGCCCTGGGCCGGATCAAGGACCGCATTGCCGGCGCCGTTTCCAGCTCCGAGCAGAGCACGAAGCGGCTGAAGGAGCTGGGCATCGAGGTGTTGGACGCCAACGCCGCCGGCCCGCTGAAGCTGTACGTGGACGGCGCCGACGAGTGCGACCCGCACAAGCGCCTGATCAAGGGCGGCGGCGCCGCGCTGACCCGGGAGAAGATCATCGCCGAGGCCAGCGAGACCTTCGTGTGCATCATCGATCCGGCCAAGCAGGTACCGGTGCTGGGCAAGTTCCCGCTGCCGGTGGAAGTGATCCCGATGGCGCGCAGCCTGGTCGCCCGCCGCATCCTGGAACTGACCGGCGGCCAGCCGGTGTGGCGCGACGGCGTGGTCACCGACAACGGCAACTGGATCCTGGACGTGCACAACCTCCGCATCACCGACCCGGTGAAGATGGAGAGCGAACTCAACCAGATCCCCGGCGTGGTCAGCGTCGGCCTGTTCGCCCGCCGCCCGGCCGACATCGTGATCGTCGGCGGCCAGCCGCCGCAGGTGCTCTGAGCCCGGCCGCGGCGCGGCCTTGACCGCCGCGCCGGGTTGCCCCACCTTGCGGGCCTGGTTCCGTCCGTGGTGGTCCACATGCCCCGACTGCTCCGCCGCCTTGCCGTCCTGACCGCGCTGCTGCTGTGCAGCGGCCTTGCCGCCGCCAGCGACCACTGGGTCGAGCTGGCCGGCGAGCGCTTCCAGGTCGAGATCGCCGCCACCGAGGCCCAGCGCGCGCGCGGGCTGATGTACCGCGAGCGGCTGGAGCCGGGCCACGGCATGCTCTTCATCCACGACTGGTTCGGGCCGCAGGCCTACTGGATGAAGAACACGCGCATCCCGCTGGACATCCTGTACTTCGACGAGCAGCGCCGGCTGGTCTCGCAGCACCGCGACGTGCCGCCGTGCCGCACCCGCGACTGCCCGGTCTACCCCAGCGGCGCGCCGGCCCGCTACGTGCTGGAGCTCAACGCCGGCGAGGCGGCGCGGCTGGGCGTGGCCGAGGGGGCTGAACTGCGCTTCGGCCCGGGGATCCCCGCGGCGGCGGAGTAGCCGCGCCCGGGCTTGATTGTCGCCGCGCCCGACCCCAGTCTTGGGCGCATGGGGAAAACACGCATCCAACTTCCCGACTGGAACGCCCTGGCAGCGCTGGACGATGCCGCGCTGCCCCTGTTGCCGACCGCCCTGCTGATCGCCCGCGACGAGTACCCGGCGCTGGACCCGGCCGAGTACGACGCTCTGGTGCAGTCGCACGTCGAGCACCTGCGGCCGGAGGTGGAGGCGATCCCGTCGACCGCGCTGAAGATGGCGGCGATCAACCGCCACCTGTTCGACGAGCTGGGCTACAGCGGCAACCACGACGCCTACTACGACCCGCGCAACAGCTACCTCAACCAGGTGCTGGAGCGGCGCCTGGGCAACCCGATCTCGCTGGCGATGGTGCAGATGGAGGTCGCCCGCCGCCTGGGCGTGCCGCTGGACGGGGTCTCCTTCCCCGGGCACTTCCTGGTGCGGCTGCCGGTGGACGGCGGCCTGCTGGTGATGGACCCGTTCAACGGCGGCCGCCCGCTGGCGGTGGAGGAGCTGCGCGAGCGGGTGCGCCCGCACCTGGGCGGCGAGGTCCCGGACGACCGGGTGCTGCTGCAGATCCTCACCCCCGCCCCGCACCGGGCGATCCTGGCGCGGGTGCTGCGCAACCTGCACGGCGTGTACGCCGCCGCCGGGGAATGGGAGCGCGCCGCGCGCAGCGCCGACCGCGTGCTGCGGCTGGTGCCGGAGGAAACCGACGCCCTGCGCGACCGCGGCCTGGCCTACATGGAGCTGGGGCACATCGAGGGCGCGCGCCGCGATCTGGGCCGCTACCTGCAGCTGGCCCCGGACGCCGCCGACGCCGAAGCGATCCGCGAACGCCTGATCGACGCAGCCGGGCAGCGCACCGTGCTGCACTGAGCCCGCCCACGCCCGCCGGGGCGCGGTGCCGGCTCAGATCTCCATCATCTCGAAGTCGTCCTTGGTGACCCCGCAATCCGGGCATGTCCAGGTGTCCGGGATGTCCTCCCAGCGCGTCCCGGGCGGGATGCCCTCTTCCGGCAAGCCTTCGGCTTCGTGGTAGATGAAGCCGCATACCACGCACATCCAGCTGCGGTAAGGGGCGTTGTCGGTCTCGCTCATCGGATAATGCAGGCCTGCGTCAGGGGCGCCATTGTCCCACAGGCGCCCGCACGACGGAGTCGAGATGAGCCCTGCCCCCCGCCCCCGAGGCCTGTACCTGATCACCCCGGACGAGCCGGTCACCAGCCGCCTGCTGCAGCGGGTAGGGCCGCTGCTTGGCGCCGGCGTGGCCTGGCTGCAGTACCGCAACAAGGCCGCCAGCGCGGCGCTGAGGCAGGAGCAGGCCGCGGCGCTGCAGGCCCTGTGCGCGCGCGCCGGAGTGCCGCTGCTGGTCAACGACGACGCGGCCCTGGCCTCGGAGATCGGCGCCGCCGGCGCCCACCTAGGCGAGGACGACGGCGCCCTGGCCGCGGCCCGCGCCCTGCTCGGCCCGCACGCCATCCTCGGCGCCTCCTGCTACGACAGCCTGCAGCTTGCGCGCGAGGCGGTGGCCGCCGGTGCCAGCTACGTGGCCTTCGGCGCGTTCTTCCCCACCACCACCAAGGTGGTGACCCGGCGCGCCACCCCGGACCTGCTGCGCGATGCCGCGGCGCTGGGCGTGCCGCGGGTGGCGATCGGCGGCATCACCCCGGAAAACGGCCGCGCCCTGGTCGAGGCCGGCGCCGACCTGCTGGCGGTGATCGGCGGGGTGTTCGACGCGCCCGATCCGCTGGCGGCGGTGCGGGCCTACCAGCGCTGTTTCCAGGCCACGCCGGCGGCCTGAGCGGGGCGCCCGCGGGCGGCGGGGCCTACAATACGGGGCTTCGCCGCACTGGAACCGTCCCGATGAACCACGACCGCTCCCACGCCCTGTTCTCCCGCGCGCAGCAGCTGCTGCCTGGAGGCGTGAACTCGCCGGTGCGTGCGTTCAAGTCGGTGGGCGGCGAGCCGTTCTTCGTGCAGCGCGCCGACGGCCCCTACCTGTTCGACGTCGACGGCAACCGCTACATCGACTACGTCGGCTCCTGGGGCCCGATGATCGTCGGCCACAACCACCCGGCGGTGCGCGAGGCGGTGCAGGAGGCGATCGGCAACGGCCTGTCCTACGGCGCCCCGTGCGAGGCCGAGGTGGAGATGGCCGAGACCATCACCCGCCTGGTGCCGTCCTGCGAGATGGTGCGCATGGTCAACTCCGGCACCGAGGCCACGCTGTCGGCGATCCGCCTGGCGCGCGGCGCCACCGGCCGCCAGCGCGTCGTCAAGTTCGAGGGCTGCTACCACGGCCACGGCGACTCGTTCCTGGTCAAGGCCGGCAGCGGCATGCTGACCCTGGGCGTGCCGACCTCGCCGGGCGTGCCGGCCGGCCTCAGCGAGCTGACCGCCACCCTCAGCTACAACGACTTCGAGGGCGCCACGAAGCTGTTCGGGGAGATCGGCGGCGAGATCGCCGCGGTGATCATCGAGCCGGTGGTGGGCAATGCCAACTGCATCCCGCCGCGCCCGGGCTACCTGCAGCACCTGCGCGAGCTGTGCACGAAGCACGGCGCGCTGCTGATCTTCGACGAGGTGATGACCGGCTTCCGCGTGGCCCTGGGCGGTGCCCAGGCGCACTACGGCATCACCCCGGACCTGACCACCTTCGGCAAGATCATCGGCGGCGGCATGCCGGTGGGCGCCTACGGCGGCCGCCGCGAACTGATGCAGCAGATCGCCCCGGCCGGCCCGATCTACCAGGCCGGCACGCTGAGCGGCAATCCGGTGGCCATGGCCGCCGGCCTGGCCATGCTGCAGCTGATCCAGGAGCCGGGCTTCCACGCGCGCCTGGCCGCGGCCACCGCGCAGCTGTGCGAGGGCTTCGAGGCCGCCGCGCGCGAGGCCGGCGTGCCGCTGACCACCAATCACGTCGGCGCCATGTTCGGCCTGTTCTTCACCGACCAGAAGGTGGAGACCTATGCCCAGGCCACCGCCTGCGACACCGCCGCGTTCAACCGCTTCTTCCACGCCATGCTCGAGCGCGGCGTGTTCCTGGCCCCGAGCGCCTACGAGGCCGGCTTCCTCTCCAGCGCCCACGACGGCGCGGTGATCGACGCCACCCTCGAGGCCGCGCGCGCCGCGTTCCGGAGCCTGGCCGATGACCGCGCCGGCTGAGCCCGGCGCCGGCCCGCGCGCGGACGGCGGCAGCCTGTTCGAGCGCGAGCACCTGCCGGCCTCCAGCGAAGGCCGGCGCTACCGCTGGTTCCGGGTGATCTTCCACCACGACGCCCCGGACGAGCGCAACTTCGACCTGGCGCTGATCCTGGTCATCCTGGCCAGCGTGGCGGTGGTGCTGCTGGACTCCATGCCCTCGGTGAAGGTGCGTTGGCACGCTTGGCTGTACGCGGCCGAGTGGCTGTTCACCCTGGCCTTCGCCGTGGAATACGGCGTGCGGCTGTGGGTGGTGAAGCGGCCGCTGCGCTATGCCTTCAGCTTCTTCGGCGTCATCGACCTGCTGGCGATCCTGCCCACCTTCCTGTCGCTGCTGTTCCCGGCCACCGCCTCGTTCACCGTGATCCGCGCGCTGCGCCTGCTGCGCGTGTTCCGGGTGCTCAAGCTGGTGGAGTATTCCAGCGAGGCCGGGGTGCTGATCCAGGCGCTGGTGCGCAGCCGGCGCAAGATCCTGGTGTTCATCGCCGCGCTGCTGACCATCGTGGTGGTGTTCGGTGCGCTGATGTACGTGGTGGAGGGCCCGGACAACGGCTTCACCAGCATCCCCGCCGGCATGTACTGGGCGATCGTGACCGTCGGCACCGTCGGCTTCGGCGACATCGCCCCGGCCACCCCGTTCGGCCGCTTCGTCACCTCGCTGCTGATCGTGATCGGCTACAGCATCATCGCCGTGCCCACCGGCATCTACACCGCCGAGCTGGCGCGCTCGCTGCAGCCGCGCCGGCGCCAGGCGCGCTGCGGCAGCTGCGGACTGGACGACCACGAGGCCGATGCCTGGCACTGCCGCAAGTGCGGCGCCGTGCTGCCGCGTGAAGAGTGAGCGCGGACGCGGAGGACGGGGCGCCCGGATGAAACCGCGCATCCACCAGCTGCTGCTGGATTTCGACAACGTGCTGGCGCACTACCGGCGCGAGCAGCGGGTGGCGCACCTGGCTGCCCATGCGGGCACCGGCTTCGAGCAGGTCTGGCAGGCGCTGTACGGCTCAGGGCTGGAAGCGCGCTACGACGCCGGCGAGATTTCCACGGCCGACTACCTGCAGGCACTGAGCGAAGGCATCGGCACGCCCGTGGGCGAGGACGCGTGGCTGGATGCACGCATGGCCGCCACCCACGCCGATGCCCGGGCGATCGCACGCCTGCTGGCGCTGGATCCGGCCGTACCGATGGCGGTGCTGACCAACAACGGCGAACTGATGGCGCGCGCGATCCCGCACATCGTCGCGCCGCTGCGGCCGCGTCTGGACCGCCGCGTGCTGTGCAGCGGCAGCCTGGGCGGGCGCAAGCCCGATCCGCAGGTCTACCTGCGCGCGCTCGAACGCCTGGGCTGGAACGCCGGCGAAACCCTTTTCGTCGACGACCTGTTCGTCAACGTGCAGGGCGCGCGCCGCGCCGGCCTGCACGCCGACAGCGTACGCGATGCGCGCGCACTGGGCCGTGTCCTGCAACGCTTCGGCCTGGCCTGAGTGCACGCCCCTCTCCACGGCGAGAGGGGACGCCACCAACCGCGTCGACATCAGCGGACGCGTAGCCCGGATAAGGCCGAAGGCCGCATCCGGGACGCGCCACGGCCCAGCCCGCGGGGATCCCGGATGCGCTTCGCTTATCCGGGCTACAGGGCCTACCGGGCTGGGTGCCTCCCCCTCTCCCCCTGTAAAGGGATGGTAGTGACGGTCGGTCCCCTCGCCCGCGCCACTGACCGCGTCGACACCAGCAGATGAGTAGCCCGGATAAGGCCGAAGGCCGCATCCGGGACACGCCATGGCCCAGCCCACGGGGATCCCGGATGCGCTTCGCTTATCCGGGCTACGGAGCCTATGGGGCTGGGTGCCTCCCCCTCTCCCACCGGTAAAGGGGATGGTAGTGACGGTCGATCCCCTCCCCGCGCCACTAATCGCGTCGACACAAGCAGATGAGTAGCCCGGATAAGGCCGAAGGCCGCATCCGGGACGCGCCACGGCCCAGCCCGCGGGGATCCCGGATGCGCTTCGCTTATCCGGGCTACAGGGCCTACCGGGCTGGGTGCCTCCCCCTCTCCCCCTGTAAAGGGATGGTAGTGACGGTCGCCCCCCTCGCCCGCGCCACTGACCGCGTCGACACCACCAGATGAGTAGCCCGGATAAGGCCGAAGGCCGCATCCGGGACGCGCCACGGCCCAGCCCGCGGGGATCCCGGATGCGCTTCGCTTATCCGGGCTACGGGGCTGTTGTGAGCCATCGGTCCGGCACGGCGCTGGGCGTGCCAGGGGCGTTGCATCAGCGCCGGTGAGCGCACGCGGTAGCGGCGCCCGGCGGCATCAGGAGCGCGCGCCCTGCTCCAACTGCTGCCGTAGCGTCAGCGCCAATGCATCAAGCTGTTCGCGCGGCGCGGGCACCGGGGCACCGGCCGGATAGACATCCAGCAGGCCATCGCCCATGCGGCGCGGATGCACGTGCAGGTGGAAGTGCGGCACTTCCTGGCCGCCGGCCTCGCCGTTGGACTGCCACAGGTTCAGGCCATCGGGATCGAGCGTGCCGCGCAAGGCCAGCGCGATACGGTGCGCCACCCGCATCAGGTGGGCGGAGGCGTCCTCGTCCAGGTCGTAAAGCGTTTCGGCGTGCAGGCGCGGGATCACCAGCACTTGACCGGGCACGGCCTGGCGCAGGTCCATCAGCGCCACCACGTGGGCGTCTTCCCAGACGACACTGGCCGGCGCGTGGCCGGCCAGGATCTGGCAGAAGACGCAGCCGCCATTCGTCAGCGCGAGGCGACGAAGGCGGCGATGGCCGCGCGCAGGCGCTTCAGCCCTTCGGCAACGTCCTCGCTGGTGATGTTCAACGCCGGGACCAGGCGCAGCACGTCCGGGCCGGCCTGCAGCAGCAGCAGGCCCTCGTGCGCGGCCAGGTCGAGGATCTCGCCGGCGCGGCCCGCGTATTCGGAGTTGAGCACGGCGCCCAGCATCAGGCCGCGGCCGCGCACCTGGGCGAACACGCCGAACTCCCCGCCGATCGCGGCCAGGCCCTCGCGCAGCGCGTGCGACTGGCGCGAGACGTTGGCCGCGATCTGCGGCGAGGCCAGCTTGCGCAGGGCCACGCGCGCCACCGCGGCGGCCAGCGGGTTGCCGCCGAAGGTGGTGCCGTGGGCGCCGAAGCCCATGGCCTCGGCGACCTTCGGGCCGGCGAGCATGGCGCCGATCGGGAAGCCGCCGCCCAGGGCCTTGGCCAGGGTGACGATGTCCGGGACCACGTCGTCCTGCCAGTGCGCGAACAGGGTGCCGGTGCGGCCCATGCCGGCCTGGATCTCGTCCAGCACCAGCAGTGCATTGTGCTTGTCGCACAGCGCGCGCACCTGCTTGAGGAAGCCGGAGGCGGCCGGCATCACGCCGCCCTCGCCCTGCACCGGCTCCAGCATCACCGCGGCCACGTCGCCGGCGGCCATCGCCGTCTCCAGCTGCACGATGTCGTTGAAGTCCACATAACGGAAACCGCCGGGCAGCGGCTCGTAGCCTTCCTGGTACTTCGGCTGGGCGGTGGCGGTGACCGCGGCCAGGGTGCGGCCATGGAAACTGCCACGGAAGGTGACGATCACCCGCTGCTGCGGCGGACGCCCCTGGGCAGTGGCCCACTTGCGCACCAGCTTGATCGCGGCCTCGTTGGCCTCGGCGCCGGAATTGCACAGGAACACGCGCTCGGCGAAGCGGCTGGCGGTCACCAGCTCCTCGGCCAGGCGCAGCGGCGGCTCGCTGAAGAAGATGTTGCTGGTGTGCCAGAGCTTGCCTGCCTGCTCGACCAGGGCCGCATGCAGGTCCGGGTCGTTGTGGCCGAGGCCGCACACGGCGATGCCGGCGGCGAAGTCCACGTACTCGCGGCCCTCGCTGTCCCACAGTCGCGCGCCCTGGCCTCGCTCCAGCACCAGCTCGCGCTGCCGGTACACGGGCAGGAAATAGCGGTGGCCAAGGTCGATCAGGGAGGCGGTGTCGCCGGCAGCCGGCGTCGTGGCGTTCATGGCAGTGGAATATCCGTGGAAGAAGGCCGGCACGGGGCCGGTGGGCCATTATCCGCCTCGTTCGGCGATGCCGCCACGCCGTCGCCGGACCGGTGCCGGGCTCGCGTATCATCGGGCTGCCGCGCAGCGGCGCCTCCGCTCCCAACGACCGACCGCCATGTCCCGCATCGAAACCCTCGCCGCCCGCGCCGGCAGCCGTCCCGACCCGGCCAGCGGCGCGCTGTCGCCGCCGCTGCAGCTGGCCACCACCTTCGAGCACACGCCCGACGGCCAGCTGCCGCAGGGCTTCCTGTACCAGCGCTACGACAACCCGACCCAGCAGGAGACCGAGCAGGTGCTGGCGGCGCTGGAAGGTGCGAAGCGGGCGCTGCTGTTCCCCACCGGCATGGCCGCCGGCGCCACCGCGCTGCAGGCGCTGCCGCCGGGCAGCCACGTGCTGTTGTGCGACGACAGCTATTTCTCGTTCCGGGTCCTGGCCGCGCAGCAGTTCCCGCGCTGGGGCCTGGAATGCACCATCGTCGACTTCACCGACCTGGACGCGGTGCGCGCCGCGCTACGGCCCAACACCGCGTTGCTGTGGGCGGAGACCCCGTCCAACCCGCTGCTGAAGGTCAGCGACATCGCCGCGCTGGCGACCATTGCCCACCAGGCCGGCGCGCGCCTGCTGGTGGACGGCACCTTCGCCCCGCCGGTGATCCAGCAGCCGCTGGCGCTGGGCGCGGACATCGTCCTGCATTCGGCCACCAAGTACCTGGGCGGCCATGGCGACGTGATGGGGGGAGTACTGGCCTTCGCCGAGGACGGCGAACACGCCGCCGCCTGCCACCAGCTGCGCCTGCTGGGCGGGGCCACCGCCTCGCCGTTCGCGGCGTGGATGATCCTGCGCGGCGTGCGCTCGCTGCCGGCGCGGATGGACTGGCACTGCCGCAACGCGCGCCGGGTGGCGGAGTTCCTCGCCGGCCATGCGAAGGTGTCGGCGGTGCATTACCCCGGCCTGGCCTCGCATCCGCAGCACGCGGTGGCCGCGGCGCAGATGCGCGACTTCGGCGGCATGCTGTCGTTCGAGGTAGCCGGCGGACGCGAGGCGGCGCTGGCCGTGGCTTCGCGCATGCGCCTGTTCACCAATGCCACCTCGCTGGGTTCGACCGAATCGCTGGTCGAGCACCGCGCCTCGATCGAAGGCCCGGCCTCGACCACGCCCGGCGGCCTGCTGCGGCTGTCGGTGGGCCTGGAGCACGCCGACGACCTGGTCGCCGACCTGGAGCAGGCGCTGGCCGGCTGAGCGGCACGCGGCGCGGCGATCCCGCGCCGCGATCCTGCCGGCTTACCAGGTGCCGGTGTTGGGCATCGACGCCCACGGCTCGGCCGGCGGCAGGGCCTCGCCCTTCTGCAGCAGCTCGATCGAGATCAGGTCCGGGGTGCGGACGAAGGCCATGCGGCCGTCGCGCGGCGGGCGGTTGATGGTCACGCCCATGGACTGCAGGTGCGCGCAGATGGCGTAGATGTCGTCGACCTCGAAGGCCAGGTGGCCGAAGTTGCGGGCGCTGCCGTAGTCCTCCGGTGCCGAACCGTCCTCCGGCGGCCAGTTGTAGGTCAGCTCGATCTCCGCCTCCGGGTTCTCCGGGGCGCCGAAGTAGACCAGGGTGTAGCGCCCGGCCTCGTTGTCCATGCGCCGGGTCTGCTTCAGGCCCAGGCCCTCGGTGAAGAAGCGGCTGGTCTTTTCCAGGTCGTGGACCCGGATCATCGCGTGCAGGTACTTCATGGTGCTTCCATGGCGGAGGGATCGCCCATTGTAGGAGGGTGCGCGCCGGCGCGGCTCAGTCCAGGAACAGGTCCGGCAGCAGCGGCTGCGCCGGATCCACCGCGTAGCCGGAGAAATCCTCCACGCCGGCCTGCCGCAGCACCTCCTCGTCGATCAGGAACTTGCCGCTGAAGCCGGCCGCCGGCCGCACCAGCACCGCGTGCGCGGCGTCGGCCATGATCTGCGGCTTGCGGCAGCGCGCCGGCTCCACGCCCGGGATCATGTTCAGCGCGTCGGTGGCGATCACCGTGCGCGGCCACAGCGCGTTGACCGCCACGCCGCGCGAGCCGAACTCGGCGGCCAGGCCCAGGGTGACGAAGCTCATGCCCATCTTGGCCAGGGTGTAGCCGGTGTGCGGGGCCCACCACTTCGGGTCCAGGTTCGGCGGCGGCGCCAGGGTCAGGATGTGCGGGTTGGCGGCCTTGAGCAGGTGCGGCAGGCAGGCCTGGGCGCAGAGGAAGCTGCCGCGGGCGTTGACCTGCTGCATCAGGTCGAAGCGCTTCATCGGCGTGTCCAGGGTGCCACGCAGCCAGATCGCGCTGGCGTTGTTGACCAGGATGTCGATGCCGCCGAAGGCGTCCACCGTGGCCGCCACCGCGGCCTGCACCTGGTCTTCCTCGCGGATGTCGCACTTCAGCGCCAGGCCGCGGCCGCCGGCGGCGTCCACCGCTTCGGCCGCGGTATGGATGGTGCCCGGCAGCTTCGGGTTGGGCACCGCGGACTTGGCGGCGATGGCGACGTTGGCGCCGTCGCGCGCCGCGCGCAGGGCGATGGCCAGGCCGATGCCGCGCGAGGCACCGGTGATGAACAGGGTCTTGCCGGCGAGGCTGGTCATGCGCGTCTCCAGGTACAACGGGGGACGCGCATTGTCGCCCGGCACGCGCTGCGCGTGCGCGGTCGCGTGCGTCGCCGCCGCGGGCGGCGCGCTAGCGTGCCGCTTCCGCGCCGGCCGCGGCGGTGCGCAGGCGCAGCGTGGGCAGGCCCGAGACCGGGTGCGGCTCGACCTGGTGCGGCAGGTCGGCCACCGCCTCCACGATCCGCTCCAGCGCCGGGTCGGCGTCGGCATGCGGGCGCCAGGTGGCCAGCACGTCGAACGCGGGGGTGAAGTGCAGGGTCTGCGCGGTGCCGATCCACAGCGGCTGGTGCCCCGGGCGCAGCTGCACCGGCGCCGCCCACAGCCGCAGCACGATGCGGCGGTCCGGGCGGGCGCCCTCGCGCACCATCAGCAGGGCCTCGGTGCGTGCGTCCAGGGTCGCCGGCAGCACCGGCACGCCGGCCGGCCACACGTCCTCGTCGAACATGTTCAGCGCCTGCTCCCAGCGCGCCTGCGGCTGCACCTTCCAGCCCTGCGCCTCCAGGCGCTCGCGCAGCGGGCCCAGCGGGCCGGCCACCTGCACGTCCAGCGGCCAGCGCTGGGCGTCGTCGAACTCGTTGCGGCGCGCCGGCTGCAGCGCCCAGTCGCGCTGCCACCAGGCCTGCAGGTCCTGGACCTCGATCGCCGGCCCCGGCGGCTCGAACTTGGCCAGCTTGGCCTCGATGTTGCGCGGCGCGTACCACAGCGCGGCCAACGCGAACACGCCGTAGAACGCCGCCGCCACCGGCTTGACCCAGAACGAGCGGTTGAAGCGGCGGCGGTAGGCGATGCCCAGCACCAGCAGCCAGACGATGCCCAGCAGCATCCCGCCGACCACGTCGCTGAGCCAGTGCGCGCCCAGGTACAGGCGGGCGAAGCCGATGACCGCCACCACCAGGCCGGAGACCATGTACGGCCAGACCCGGTCGCGCCCCGGCAGCTCGCGCGCGATCAGCACGGCGAAGAAGCCGAAGGCGATGGTGGACATGGTCACCGCGATCGAGGGGAAGCCGAAGCCGCTGCTGGCCGAGGGCGGGCGCACCACGTTGATGGTCGCGCCCAGCAGCCAGGTCAGGGCCAGGCCGAAGCCCAGCGCCGCCAGCCAGTGCGCGGCGGCCATCCAGCGCTGGCGCCAGGCGAAATAGCCCAGCGCCGCGGCGCAGGCCGGGGCCAGCACCGGCCAGTCGCCGAGCGAGGCCAGCGCCGCCAGCGGGTAGTCGGCCAGCGGGTTGCGCAGGGACAGCATCAGCTGGTGTACCGCCAGGTCCACGCCCAGCGGCTCGCCGTGGCCGACCACCACCAGCAGCAGGGCGAACCACACCCAGCCGATGGCCAGCAGCAGCACCGCCAGCAGCGCCAGCGGCACCGACTCGCGCCGCTGCGGGTCGAACACCGCCACCGAGTACTCGCCCAGCACCGGATGCCGGTGCGACCAGGCCAGCATCCGCGCCAGCACGGCGTCGGCGTGCTCGGCGAACCAGCGGTAGGTGTACAGCACCACCGCCCAGGCCAGCGCCAGCACCGCCAGCAGCAGGCCCAGCACCACCACCAGGTGGCCGGCCACCGCGGCCACCGCGTCGTAGGCCCGGCCCAGGACCCAGCCCGGGGCCAGGAACAGCACGCCCCAGGACACGCAGGCCAGGCCGGAGGCGGTGAAGTAGCGTCGCACCGGCATCCTGGCCATGCCGGCAATGGCCGGGACGAACGGGCGGATCGCGCCGACGTAGCGGGCCAGCAGGATCGCGCTGAAGGCATTGCGCCGGAACAGGGTCTCGCCGCGCTCCAGCAGCTGCGGGTAGCGGCTGAACGGCCAGACCCCGCGCAGGCGGTCGCCCCAGCGCAGGCCGACCCAGTAGCTGATGGCGTCGCCGGCCATGGCGCCCAGGGCCGCGCTGGCCACCGCGTACGGGCCGGAGATCTCGCCCATGCCGATCAGCACGCCCACCGCGAACAGCAGTGGCAGGGCCGGGACCACGGCCCCGACGATGATGAGCGCGTCGCAGAAGGCGATCGCGAAGATCACCACGCCGGCCAGCAGGGGGTGTTCCCCGATCCAGGCCAGGGTGGCTTCCATCCAGGAAGAATTCATCGGCGGATTATAGGAGCCGCCCCGCAACGGACGCTGTAGGAACGCGCCGCCGGCACCCCCCGGCCCCGGCGGTGGCCGGGTCCGGCGGCGGCCGGATCAGGGCCCGGTACCGGCCTCGGGCACCGTCTCCGTATCCTCCCCGCCGGCCTGGTCCGTGGCCGGCGGCGGGGGGCCCGGCGGCGGCGCGGCCGCGCCGGTCCGCGCCATCCGCCAGACGATGTTGGCCAGGTCGTCGGCGATGACCAGGGCCCCGCGCGGATCCACGGTCACGCCCACCGGGCGGCCGCGGGTGGTGCCGTCGTCGTCGCGGAAGCCGGTGGCGAAGTCGATCGGGTCGCCGGCAGGTCGGCCGTTGCGGAACGGCACGAACACCACCTTGTAGCCCACCGGCTCGGCGCGGTTCCAGCTGCCGTGCATGCCGACGAAGGCACCCTCGGCGTATTCCGGTCCCATCACCGGGCTGGAGAAGTCCAGGCCCAGCGCCGCCACGTGCGCGCCCAGGGCATAGTCCGGGGTGATCGTGGCGGCGACCTTCTCCGGGTTCTCCGGCTTGACCCGGGTGTCGACGTTCTGGCCCCAGTAGGCCCAGGGCCAGCCGTAGAAGCCGCCCTCGCGCACCGAGGTCAGGTAGTCGGGGACCAGGTCCGGGCCGATCTCGTCGCGCTCGTTGACCACCGCCCACAGCTGGCCGCTGCCGGGCTGGATCGCCAGCGCCGTAGGGTTGCGCAGGCCGCCGGCGTATTCGCGGTGCATGCCGGTCGCGGTGTCGATCTCCCAGACCACCGCGCGGTCCTGCTCGGCCATCATCCCGCGCTCGGTGATGTTGCTGTTGGAGCCGATGCCCACGTACAGGAAGCGGCCGTCGGCGCTGGCGGTCATCGCCTTGGTCCAGTGGTGGTTGATCTCCGAAGGCAGCTTCGTGAGCACTTGCGGCTTGCCGGCGCGGGCCTGGGTCATGCCCGGCTGGTAGTCGAAGCGCACCACCGCGTCCTGGTTGGCCACGTAGAGGTTGTTGCCGACCAGGGCCAGGCCGTAGGGCGCGTCGAGGTCCTCGGCGAACACGGTCTGCAGTTCGTACTCGCCGTCGCCATCGGCGTCGCGCAGCAGGGTCAGGCGGTTGCCGCCGGGAACCTGGGTGGTGCCGGCGGCCTTGATCGGCCCGGCGATCACGTCCTTGGGCTTGAGCGGCGGCGCGTTGCCGCCCCGGCCCTCGGCCACCAGGATGTCGCCGTTGGGCAGCACCAGGGTCTGGCGCGGGATGCGCAGGTCGCGCGCGATGGCGCGCACCTCGAAGCCTTCCGGCACGACCGGCACCCGGTCGCCCCATTCGGAGGGATCGGCGATCTTCATCTCCGGCAGCAGGCCGCGCCTGGGTTCCGGAAGCCCGGGGTTGGCGCCGTACTGCACCGGTCCGGGTTGGGGATTGCAGGCGGCCAGCACGACGATGGCGCTGGCGGCGGCAAGCAGCTTGAGGCGGTTCATCGCACACCTCCCGTGCGCAGCGGCCAGGCCGCGAAGAAGGTCGCCACCAGGGCGGTCGCGAAGACCAGCACCGAAAGCACCAGGCCCATCGGCATGCTGGCCCAGGCGTCGCGCGCATGGACCAGAGCGTTGAGGAAGGCCAGGATCCACGCCACCAGCCAGAGCACGCAGTGCAGCACGGTGCCGCGGGTGCGGCGCGAAGGCGCCAGGCCGAACAGCGAGCACACCAGGGCGATGGCGGCCAGCACCAGGCCGCCGGCGTTGAGCCAGGCGGCGAAGTTGATCCACTGGATCTCGTAGGTGCGCGCGTAGGCGATGTCGGACAGCAGCGTGCCGAGGATCAGCGAGAGCGCGCCGCCGACAAGCAGCGCGTGGACGGGATGGAAGGCGGGTGCATACCGGCGTTCGACGGTTGCGACCATGGCGGGTCCTCCGGGGGTACGCCGCGGGCGGCGGATGGGCGGTGCGGCCTGTCGGCCGTGGCCCATGGTCGCCGTGCAGGCCTCACGGCCGTGTGTAAGCGCGTCCCCGGCGCCCCTGCCCTACTCGTCCATCCACAGCAGCAGCTGCTGCAGGCGCCGGTGCGGGTCGTCCTGCTGCAGCAGGGCCAGGCGCTGCTCCTCGCTGATCGGCAGGATCTCGGCCAGGCGCCAGCCCACCCATTCGGCGTCCTCCAGCAGGCGCAGGTTGGGTGCGTCGTGCAGCCCGCCCACCTTCTGCAGCAGTTCGCCCAGCAGGGTGCCCAGCACCGCGTGCTCGGGCAGCAGCCGCGCGCCGCTGCCGGGTTCTTGCCGCTGGTCGCGCCAGCGCACCTGGCCGACCAGCAGGCCGTTGTCGCGCACGCTGGTGCGGCTGACCCGGAACCGGCGCGCACCGCGCACTGCCAGGGTCAGCACCCCGCCCGGCTCGCTGCCGAAGTCCTCGATCAGCGCCTCCACCCCGAACGCCGCCGGCGTCGCCGGCGCGCCGCTCTCCTCGCCCTCCAGGATCATGCACACGCCGAAACTGCGGCCCTGGCGGCCGCACTCGGCGACCAGGTCCAGGTAGCGGCGCTCGAACACGCGCAGTCCCAGCGGCGCGCCGGGCAGCAGCACGGTGTGCAGCGGGAACAGCGGCAGGGCTTCGGTACTGGGCACGGTGCGATGGCGTTCGGCTCGCCGGCAGGGTAACGCCGCCCGTTCAAGGCGGCGTCACGGCGGCGTGGTCAGTCGCGCCCTTCCAGCATCGCCACGAAGCGCCGCGGCGCCGCGTCGAAGCCGCCGTTGGACATGAACACCACGTGGTCGCCCGCCTGCACCAGCTCGCCCAGGCGCGCCAGCAGGGTGTCGGTATCCGGCACCGCCTGCGCCTGGCCGCGCACCGCGGCCACCACCTTGCCGGCGTCCCAGGCCAGCTCCGGACGATGCAGGAACACGACCACGTCGGCGATGTCCAGCGACGGCGCCAGCGCGTCGGCGTGGGCGCCCAGGCGCATGGAATTGCTGCGCGGCTCCATCGCCACCACGATGCGCGCATCGCCGACCCTGGCACGCAGGCCTTCGAGGGTGGTGCGGATGGCGGTGGGATGGTGGGCGAAGTCGTCGTACACGGTGACGCCGGCCGGGGTGCCCAGCACCTCCAGGCGGCGCTTGACGCTGTGGAAGCCGGCCAGCGCCGGGGCCACATCGGCCGGCGACACGCCCACCGCGTGCGCCGCGGCCAGCGCCGCCAGCGCGTTCAGCACGTTGTGCCGGCCCAGCAGCGGCCAGTGCACGCTCGCCACTTCGCGGCCGTCATGCAGCACCACGAACTGGCTGCCGTCGGCGGCCAGCAGGCGCGCGCTCCAGTCGAAGCCGGCACCGCCGCCGGCGCGCGCGATGGCCACCTCCGCGCCCTCCAGGCCGAAGGTCTCCACCGGGGTCCAGCAGCCCATCGCCAGCACCTGGGCCAGGTGCGCGTCTTCGCCGTTGACGACGAGCCGGCCGGCGCGCGGCACGGTGCGCACCAGGTGGTGGAACTGGCGCTGGATCGCGGCCAGGTCCGGGAAGATGTCGGCGTGGTCGTACTCGAGGTTGTTGAGGATCGCCACCGTCGGCCGGTAGTGCACGAACTTGCTGCGCTTGTCGAAGAAGGCGGTGTCGTACTCGTCGGCCTCGACCACGAACTCGCGGCCGCCGCCCACCCGCGCCGAGGTGCCGAAGTCCTCGGCGACGCCGCCGACCAGGAAGCCCGGGTCGCGCCCAGCGGCCTGCAGCAGGAAGGCCAGCAGGCTGGTGGTGGTGGTCTTGCCGTGGGTGCCGGCCACCGCCAGGGTGGTGCGCCCGGGCAGCACGTGCTCGGCCAGCCACTGCGCGCCGGAGGTGTAGCGGCGGCCGTCGTCCAGCACCTGCTCCACCGCCGGGTTGCCGCGCGAGAGGGCGTTGCCGATCACCACCTCCACCGCGTCGGGGGAGATATGCGCCGGGTCGTAGCCCTGGCGCAGCTGGATGCCCAGCTTCTCCAGCTGGGTGGACATCGGCGGGTATACCGCCTGGTCGCTGCCTTCGACGCTGTAGCCCAGTTCGCGCGCCAGCGCCGCCACGCCGCCCATGAAGGTGCCGGCGATCCCGAGGATGTGGATGGTGGTGGTCATGCCGCGATTGTCGCCCAGCGGCGCCGGCTTTTGTGGCGCCGTTGCCGTTTCCGGGCTAGGAGCGGCTGCGCGCGCGCCACAGGCCCTCGCCCGCGTACAGCGCAAGTCCCAGCCAGATCGCGCCGAAACCGAGCGCGCGGCCGGCGCCGAACGGCTCGTGGAAGAACCACACGCCCAGCAGCAGCTGCAGGGTCGGGGCGATGTACTGCAGCAGCCCGACCACGCTCAGCGGGATGCGGCGCACGCCATAGGCGAAGCCGATCAGCGGCACCGCGGTGACCACGCCGCCGAACACCAGCAGCAGGTCCGTGCCCCAGCCCCAGCCGCTGGCGAAGCTGCCGCCGTGCCCGGCCTCGGCCCACAGCACGTAGGCCAGCGAGGGCAGGAACAGGTACAGGCTTTCCAGGCCCAGGCCGGCCACCGGATCCACCGCCACCAGCTTGCGCACCAGCCCGTACAGGCCGAACGAGGCGGCCAGGCCCAGCGCGATCCACGGCGGCGAGCCGGCCTGCACGGTCAGCCAGGCCACGCCCAGCGCGGCGCAGCCCACCGCGATCCACTGCACCCGGCGCAGGCGCTCGTGCAGCACCAGCACGCCCAGCACCACGTTGACCAGCGGGTTGATGAAGTAGCCCAGGCTGGTCTCGACCACGTGGCCGGCGTTGACCGCCCAGATGTACAACCCCCAGTTGAACGCGATCAGCACCGCGCTCAGCGCCAGCGCCGGCAGCGCGCGCGGCTGCGCGGCCAGCCTGCGCAGCCAGCCCAGGCCGTCGCTGAGCAGCAGCCAGGCCACCACCAGCAGGGCGCTCCAGACCACGCGGTGGGCCATGATCTGCATGGCCGGCACGTTCTTCAGCAGGTGCCAGTACACCGGCACCACGCCCCACAGCACGAAGGTGCCGGCGGTGACCGCCAGGCCGCGGCGGTCGATGGACGGAGCGGCGGTGCTCATCGGCGCAGCACCCGCGCCAGGGTGATGGTGACCACGCCGGCCAGGATCACCGCCATGGCACCCAGGTCGTGCGCGGTGAAGCGCTCGCCGGCCAGCCACGCGCCCAGGGCCACGGCAATGGCCGGGTTGACGTAGGCGTAGCTGCTGACCAGCACCGGGCGCACGTGGTGCAGCAGCCACACGTAGGTGCTGAAGGCCACGATCGAGCCGAACAGCGCCAGGTAGCCCAGGGCCAGGGTGCCGTGGAGGGTCGGCGCGGCCGGCAGCGACTCGCCGCGCAGCAGGCCGGTGGCGACGATCATGGCCCCGCCGCACAGCATCTGCCCGGCCGCGGCCATGAACGGCGACGGCAGGTCGCGCCCGCGCGACCACACCGAGCCGAACGCCCAGCCGACCGGCGCCACCAGCAGCAGGACCAGGCCCACGGGGCTGGCGGTGAGGCTGCTGCCGGCGTTGAGCCACAGTACGCCGGCAAAGCCGATGGCGATGCCCAGCCATTCGATCCGGGTGGGGCGCTGGCCGTAGATCGCGCCGAACACGCCCATCCACAGCGGCACCGAGGCCACCGCCACCGCGGCCAGGCCGGAGGACACGCTCTGCTCGCTCAGCACCACGCAGCCGTTGCCCAGCAGCAGCAGGGCGAAACCCATCACCGCCAGGTTCTTCCACTGCGCGCGGGTCGGGGCCGGTACCCCGCGCCAGCGCAGGAAGGCGTACATGGCCGCGCCGGCGACGACGAAGCGCGCGCCGGAGACGGCCAGCAGCGGCGGCCATCCGCCTTCCAGGGCAAAGCGGATGCCGAGGTAGGTCGAACCCCAGACCACGTAGACGATGGCCAGGGCGAAAACGATGGCCAGCCCGGCGGCGCGCGCCGGGGCCTGCGCGGGAACGCTCATGCGGAATCCGGGGGGAAGGAGCGGACCTGCGATTCTAGCGCCGTGCGCCCCTCGCGCACCGTGTCGGAAGGCGTGGTTCCGGGGCCATCCGGCGCAAGGAAAGCGTTGCGCCGTGCGCCTGAAGCGACCGCAACGGCTGGCCCGCGCCACCTTGCCGGGGCATGCGCGCGGGCGCATATTCGCTGCAGGTCAACGCGATACCGGAGCGGAACATGAAAGCCCCATCCATGCTCCTGCTGCTGGCCCTGGCCGCGCTGCCGGCCGTGGCGCCGGCCGCCAGGAGCGTCACCGATCCCGATGCCCCGCGCGCGCTGCCGGAGCAGGATCCGGTCAGCGTGTCCTGGGAGGACCCGGCGCAGTTCTCCGACCTGCGCTACAGCGGCAACCGCTGGGAAGCCGCGCATGGCGACTGGGTCGCCGAGCTGGCCCGGCACCTGCAGAAGAACGCCGCCAAGCGCCTGCCCGAGGGCGCGCGCATGGAAGTGACCATCACCGACATCCAGCGTGCCGGCCGCTACGAGCCGTGGCGCGGTCCGAACCTGGACCACGTGCGCTTCATGCGCGACCACTATCCGCCGCGCATGGAGCTGAAGTTCCGCATCACCGGCGCCGACGGCCAGGTGCTGGCCGAGGGCGAGCGCAAGCTGCACGACGTGTCCTACCTGCAGCGCGGCGCGCCGCTGGACAGCGATGCCCTGCGCTACGAGAAGCGCATGATCGACGACTGGCTGCGCAAGGAGCTGCCGTCGCCGGCGGCCTGAGGGATTGGCGGCGCGGACTGCATCGTGCCGCCCGCGCCGCCTTGATGCCGACGCTTCCGGCAGACCGATGGCCGGGGGCGGCGGGCTGGTGATCCGGCGGTGACCGCCCTGGCCGGGAACGGCCCCGGCGCCCGGCGCCCGGTCCTGGCCCTGCCCCGCTGCCCCGCTGCCCCGCACAGCGGACCACGCGCAAGACCACGGGAAGCTTCGTCCGGCCCCGGCAAACGCCCGGGACCGGCGGCCGGCGGCGCGCGGCGTGGACCTCAGAAGTCGGGCGCCAGCGCCTGCTCGATCTGTTCGCGCCGCAGGTTGGTGTAGTTCTTCGCCACTTCCGCCAGCAGGCGGCTGCGGACCTCCTCGTGCAGCAACGGACGCATGTAGCCCAGGGTGGTCGGGTCGGCCGCCAGCACCAGGTGCTGGAAGCGGCCGTTGAGCGCGTGCTCGTTCAGGCGCCGCGCCAGTTCACGCGCGAAGCCTGCCTCCTCGGCCTCCTTGGCCCCCACCTCCGGCGGCAGGATCGCCGGCATCTCGCCTTCCTTGGGATCCAGCGCGATGGCCGCTTCCTGGTGCAGCACCAGCTGGCCCTTCTCACCGACGTTGGTGAACAGCCGCGCCGACGCACCGTCGGCCACCAGCACCCAGGCACCACGGGGAATCCTTCGCATGTCGCCTCCTGCTTTGGGGATCGCCCCGCCAGCCTAGGCAGGGAGGTGTTAGCGTCCCGCGCACGTCGCGTCAGCGGCGGCCGCGGCGGGCCGGTTCACCCGCCGCCCGCCCTGGTGCATGCTGGGACGCCCGCCACCGGAGCCGCCGATGAGCCGTTTCGACCTGACCCCGCCCGACCCGGAGCAGCTGCAGGCCCTGGCCGCCGCGCTGTCGCCGGAGGAACGCCACGTGCTGCTGCAGCACGGCACCGAGCGCCCGTTCTGCGGCGTGTTCCTGGACAACAAGCGCGAGGGCACCTACGTGTGCCGGCTGTGCGGGTTGCCGCTGTTCCGCTCCTCGGCCAAGTTCGATTCCGGCACCGGCTGGCCCAGCTTCTTCGCGCCCTACGACGAAGCCCACATCCGCCGCGTGCGCGATACCAGCCACGGCATGGTCCGCACCGAGATCGTATGCGCCCGCTGCGGCGGCCACCTGGGCCACGTGTTCCCCGACGGGCCGCCGCCGACCTACGAACGCCACTGCCTCAACTCGGTGTCGCTGGGCTTCGTCGACGCCGGCCAACCCCTGCCCGACCCGCTGCGCCGCGGCGGCGCCGAAGCCGGGCCGCCCTGAGCGCCGCGCGCCCTACCTTCCACGGAGAACGCCAATGAAGTTCCTGTTGCTGGTGTACATCGACCAGGCCCTGCTGGGACAGCTGTCGCAGGAGGAGTACGACGCGCACATGCGCGACTGCGTGCGCAAGGCCGACGACCTGGCCGGCAAGGGCACGCTGCTGGGCGCCAACAAGCTCGAGCCGCCGACCACCGCGCGCACGGTGCGGGTACGCGAGGGCCGCGCGCGGGTGTACGACGGTCCCTTCGCCGAGACCAAGGAAGTGCTGGCCGGCTACAACCTGATCGAGGCCGACTCCCTGGAGGAGGCGGTGGAACTGGCCAAGCAGTTCCCGTGGGCGCGCTACGGCGCGATGGAGGTGCGCCCGGTGGGCGACCTGGACGCCGAGCGCGTGCGCGTCGGCGCCTAGGCCGGGCTTCACGCCACGTCCCGCGCGCGCCGGCTAGCGTCGGCCCATCTCCATTCGGCGCGGGCGCGAGGCGATGCGCATACTGGTCCTGCTTGCCGCGCTGGCGATGCCGGTGGTGGCGTTCCTGTCCCAGCGCGGCGTGTTCGGTCCGGACAACGGCGAGGTCTCCGCGCGCTACCCGACCCTGCTGGTGGCCGCCGGCTACGCGTTCTCGATCTGGAGCCTGGTGTTCGCGCTGGACCTGGTGCACGCCCTGCGCCAGCTGCGCGCGCGGTGGCGCGACGACCCGCTGCTGGCGCGCGTCGCCCCGGCCACCGCCGCCGGCTTCGCGCTTACCGCGCTGTGGATGCCGCTGTTCTCGCAGGGCCTGTTCGCGGCCTGCCTGCTGGTGATCTTCGCCGCGCTGGCCTGCCTGCTATGGGTGGCGGTGCGCCTGTCCGATGCCGGTCCGCACGGCGGCGCGCACCTCTGGTCCTGGCTGGGGCTGTCGCTGCACGCCGGCTGGCTGTCGCTGGCGGCGTTCCTCAACCTGGCCCAGTCCGCGCTGGCCTTCGGCTGGATCCACCCGCAGGCACAGTTGGTGTCCTCGCTGCTGTTGCTGGCCGCGGCCACCGCGCTGCTGCTGTGGTTCAACGCGCGCATGCGCGGCAACCTGGCCTATGCCGCGGCGGCGTTGTGGGGGCTGGTGGCGATGTGGGTGCGGCAGTCCGGATCCACCCTGCCCGGCTCGGACCCCACCGCGCGGATGGCCCTGCTGGCGGCCGCGCTGCTGGCGGCGCAGAGCGCCTGGTTGCGGCTGCGCGCGCGGCGGCTGGCCGCAACGGCGCACTGAGGCTCAGGCGCACCCGGGCGCGTCCTGGGCCGCGACCACGCACTGGGCGAAGTCCGCGGGCAGGCCGCCCACCTGGCGGCGCGCGCCGACATGCAGCTGGAAGCGCCCCAGTTCGCGGCGGCTGCAGTGCTGCTCCAGCGCGGTGCCGCCGACGGCGGCCTTGCAGATCTCCTGGTACAGGCGGTAGTGGCAGGCGCCGCTGCCGCTGGACAGGCACTGGAAGGTCGCCAGCCCGTCGGCCAGGGTGGTCTTGCTCAGCAGCACGCCCTGGCCGGCGCGGGCGAAGTCGATGCGGGTGCGGCTGCCGGGTCCGTCGCCGCCGAACAGCGACAGCAGGCACGCAAGCAGGGCGGTCAGCAGGTGCATGGGACACTCCTTGGTCTTTCCGGTCCGGTGCGGCTACATGCCGCGGAACAGGGCCATGAACGGCGCACTCACCGGCAGGGTCTCGCTGCGGTTGCGCAGGCGCAGCTGGCCCTTGCCGCTGTCGTCGCGCACCACCGACAGCACCGCCGCCAGGTTGACGATGGTGGAGCGGTGGATCTGGCGGAAGCGGTTGGGGTCCAGCACCGCCAGCAGTTCCTTCAGCGGGGTGCGCAGCAGCGACTCGCCCTCGGCGGTCACCACCACGGTGTACTTGTTGTCGGCGCGGAAGTAGGCCACGTCCTCGAGCATGATCAGCCGCGTTTCGCGCCCGTTGCTGGCGGTGATCCAGGCCAGCGGGGGCGGCGCCGAGGGCGGCGGCGGGCGCCGCGCCAGGTGCTGCAGCAACGCGTCGAGGGTGGCCTGGTCGGGGCCGCCGCCGGCGCGCGCCTGCAGCCGCTGCACCGTGGCCTGCAACCGCTCGCGCGCGACCGGCTTGAGCAGGTAGTCGACCGCGCCCTTCTCGAAGGCCTCGATCGCGTACTGGTCGTAGGCGGTGACGAACACCACCTGGGTCCGCGGGCTGGACTGGGCCACCGCCGCGGCCACCTGGATCCCGGTCAGGCCCGGCATGCGGATGTCGAGGAAGGCCACCTCCGGCTGGTGCGCGGCGATGGCTTCCAGCGCGGCGGCGCCGTCCTCGCACTCGGCCACCACCCGCAGTTCCGGCCAGGCCGCCGCCAGCTCCTGCACCAGCGAGGCGCGCAGCAGCTCCTCGTCCTCGGCGACGATGCAGTCAGGCATGGCCGGCACCTCCGGGCTGGGCGAACGGGGGCAGCGGCGGCGGCGCGGCGGGCGCCTCCGGCGCCGGCACCGCGACGGTCGCGGCCACCCCGTTGGGGAAATTGGACACGATCGAGAACGAGGCGGCGTCGCCATAGGTCAGGCGCAGGCGCTCGCGCAGGTTCTTCAGGCCGATCCCGGTGCCGGCGCTGGCGCCGTTGCCGAAGCCGCACCCGTCGTCGGCCACGGTGATGGCCACCTGGTCGTCGGCCCGGCGCGCCAGGATCCACACCGTGCCGCCGCCGGGCTTGGGCTCCAGGCCGTGCTTGATCGCGTTCTCCACCAGGGTCTGCAGCATCATCGACGGCAGCGGCACCTGCTTGAGCGCGTCCGGCACCTCCACCTGCAACTGCAGGCGCGCGCCCATGCGGATCCTGAGGATCTCCAGGTAGGCGCGGGTGCGCTCCAGCTCCTCGCCCAGGGTGGACAGGGTGTCGTGCTCGCGCGGCAGGGAGTGGCGCAGGTACTGGATCAGGTGGCCCAGCATCTGCTCGGCGCGCGGCGGGTCGGTGCGCGCCAGCACCTGGGCGTTGGCCAGGGTGTTGTAGAGGAAGTGCGGCTCGACCTGGGCCTGCAGCAGGTTCAGGCGGGCCACGGTGAGCGCGTTGTCGGTGGCCTCGCGCTCGGCGCGCGCCCGCTCCTCGCGGCGCTGCGCCGCGACCTGGTGCGACAGCGCGCGCAGCAGGCTCTCGGCGTTCTCGTAGTTGCTGCCTTCGTCCAGCGCGAACAGGTCGACCCAGTGCGCCGCGTCCGGCTCGCACAGCACGGTCACGCCGACCGTGCCGCTGCCCGGGTGCACGGTCGCCAGCACCCGGTCGTGGGTGACGGCGAAGCGCGCCAGCAGGTTCCAGCGCGAGGGCCGGGCGCCGCCGAACGGGTCCGAGCGGCGCACCCGCGCGCGCAACTGCAGGCTGCCGCGCAGCGGCTCCATGTCCTCCACCCGCGGCAGCTGGCGGATCGCGTCGGCGACCAGGTCGAAGGCGGCCTCCGCGTCCAGCGGCAGCTCGATCCGCCGCTGCTGGCGGTTGGCCAGCACCGCCGCGTCCAGGCGCCCGGCGAGCAGGCGCACCCGGCGGATGTGGGTGATCACGCCCAGCACCGCCAGGCCGAAGGTCAGCAGCGCCAGCAGCCAGAAGACACCACCGACGCCGCCGAACATCCCGGCCCAGACGAAGCCGGCCACGAAGATGGCGACCCACCAGGCGAACAGGATGCGGAACGCGAGGAAGAGGCTGGAGGACACGTGGGGCCCGCGGGCTGGAAGGATGCGGGCGAGGATAGCGGCCGCCGCCGGGAACGGAACCGGGGATGCGACGAAACCGGGAATCGGGCGACGAAACCGGGGGCGGCGGGCGCGCCGGGCACGCCGGCCGGCGGCATCCACGGCCGGGATGCGCGGCCGGCCTGCGCCTTCAGTCGGCGGTGGCGTCGCGGATGCGCTCCCAGACCTGGTCGAACACCTGGCTGGCCTCGGCCTCGCTGAGCAGGCTCATGGCCACGCTCTCGCGGCGCAGGAACAGCTCCAGGCGCTCGCCCGCGGCGGCGCGCGGGTGGTTGAGGTAGACGTCGTAGGCGGCGCACAGCACCGGCCAGTAGCGGGCGAAGCTGCGCATGGCCCGGGCCCGGGGCAGCGACTGGTAGCGCTGGCGCCAGTGGTCGCGTTCGCGGTCGATGTCGATCATGACCGCCTGGCGCGCCGGCGGTAGTGCCTGGGGCATTGTCGCGTTCCTGTTGCTGGCGCGTCCCGCGCGCCGGGCCTTCCCGTGGCCTTCGAGGTTTCCAGCCGCGCCGTCACCCGGCGGTGAAACCGCGCGCAGGAAATACGCGGGTGCTTGAACGTTTAAGCCGGCCGCCGCCGCCGGCGCGCGTTGCGCCCCCTCACGCCGCGGCCAGCGCCTGCCCGGCCGCGTGCCCGGACGCCCAGGCCCACTGGAAGTTGTAGCCGCCCAGCCAGCCGGTGACGTCCAGCACCTCGCCGACGAAATGCAGGCCCGGCACCTTGCGCGACTCCATGGTGCTGGAGGATACATCGCGGGTGTCCACGCCGCCCAGGGTGACCTCGGCGGTGCGGTAGCCCTCGGTGCCGCTGGCCACCAGCGGCCAGGCCGACAGCACTTCGGCGGCCTTGCGCAGCTGCGGCACGTCGAGCTGGCGCATCGGCCGGTTCGGCAGCCACAGCTCGCACAGGCGCTGGGCGAAGCGCCGCGGCAGGGCCTCGGCCAGCACGGTCTTCAGCTCCGCGTCCGGGCGCTGCTTCTGCTGCGCCTGCAGCCATTCCAGGGCGTCGCGCCCGGGCAGCAGGTCCAGCAGCAGCTCGTCGCCCGGCTGCCAGTACGAGGAGATCTGCAGGATCGCCGGGCCGCTGACGCCGCGGTGGGTGAACAGCATGGCCTCGCGGAAGCTGCGGCCGTTGCAGCGCGCCTCCACCTCCAGGGCCACGCCGGACAGGTCGGCCAGCCGCTCCAGGTGGCGGCCGGACAGGGTCAGCGGCACCAGGCCGGCGCGGGTGGGCAGCACCGCGTGGCCGAAGCGCCGCGCCAGTTCGTAGCCGAAGCCGGTGGCGCCCATGCTCGGGATCGACAGCCCGCCGCTGGCCACCACCAGCGCCGGCGCGGCGAAGCGCCCCTGGGTGGTGCGCAGCAGGAAGCCGCCGCCATCGGGCTGCTCGACCGCCTCCACGCTGCACTGGGTCAGCAACTGCACGCCGCCGGCGGCACATTCGTCCAGCAGCATCCGCACGATCAGCTTGGAGGACACGTCGCAGAACAGCTGGCCAGGCGCCTTCTCGTGCCAGGCGATGCGGTGGCGGTCCACCATCTCGATGAACTGCCAGGGCGTGTAGCGCGCCAGCGCCGACTTGCAGAAGTGCCGGTTGGCGGAGAGGTAGTTGGCCGGGCTGGTGTTGGTGTTGGTGAAGTTGCAGCGCCCGCCGCCGGACATGAGGATCTTCTTGCCCGGCTTGTTGGCATGCTCGACCACCAGCACGCGCAGGCCGCGCTGGCCGGCGGTGAGCGCGCACATCAGCCCGGCGGCGCCGGCGCCGATGACGATGGCGTCGTAGCGGTCGGGCGCCGCGGCCATCAGCCTTCCCGTGCGCGCATCCGCGGCACCGGCTGCAGCACCGCCTCGGCGCCGCGCTCGTCCAGCACCCGCACCTCGCCGTCCTGCACCTGCACGTCAAGGCGCATGCCGCGCGCGTACATGGCCACCAGCGGTTCCAGCTGCGCCGGCGGCAGGTCGAGCACGTCCAGGTTGTGGTGGCGCGACAGCGCGCCCGCGTTGCGCTCCCACCACAGGTCGGCGGCGCGGCCGCCGTAGTTGAGCACCACCACCCGCGCGGCGCGGTTGCAGGCCTTGCGCACGCGCGACTCGTCCGGCTGGCCCAGCTCGATCCACAGCTGCACGTCGCCGGTGTAGTCGCGCAGCCACAGGTCCGGGTCCTCGTCCGTGCTCAGGCCGCGGCCGAACTCCAGCCGATCCTGCGCATGCAGGGCGAAGGCCAGCACCCGCACCATCAGCCGCTCCCCGGTCTCGGACGGGTGCTGGGCCAGGGTCAGCGAATGGGCGGCGTAGTAGTGGCGGTCCATGTCGCTGATCTGCAGGTCCACGCGGACCACGGTGGCCTTGAGCGCCATGGCAAGTCTCCGGTGCGGCGGCGGGGGCGCCGCGGGAGGCGCATGATACGCGCCCCGCGGTATCCTTCACCCACCGCGCCGGCGGCTCCGGCACGCACGACAGCTTCCCGAAGATGACCGATACGCCTCCCGACCGCCTGGCCCTCGACCCGCGCAGCCCCTATTACGACGCCGAAGCGCTCAACCGCGGCGTGGGCGTGCGCTTCAACGGCGAGGAGCGCGACAACGTCGAGGAATACTCGGTGAGCGAGGGCTGGATCCGGGTGCAGGTGGGCCGCTCGCGCGACCGCCGCGGCAACCCGATGACGATCAAGATCAAGGGCGTGGTCGAGCCCTACTACCTGGCGCAAGGCTAGGCCGCGCCGCCGCCTCAGCCGCGGCAATCCTGCAGCTGCCGGCGCGCATGCCACAGCGCGCGCCGGCCCTGGTCCCAGGCGCTGTCGGCCGTGGACGGCAGCTGGTGCTGCGCGCGCACCGGGTCGGCGCCCCTGGCCATCGCGTGCTCCACCGACTGCAGCCGGGCCAGCGCCTCGCGCAGCGGTTCCAGCAGCTTCTCCATGCGTTCGCGCGGGCAGCGCGGATGCTCGCGCTCCAGCTGCGCCACCTGCTCGCGCAGGCTGCGGCTGGCGCTGCCGTCCAGGCCCGGCGCGGGCTCGGCACTGATCGGCGCGGCGCGCCAGGCATCGCCGGTGGCCTCGCTGCCCAGGTCGGCCGGGCGTTCGTGGCGGGCCGGGTTGAACGCCACCTGCGGCGGTCGCCGTGCCTGCGCATGCTGGATCTCCTTGCCCAGCAGGGCCCGGGCGATCTTGCCCTGGGCGCGGGCGATGGCCTGCCCGGCCACGTCGGCGATGTCGCCGTCGCTGATCCAGTCGTCGCCGAAGCGGGTGCCGCGGTAGTCCACCGGATTGGGGGGCTGCAGCGGGTCCTGTCCGGGTACCGGCACCCGCGCCACCGTGCCCTCGGGCAGGTGGATGCGGCCATCGGCGTCGTACAGGTCGATCTGCCGGGCAGGCGCGGCGCCGGAGGCCGGTACAGGTGCGGCGGGCTGCCGCGGCCCGGTCGCGGTCGTGCCCGCGGCCGACTGCGGGCCCGGCCTCGCGGCGTCCTGCGGCGGCAGGGACGGCAGCACCGCGCGCGGGACGAGGCGCAGCTGCAGCCGCTCCAGCGGCGCCCCCGGCTCCAGCCGCGGCCGCGCGCTCCACAGCAGCAGCCACGCGCCCAGCGCCAGCAGCGCCGCGGTCAGTACCGCGGCCACGGCATGGGGCAGCAGCTGCCTGGCGGGGGACTCGTGCAAGCGGGAAGGAATGCGGGCGGGGACAGCAGCAGACCGTGCGCGCGGCCGCCGGTTCCCCCGGCCGGCGCGCCCGCTCAGCCACCGGTCGGACAGGCCGGGCGCGTGATCACGCCGCCCACGCGCGATATGCCAGCATCCGTCCCACCCTCCCCTGCCCCGCGCGCGCGATGCCCCTCGAGCAGCTCCTGGTCCCCGGCACCGAATTCCTGCGCGACGGGGGCCACGTGGCCCGCCGGGTGGCGATGCACGACTGGTCCGCGCATCCGCTGGGCCCGCCGCAGTCCTGGCCGACCGAACTGAAGACCTCGCTGTCGATGATGCTCGGCTCGCGCTTCGCCATGTGCCTGGGCTGGGGCCCGGACCTGTTGCTGTTCTACAACGACGCCTACGTCCCGGTGCTGGGGGTCAAGGAGCCCACCGCCCTGGGCCGGCCGCTGCGCGAGGTCTGGCACGAGCTATGGGACGACGTGCGCGGGATGGCGGAGATGGCCATGTCCGGCACCGCCACCTGGGTCGAGGACATGTACCTGCGCATGGAGCGCAATGGCGTGCCCGAGGACACCTGGTGGACCTTCACCTACAGCCCGGTGCGCCAGGCCGACGGCCGGGTCGTGGCCATGCTCTGCATCACCCACGAGACCACCCGGCGGGTGCTGACCCAGCGCCGGCTGGCCGACGAACGCGCACGCCTGGCGCGCATGTTCGACCAGGCGCCGGCGTTCATGGCCATGCTGCGCGGGCCGGAGCACCGCTTCGAGTTCGCCAATGCCGCCTACCTGCGCCTGGTCGGGCGCGACGACCTGGTCGGCCGCACCGTGGCCGAGGCGCTGCCGGAGGTGGTGCACCAGGGCTGGATGCCGGTGCTGGACGAGGTCTACCGCAGCGGCCGCCCGCACGCCGAGCAGGACGCGCGCTTCGTCGCCGAACCGGAGCACGGCGCGCCGCAGGAGCACTACCTGGACTTCGTGTTCCAGCCGTTCACCGACCAGGACGGCAGCATCGGCGGGCTGGTGCTGGTGGGCATGGACAACACCCGCCGCACCCGCACCGAGCAGGCGCTGCGCCGGCGCGAGGCCGAGCTGGAACAGCTCAACCGCGAACTCGAGCAGCGGGTGGCCGAGCACGCCCACGAACGCTCGCTCAACTGGCAGGTCACCCCCGACATGCTGGGCGTGTTCGACCGCGACGGCATCCTCGAGCGCAGCAACCCGGCCTGGCAGCAGGTACTGGGCTGGAGCCACGAGGAGCTGGCCGCGCGGCCGATGCGCGAGCTGCTGCACCCGGGCGACCGCGGGGCGGCGGCCGCGGCACGCCAGCGCCTGCACGCCGGCGAACCCCTGCTGGGCTTCGAGTGCCGCATGCGCGCACGCGACGGCAGCTACCGCACGCTGTCGTGGGTGGCCACGCCGCAGGACGGCAAGTTCTACTGCAGCGCGCGCGATGTCACCGCGCACCGCGCCGCGGTGGCGGCGCTGGCCGAGTCGCAGGCGCAGCTGCGCAACCTGTTCGAGACCAGCTTCCAGCTGCAGGGCATGTGCGCCCTCGACGGCACCCTGCTGGACGCCAACCAGACCGCGCTGGCGATGATCGGCGCCAGCCGCGAGGACGTGGTCGGGCGGACGTTCTGGGACACCCCCTGGTTCGCCGGCACCCCGGGCATGCCGGAGCGGATCCGCGCCGGCGTGCTGCGCGCGGCCGCCGGCGAGCCGGTGCACGACGAGCTGGAACTGGTGCTGCCCGACGGCCGCCGCGTGCTGGAGCTTTCGCTGCGCCCGTTCCGCGGCGCCGACGGGCGGATCACCGCGGTGGTGCAGGAGGCGATCGACATCACCGAGCGGCGCATCGCCGAGGAAGCCCTGCGCCAGTCGCAGAAGCTGGAGGCGATGGGCCAGCTCACCGGCGGCGTGGCGCACGACTTCAACAACCTGCTGGCGCCGATCATGGCCGCGCTGGAACTGGCGGCCGACCCGGCCGCCAACCCGGAGCGGCGCGCGCGCACCATCGCCGTGGCGCGGCAGTCCACGGAGCGCGCGGCGATGCTGGTGCAGCGCCTGCTGGCGTTCGCGCGCAAGCAGCCGCTGCAGACCGTGGTGGTGGACGTGTGCGCGCTGCTGGAAGGGATCGGCGCGCTGATGCGCTCCAGCTTCGATCCGCGGGTGCGGATCCAGGTCCACGCCGGGGCCGATACCCCGCCGGCACGCGCGGACTGGAACCAGCTGGAGATGGCCCTGCTCAACCTCGGCGTGAACGCCCGCGACGCCATGCCCGAGGGCGGCACCCTGACCCTGTCCGCGCGCAGCGCCGAGGTGCCCGGTCCCGGGGCGCCGCGCGCCCTGCCGGCCGGGCGCTACGCGGTGATCACCGTCGCCGATACCGGCGCGGGCATGGACGAGGCCACCCGCGCGCGGGCGATCGAGCCGTTCTTCTCCACCAAGGGCGTGGGCAAGGGTACCGGCCTGGGCCTGTCGATGGCGCACGGCCTGGCCCTGCAGCTGGGCGGCTGCCTTCACATCGACAGCGCACCCGGCAAAGGCACCATGGTCGAGCTTTGGCTGCCGTCCGCCGGCGAGCCGTGACCCTGAGGGAGATCCCCGTGGCAACCGCGCCACCGAACCCGCCGCGCATCGCCCTGGTCGTCGACGACGAACCGGGCGTGCGCATGTGCACCGCCGACGTCCTGCTGGACATGGGCTACGAGGTGGTGGAGGCCGGCTCGGTCGAGGAAGCCCTGTCCGAACTGGACCGCGGCCTGCGTCCCACCCTGGTGGTCACCGACCACCTGATGCCGGGCATGTCCGGCGCCGACCTGGCGCGCGAGGTGGTCGGCCGCAACCCCGGCACGCCGGTGATCGTGGTTTCCGGCTACACCAACGTGGAGCTGGATCCATCGCTGGTGCGGCTGTCCAAGCCGTTCCGGCTCAGCGACCTGCGCGAGTGTGTCGTCGCCGCTACCGCGGCGCGGGATTCGTGATTCGGGATTCGTGATTCGGCCGCCAGGCGCATGCGGCCGGCGCTGGGGCCGGCCGCATGCGATGCCAGGTCGATGCGAGCCTGTTACTCGGCCAGGTCGATGACGTCGAAGGCGGCCACGGGGTCGACCTCGGCGTCGTAGTCCACGTCCTCGCGCTCGAAGCCGAACAGCTTCAGGAAGTCGCGCTTGTAGCTGGCGTAGTCGGTGATCTGGAACAGGTTCTCGGTGGTGACCTGCGGCCACAGGTCGCGGCAGGCCTGCTGCACGTCGTCGCGCAGCTCGCGGTCGTCCAGGCGCAGGCGGTTGGACTCGTCGGCCGGCGGCGGGTTGTCGCTGTACAGGTGCTCGCGGAAGGTGCGCTCCAGCTGCTCGATCGGGCCCTCGTGCAGGCCCTTGTCCTTCATGATCCGGTAGACGATGGCGATGTACAGCGGCATCACCGGGATCGCGGCGCTGGCCTGGGTGACCACCGACTTGAGCACGGCCACGTTGGCCGAACCGCCCGTCGGCTTCAGCCTGGCGTCGATGGCGTGGGCGGCGCGGTCCAGGTCCTCCTTGGCCTTGCCCAGGGCGCCATGCCAGTAGATCGGCCAGGTGATCTCGGTGCCGATGTAGCTGAAGGCCACGGTCTTGGCGTTAGGCGCCAGCACGCCGGCCTTGGACAGGGCGTCGATCCACAGCTCCCAGTCCTCGCCACCCATCACCTTCACGGTGTCGGCGACTTCCTGCTCGGTGGCCGGCTCGACCGTGGCCTCGATCACCTGGTCGCGGTTGGTGTCCACCGCGGTGGCCTTGTACGGCTGGCCGATCGGCTTGAGCGCCGAGCGCTTGAGCTCGCCGGTATCCGGCAGGCGGCGCACGGGCGAGGCCAGCGAGTACACGACCAGGTCGACCGGGCCGCCCATCTCGCCGATCAGCTCGATGGCCTTGGCGCGGACCTCGTCGGAGAAGGCGTCGCCGTTGATCGAGCGGCTCCACAGGCCGGCGGCCTTGGCCTGGCGGTCGAACTCGGCGGAGTTGTACCAGCCCGGGTTGCCCGGCTTCTTCTCGGTGCCGGGCTTCTCGAAGAACACGCCTAGGGTGGCGGCGCCGTAGCCGAAGGCGGCGGTGATACGCGCGGCCAGGCCGTAGCCGGTGGAGGCGCCGATCACCAGCACCCGCTTCGGCCCGCCCTCGCGCTTGCCCTGGGACTGCACGTAGCGGATCTGGTCCTGCACGTTCTTCGCGCACCCTTCGGGGTGGGCGGTGGTGCAGATGAAGCCTCGGACTTTGGGATGGATGACCACGCGGACTCTCTCTGAAGCGGAAAGGGACGCGGGCGCGCGGGCGCCGCGGAAGCGCCACAGTCTAAGTGGTCCGGCCGGAAAACGACCCTCCCGGGGCGTATGGAGCGCGCCATCGCGGCGCGGCGCGGCTCAGGCAGCCGGGCAGCAGGCCTCGGCGCGCAGGCGCCGGGCGCGGGTGCGCGCGGCCCACAGGTACAGGCCGATGCCGGCCACCGCGGGGATGGCGCCGACCGGGCCGGTGGAGGTCCAGCCGAAGCCGGCGCTGATCGCCATGCCGCCCAGCAGCGGGCCCAGGGCATTGGCGGCGTTGAACGCGGCATGGTGCGAGGCGGCGGCCAGGGTCTGCGCCTCGCCGGCCACGTCCATCAGGTGCGACTGCAGGATCGGGCCCAGCGCGCCCATCGCGCCAATGCACACGGAGGCCAGCAGCAGGCTCCACGGCGCCTGTGCCGCCAGCGGGAACAGCAGCAGCATCACCAGCGCCCAGCCCAGCACCACCGGCACCGCGCGGAAGCGCAGGCGGTCGAACAGCCAGCCGCCGACCATGTTGCCGATCAGGCCGCCCAGGCCGAAGCCGGCCACGCCCACCGGGATCCACGCCGGGGTCACGCCGGTCACCTGCACCATGGTCGGCGCCAGGTAGCTGAAGACGCTGAACATGCCGGCGAAGCCGATCGCGCCAATCAGCAGGCCCTGCCACACCGGCAGGCGGTTGAACGCGCGCAGTTCGTCCAGCACCCGGGTGCGCGGGGCCTTGCCGTTGGCCGGCAGGTAGAGCGCCAGCAGGGTCAGGGTGGCCAGCGACACCAGGGCGACGAAGGCGTAGGTCCAGCGCCAGCTGGCCAGCTGGCCCATCCAGGTCGCCAGCGGGGTGCCCAGCAGGATCGCCAGGGTCAGGCCCAGCATGCTCAGGCTGACCGCGCGCCCGCGCGCCTCCGGCGGGGTGATCGCCACCGCGGTCAGCGCCGCCACGCCGAAGTAGGCGCCGTGCGGCAGGCCGGCGATGAAGCGGAACAGCATCAGGCTCAGGTAGTCCGGGCCCAGCGCGGTGGCCAGGTTGCCGGCGGCGTAGAACGCCATCAGCGCCAGCAGCAGGGCCTTGCGCGACAGCCGCCCGCCAAGGATCGCCAGCAGTGGCGCGCCGACCACCACGCCCAGGGCGTAGGCGCTGATCAGGTGCCCGACCTGCGGCTCGCTGACGCCCAGCTCGGCCACGATGTTGGGCATCAGGCCCATGCCGGCGAACTCGCTGGTGCCGATGGCGAAACCGCCCAGGCTCAGGCCGGTCAGGATCAGGGCGCGCTGGCGCGGGCCCACGGCAAGCGCCGGGGCGCCCATGGGGGCGTCGGGGATCGGGGAGACGGACATGGGCGCATTATGCTGCATTGCACAACGACATGCAGCCCTCCTTTCCCACGACCGCGTAACCCCGGCAGGCGGATATTCAGGCCAGTGACCGGTGCCGGCTGCCACCCCTGCCCCGCGCCGCAGGCAGGCGGCCCTCCTTGACCGCGATCAATGCCCCCGGCCGCAGCGGGTCCGAGGATGGGTCCATGGCGGCAGCACCGCCGCCGAGGAGGGACGGAGATGGACATTTCCTTCATGGGACTGGGGCACGCGCTGCTGCTGTTCGCCCTGCCGGCCGCGCTGGTCGGCGTGGGCAAGCTGGTCTCGCCGGGGCATCGCGGCTTCGAACGCGGCTGGTGCGGGGTGCTGTTCATCGCCCTGTGCGCGGCGGTGGCGGCGCAGGCGGTGCTGTCGCGGGTCGCGCTCTAGCCTGGGTCAGGCATACAGCCGCTGGCAGCGACTGCACCAGAACGCCCGCCGGCGCGCCTGGCCCAGTTCCTTGCGGTAGCTCAGTTCCGTGCCGTCGCGCGGGCAGGTCTTCTTCGCGTGCACCTGCCAGTGCCTGCGCAGGACGAAGGCCTTCTTCCATTCCAGGAAATCGAAGCTGTACTGCCGCGCCTCGGCCACCAGCTGGCCCAGCTTGCGCGGCGGCAGGGCACCGACCCGGCTCTCCGGATGCACGCGGATCCGGTGCAGCACCTCGTTCTTGATGATGTTGCCGACCCCGGCGAACACGTCCTGGTCCAGCAACGCGTCGGCCGCCAGCGCGTCCGGCCGCGCGCGCAGCTTGCGCCGCGCCGCCGCCGGATCCCAGGCGTCGTTCATCACGTCAGCGCTCCAGTCGTAGACCTCGTCCAGCGGCTGCTCGATGAAGCGCACCGAACAGGCATAGAAGTTCAGTTCCCTGCCGCCGGTGAACTCCAGGCCCAGCCGCGCCGGCGTGGCCTTGCGCTCGTCGATGCGGTAGCTGCCGAACAGCATGAAGTGGATGCGCACGGCAAAGCCGTCGAACTCCATCAGGAAATGCTTGCCCCAGCTGCGCAGCGCCACCAGGCGCTTTCCGGCGATGCGCTGGATCGGCTCGCGGCTGTTGCCGTGCACCGCGCGCACCTTGCGCCCGGCCAGGCCCGCGGCGGCTTCCCTGAGGATGACGATGGAAGGGCCTTCGGGCATGGCCGGCAGTATCGCGGGCGGTGGTGAGGCGGGCGTCAAGCACGCCTTGCGTACAGGTTCGCCGCGCCGGCGCATGCGAAAATCGCGGCGATGAACTACCTCGCCCACACCTACCTGGCCGCCCCGGATCCGGAGGCGATGCTGGGCGCGCTGCTGGGCGACTTCGTGTTCGGCCTGGCCGCACTGGCCGACTACAGTCCGGTGGAGCGGCGCGAGATCCTGGTCCACCGCCGCGTCGACCGCTACACCGACGACCATCCCGTGGTCGCCGGGGCGCGGGCGCTGTTTGCGCCCGGCCTGCGCCGCTATGCGGGCATCGCCCTGGACGTGTACTACGACCACCTGCTGGCGCGCGACTGGACGCGGCATTCGGGCGAGCCGCTGGACCGCTACACCGCCCGCTTCTACGAACACCTCCTCGCCCAGCGCGCGCGCCTGCCAGAGCGGTTGCAGGGCCTGGCCCCGCGGATCGCCGCCCACGACTGGCTGGGCTCGTACCGCCGCCGCGAAAGCGTGGACCTGGCGGTGACCCGCATCGCCACGCGCCTTTCGCGCAACGGCGAACGCCTGGTCGCCTGCCTGGACGACCTGCGCCGCCACGAGCAGGAGATCGCGGCCGGGTTCGAGGCGTTCTTCCCGCAGTTGCAGGCCTACGCGGTGCAGGCTCGCGCATCGCTGGCGGAGGCCGCGGACCGCAGCTGAGGGCAGCCTTGCCGCTTCCATCGCGTCGCCGGTGCGAACATCGCCCGGTCACGCGTCCCGGAGGCCGCCATGCCACGCCATCCCGTCCGCCGCTTGCTGTTCGTGCTGCCCCTGCTGCTTGGCGCCTGCGCGGCGCGCCCGCCCCTCGCCGGCCAGCCCGCCACGCCGGCAGCCACTGCCGCGGAGGACGCGCGCAGCGTGCGCACGCCGGACCAGGCCTGGCCGGCGGTATTCGCCGCGGTGCAGGAAGCGCGCCTGTTCGCGGACCAGAAGTACTTCGTGGACGCCGTGCCGCGCAGCGACCCGGCGACGATCGAGGCCGCGTTCGCGCAGCAGCGCGGCCTGCCCGGCTTCGACCTGCGCCGCTTCGTGGACGGGCATTTCGTGCTGCCGGACGAGGGCGCCGCCACCGACATCCCCAAGCGCGACAGCCTGCGCGCGCATATCGATGCGCTGTGGCCGCTGCTGACCCGGCGCAGCCCGGCGCCGCGGCCGCATGACAGCCTGCTGCAATTGCCGCATCCCTACGTGGTCCCGGGTGGCCGCTTCCGCGAGGTCTATTACTGGGATTCGTACTTCACCATGCTCGGCCTGGCGGAGAGCGGACAGCACGCGCTGGTGCGGCAGATGCTCGACAACTTCGCCCACCTGATCGACGCCTGGGGCCATGTCCCCAACGGCAACCGCAGCTACTACCTCAGCCGCTCGCAGCCGCCGTTCTTCTCGCACATGGTGATGCTGCAGGCAAAGCTCGAGCCGGCCGCGCCGGTACGCTACCTGCCGCAGCTGCGGCGCGAGCACGCGTTCTGGATGGATGGCGCCGAGGGCCTGCGGCCGGGGCAGGCCCATCGCCGCGTGGTGCGGCTGGCCGACGGTAGCCTGCTCAACCGCTACTGGGACGACCGCGACAGCCCGCGCCCGGAATCCTACGTGCAGGACCGCCAGACCGCGGCCGCGTCCACCCGCCCGGCCGGCGAGGTCTACCGCGAGCTGCGCGCCGGCGCCGAAAGCGGCTGGGATTTCTCCAGCCGCTGGCTGGACGATCCGATGCAGCTGGACACAATCCACGTCACCACGCGCGTGCCGGTGGACCTCAACAGCCTGCTGCACCACCTGGAAACGACCATCGCCCTGGCCTGCGGACAGGCCGGCGACCAGGCCTGCGCACGCGACTACCAGGCCCGCGCAGGCGAGCGCGCCGCCGCCATCGAACGCCACCTGTGGCAGGCGGACGGCTACTACGGCGACCTGGACCTGCGCGACGGCCAGGTCCGCACCCAGCCCACCGCCGCGGCGCTGTTCCCGCTGCACGCCGGCATCGCTTCGCCGGAGCGGGCACGCAGTACCGCGGCCATGGTGCGCGCGCGGCTGCTGAAGCCGGGCGGCCTGGTGACCACCACCATCGACAGCGGCCAGCAGTGGGACGCGCCCAACGTGTGGGCGCCGCTGCAGTGGATCGCGGTCGACGGCCTGCGCCGCTACGGCGAGGACGCGCTGGCGCGCGACATCGCCGCCGGCTTCCTCGGCAACGTCAGGACCCTGTTCGGGCGCGAGCACAAGCTGGTGGAGAAGTACGACGCCGACGGCGCGCTGCAGGGCGGTGGCGGCGGCGAGTACCCGTTGCAGGACGGCTTCGGCTGGACCAATGGCGTGGCCCTGGCGTTGCTGGCGCTTTACCCGCAGCTGGAACGCGAGCCGGTGTCGAATCCCGCCGCGCCCGCGCGTCGCAGCGAGGACTCCACCACCCGCTGAGGCCACGATGAGCCTTGCCCTGTACGCGCACCCGTTCTCCTCCTACTGCCAGAAGGTGCTGGTGGCGCTGTACGAGAACCAGGTCCGGTTCGAGTACCGCCACCTGGAGGCGCCGGGGAACATGGACGCGCTGCGCGCGCGCTGGCCGATCGGCCGCTTCCCGCTGCTGGTGGACGGGGAACGCAGCCTTCCGGAGGCCAGTGCCATCATCGAGCACCTGCACCTGCGCCACCCCGGCCCGGTCCCGCTGCTGCCAGGCGATCCCCTGCAGGCACTGGAGGTGCGGTTTCTGGACCGCTTCTTCGACAACTACGTGTCCACGCCGCAACAGAAGGTGGTGCTCGACGCACTGCGCCCGGAAGGTCAGCGCGATCCGCAGGGCGTGGCCGAGGCGCGGCGCCTGCTGGAGACCAGCTACGCCTGGCTGGAGCGGCATCTTGCCGATGGCCGCACCTGGGCCGCGGGCGCGCACTTCAGCCTGGCCGACTGCGGCGCCGCCCCGTTCCTGTTCTATGCCGACTGGACCCAGCCGATCCCGCCCGGATGCGCGCGGGTCCACGCCTACCGCGCGCGGCTGCTGGCCCGGCCGTCCATGCGCCGCGCCGTCGACGAGGCGCGGCCGTACCGGCATTACTTCCCGCTCGGCGCGCCGGACCGCGACTGAAGCTGGATGCCGCGGCTTGCTGCACCGCAGCTGGGTTAGCCCGTGACCCGATGTTAGCGTTCACATCGAAATCCGAGGGGAGCCCAACGCAATGTCGCCACGCCGCAGTCCGCGATCCATCCGCGCCCGTTCCGTCCTTGCCGCTGCCCTGCTGGCGGCGCTGCCGCCGGCCCTGGCCGAGCCGCTGCGCCTGACCGAGCAGGAGTACTTCAGCCGCCCCGGCCTGGACGTGCTGGTGTTCAACAACTACTACGACGGCCTGTTCTCCGACGCCAAGCACGCCGGGGTGGAGCTGATCCACCACGGCGTGCGCACCGCCACCAACGGCGACGTGCGCCTCTCGCCCACGCCCGAGCAGTGGGATCCGGTGGCGCAGCTGGTCGAGCGCAAGGTCGATCCGCGCACCGGCACCGTCACCACCCGCCTGGCCTATCCGAAGGAAAACTTCGAATACAGCATCCAGGTCTCGCCGCAGGGCGAGGGCGTGCGCGTGCAGGTGCTGCTGGACAAGCCGCTGCCGAAGTCGCTGCAGGGCCGCGCCGGGTTCAACCTGGAGTTCCTGCCCTCGGCCTATTTCGGCAAGTCCTGGGTGGCCGCCGGCGAGGGCGAGCGCAGCGGCCAGTTCCCGCGCTACCCGACCGGCCCCACCGGGCGCGACGCCGGGGGCAAGCCGGTGCGCCTGCCGATCACCACCGGCAAGCGCCTGGTGCTGGCGCCGGAGGACCCGCAGCGCCGGGTGACCATCGAAAGCCGCAGCGGCGAACTGGGCCTGTACGACGGCCGCAACCAGGCCCAGAACGGCTGGTTCGTGGTGCGCACCCTGCTGCCGGCCGGCAAGCGCGGCGCGGTGCTGGACTGGAGCGTGGAAGGCCACACCCTGCCGGGCTGGACCCGCGATCCGGTGATCGGCCACTCGCAGGTGGGCTACCACCCGGCGCAGCGCAAGGTCGCGGTGCTGGAAACCGATCCGCGCGCGGCGGCGCCGGGCCCGGCGCGGCTGCTGCGGATCGGCGCGGACGGCAGCCAGAGCGAGGTGCTCGCGGGCACGCCGGCCCCGTGGGGCCGCTACCTGCGCTACCAGTACTACACCTTCGACTTCTCCTCCGTGCGCGAGCCGGGCCTGTACGTGATCGAGGCCGCCGGCCAGCGCACCCACGCCCTCCGCATCGCCGAGGACGTCTACGCCGAGGCCTGGCATCCGACCCTGGACGTGTTCTTCCCGGTGCAGATGGACCACATGTTCGTCAACGAGGCCTACCGGGTCTGGCACGGCCGTCCGCACATGGACGACGCCCGCCAGGTGGCGCCCAACCACGAGCACTTCGACCTGTTCGGCCAGGGTCCGGAGCTGGATTCGCCGTTCCAGCCCGGCGAGCACATCCCCGGCCTGAACTACGGCGGCTGGTTCGACGCCGGCGACTTCGACATCCGCACCCAGACCCACTACGCCACCGTGCTGTCGATGGTCGATACCTGGGAGCGCTTCCGCCCCGAGCGCGACGAAACCAGCATCGACCAGCAGCGCAAGCACGTGGAGATCCACGTGCCGGACGGCAAGCCCGACCTGCTGCAGCAGATCGAGCACGGGACCCTGGCCCTCATCGCCCAGCACCGGGTGTTCGGCCATGCCATCCCCGGCATCGTCGAACCGGACCTGGGCCAGTACACCCACCTGGGCGACGCCTCGACCAAGACCGACGGCAAGGTCCACGACCCCAACGACCCGGATTCGCCGGCCGACGACCGCTGGGCCTTCACCACCGCCACCACCGCGCTCAACTACGGCTCGGCCGCCGCCCTGGCCGCGGCCAGCCGCGCCCTGCGCGGCTACAACGACGCCCTGGCCGAGGAGTGCCTGGAGACCGCGCGCAAGGCGTGGGACTTCGAGCAGTCGCGCGAGCCGAACCTGTTCCGGGTGGGCAACACCACCGGCGGGCATCCGGACGACGAGCAGCTGCGCGCGGCCGCGCAGCTGCTGCTGAGCACCGGCGATGCGAAGTACGCCGAGGCGATCCGCGCGCTGTGGCCTTCGGTCGGCGGCGAGCGCTTCGGCTTCAACATCCCGGCGCTGCTGGCCGCGCTGCCGAAGATGGACGACGCCTTCCGCGCCCAGGTGCGGGCGCGCGCCGAGCGCCTGCGCGAGGAGTTCGCGCCGATGCTGGGCGAGAACCCGTACGGGGTGCCGATCACCCGCGGTGGCTGGGCCGGCAACGGCGCAGTGGTCGGCGTGGCGATCGCCAACTACCACCTGCACAAGGCCTTCCCGGACCTGTTCGACGCCGCGCCCACGCTGCGCGGCCTGGACTACCTCTACGGCACCCATCCGGACTCGAACATCTCGTTCGTGTCCGCGGTCGGCGCGCGCTCCAAGGAGGTGGCCTACGGCAACAACCGCGCCGACTTCAGCTTCATCGCCGGCGGCGTGGTCCCGGGCGTGCTCGTGCTCAAGCCGGACTTCCCGGAGAACAAGGAGGACTGGCCGTTCTTCTGGGGCCAGAACGAGTACGTGATCGACCTGGCGGCCAACTACATGTTCCTGGTGCACGCGGCCCAGGACGTGCTGCAGGCCCGCAAGCCCTGAGCCCGGACGGGCGGCGCCGGCCAGGCGCCGCCCGCCCGCACCCGGCCGCGGTGCACGACGCGGCTCAGCGCGGCGGCGGCACCGGATCGCGCTGGAACACCACCCGGTCCGGGCAATGCAGGGCGAAGCCCTGGGCCAGGTCCACGCCGCGCTCGCGCAGCAGCGGCAGCATGCGCGGGTCGTCCACCCACTCGGCGACCACCCGCAGCCCCCGCTGGTGGCCGATCTGGGCGATGGCGCTGACGATGATGCGGCTGACCGGGTCGCTGTCCAGGTCGCGGATGAAGCTGCCGTCGATCTTGATGATGTCCACCGGCAGGTTCTTGAGGTAGCCGAAGGAGGACATGCCGGCGCCGAAGTCGTCCAGCGCGATGCGGCAGCCGGCCGCGCGCAGGCGCTCGATCACCGGCACCACCCGGCGCAGGTTGCGCACCGCCACCGTCTCGGTGATCTCCAGGCACACCCGCCGCGGCTGCACCGCGTACTCGGTGATGCAGCCGAGGATGTAGTCGGCCAGGCCCGGGTCCTCGAGGCTGGCGCCGGAGAGGTTGATGGCGAAGGCGCGCAGCCCGGCGCCGCGCGGGTGCAGGCGGTCGGCATTGGCCAGCGCGTTGCGGATCACCCAGCGGTCGATCGCCGGCATCAGGCCATAGCGCTCGGCCGCCGGCAGGAACGCCCCGGGCATGACCACGTTGCCGTCCTCGTCGCGCAGGCGCAGCAGCAGCTCCACCCGCGGCGCGTGGTCGCCCGGCTCCGGGTCCAGCGGCACCACTTCCTGGTAGTCCAGCAGCAGGCGGTCCTCCTCCAGCGCGCGGCGCAGGCGCGTGGCCCATTCCATCTCGCCCTGGCGGCGGGTGGTGTCCACGTCCTCGCGGTACAGCTGCACCCGGTTGCGGCCGTTTTCCTTGGCCTGGTAACAGGCGCTGTCGGCCCAGGCGAGGATGTCCTTGAGGGTGGCGCCGGGGCGGTCGGCCACGACCACGCCGATGCTGGCGCTGACCGTGTAGCTGCGGCCCTCCCAGGGGAACACCACGTCCTCGATGCAGTGGCGCATGCGCTCGGCCAGCGCGCGCGCCTGCATCGGCCCGGTGGCCGGGGCCAGCAGCCCGAACTCGTCGCCGCCCAGCCGCGCCAGCAGGTCCTGCGGCCGCAGCTGGCTGCGCATGGCCTGCACCAGTTCCACCAGCAGCTGGTCGCCGGCCATGTGCCCGGACAGGTCGTTGACCAGCTTGAACTGGTCCAAGTCGATGTACAGCACGGCGAAGCTGGCCGACGGGTCGGCCTCCAGCCCGGCCAGCGCCTTCTGCAGGCGGCGCTCGAACTCGCGCCGGTTGTACAGCCCGGTCAGCTCGTCGTGCGCGGCCTGGTAGCCCAGCCGCTCGGTGAGCTTGCGTTGCTCGCTGACGTCGTTGGCCACCATCAGCACGTGCGGCACGCCATCCACCTCCACCGGCGCCAGCGAGGCGTGCGCCCAGAACGGCTCGCCCTGGGCGGGCACCATCAGCGCCTCGCGCCCGCTCCAGTCGCCGCCGGCCGCGGCCACCCGCAGCGCCTCGCGGCCCAGCGCCGGGTCGGCGAACAGCGAGGGCAGCAGCTGCCCGATCACCGCGCCCAGCTGGCGGCGCGCGGCCTGGTTGGCGTAGCTGATGTGGCCGTCGCGCGCGTCCACCAGCAGCACCAGCGCCGGCAGCAGCTCGTTCAGGGCGCGGAAGCGGGCCTCGCTCTCGCCGAAGCGCTCGCCCATGCGCCGGCCCATCTCCACCGCGCGGCGGCGGGTGTTGGCCAGGGTCCACAGCAGCAGCGCCAGCAGCAGGCTGATCACGGTGCCGGTCAGCGCCACCATGGCCACGCTGGAGTAGCTGGTCTTGCCCGCGCGCGGCCACAGCAGCAGCTGCCAGCGGCGGCCGCCGAACTCGACCAGCCGCACCTGGGCATCGGCCGGCGGTTGCAGGCCCGGCTCGGAGGCGTGGATCAGGCCGTCGTCGTCCGGCATGTCCAGGTCGCGCAGCTCCACGTGCATGTATTCCAGGACCCGCCCCTCCAGCGCGCCCAGCACGGTCGGCGCCAGGCGCAGGCTGATCGCCAGCGCGCCGAGCTCGCGCTCGCGGCGCTCGGCCACCGTCAGCGGCGCGCGGCCGGGGCTGTACACCGGCAGGCGCACGGTCACGCCCAGCGCCGGCTCGCCCTCGCGCCCCCGGTACTGCATCAGCGGGAACGGCGCGGACATGGCCACCGTGTCGGTGTCGCGCGCGCGCTCCAGCGCCTGCAGGTTGGCCTGCTGGCTGGCGCTGTCGAAGCCCAGCAGCATCTCGTTGCCGGCCAGCGGGGTGACCAGCTCGTAGGGATAGGACGGGCCGGGATGGCGGCGCGCGAACGCGGTCACCACGTGCCCGGGCATGCGCTCGTTGGCGCGCAGGTTCTCCTGGTAGCGGTCGAAGATGGCCTGGTCGACGTGGTCGCTGCCCAGGAACACGGTCTGCATGGCGCGCAGCGCCTGCGCCGCCAGCTCGAGGTCCGAAGCCAGCCGTTCCTGCGCCGAACGGCCCATGGCCCGGTGCATGGCGCGGGCCTCGGACTGCACCGCCACCAGCTCGCGGCGGGCGGCCTCGGCCGTGCACAGCAGCCCGGCCAGCAGCACCAGCAGCGCCCAGGTCCGCGGCGCCAGCCGCGAGGCCCGGAGGCTCTCGGCTTCGCTGGATGGAGCCGGCGTGGGATCCTGCATCGTCATCCGTGCATTCCTGCATGGCCAGTGGAGAACAACGGGGCGAAACCGCCCGGATCCCGGACCATGCCTCCTCCCGGCGGCATGGCCGGCCATCGTCTATCGGCCCCCTGCGCCCATTCTTGACCGGAACCGGGGGGCAACGCACGCCGCGCCGGGCTGCGACGCAGGCAGGCAGGGGGTACGATGCCCCGCCCTGCCCGCCGTCCCCTTCGCCCATGCCCCACGCCCCGCTGCTCACCCTCGACGTCGCCCGGGCGCTGGAACGGGCGCGCGCGGCCGGCGCGGCAACCTGCGAGGCCTCGCTGGACCTGGGCCGCAGCCGCGCCGTGGTCGCGCTGGCCGCGGGAGCCTGGAGCTGGAATGGCAGCCAGTACCCGTACCCGGGCAAGCTGCGCGACCGCACCATCTACCACTTCGACGGCCAGGACTGGGAACCGGCCGCGCGCTACGCCGGCTCGCTGATCAAGCTGGTGCCCACGCCCTGGGGCCCGCCGACCTTCGAGATCGACGGCATCAAGATGCTGCCCACCGCGAAGGAATCGCCACTGGAGGACGCGCGGCGCAAGGTGGCCCTGGTGCAGCCGCGCGGGCGCACCGTGCTGGATACCTGCGGCGGCCTCGGCTACTTCGCCGCCTGCTGCCTGGAGGCCGGGGTGGCGCGCATCGTCTCGTTCGAGAAGAACGAGAGCGTGCTGTGGCTGCGCACCCTCAACCCGTGGTCGCCGGACCCGGATGGCGCCGAGGCCGGCGGCCGCCTGGAGCTCAACCACGGCGACGTGTCGCAGGCCATCGCCGGCCTGCCGGACGCCTCGTTCGATGCGCTGCTGCACGACCCGCCGCGCTTCGGCATCGCCGGCGAGCTGTACTCGCAGGAGTTCTACGGCCAGCTGGCGCGGGTACTGCGCCGCGGCGGCCGCCTGTTCCACTACACCGGCAGCCCCAACCGCCTCACCAGCGGCCGCGACGTGCCGCGCGAGGTCGCCCGGCGCCTGGACAAGGCCGGCTTCCGCGCCGAGCCGGCGCTGGACGGGGTCCTGGCGGTGCGCCGCTGACTCAGCCGCCACGCAGGTGCGCGGCCAGCCAGGCCAGGGCCGCCTCCGCATCGCCGACCACCAGCGGCGCCGGCACCGAAAGCATCAGGTTCAGTGGCAGGCCGAACTCCTCGATGTTCCAGCCATGCGCGTCGAGCAGGCCGTCGGCACCGATCGCCTGCGGATGGCGCAGGCGGATGCGCTGGGCCAGGCTGCCGTGCTCGGGGATGTAGCCGTAAACCGGCTTGCCCCTGGCCACCGCGTAGCCGACCTCGAAGCAGGTGCCGCTGTCCGGTTCCGGGCCGCGGAAGAAGTCCAGGTTGGCCAGCACCGCGTCGGCGCGCCCGATCAGGGCGATGTTGTTGCGGTAGATCCAGGCCGCTTGCGCCGCCGGATCGGTGATCTCCGCCGGCACCTCCTGGTCCAGCGGGAACAGCCCCTCGAAACCGTGGCGCGCGCACAGCGCCTTCAGCTGCCGCCCGCGCTCGGCGGCATCGGGGCGGAACACATCGGGGCCGGCAAGGTAGAGCGAACGGATCATCGGAAAAAAAAGCGCGCGCCACCGGGGCGCGCGAAATCCGGAGGTTGGCACGCCGCCCCGGCCGAGGGGTGGAGAAAACCGGGGCGGCGTGCCGCTGCAGGTCACTGCACCGGCGGGCGGTACACCAGCACCGGAATGTCGGAATGGGTCAGCACCTTGGCGGTGACGCTGCCCAGCACCAGCGCCTTGATGCCGCGGCGGCCATGGGAAGCCATCGCCACCAGGTCGCAGCCGCGCTCGCGTGCGGTCTGGATGATGGCCTCGTGCGGGTCGTCGGCGCTCAGCGAAACGGCGTCGTGTTCGACGCCGGCGGCCTTGGCCAGCTCGGTGGCGCGCGCCATGCGCCGGTCGGCTTCCTCGCGCGCGTACTTCTCGTAGGCATCGCGGGTGGCGGCCACCTGCTCGGGCTCGTAGGCCACCACCTGGAACGGCTCGATCACGGTCAGCACCGTGATCCGTGCGCCCAGGCTCTTCGCCAGCCTGAGCGCCTGTTCCAGCGCGCTGTCGGACAGCGGCGAACCATCGGTCGGAACCAGGATATGCGTGTACATGGCACTGCCTCCTTCCCTAGGGTGGAGGCATTCTCGGCCCGCGCCGCGGGCATGGCCTTGATCCGGATCAAGCCGCGCCTTGCCGTTGCGTGTTGCGGATTCAGGAAGCGCGGCCGTCCTGCACGCCGAGCACGGTTCCGCCCTGGGCATCGGTCTGGCAGGTCCAGGCGCTGCGCAGTTCCTGGCGCTGGACCCTCACCTCCACGCCGGCCTGGGTGCGCGCGGTGCCGGTGACGACCAGCTCGGCGGCCGGGGTGCCGGAGACGCGGGCCACTTCCTCCACGCAGGCGCGCTGCGCGGCCGGGTAGCGGTCCAGCGCGGACTGGCCGGCCTCCGTGCCTGCACCGGCTCCAGCGCCCGCTGCGGCGGGGGACGCGGCCCCGGCCGTACCGCCGTCGTCCATCGCATTGCCGCCGGTATCCATGCCGGTCGGCGCACCGGTGCCGGGGGTGTCGGCCATGGCCGGGTCGGCGGCATTGCCTGCCGCGGCGGCGGTGTCCGTGGGGCTGTCCTGCAGGGTGCCGCCCTGGGTAGTCCCGGGTCCGGCATCGCGATCGCAGGCGCACAGGCACAGCGTGGCCACCAGGGCCGCGGCGAGGATCCGCTCGTGCTGCATGGGACTCTCCCGTTTCAGTGCGGACGCGCCACGCCGCGCAGCAGTTCCTGCGAGGCCTGCTGGTCGTGGCTGTAGGCGAAATTGGCCAGCGAGACGATGCCGACCAGGCGCATGTCGCGGTTGAGTACCGGCAGGCGCCGCTTCTCCAGCCCGGCCATGTTGGCCGCGACTTCGTCGACGTCCTCGTCGTCGAAGCAGTACTTCACTCCAGGGGTCATCACCTCGCGCACGCTGCTGTCCGGGTCCAGGCCCTCGCCGATGCCGCGCAGGACGATGTCGCGGTCGGTGACGATGCCGACCAGACGATCGTCCTCGCCCACCGGCAGGCAGCCGACATCACGCCGGGCCATCTCGCGCGCGGCTTCGCGCAGCGTGGTGGCGGGCGATACGACGCACACATCGCGGCTCATGACGTCGCCGATACGCATGGCACTCTCCTGGGCTGGGATGGAACCTGCGATGCTCCGCCGGCGCTGATTAACCTGCCGGCAAGAAACCGGCATGGTTCCCGTTAACCCGTCGTTGCCGGCGTCTGCGCCACCTGCCGCGAAACTGACACCACCGTGACGGGGCGCGGCCGAAGATGCAGCCATGGAAAACAGGTCCGCCATCGACGCCGAGCTGCAACGGCTGGAAAAGCTGATTCCGGAGCTCAAGGCCCAGGGCGACGAGGCCGCTGCGCTGGACCGCTTCGCCGAGGCTTCCGCGCCGCTCACCCGCAATGCCCCGCCCGAGCACGAGGCCTACATCACCCGGCGCCTGCAATGCATGCTGGTGCAGGCCGGCCTGGTCGCCGGAGCGCCGGAAGGCGAACCCTGCGAAGGTGGCGAGGACGCCGCGCCGCCGGAGGCGCCACGCGGATAAGGTTCGGGATCGGGATTCGGGACCGGGGTGCTGGGGCGGGAGGTGGTTGCCGGCTCAGCCGGCGCGCGGAGCCGTGCGCGGAGGACGCCGTGCTTCCAGTGTCGCGTAGAGCACCAGGGCAATGGCCAGGGGCAGTACGTAGTAGAGCCCGCGCCAGGCCAGCAGGGCGGCGATGATTGCCGGTCGTCCCAGTTCCCCGCCCAGGGCCAGCAGGAAGGCCGATTCCCAGGCGCCAAGCCCGGCCGGGGTATGCAGCAGGGCTCCGGCCACCGCGGCGAGCAGCACCACCGCCAGCACCCGCGGATAGGCCACGCCATCGGGTAGCAGCACGAACATCAGCGCACCAATCAGTGCCCAGTTCAGGGTGGACAGCAGCAGCTGCCAGCCCGCGATGCGCAAGGTGGGCAGGGGCAGGCCATGGCCGCGCACCCGCAACGGGCGGCCCGGCCAGCGCGCACAGGCAAACAGGTAGGCCGCAACCAGCAGCAGCATGGCCGCGCCCAGTATCCGCCAGGCCGCTTCGGGCGCCACGCCGCCCGGCAGCGGCAGGCGCGCACTGGCCAGCACCATCCCCGCCAGCAGGCAGTAGCCGATCCAGTTGGTGGTGACCGCGTACAGCGCCACCCGCGCGATCGGGCCGCCCGCCAGGCCGGCACCGCGGTACAGGCGCAGGCGCATGCCACCACCGCCGACCAGCGCCCCGAAATTGAGGCTGAAGGCGTAGCTGACCAGGGCGATGCAGACGGTGCGCCGCGTGCCGACGCGATGCCCGACCTGGCGCCGCGCCAGCAGTTCGTAGCCGCAGTACAGGGCATAGCTGGCCGCCACCAGCGCCAGCGCGGTGGCCAACGTGCCCGCGCCGTAGCCGCGCAGGGCAGCGGCCACCGCGGCCCAGTCGGTCTGGCGCGCCAGCCGCAGCAGCAGCACCGCGACCACGCCCAGGACCGCGAGGGTGAGCAGCCGCAGCAGCAGGCGCCGGCGCGCGCTCATCGCCGCAGCGCCGCCAGCCAGCGGCGGGCCGTTGCGTCCTCCTTCGCGCGCCCGGGCGCGGCCAGGGTCTCCACCCACGGGGTGTGCGCCGGCAGCAACCCGGCCCAGCGCGGGAAATGGCGCAGCACGTGGTACAGCAGCGGCTGCGGCACCCGCCAGCGCGGGCGGCGGGCGAGGTCGGCCAGCGTCACCGCTTCGCAGTGGTGCTCCCACAGCCGCTGCAGGGAGGCCGCCAGGGTGCCGGCGAAGTCGCGGTCGCGCACCACCAGGTTGGCCTCGAGGTTGAGCGACAGGCTCAGCGGATCCAGGTTGCTGGAGCCGACCGTGGCCCAGTCGTCGTCCACCACCGCGACCTTGCCGTGGAACGGACGGGTGCAGTACTCGTGGATGCGCACCCCGTCGCGCAGCAGCTGGCGGTACAGGGTGCGCGCGGCCAGCGGCGCCGCCGGGGTATCCGGCTGGCCCTGCAGGATCAGCCCCACGTCCACGCCGCGGCGCGCGGCGGCGGCCAGGTCGTGCAGGAAGCCGTAGCCGGGGAAGAAATAGGCATTGGCCAGCAGGATGCGCTTGCGCGCGGCGCGGAACGCGGCGCGGTAGGCCTGCTCGATGTCGGTGCGGTGGCGGTCGTTGTCGCGCACGACGAAGGCCGTCCCTGCCTCGCCGGCGGGCGCCGCCGGCGTGGTGGCGGGCGCGGGTGCTTCGCCGGCCTGCGCGGTCACGAAGCGGTGGATCTCCGCGACCACCGGCCCACGCACTTCCACCGCGTAGTCCTGCTTGGAGTCAGGGCCGGTATGCAGCAGGTGGTCGGCCGAATAGTTGATGCCGCCGACGAAGGCGACCGTGCCGTCGACCACCAGCAGCTTGCGGTGCATGCGGCGGAACACGTTGAGGCGGATGCCCAGCGGCTGCGGTCCCGGGTCGTAGCTGCGCAGGACCACGCCGGCTTCGGCCAGCGCGGCGACGAAGGCGGCGGAGAAACCCGGCGAGCCGTAACCGTCCACCAGCACCGACACCCGCACGCCGCGCCGCGCCGCGTCCACCAGGCGCGCATGCAGCGCCTGGCCGACCTCGTCCTCGAACAGGATGAAGGTCTCCAGCAGGATCTCGCTCCGCGCGGCCTCGATCGCGGCGAACGCGCGCGCATAGAAGCCCTCGCCGTTCTCCAGCAGGCGCACCGCATTGCCCGGTTGCCAGCACGAAAGCCCGCCACTCATGCCGCCACCTCGCCGGAAACGCGCGCGTACAGCGGCAGGTGGTCGGACAGCCGCGACCAGGGCGCACCGCACGGCATCGCCACCTCGTGCACCTGCAGGCCACGCACGTAGATGCGGTCCAGCGGCAGCAGCGGCCACAACGCGGGGAAGCTGCGCGCCAGCCGGCCGCGGCGCTGCTCGAAGACCTCCACCAGGCCGCAGTCCAGCACCTGGCGGTGGGCGGCGGCACGCCAGTCGTTGAAGTCGCCGGCCACCACCACCGGGGCATCCACCGGCACTTCGGCGCGCAGCACCTCGCGCAGCAGGCCGACCTGGCGGCGGCGATGGGCCTCGCGCAGGCCCAGGTGCACGCAGACCGCGTGCAGGTGCTGCGGGTGGCCGGGCAGTTCCAGCTCGCAATGCAGCAGCCCGCGGTTCTCGTGGCCGGCCACGGATACGTCGTGGTTGGCGTGGCGCACGATCGGCAGCCGCGACAGCAGCGCGTTGCCATGGTGGCCGTGCGGGTAGACCGCGTTGCGGCCGTAGGCGAACTGCGGCCACAGGGTGTCGGCCAGGTATTCGTAGTGCGGCACGTCCGGCCACTGCCGCCAGCGCCGGGCGCGTTCGCGGTGGTCGCCCTGCACTTCCTGCAGGAACACCAGGTCGGCACCCAGCGCGCGGATCGCCTCGCGCAGCCGCGGCAGCACGAAGCGTCGCTGCAGCATGTCCAGTCCCATGTGGATGTTGGTGGTCAGCACGCCCAACCCGGGCAGCGGCGGGACGGCTGGCGGCGCCATGGACATGGACGCGGCTCAGTCGTCGTCGCGGTCGCGCCCGGCGGCCTGTTCCAGCGCGTCGTGCTGGCCGAAGTCCGGCTGGGTGCTGCCATCGCGGCGCGGCCGGCCTTCCGGCTCGCCCTCGCCCAGCGATCCGCCCTTGCCGTGCCCGCGGGGGTACCAGCCTTCGCCTGAGCCCTCCGCGGGCAGCGGCGCGGACGGATCCTTGCGGCCGTGTCCGGACGGATCGGTGTCGGGGCCCTTGCCGCGGTAGGCGGACTGGCGTTCGTCGTGGGTGCTGGGTGGCTTGCCCATGGTGCGCTCCGGATCGGGATATGTCCGTCCGGATGCTGCGCCGCGCCCCATGAAACGCCCGTGGAATCGGCGCCGCGTTGCGGCTGCCATTCATCCGCGTGCGGATGACGGCGCCTGCACCGCCGGGTCACGTCCGCCTAACCGCACAGGCTCCAACCTCGGATCTCCTTCCCCGCGAACACTGAGGAGCAAGACCATGGGAATCCTGCGCACCGTGGCGGTTGCCGCGCTTGGCGTCGTCGCCTACCGCGCCTGGCAGCGGCACAAGTCCGACGGCGGTTCCAGCCACGCCGTGGCGGACGATGCCGGCACCACGCCGCCGCATGGTGATCCGCGCCGCGAGGATATCGACGGCGGCGACGAAGCCCGCGCCAGCTCCGACGTCGTCGGCCTGGGCGGCACGCCCGATACCGCCGCCACCTTCGACGGCGAGGAATCCGAGCCGCCACGCGCGGCCCAGGCCAGTCCGGGGTTTGGGGGCTGACGCCGGCCATGCGGCAGTCCGGGCTCCTGCGGCCGGAGCCCGGCACCATCGCCTTTCCAGGCCAGTGGATCCGCCGTGCCGGATGAGGGGTATCGCACGTACCTGCGAATGCCCGGCACGGTGGCCTGGCCGCCGCATCGGCATGCTCCCGGCAGGCAGGACCGCCCGCCTGCAGGGAGGAAGCGGCTTACCAGGGCAGCGGCGTGCCGTTGGCGTGCCAGAAGCTGCCGGTCTCGGCCAGGGTCAGGCCATCCAGGCGCGCGATCAGGTTGGCTGCCGCCTCGTCCGGACCGATGTCGCCCTGGCCACCAAGCATGTCGGTGCCGACCCGTCCCGGGTGCAGCAGGAACACCGCGATCCGGCGCGGAGCCAGGTCCACCGCCAGCGACTTGCCGATCGCGTTCACCGCCGCCTTGGAAGCGCGGTAGCCGTAGTAGGCACCGGAACCGTTGTCCTCCACCGAGCCCATGCGGCTGGTGATGATGCCGATCTTGCCGCCGTCGGCCAGCTGCGCCTGCAGCGCCGCGGCCACGCGCAGCGGACCGAGGGTGTTGACCTCGAACTGGCGCTGGATGCGCGCGAACGCGTCCGCGTCCAGCGCCTCCAGGGTCTCGTTGCTGAAGATGCCGGCGTTGAGCACCAGCACGTCGATGCGCCGGCCCTGCAGCCGCTCCGGCAGCGTGGCCACGGCCTGCGCATCGGAAACGTCGACGCCGTCGATGACCTCCGCCCCGCTGGCGCGCAGCGCATCACTGGCCTGGCGGCACACGCCGATGACGGTTTCGCCGCGTGCCCGCAGCTGCTGCGCCAGCGACAGGCCAATGCCGCGGTTGGCGCCGGTGATCAGGTAGGTGGCCATGGGAACTCCTTGCAAAACGTGGGGTCGGCCATTCTAGACTTGCCCTCGCGAGGCCGCGCCTTCATCCGCGGCTGACACCCGGCACACGGCCGTTGAACGGTGCCGGTGCAAGGGTGCGGGTTTTCCCCGGCCCGCCAAGGGCCGTCTCCTGGAGGTGAGCCCATGAGCAAAGAACCCCGTGACCTCAACCGTGATCCGATCACCGGCGCGCCCGGTTCCCATCCGGTGGGCGTGGGCGTGGGTGGCACCGGCGGCGCCGTCGCCGGCGCCGCGGTCGGCTCGCTGCTGGGACCGATCGGCACGCTGGTCGGCGGCGCGGTCGGCGCGCTTGCCGGCGCCGCCGCCGGCAAGAACGTGGCCGAACGCCTGGATCCCACCGCCGAGGCCGAATACTGGCGCACCGAGTACGCCAACCGCCCCTACAACGACCCGGGCTTCGACTACGACAGCGACTACGCCCCGGCCTACCGCTACGGCCTGGACGTGCGCGAGCAGTCCGGTGCCGGCCAGCGCTGGGACGCCTCGCTGGAGGCACGCGCCCGCTCCGGCTGGGAGCAGGCCCGGGGCGGCTCGCGCCTGACCTGGGAGCAGGCACGCGACGCGGTGCGCGACGCGTTCGAGCGCTCGGACCGCACCTACCGCGCCTACGAGGCGACCGACGGTTACTACGCCGACCAGTACGAGGCGGCCGACTACTACCTCAGCGACTACGACTACGAGGACTACCGGCCGGCCTACCGCTACGGTACCTACGCCCGCAGCAACCTGCACGGGCGGGTCTGGGACGCGGAACTGGAGCAGGAACTGGAGCGCGGCTGGGAAAGCGCGCGCGGCAGTTCGCGCCTGGACTGGGAGGACGCCCGCGACGCGGTGTGGGACGCCTGGCACGGCGCCGAGCGGTTGTTCCCGGACGACGGATACACGCGGCGCTGAGCGCCGCAACGGCAAGGCCCGGGCGCGCCGGGCCTTGCAGGGCAGCATCGCCGGACAACAGCGGAGGCGCGCCGGGCGCGCCTCCGCCGCCCCCTTTCCGGCCGGCCTGCCTCAGCCGAGGTCGACCCGCGCGACCTTGTCCTTGTAGTCCTGCTTGGGGTCGATGCCCATCAGCATCTTCACCCCGGCAAACAGGCTGTTCTCGTTGAGCCAGACCTCGCCCTGGTCCGGGTCCAGGCGCAGCAGGGCCAGCTTCGGATCGTCCTTGCCCTCATACCAGGCGGCGACGAACGGGTTCCACAGCCGCTCCACCACCGCGCGGTCGGTATCCACCGCCAGCTGCCCGCCGATGCTGGCGAACAGGTCGTGGTCCTTGGCCACGAACGCGGCCGTGGCCCGGCGCGGGCCGGACAGTTCGCGCACCAGGGCGTTGTCGGTGGAGGTGAAGAACCAGATCGGACCATGGCCTTCGTGCTCCAGCTGCGCGGTCATCGGCCGGGTGTGGCCGTCCTCCATGCCGTCCACGCCCAGCATCACGGTCATGTCCGACTTCAGCGCCTTCCAGAATTTGCGTTCGAGTTCCTCGGGACTGGCCATTTCCGGCTCCTGTGTGGGGATCAGCGCCAGACGCGCTCGCAGCGGGTCTCGACCTGGCGCTGGCCGCGCCGCTCCTGGTTGTTGCCCTGGATGTTGCGGCCGATGGCGCCACCGGCGACCGCGCCGCCGACCGTGGCCAGCTTCTTGCCCTTGCCACCGCCGACCTGGTTGCCGAGCAGGCCACCGATCACCGCACCGGTGGCGGTACCGGCAATGCGGTTGGGATCCTTGGTGTTCTGCGCGACCTCGACTTCCTCGCAGACCACGCGGCTGCCGTCACTGAAGCGGCGGCCCTCGTCCTCCGGTCCGTAGGTCTGCTGCGCGCCGGCCACGCCGGCTCCCAGCAGCAGCGGCGCGGCGGCCAGCAGGCGAAGCATCTTCCGGGTGTTCATGGAGGGTCCTCCGTCGTGTGTGTCCCCGCAGCCTTCCGCAGGCGCGGACAAACGACGGTGAAAAACCGGCGCTGCACGGGTGCGCACCGCAGCGGGGGTTCATCGACGTGAGACCCGTGAAAGTGTGAACTTCCGTGAAGGGGTCAGAATTCCCTGATAGCGCGCCCCCCCAGTGGCACGGGAAGCTTGCGCTGCAGGGGAAACAACCCACAGGTCGATATGCGCACAGCTGATCCTCGCGCCGCGGCGGGCGGTGGCCGCGACAGTGGCGGTCACCGGCCCCGGGCCGACCGCAGGTCCCGTTCTCCCGCTTGGTCGCGCTGGGCCTGGAGCGCCGGCACGGCCACCGCGGTCGCCGGCACCTGGCTGCTGGCGCGGGTCGCCGCCCCCGAAGTCGCCGGGCTGGCGGCGCTCACCGATTTCGCCGGCCGCGACAACGTGTTCCTGGGCGTGCTGTCCGGGCTGGGCGCGGCGCTGGCCGCCTACCTGGCACGCGGCGGCCGCGCCGCGGTCCGCCGCCGGCGCCAGCTGGTGGCCATCGCCCTGGGCCTGCTGGCGATCTGCAGCCTGTTGTTCGGGGCGCGCGGCCTGATCCTCATGCTGCTGCTGGAGGTGGCGCTGGCCGGCTCGTTCCCGCGCGAGGGGCCCTGCTAGCTCCTGCGCAGTGCCGGCGGCAGGTTGCCGGGACCAGGGGCGGATGCAGCCTGGCGCGGAGGCGCCGGGACACGGCTGCCCCGCAGGCCCGATGCCCGCGCGTGCGGACGACGTCCCCGGGGCGGCGGCTCAGCCGAGGGTGGCTTCTTCCAGCTGCGCCGCCTCGGCCGGCAGGGGCGCCGGCCCCTGGTCGCCCAGGGTGACCACCGTGGTGTGGCGGCCGCTGGCCTTGGCCTCGTACAGCGCCTGGTCGGCGCGCAGCAGCGCCTCGGTCACCGCCCTGCCCGGCTGCGGGTACAGGTAGTGCAGGCCGATGTTGAGGGTCAGCCGCTTGCCGGGCACGTGCGAGCCCTCGTGCTCGATGCCCAGGCCCGCGATGTCGGCATGGATCGCCGCCAGGGTGGTTTCCACGTCGGCCAAGCTGGCGTCGTACCAGACGCAGACGAATTCCTCGCCGCCGTAGCGGGCCACCATGTCCAGCGGCCCGCGCGCGTGCGCGCCCAGCACCCGGCCCACCGCGCGCAGCACGCGGTCGCCGGCCGGATGGCCGTAGCGGTCGTTGTAGGCCTTGAACCAGTCCACGTCCATCAGCGCGATGCCCAGCGGCCGCTGCTCGGCGCGGGCGCGCTGCCACACCGCGTCGATCCGCTCGGCGAAGGCGCGGCGGTTGGGCAGGCCGGTGAGGTAGTCGCGGTGGGCCATGCCGCGCAGCTGGCGCGCCATCAGGAAGTTGCCGCGCCCCTCCTGGTCCAGCACCCAGGCGGTGATGATGCCGATGATGTTGGTGGTGACGGTGAACACGGTGCGCATGGCCAGCTCGTCGGCCGGCAGGCCGGCCACCGCTTCGGCCAGCGGATACACCACGGTGGTGGTGCCGCACAGGATCGCGGTGTGCAGGCGCATGGCGCCGCAGCCGTACAGGTACATCAGCACCCGCAGCAGCCCTCGTAGTCCTGCGGCATGCCCAGGGCGCGGGTGCGGGTGACCAGGACCACCGCCCCCAGCGCGGTGCACAGGCAGGCCAGGCCGGCCAGGCGGTGCAGGATGCCACGTCACTCCTCGCGGAACGAGGCGGCCAGCAGCAGCACCAGCGGCGCCACCATCAGCAGCAGGCGCAGGAACACCACCTCGCCCATGATCGGCGGGGGCGCCACGAACAGGTCGAGGATGGCGTAGGCCAGCAGCACGCCGACCGCAGCCCCCAGTGCCCAGCGGATGCGCGCCACCAGGGCGGCGTCCTGGAACAGGCGGTACTCGGCCTCCAGCTGCGGCTCGAACCGCCGCAACAGGCCATAGCGCCGCGGCGGGTTCACGGGATCGCCTTCACCGTCGGTGCGGAATGCAGTGGAAACCATCAGGACCGCTCGCTGGACTGGGAAGTCGCACCCCGCCGCAAACAGCAGGCGAGGTCCGACACCATCGTTAACGGCCGCCGCCCGCCGGACTTGAACAGTGCGTATGGAGCGCGCAGGCCTGGGCCGGTGCCCGCCCGGGTCCCGGGCTGGCGACCGGCTCCCGCGCACGCCCCCGGCGCGGCCTAGTGTCCCGGCATCCCCGCGGCCTGGCCATCGGGGAAGCCCCTACAGCAGGTCCGCCGGCGCCCGACGCCGCACGGCATGGAACCCGGCGCGGGTACGGCTGGCGACCCGCACGCCGGGCAGCCGCGGCGTCCATCGGACACACGGGCAACCGCTGCCGCCGCAACGCGGGCGCGAACGCCTCGCCGGGGCCGCGCCCCTGGTCGCGCACCCAGGCGCGCGCGGACCGAAGAACGGCGTGGCGAGCAGCAGCGGCATCGCGGCGCGGCCAAGCGGCCGCGCATGGAGGGAACAGGCCGGTGCCGGCCTCAGTCGCCGGCCTGGCAGATGTAGCTGTCCGGGTGGGCCGGATCGCCGCCCTGGTAATGCGCATGGGTCGGGTACGGGCACAGCGGGCGCTCGCCCGGCAGGGCAGCCCCGCGTGCCAGCACCCGGCCGGGCGCGCGGCCCTGTTCCACCCACTCCACCAGCGGGGTCAGCAGGTCGAACTGGTCGCGCGCGGTGCCGCCGCCGCAATGGCCCATGCCCGGCACGAAGTAGAACCGCGCCGCGTCGTTCCAGGCCTGGGCGCCGTTGGCCGCCTCGGCGCGCCTGAAGTAGTCCAGCGTGTCCCAGGCCGAGAACCAGGGATCGCTGACGCCATGCACGTACATGGCCTTGCCGCCGCGGCCGAGGAAGCCGCCGAGGTTGGTCCAGGTGTCGGTGTCGGTCAGCATCTGCACCGCGTCGGCGCGCACCCGGCGGGCCTGGGCATCGGCGTCGAAGCCCTCGGCCGGGGGCATCACCGCGGCGAGGATGTCCGGCCCCTCGGCCGGCAGGAAGCCGGGGATGCCCGGGCCCTCGTACACGATGCCGGTGTCGTAGGGGTAGTCCACGTACAGCGGCGCGCCGGCCGCGTCGCGCGGTGCCTTGAACGCCTCCTCCAGCGCCGCGACCTGGGCCGCGGAGAGGCAGCCGTCCTGCTTGCCGGCCTTGCACTGAAGGCGCTTCGGCTCGAAGCGGCAGGCCAGCACGTTCTCGATCACCCCGTCGGCCAGGCCGTCCAGGGCGTCGCACTGCGCCAGCAGTTCCTTCAGGACCAGCGCCTTGTCCGCGGCCGAATAGGTCCGCGCCAGCTGCGGCTTGCCTTGGGCATCGCGTGGCGCGGCCTGCATGAACCTGCTGCGCGCATGCGCCAGGGCCAGGTTGGAGAAGCCGGTGCGCATGGCCGGGGCCACCGCGATCACGCCGTCGAACAGCTCCGGATAGCGCTGGGTGGCGAGCATGGTCTCGCGGCCACCGGTGGAGCAACCGGCCATGTACGAATGGTGCGGCGCCTTGCCGTAGTAGCGCTCCACCAGCAGCAGCGCGGCCTGGGCGGTGGTGCCGACCGAGGCATGGGCGAAGTCCAGCGCAGCGCGCTGGTCGCGCATGAACGAGGCGTCGAAGCCCTCGCCCTTGTGCCCGCTGTCGGTGGAGACCACGGCAAAGCCGCGTGCCAGCGCAGGCGCGTCGCCGGCGGCGGTGGTGCCCAGTGCCGGGGCGATCGAACCGTTGAGCCCGCCGCCGCCCTGGAACAGGAAGCGCCCGTTCCAGCCCTCCGGCAGGGCCAGCTCGAAGCCGATGCCGTAGCGGACGCCATCGGCGCCGGTGCGGTCGTTGATCCGGCCGGAGACCTTGCAATGCGCCGGCAGCGGTACCGCCACCGGCGGCAGGTAGGGCTGCGCGCGCACCGTGCCCGGGGGCGCCGCGGGCACGCGCTCGGCCGCGGTCACTTCCAGCCGCAGCCGCGCATCGGTGAAGCCCACCAGCGCCTGGCACGCATCCGCGCCCTTGCCCGCGGCCAGCGCCTCGCCCGCCATGCCGCCCAGCAGCACCAGGCCCAGCAGGGCCGCTCCGGTCATCCGCATCGCATCCTCCCCTTGGTCACGGTTCCGTCCAGCCCGCGCGCGCCGGCAGCCGACGGCATGCAGGACGGCGCAGACGGCCGCATCTTCCGGCACGCTTCCGGCGGAAGGCAATGCGGCGGCGCGGTTACTCGCAGCCGATGCCGTCGTTGTCGCGGTCCAGGTTCGGGCCGTAGCCGGGATCGCCGCGGCGTACCGGGGCGGCGCCGGCCGCGCGTGCCTCGGCGCAGTTGCGGAAGGCACGGCCATTGGCCGGGGCCGCGCGCGCGGGCGCCTGCAGCGACTGCGCCTGGCTGGCGGCATTGCCGGCGGGCGCGCGATGGCAGTGGTAGCCGCCGTTGCGGCGGTCGTGGTGGCAGCCCTCGGCGTTGAGCCCGCCGGGGTGGGCCTGCGCCAGCGGGGCCAGCGGCGCGAGCAGCACGACCAGCAGCAACCACCAAGACCTGGACTTGCGCCTGTTGCGCATGGATCCCCCTCCCTCCCGGTGTCCGCACACAGGTACCGCCAAATGCCCTGGCATGCAATCGGACACTGGTTCACCCCTCCGGGACTGGGGCCGGGGCGGACCGCTCGTCGACGCAGGCGCATGCCTGCGCCGGCGGGAACCCCCGCATCCTGCAACGCCTGCTCTACCTCCGTCCTGCTGCATTTGCCCGCACGCGCCGCGGCGTGCATGCGTGGCCCAGCCCCTGCGGATTGCGGCCGGCATGGCCCGCGCTTGACCCAGGTCAGGGCACCACGAAGCGGCGACCGCCACAGTGCGCGCGTGGGCATCCGCCCATGCACGCGAGGACTGCAACACGCCATGGACATGGATCGCTACCACCGCGACCACGCGACGATCCTGGAGCAGATCGAGACCCTGCGCTCGCTGTCACGGGCCGGGATCGCCGGCAACGCCGGTGCCATCAGCCAGGCCATCGTCGGCACCGCCAGCCTGATCAAGTTCCACCTGGCGGCCGAGGACCAGGTGCTGTACCCGCGCCTGGCGCGCAGCGGCCGCGCCGACCTGGCCGCGCTCAGCTCCCGCTACCAGGCCGAGATGCAGGGCCTGGCCGAGGCCTTCGGCCGCTTCGTCGAGCGCTGGCGGGTGCCGGCGCGGCTGCAGGCCGACCCGGAAGCGTTCCGCAGCGACGCCAACACCGTGCTGCGGGCGCTGTACGAACGCCTGCGCCGCGAGGACCGGGAGTTGTATCCGGCCGCCGGCCGGCTCTGAGCGCGGCGCCGCCACCGGCGCGACGAAGGCGGCGGCGAAGAACGCCAGCGAGCCCAGGCCAGGCCCCAGGAACGGCATGTCCGCCATCGCCGGCACCTCGTGGCCGCGGGCAGCTAGGCCGCCTGCGGTACCGGCGGCAGCTCCGGTGCGTCCAGTCCGGCGAAGGGATCGGACCAGGCCGGAAGCGCCTCGATCCGCGCGTACCAGGCGCGGATCGCCGGATAGTCATGCAGCGGCAGGCCGGCGATCTGGTGGTGCGGCAGGAAGCTGGCCATGCGGAAGTCCGCATAGGAGATCCCGTCGCGCAACAGCCAGGGCCGCGCGGCCAGCTGTTCCTCCAGCAGCGCGGCGCTTTCGGCGAACAGCGCCAGGCCCTTGGCCACCTCGCCCCGGTCCACCTGACCCAGGCCGTAGCGCTGCTTGGTCACGTACTCGAACTGGACCATGTCGCAGGCGCGCACGAAGTTCTGCTTGCCCCAGCTGAGCCATTGCAGCATTGCCGGCTCGTCCATGCCGGTGCGCCAGAACGGCGAACGCACCTCGCGCGCCAGCCGGCAGGCGATGGCGTCGGTTTCCCACAGGCTGCTGCCGTCGTCGTACACCAGGATCGGGACGCGCAGCGCCGGGGTGAGCGGGCGGTAGCGCTCGGCCTGGCCCGGCGCCAGCGGCGCGGCAAACTCGAACTGCACCGGCGCCTGCAGGTAGCGCGCGGTGGCCACGGCCAGGCGCGGGTTGGGGTTGCGGCTGTACAGCAGCTTCATGCGCCCCTCCCCTGCCGGCTACGGCGCCAGGCGACGAGGGCATTGGCATGGCCGTGGCCCAGGCCGTGGGTCTGCCTGAGCAGGGCCACCTGGTCCATGTGCGCCAGTCCGGCGGTCTGGTCCAGCACCGCCAGCCAGTGGGCGATGGGCTTGCCGTAGGTTCGTTCGATCGAGGGGAAGTAGGACGCGGGCCCGGTGGCCCCTGCTGGATTGCCCATGGCGTGCTCCGTGCGCGGGGATGTCGCCGGTACGACGTCCCGGGCGCGCCCCGATCGACATTGCGGGCGCGCCGCCTAGCGCAGTCCGTAGTGGGCGAAGTACAGCAGCGGTGGCAGCAGGGCCAGGACCAGCAGGAAACCGATCCCGAACCACCCCGGACGCACCAGGAAGGCGCGGTGGTGGCGGGTCGGGTGGTGCAGCACCCGCACCCGGTCGCCGTCCGCGTGCACGCCCAGGCGCTGCAGCTCGAGCAGGCCGCGGAGGGCGCCGGAGGCAGCCAGCGGCCAGGCCGTCACCCGCGAGCCACGGTAGCGACGGCCGTCCACTTCGTACTCATAGTCGGCCTTCATGCGGTAGGTACGCTCCGCCCGGAGCAGGGCCACGCCGATCTGGCGCTGTTCCAGCATGCGCAGGGTGCCGGCCGCCGCGGGCCAGCGGCGGATGCGCAGCAGGTACCACGCGCCGTAGCCGCAGCACAGCGAGGCGTACATCCACATCCAGAACAGCAGCGCCTGCCTGTCGCCGGCGGCCGCGCCGTGCCACATGCGCACCACGTACTCGACCACGCTCACGTGCCGGCCTCCGTCGCCCGGCGCGCCCTGCGCCACGCGCGCCGTTCCAGGTACAGGCACAGCAGGCCAAAGCCCATGAACGCCAGCCCGCCGAACAGGGGCAGGCGGGCGGCCGCGGTAATCCCCGGCTGCAGCACCGCAAGCTCCGGCCGGGCGGGGTGGTGGAACACGGCCACCTTCCGCCCCGGTGCCAGGCCGGCAAGCATGGCTTCGGCGCCCTTGCGGTCGCTGGAAACCGGCAGGCCGGAGAAGTACAGGCGGGTGGACTCGTAGGACTGCCCGCGCACCTGGTAGCGGTAGTGCACGCGCGGGAGGAAGGTGTGGGAGCGGCGGACGTCCAGCCCGGCATCCAGCACCACGCCTTCCACGGCCGGCCAGTCGCGCGAGGCCGCGGCGTGGTACAGCCCGTGCAGGCCCGCGGCCAGCAAGGCCGCGCCCAGCAGCACGAACAGCGCCCAGAACAGCTGCTTCAACACCTGTGTTGCCCGTCCCCTTGTGGCCCCGGGCAGGCGACCACCAATCCCGTGGCGGGGCCGACGCCCCCCCGCCCCGCGCCTGCCCTGTCGGCGTCGGATCATCCGGCACCACCGCGGCCGCTGGCAACGGCCGGGGATGCTCAGTGCAGGGTCAGGACGATGGGCGCGTCGCGGGTGATGACCAGGGTGTGCTCGTACTGGGCCGAGCGGTTGCCCGGCGCGCCCAGCAAGGTCCAGCCATCGCCGGCTTCCTCGACCACGCGGGTGCGGGTGGAGATGAAGGGCTCGATGGTGATCACCATGCCCTCCTCCAGCACGCGCGCGTCGGTCGGGTCGTAGTAGCCGGGGATATGGTCCGGCTCCTCGTGCAGGCTGCGGCCCACGCCGTGGCTGCCCAGGTTCTCGATCACCCGGAAGCCGAACCGGCGCGCAGTGGCCTCGATGGCCTTGCCGATCAGGTTCAGCGGCTGCCCGGCGCGGGCGACCTTCAGCGCCTCCGCCAACGCAGTGCGCGAGGCGTGGCACAGCCTGGTATCGCGCGCCGAGGCCTTGGGCAGCACGCGGGTGCCGCCGGTGTCGGCATAGTAGCCACCCAGCTCGGCCGAGACGTCCACGTTGAGCACGTCGCCGGCGCGCAGCACGCGCGGGCCCGGCACGCCATGCGCGGCCTCCTCGTTGACGCTGATGCAGGTCGCGCCCGGGAAACCGTAGACCGCGCGTGGCGCCGGCGTCGCCCCGGCGTCGGCCAGCATGCGTTCGCCGATGGCGTCCAGTTCCGCGGTGGTCATGCCCGGAACGGCCGCCGCCAGCATCGCCTCGCGCACCCGCGCGACGATGCCGCCGATGACTTTCAGGCCCTCAAGGTCGGCAGGAGATTCGATGGTCATGCGCGGAGTCTACTCCTGGCGTGCGGCGGGGAATGGAACAGCGCTGCCGCGCGGGAGCGACCGGCCCCTGCTGGTGGTGCAGGCCGCCCATGCCGGGACCGGGCCGCACTTCAGGCCGCCTCGATGCGGTTGCGGCCGGATTTCTTGCCGCGGTAGAGCGCGGCGTCGGCGGCCTGCATGGCCTGCTCCAGGGCGGCGGTGCTGGCGAAGCTTCCGGAGATGCCGATGGTGACGGTGCAGCGCAGGGCTTGATGGGCCGGGTCATGGCCCAGGGCCTCGGCCTCGACCGTGCCACGGATGCGCTCGGCCAGGCTCCACGCGGCCTTGGCGTCGATGCCCGGGCAGACCACCGCGAACTCCTCGCCGCCCATCCGGCAGACCAGGTCGCCCGGGCGCACGGCACCGCGCAGCACCGTGGCCACCGCGCACAGCACCGCGTCGCCGGCCTGGTGGCCGTGGCGGTCGTTGATGCGCTTGAAATGATCCACGTCGATCATCAGCAACCGCGCATCGGCGCCCGGGCGCTGGAAGCAGGCCTCCAGCGCCTCGGCCAGGCCGCGGCGGTTGAGCAGCCGGGTCAGCGGATCGCGCGCAGCCATCCCGCGCAACTGGTCGGTCAGGCGGCGCAGCACCAGCCATACGAACGACGGCGGCATGATCGTCGCCAGCGAGCACATGTAGATGTAGAAGACCATCTGGAAGCGCGCGTCCATGTCCAGCGCCTCCAGGCCGCCGTCCACGAGCTTGCCCAGCTTCATCAGGTTGAGCACGAGGATGCCGCCGATCAGCAGCACGAACAGCACCACCTCTCCGCGCAGGTTGCGCGCGTAGCTGCGCAGGCCCAGCAGCAGGGCCACGATCATGAAGGCGAAGCACAGCGAGCACACCGCCGACAGCAGGGCATAGCGCGCCACCGCGCCCAGGCCCCAGTGCACCACCGCCTGCAGCGCGGCATATCCCAGCACCACCGCGCACAGCGGCAGCAGCAGGGGCACGCGCTTGCCGAAGAAGCGCGCGCCGCCGATGCAGTACGCCACCAGCGCGCCGAGGGTGAAGCAGTGGTTGACCACCCCCATCCAGCCCCATCCGGGCGACTCCATCAGCTGCAGCACGTAGGCCACGCCGAGGATGAGATTGCCCGCCGCGAACGCATCCATGCCCATGCGGTCGCTTCCCAGGCGCCGGCCGATGAGCAGGAACATCACCGCGAAGCTCAGCGAGTAGACACACAGCATGCCTACGAGGACGGTGGCAACCATCGGTCAGTCCCTGGACGGATGTGGACGCGCGAACCATCGGGCTGCCAGCGCCGGACCCGCGCTGGCGCGGGCCCCTTCCGGCGCGCGGGAGGTCGGACCGTGTCGTGGCAACCGCCACCCCGGGGTACGGGACACCCGTGCCCGGGGGTAATGCAACGCAGCCGGATCCGGCCGCGCGGCTGCCTGCGGTCAGTTGCTGGGCAGCCAGCCCTTCTCTGTCTTCTCGAAGTTGTGCCAGGCGTGGCGCTCGACGCCGTCGCCGACCTGGAAGTCGTCGGCGAACTGCATCTGCTCCAGGTGGTTCCAGGCGACGATGAAGGACACCCGCCGCAGCTCGGCCTGCTCCGGCGCATCGGCGCTTTCCCAGAACGCACGGCACGGCGCACAGGCGGCCAGCATCGCGTCGCGACGCGGCGCGAATCCGTCGCCCTGGGCGTTGATCCACTGCGAGGCGACGATGACGGACTGCATCAGGTTGACCCCGTCCTGGAGCGCGCCGAAGTCCATGTCCGACTGCGCCTGGCGCGCCGCCGACTGCTGCAGCTCCTCGTTCAGGCCGCGGGCCAGGCCGAGGATGAACTCGCCGTAGGGCTTGGCCAGCTGCAGCTTGTAGGTGTAGGTCACCCGGTAGCGGTTGGCCGAATCCGGATCCAGCTGGCCATTGCTGCGCTGGAAATCCACGATTTCCAGGCCATCAGCCAGGTCGGTCTCGGCCAGCTTGCGCACCACCGGCTCGGCCACCTTGTCACTGGGCCGGTCCTCGCCGCAGCCGGCCAGCAGCAGCACCATCAGCGCCGCCGCCGCGGCCTTGGACAGAATTCGCTTCACGGATCACCTGCATTGGGGGGACGCCCTGCGCGCGGGCAGGGACAAGGCATCCGTTATCGGCCGGGCGGAGGCAAACCTTAGGCATGGCTAACGCCGCCGCTCGACCCGGAAGCGGAACACGTAGTCCTCGTCGTTCCAGTGCGCGACCACGTCGACCTCGTACGGCGCCCGGCCCCTGGCCTTGCCGACCACGATCTGCCCGCCCCAGGACTCCTGCGGGCCGACCGTGGTGGTCTGCAGGATGGTATTGCCGAGCCGTTCCAGGGTCGCGTGCAGCTCGCGGTCGATCAGGTAGATGCCGCCGGCGGCCAGCGCCGTGGCCGCGGCGGTCCCGGCGGCGGCCGCCGCCGGGTCGTACCAGGTGGTGCGCGCCAGGCGCGGACCGCGCGGCGTGTAAACCGTGGTGTCCACGCTGGTATAGGCGTTGTTGGTGGCCGCCACCGCCGTGGCCACCCCGGCCAGGGCCACGGCGACCGCCGCCCAGGTCGCCGCCGACTCCGCCTCCCGCTCCAGGTCCTCGTACGAATAGACCGGCACCCAGGCCCCGCCCACCCGCGCGGTGAAGTTCCCGGGCCCGAAGTCCGAAGGCATGTCCAGCTTGTTGTAGCCGGCCACGGCAAAGCTGATCCGCCCGTTGACCTCCACCCCCAGCGGCGTGACCCGCACCGCCCCGTTGCGCAGCTCCAGATCGGCCGTCGGCCGCCCGTTGTAATAGCTCAGCTGTGCCGCGCCGGTATCGACCGGCGTGATCGTGTACTTCGTCGTCGCGCACGCAGTCAGCGCGAGCGCCGTCATGGCGCAAACCAGTGCCTTTCCAGCCATCCCCCTCCCCCCCCACTCCGGCGCGTTCCGCCATGGGGACTCTATTACCTGGCCGGGCCGCTTGAAACGGACCACGGATGGCACCGTTGGGCGGCCAGACAGCCAGGACATCAGCCGGCAAACGGGGTGGCAAACACGGCAGACGGGGTCAGGTTCGCCTCCTGCAAGGCCGGTTGGATCTTCCGGAACCGGCCGGACCCTTGCCGCGGCGGACCAGGCCCAGGCCGCGGAAGTGGACCTGACCCCGCTCAACCCCGTTCGCAATCCGGCCGTGCCTCCACCCCAGTGGCGGACCCGCACCACCCCGTTGCGCGGCTCCAGGCCGGCCGTCGGCCGCCGGCGCGCGGCGCCCGCCGCACTGCCCCCGGCGCAAATAAGATGTATCCGGTGCCAGGGGCACCATCCCGGCCTGCCAGGATCGGCTCCCAATGGATCCCCGGCACGTCAGGGCCGACCTTTGCCGCACCGGTCGTTCCGCAGCGCGCAGGACCACGCCGCGCTGCTCCTGGCGCAGTTCCCGTTCCACGTTCCACGACCAAGGGAGTGAACGGATGTCACGCGTGCTGATGTGTGTCTTGCTGCTCTTCCTTTCCGGATGCGCCTCGGTGCCGAGGGAGGAAGCCCTGAAGCTCGGTGCTGCCGGACAGAAGGCCGCCGAAGCGGGCCAGGCCGCGCTGGCCGACCTGGCCGGCGAGGTCGGCGGGTTTCCCGAACGCAGCGCGGTGCTGCTGACGGTTGCCACGTGCACGGCGCCGGCAACACCCTCGCCGTGCGGGATCAGCCAGGCACCAGGCGATGTGCTCACGGCGGACGAAAAGCTTGCAGGGGTGATATCGCTGAGGGCCCGCGCCCTGTCCCAGCTGCATTCGGCCTATGGCGTCTTCCTGGAGGAAGCGGAGTACGACGCCGCGTTCGATATCGACCAGTCCCTCGGCGAGCTTGCCGACAGCGTCAACAACCTGGCCGGTGCCATGACCTTGCTGACGGGCGGGACCAGCTTGCTGGCGCTTCCGGCCACGAAGATCGCGCGCAAGGCGGCAGGGGAATCGGCCAGGACCGCGCAGAAGCGACGCCTGCTGGAAACCAGCCGGGCATTGCGGGAGATAGACCAGCGGCTGCTCGAACTGCTGCGCGAGGAAGCGGAGGTCTATCAGGGCATCAGCGAAATCCTGCACACCAACCGCCTGCAGCTGGCCGATGTCCTGCTGCAGGCCGGGCTCCTCGATCCCAGGCCGCTGGTCGACGATTTCCTTTCCCGCAACCGGCTGGGAGCGGCCATGGAACTGGAGGCCAGCGATCCGGTCGTCCTCGCCCTGGCGCGCACCGTCCACGCACACCAGGCCGGCCGCCTCGCCGCCGCGAGCCGCGCGGCCTACCAGTCGCACATCAGCGCCTTCGAAGCCCTTATCGCCCTGCACGAGGACTTCGAGGCCGGCAAGCCGCTATCGCTGGACGACGTCGCCAGGGCCCTGGGCGAGATCAGGCTGTGGGCTGAACTTCTCGAGGAACCCGACGGGCAGGCCGCGGAGGAAGCGCCGTGACGATCAAGGACACCAGGCTCAGGGAATTCCAGCGCGCCCTGCAGGACGCCACCGAAAACCTTGCCGCGGACATTGCCGCCGCCCAGGGCAACGCGGAGCTGATCCAGAAGATCCAGGCCAACTACTGGAAGCACCACGCCAACTGGTCCATGGCCGCCACCGCCGCGCTGGAAAAGAACAACGACAGGATCCAGGCGCTGTTCGACGACGCCAAGGCTGCGAACAAGGCGATCAGGGAGGCGCGCAAGAAGGCGGAGGACATCGCCACCATCGTCCGCTCCTCGTCCAACGTCGCCACGGCGCTCACGCAGCTGCTGGAGAACGTGGCCAAGGCCTAGGCACCCGCCCGCCACGCTTCCTGGATGACGAGGATCGCGTGCGCTACCGCCCCGGAACAAAAGGGCCAGAACCAGAGGAAACCCGACCCTGGCCCCTGTTTCCCATCTGAACAACCCGGGCCACGCCACGCAGCCCGGGTGGCACCGTTACACAATGCGCAACGGCGTCAGCCTTCGATGCCCATCTTCGCCTTGACCAGCTGGGCGGACTGCGCGCCGTGGCGGTCATACGGACGGGTCAGGAAGTACTTGTCGGCCGGGAAGCCGGCCGGCAGGACCTTCTTGTCCAGGGTCACCAGCACCTCGCCGGTGCCCGGCACCAGCAGGTCGAACGCATCCGGGAACACGACCGCTTCCAGCCGGGCGCTGCTGACGGTGGCCTTCTCGCCGCCGTTGTCGGACATGGCCGAGGCCAGGAACACGTACCCCTTCACGACCAGCGGCACGTCCGCGTTGCCGTTGCCGTCGCGCTTGCCGGCCAGCTTGGCTTCGACCTCGCGTGCGGCGGCCTCGTCCATCGGCAGCCAGAATTCCGAACTGTTGGCCAGGTCCATCGACGGCACACCACCAAGGCCTGGGTGACGCAGGGCGGGCGGCAACGAAGGGGCCGCCCCATCGATCAGCAGTACATCTTTGCCCTGCTGCGCAACCGGATCTACCTGGGTGAGATCCGCAACAAGGGTGTGTGGTACGCCGCTCAGCACCAGGCCATCGTCCCGCAGGAACTGTGGGAGGCGGCCCACGCCTTCATCGAGCGCCGCAAGCAGGCACCGCGTGAGCACCGCGCCAAACATCCGGCCCTGCTGGCCGGGCTGCTCTTCGCGCCCGATGGCCAGCGCATGTTGCACACCTTCGTCAAGAAAAAGAACGGGCGCATGTATCGCTACTACGTGCCCTACCTGCACAAGCGCCGCAATGCGGGCGCGAACCTGACGCCGGATGTGCCCGACATCGGCCACCTGCCCGCAGCCGAGATCGAGAACGCAGTGCTGACGCAGATCCACGCGGCGCTCTCGGCGCCGGAGGTGCTGATCGGCACCTGGCGCGCCTGCCAACGTCACCCCGCTGGCGCGGCTCTCGACGAAGCCCAGGTGGTCGTGGCGATGCGACGCATCGGCGCCGTGTGGGCGCAGTTGTTTCCGGCCGAGCAGCAACGCATCGCGCGGCTGCTGATCGAGCGGGTCCAACTGCATGAGCATGGGCTCGACATCCTTTGGCGCGATGACGGATGGATCGGACTCGGCCCGGACATCGCGGCACATCCCCTCGTCGAGGAGGCGCGCGCCAAGCCCGAGGAGACCTGTGTATGACCGACAAGCGCACCACTGTCGTTGGCAACCCGCGCCTCCTCACCGTCCGCATCGAGGTCGGGGCCGAGACCCGCAGCTACGTGAGCGGCCGCCAGCGCGTGACCCTGGTGCCGCTCACGATCAAGCGCCGTCAGAACCGCAAGCTGCTCATTCCCCCGGCGGCCGGGGATGCCGCGCGGGCATCGGGCGGGCTCGACGTCCCGATGATCAAGACCGTGGGCAAGGCCTTCTACTGGAAGCGCCTGCTCGACGAGGGGCGCTACCCGACCGCCACCGATCTCGCACGGGCACTGAAGCTGGAGCCCGGTTGGGTGGCCGAGGTGCTGCGGCTCACGATGCTGGCGCCCGACATCATCGAAGCCATCCTCGATGGCCGGCAGCCGCGACACCTGAACTTGCAGACCCTGCGCGGCCGGCACGATCTGATACCACGGGATTGGTCCGAACAGCGCGAAGTCTTGGGGTTTGCGAAGGAAAATGATCGCAGTTTTCATCATTTCACTGGAAACGGGTGAGGGCGCAAGCACTGCGGGCGCAATGGGGCACCCACTCCGCTTCGACAAAAGTGGCCTGAGGAACCTGTCAGCGGTGAAAATATGGCAATCGTCCTGCCGCACTCATCACCCCGCATGTCAACCCCAATGAAGCCCCAGTGGTGGTGTCGCACCTGGCCCGTGGCCCTCGTGGGCTGGGTGGGCGTGCTCGCCTTGCTGGGCCAGCCACTGCCCACCGTGCCCGCGGACCTCGCCGCACAGTGGGCCGCGCTGCCGCATTGGGCCCAGCGGGCGGTCTTGATCGTCCAGCCCGGGCTGCTGGTGCTGGCCGCCAGCGCGGTGGGGGCGGCCTTGGCCCATCGGGTGGGCTTGCGCAGCGCGCTGGCCGGCACAGGCACCTGCCCGCCTGGCCAGACATGGGCAGGGGTCTTGCTGCTCGGTGCGTGCGTGGGCGGTCTCGTACACGGGCTTGATCGGATCTGGGCGCCGCACTTGGGCACCGCCTGGCAGGCCTTGGTGCACGCCCAGTCGGCCCAACCCAGTTCCCCGTGGTGGATCGGCCCGCTCTACGGCGGGCTGGCCGAGGAGGTGATCGCGCGCTGGGGCGTGATGAGTTTGCTGGCCTGGGGATTGGCCCGCGTGTGGGGTGAGCGCCGCCAGCGGCTGACTCTGGTGCTGGCGGTGGTCGTCTCAGCGCTGGCGTTCGGCGCGGCCCACCTGCCGATGCTGGCAGCACAGATCGACTTGAGCCCCGCCATCGTGGCGCGCACGCTGGTGCTCAATGCCTTGGGCGGCGTGGTGTACGCCGTCGTGTTCATCCGTCACGGCCTGGAAGCGGCCATGGCCGCGCACGCCAGCACCCACTTGGGGCTGCTGGCGGCCCGCGCCTGGGGATGATGCCCGCCATGCCAGCGGCCTTCCCCCTGCGGCCTGGTGCCTTGAAGGGCGTGCGCGCCGTCGTCGGCGACACGGCGCGGTCATTTGCGCGCCACACGCATGACGAGTTCGGCATCGGCCTGATCGACCGCGGCGCGCAACGTTCGGCCTCAGGGCGGGGCCCCGTCGAAGCATGGGCGGGTGATGTGATCACGGTCAATCCGGGTGAGGTGCACGACGGCGCGGCGCTCACCCCTGCCGGGCGGCGCTGGCGCATGCTGTACCTAGACGTCGGCGTTTTGCGAGCCTGGGCTGACGACATGGGCGCCGATGGTGTGCGCCTTGCCGCCGAGTTCACCCAGCCGGTGCTTCGAGACGCCCGCCTGGCAGCCGGTTTTCGGCAGGCTTTCGCGTGCGTGACCGGCCCCACACTGCCCGAGCAGGCACCTGCCCAGGCCATGGCTGCCCACGAGGCCTTGCTGAGTCTGTTGGGCGCGCGCTTGGCTTTCACGCAACGCTGAAAGCGTCGTCTGATTCATGTTCATCATGCAAGGATCTGCCATGGAACTTCACACCACCCCGGTCATCCCCGTGCTGCGCCGTCGCCTGACCGTGCGGCTGCCGCAAGTGGCGCAGATGGCAGGGCCCTGCTGCGCCGAGCTCGAAGCCCTGGCTCGCGCCCAGGGCCGTACCGTGCAAGGACCGCCCATCTTCGCGGCGCACGGATTGCCGCACGACGGGCACACCCCCTTTGATCTCGACATCTGCCTGCCGGTGTCCGGCCCGGGCACCGAGGAGTTGCCGGCGCTGTCTTGCATGCGCACGGTTTACTGCGGGCCATTGGAGGGCTTGTTTACGCAGGGCTACCAAGCCCTGCTGGACGCCATCGCGGCAGCAGGGCGAACCCCCAGCGGACAGACCCGCGAGGTCTACCACGCCTGGCACGGCCCCGACTCGTCCGACAACCGCATCGAACTCCAGATTGGCCTCGCCCCATGACGCCCGAACCCAAGCTTGAAGTGCGACGCTTTGCCGCCGAGGACTTCCCCACCTACCGCTCCTGGTACGCCGACGCGCGCTTGAACCGGCATCTGGGCCCGATGGACGAGGATTGGCTGGCCCATGTCCTGGCCGACACCGAGGGCGAGCAATGGGCGGTGCGATCCGATGCGGCGCTGGTCGCCGTCATCGGCCTCACCCCCGATCCCGAGCAGAGCGCTTGGGTCATCACTGACTTTGCCGTCGATCCGACGCGCCGCGGCCAAGGCTGGGGATGGCGGGCCTGGGCGGCCTTGCTGGCGCAGCCCGCGCTGCGCGAGCGCCGATCCTTTCGTGCCTACGTGGCCGAGGACAACCCCGAGGCCCTGGCCTTCTTCGAGGTGCTGGGCTGGCAGCGCCTGGCCGCGCCGAGCCGCGAGGATCCATTCTGGGCCTTGGCCTGGACGCGATGGGGCCCGGTGCGTCGAGCGGCCGGCGTCGTGCCGAAGACCTCGCGGAACACGGTAATGAAACTGCTGCCTCAGTCCTCGACGCTGGATATCCTTGCCTTGCCGTGCTTTCAGGTTTCGCACCTACGCCACCCATTTCTGCAGCCGCTTGCCAGGCAATAGCTCGTACGGCGACTTCCAGCCTGGCACTTGCGCCAGCCGATCCAGCCAGGCCGCAATGTTCGGATATGAGGCCGTCAGGTCGATCCCTGTCTCATCCTCTGGGTAAGACAGGTAAGCGCACATCGACATATCTGCAATGGTCAGGCGTCCGCACGCCACAAAGGGGGTCGCGCCAAGGTGTTGCTCAAGGATGCCCAGAAAATCCTTCACCCGGGCCAGGTGCCAGGCCAGCACGGCCGGATCACTCTGTGGCGTGAATGTGCGCAAGAAGCGATAGGTCGCCATTTCACCGGATAGCTTCTGGTTGTCCCAGAAGAGCCAGCGAAGAAGCTCGTAGGTCTCCTCGTCATTGATCGCCCCGAACTTCTCATACTGGGCCGCAAGCTGCAGCAAGATTGGCGCTGTCTGCGTCAATTTGCGGCCATTGACCTCCAGCACCGGAATTTCACCCATCGGATTGACCGTGCGCCGCCACTACGGCGTCCACGTCACGCGCGAGCCGAAATCCGTCCAGACGGGCTCAAAGGTTTGGCCGCAGAGCGTCAGCATCAGCGCCAGTTTGTAGCTGTTGCCTGACTCGGGGAAGTAATGGAGGCGATACGTGTCCATCGCAGTTCCTTCTTTGGCGGGGCGACTGGTGAATAGCAGTTCTAGGCCGGCTTCACGATCGCCAAGATGGCGATGACCAACATCGCAACGACGATGCCGAGTTCAGCACCAGGAATTTTCTCTACGGCACCTTGCCCCTGATCGGCCATGCGATCTTCGACGCCGTGGAGACGGTACGTGGCCTGCTGGACCAGATAGAAGCCCAGTCGCTTGGGAACGGTGCTTCCCGCCGATCCGGCGTAAGCGAGGAACGAGCGGTCTATGCAGTGGCACGAGCAGAACCGTTGCACCGCTTGTCCATGCACTGATGCTGGCTTTTGTTCGGCACGATGCAGGCGCGCTACCAGCTCGGTGGCGCGCCTGTATTACTGAGGGAACCGATGTTCCAGCACAGGCGCTGCGACCTGCTGGCGTGTTTGGAGCCGTTCTGCCTGGGCGGCACGCCGAATCAGACGTGATTGCCGTGACGGTCGTCCAACGCCCGAATTAAATCGAGCCGCGAAGCGGGTTCGGCTTGAATGAACTGTTAGGGAAGGTCTGATCAAAGCGCTCTGATGCTTGGATTTCAGCGTCAAGGCGCCAAGTCGACCTCGATATGATGGATTTTGCGCCGTTTCTGACGCTTTTCGACGGCTTTCCCCGTCCAACAGACGGATTAACCCGTCGGCAGCAACAGACGTCGCCGCGCCATCCACAGATTCGACAGCGCGAACAGCGTCAACACCTGCGCCGTGTTCTTCGCCAACCCGCGATAGCGCACCTTGGTGTAACCGAACTGCCGCTTCACCACTCGGAACGGATGCTCCACCGCGACATCGATGTTCACCTGAGCGAGCCGGCGCGTCACCTCCTCGGACTTCAGCGCAAGGTGCAGGGCACGATCCAGCTGGCCGATGATCTCTTCCGGCAGGGCGGGCGGGCCAGCGCATACCAGACCGCCAGCTCAAAGCCCGGCGCGACGGCCGTCAGCCCTCCCCTGGCGTGAGGATCGCACCAAGGACGAGATCGGCGAGGCGTCCGGCGCGCGGGGAGAAGGTCGGTTGATCGCCGACCCACCCGAGCGCTCCGATCAGTGCGAACAGGTCCGTCCCATCGATATCCGCCCGCGCTGTTCCCTCCGCCTGAGCGCGGACGAGGAGCCGCGTGCCAGCCGAACGCACCGTCTCACAGGACGCATGAAGCGCGGACTCCGGGTCCTCGATGGCGGCCGCCATCAGGGCCACCACACCATTGTAGGTACGAACGAACGCCACGGCCTGGAGGAACCACGACACGAGCGCGGCGCCGGGTGGACTCCCGGTTTCGAGCTCGCCGGCGTTTTGCGTCAGCTGGTCCAGTCTCGTGCGGAGCAGGACCTCGAGCAGCGCCTCCCGCGTCGGGAAGTGCCGGTATAGCGTGCCCAGCCCCACACCCGCCCTACGGGCAATGTCGCGCAGCGAAGCTTCAGCCCCGTGCTCGGCGATGGCTTCATGCGCGGCGGCCAGGAGGTGCTCGTAGTTTTCTCGGGCGTCGGCTCGCATATGCTCCTCTTGACAATCGGGGCGCTGCTCCGGATATATACGGAGCAATGCTCCACTGTCGCACATATGCGTGCCGAAGGGAACATCATGTCCAACAAGCTCGATCTCTCGAAGGAATTCGTCGGCCGCCGGGCTCTCGTCACCGGCGGTTCCAAAGGTATCGGCGCGGCGATCGCCCAGCGCCTCCTCGATGGTGGCGCCGAGGTCGTCGTGGCCGCGCGGTCGCGCAGCGATACCACCCCCGCGGCGGCGACCTTCGTCGCCGGCGACCTCACGACGAACGAAGGGGTGAAGGCCGTCGCCACGGAGGCGCTCGCCGCGCTCGGCGGTCTCGATATCCTCGTGAACAACGCGGGCGGGTCGCGCGCCTTCCTGGGAGGCTCCGAATCGATCCCCGATGAGGAGTGGCAGAGCGATCTCGCGCTCAACCTGCTCGCCGCTGTGCGGCTCACCAACGCGGTCCTGCCCGCGCTACGGGACTCGAAAGCCGCGGCGATCGTGAACATCTCGTCCACGGCCGCGACGATTCCGTTCCCCTTCGATGTGCATTACGGGGCGGCGAAGGCCGCGCTCGACTACTACTCGCGGACGCTCGCCGTGGAACTCGGGCCCAGCGGCATCCGTGTGAACGTCGTCTCGCCCGGCCCCATCTCGATACCGAACTCCGACGAGTTGCGCAAGCAGTTCCCGATTTCGGGCGACGAGTGGTTTCAATATGTTCCGCTCGGCCGCATCGGCGCGACCGAAGACATCGCCGAGGTGGCGGCACTGCTCGCGTCTGACCGGGGCAAGTTCATCACTGGCGTGAACTACCGGGTCGATGGCGGAATGACGGCCCGATGAGTCCGGCAGGGCAATGTTGGGGGAGCTGACCGCATGCGGGAACCCGGCGTGGTTCTCGTTAGAGATCGACCCCGAGCGGATCCGGGTTCACCCATCTCGATGGGAAGATGCACCGAAGCGGGACGAACCCACACTGTCAAAACGTGGAACTTACCAATATGGACAATCCCTATCTCGTCTCAGCCGACCGACCGATTGCCTCATTCACTCGCGACGAGGCCGTCCTGGCGTCCACCCTTGCCGTGAATGAGAAGCTGGCGAAGGATCTCGCCTCGCTGTCACCCCCAGCGAGCCTGGCCGAGATGCGAGAGGCTTATCTAAATGGGGGCCTTGGTCTTCCGGCCTCGCCGAAGTCACCCCGAGCGCGAACGATGACAATCGACGGCCCAGGCGGTCCGATCGAGCTGCGGGTTCTCGTCCCTCAGCAAGTGCGCGGGGTATATCTGCATCTTCATGGCGGTGGTTGGATAGCCGGCGGCAATGACACCTGGGATCAGCAGTTCGAGCTCTTCGGCCGCGAGGCAGGCATGGTGGCCGTCAGCCCCAACTATCGACTGGCGCCTGAACATCCCGCCCCAGCGGCGATCGATGATTGCGTCGCCGTGGCGTGCTGGCTGGTCGAACATGCGAAGGAAGAATTCGGCACCTCCTGGCTGTCGATCGGCGGCGAGTCTGCGGGCTCCAATCTCGCAGCCTTGACACTGCTTCGCTTACGCGATCTCGGCCACGGAAGTGCATTCCGCGCCGCAAGTCTCCTGTTCGGCTGTTTCGATCTTTCCCTCACGCCGAGCGTGCGCCTGGCGCAAGGAGCGCCGTTCGTGAGCCTCGAAGCCATGCGGCAGTTCACGAGCGCCTTTGCTGGGCAACTCGATCTCCGGGACCCGAGAATCTCGCCGCTCTATGCGGACCTTCAGGGACTACCGCCTGCATTGTTTAGCGTTGGATCGGCTGATCCGCTCCTGGACGATAGCCTCTTCATGCACATGCGATGGCAGGCTGCGGGCAATATCTCGCACCTTGCGATCTATCCAGGCGGGATCCATGGCTTCAACTCTTTCGACAGCGAGCTCGCTACCGCAGGAAATCGGGGTATTGCCAGCTTCCTTGGCAGTATACGCGACCAGGAGAGGTGATCCGCCTGTCGGGGCGACCTGATGCGAGCTGGACGCCAGGAAGAACGACGAGCACCTCTTGACCGTTGCGCGCGGTCGTGGCGGAGCGGGGCGCGGAGGCGCTGCTGCGCGACAGATTCAAATCAGAATGCCGGCCGGCTTCGCCTCGGAATACCCGGCCGGCTTCAGTCGGAATCCGCAGTCTGGCCGACCGGCAGTCGCGGTTAGACACGTCCACGCGACCCTTCAAGCTCGATCGTCGCCAGATAATTTTCCGCCGCGTCTTGAACCCGGTCCCGATCCCCGGTGGCGAGCAAGTCGAGCAAAAGCCCGCGGATCGTCGCAATTACAAGCGTCGCCTTGCGCCTAGCTACCGCTGGGTCGGTTTCCGGCCCTAGCACCTCAATGAGGGAGTTCATCCAGTCGGCAACGACGTGATCGAGGAATTCACCGAACTGCTGCGGCGCCTGAAGCGCCCGCCCATAGACCGCGAAGAACAATCTGAATTCAGCGGCTCGGCCCGGGTCTGATGTCCGCTTCCAGACCGCCCGCGCGGCCGTTGCAAGGTCTGGCTGCGCCCCGAGCGTCTCGCGGGTCGCCATGAAGATGCCCGGCGCGATGAACGCCGGGCCGATCGCCGCGTCGCGCAGCCAGCGCATCACCTTGGCCGCCGTGAACTCGGCGCCGTTGTCGGAGCGGACAAAGGCCGGCTTGCCGTAAAGCCGCATCAGTCGCGACAGCGTCAGGACCACGTCTTGTGCCCGCAGGCTGGCCCCGACCTCGATGGCCAGGCATTCCCGGGTGTATTCGTCGATCACGCACAGCATCTTCAAGGCGCGTCCGTCGACCATCTGGTCGTGGACGAAGTCGTAACTCCAGACCGCATTCGGGCGCACCGCGCCCGGCAGA
>NZ_RRYK01000008.1:0-125124 GCF_003931635.1 Pseudoxanthomonas sp. SGNA-20 | reverse complement strand
GCCGCCGCCGGCGTTTCCCGGCCGGTTACGTGCGCCGGCGTCTGGTGGGCTGGCGCCGCGCAGGCGTTTGCCGTCATCCTTACGTTCCTGTGCAAGATGGCTGCGTGCCGGAGGTGGTTCAGGTGTGGGAACTGGTCAAGGCCGGTGGCTGGCCGATGCTGCCGCTGATCCTCTTGGGTCTCGTCGCCCTGGCGATCATCATCGAGCGGCTGTGGAGCCTGCGCCGGGTGGAGGTCATGCCCCCGCGCCTGGGCGAGGAAGTCCGTAACTGGGCGGCCCGCGGCGAGCTGGAACCGGCCCACATCGAATCGCTGCGGCGCAACTCGCCGCTGGGTGCGCTGCTGGCGGCGGCGCTGGACGTGCGCCACCGCCCGCGCGAGCTGATCCGCGAGCGCCTGGAGGACACCGGCCGCCACCTGGTGCACCGCATGGAGCGCTTCCTCAGCGCCCTGGGCACGATCGCCTCGGCCGGCCCGCTGCTGGGCCTGCTGGGCACGGTGATCGGCATGATCCAGATGTTCCTGGGGATCCTCGACCATGGCCTGGGCGACGTGAACCAGCTGGCCGGCGGCATCGGCAAGGCCCTGGTATGCACCGCCACCGGCATGATCGTGGCGGTGCCCTCGCTGGTGTTCCACCGTTATTTCCGCAGCCGCATCGCCGGCTACGTGATCGAGATGGAGGAACAGGCCACCGCGCTGCTCGACGCCCTGGAGCGCGCGCCCGGCGCCGCCCGCCCGGCCGCGGCGCGCCCGGCGCAGCGCCCGGCGCAGCGCCCGGCGCCGGCGGCCCCGGTGCGCGGCTGAGGGACGGCCATGCGTATCCGCGACCAGCGCGCCTACGACGAGCCGGGCATCGACCTGGTGCCGCTGATCGACGTCATCCTGGTGCTGATCATCTTCTTCGTGATCACCACCACCTTCGACGTCCGCTCGACCCTGCAGCTGCAGCTGCCGGTGGCCAGCGCGCAGCAGCCGGCGCCGCCGAAGACCCTCAACATCCTGGTCAACGCCGACGGCCGCTACTTCGTCGGCGAGCAGGAGGTGCTGCGCACCGACGTGGAGGCGGTCAAGCAGGCCATCGCCGCGGCCGCCGGCGACGACCGCGAGCTGCCGGTGATGCTGCGCGCCGACGCCCGCACCCCGTACCAGGCGGTGGTCACCGCCCAGGACGCCCTGGCCCAGCTGGGCTTCCGCCGCATCGCCATCGCCACCGCACCGGAGCCGCAGTCTTGAGTCGTACCCCCCGGCAACCGGTCTGGCCGATCTATCGGCGCCTGCTCGGCTACACCCGCAGGTACTGGATGTTCCTGGCCGCCGCCCTGGTCGGCATGGCGGTGGAAGCCGTGGCCGGCGCCAGCTTCGTGCGGCTGATGAAGCCGCTGACCAACAACTTCGTGCAGCCCACGGCCGAGGACGCGGTGTTCCTGCCGCTGGCCATCGTCGGCCTGTTCGTGCTGCGCAGCCTGGCCACCTTCGTCACCGACTATGGCATGGCCCGCACCGGCCGCAGCGTGGTCCGCGACCTGCGCGAGCAGGTGCTGGCCAAGTACCTGCGGCTGCCGTCGGCGCACTTCGACGCCGAATCCACCCCGGTGATGGTCAGCCGCCTGAACTTCGACACCGAACAGGTCACCCAGGCCAGCTCCGAGGCGCTGAAGACCCTGGTCACCGACAGCCTGACCATCGCCGGCCTGCTCGGGATCATGCTGTGGGCCAGCATCAAGGTGACCTTCGCCATGCTGCTGATCACCCCTCTGATCGGCGTGATCGTGTGGTACGTGGGCAAGCGCTACCGCCGCATCAGCGGCGGCATCCAGGACGGCATGGGGCGCATGGCCGCCAGTGCCGAGCAGTCGCTGGCGGCGCAGCAGGACGTCAAGATCCACGGCGCGCAGTCGCTGGAGACCGGGCGCTACGCCAGCCTCGCCAACCGCATCCTGGGCCTGAACATGAAGGTCGAGAGCACCCGCGCCGGCGCATCGGCCATGGTCCAGCTGCTGGCGGCGCTGGCGCTGGCGGCGATCGTCTGGGTGGCCGCGCGCGAGGCGCTGCAGGGCCGCCTCGATGCCGGCGACTTCGTCATGCTGATGACCGCGATGATGGCCATCATCCCCTCGCTGCGTCGGGTGACCAGCGTGCAGACCGCTGTCGCGCGCGGTGTGTCCGCGGCCGAGCGACTGTTCCAGATCATCGACAGCGAGGAAGAGACCGACACCGGCACCCGCCGCATCGACCGCGCCCGCGGCGAGCTGGCGTTCGAGCACGTCAGCCTGCGCTACCGCGACCAGCCCGGCTTCGCCCTGGACGATGTCAGCTTCGTCGCCCGCCCGGGCACGGTGACCGCGATCGTCGGCCGCTCCGGCTCGGGCAAGACCAGCCTGGTGCGGCTGGTGCCGCGCTTCTACGAGCCCAGCGCCGGGCGCATCACCCTGGACGGGGTGCCGCTCAGTGAGTACCGCATGAGCGACCTGCGCCGGCAGATCGCCCTGGTCGGGCAGAAGGTGATGCTGTTCGACGACACCGTCGCCGCCAACATCGCCTACGGCTCCGACGCCAGCCACGAGGCGATCCGCGCCGCGGCCGAGGCGGCCAACGCCTGGGAGTTCATCGAGCGCCTGCCGCAGGGCCTGGATACCCCGATCGGCGAGAACGGCGCGCTGCTGTCCGGGGGGCAGCGCCAGCGCCTGGCGATCGCCCGCGCGATCCTGCGCGACGCGCCGATCCTGATCCTGGACGAGGCCACCGCGGCCCTGGACAACGAATCCGAGCGCCTGGTGCAGGACGCACTGCAGCGGCTGATGCCCGAGCGCACCACCCTGGTGATCGCCCACCGCCTGTCGACCATCGAGCACGCCGACCAGGTGCTGGTGCTGGACCAGGGCCGGATCGTGGAGCGCGGCACCCACGCCGAGCTGGTCGCCGCCGGCGGCCTCTACGCCCACCTGCACAGCGCCCAGTTCCGCGAGCGCCAGGCGTGATGCGCGGGATCCTGCACAGCGGTTGGGTGGCAGCGGCGAACGCCGGCGCGGCGCCCGGGGAGGTCCGGGCATGAGCCGCGGCGCCCCGAAGACCCCTTCCTGGTGGTTCAACGACGGCCCGGTGCCGCTGCCGGCACGGCTGCTGGCCACGGTCTACGGCGCGGCCATCGCCCTGCGCGGCCGGCTCTACCGGATCGGCCTGCTGCGCCGGCACAGCGTGCCGGTGCCGGTGGTGGTGGTCGGCAACCTGGCCGCCGGCGGCGCCGGCAAGACCCCGCTGACCCTGGCCCTGGTCGAGCGCCTGCGCCGCGAAGGCTGGCGCCCGGGCGTGGCCAGTCGCGGCTACGGCCGCGCCGACACCGCGCCGCGCTGGGTGCTGCCGGAGACCCCGGTGGAGCAGGGCGGCGACGAGCCAGTGCTGATCGCGCGCCGCGCCGCGGTGCCGGTGCGGGTCGACCGTGACCGCGCCGCCGCCGCGCGCGCCCTGGTCGAGGCCGGCTGCGACGTGGTGGTGTGCGACGACGGCCTGCAGCACTACCGCCTGGAGCGCGACGTCGAGATCGAGGTGATCGACGGCGCGCGCCGCTACGGCAACGGCCGCATGCTCCCGGCGGGACCGTTGCGCGAACCGGCCGAGCGCGGCCGCCGCTGCGACTTCCGCGTGGTCAACCTGGGCCACGGCGGCGCCGCGGCCAGCGCGCCGGGGACCGGGCGCGCCGCGGAGCGGCCCGCCGCCTGCGCCACCGGCTTCGGCGAATGGCCGATGTACCTGCGCACCCGCAGCGTGCTGCCGCTGGCCGGCGGCCGGCCGCGGCCGCTGGCGGCGTTCGCCGGGTTGCGCGTGCACGCGGTCGCCGGGATCGGCAACCCCGAACGCTTCTTCGATACCCTGCGCGCGGCCGGGATCGGCGTGGTCCCGCATGCCTTCGCCGACCACCACGCCTACCAGCCGGCGGACCTGGAGTTCGGCAATGACCTGCCGGTGCTGATGACCGAGAAGGACGCGGTGAAGTGCGCCGCCTTCGCCGACGAGCGCTGCCACGCGGTGCCGGTGGACGCCGAACTGCCGGCCGCGTTCTGGGTGGCGCTGCTGGACCGCCTGGGCTCGCCGCCGCGCGAAGGCTGAAGGCCGCATCCGGCCGCCGCGGCGGCCGTCCTGGACAGATCGCACGACCGGAGAACGTCATGTCGCAACTGGATTTCGTGGTCGCCGTGCCGGCCCGCTACGCCGCCAGCCGCCTGCCGGGCAAGCCGCTGCGCCCGCTCGGCGGGGAACCGCTGGTGCTGCACGTGGCGCGGCGCGCGCTGGCCGCCGGCGCACGCGAGGTCTGGCTGGCCACCGACGACGCGCGCGTGGCCGAGGCCGTGGCCGGCCAGCCCGGCGTGCGCGTGGCCATGACCTCGCCCGACCACGCTTCCGGCACCGACCGCCTGGCCGAATGCGCCGCGATCGCCGGCTGGAGCGACGACACCCTGGTGGTCAACCTGCAGGGCGACGAGCCCTTCGCCCCGGCCAGCGGCATCCGCGAAGTCGCGCGGCTGCTGGCCGCCAGCGGGGCGGCGATGGCGACCCTGGCCGCGCCGGTGACCGAGGCCGAAGTCCTGTTCGATCCCAACACGGTCAAGCTGGTGCGCGCCGCCAACGGCGACGCCCTGTACTTCAGCCGCGCGCCGCTGCCGTGGCCGCGCGACGCCTTCGCCCGCGACCGCAGCGTGCTGCCGGAAGGCGGACACTGGCTGCGCCACATCGGCATCTACGCCTACCACGCCGGCTTCCTGCGCACCTTCGCGGCGATGCCGCCGGGCGTGCTGGAGCGGGTCGAATCGCTGGAGCAGCTGCGGGTGCTGGAAGCCGGCCACCGCATCGCCGTGGCCCTGACCCCGGAGCCGTTCCCGCCGGGCGTGGACACCCAGGAGGACCTGGAGCGCGCCGAGGCCCGCCTGCGGGAGCTGGGCGCATGAGCACCACCCGGATCCTGGTCGTGTGCCTGGGCAACATCTGCCGCTCGCCGATGGCCGAGGGCGCGCTGCGCGCCCGGATCGCCGCCTCGCACCTGGCCGGGCGGGTGGAGGTGGACTCGGCCGGCACCGGCGGCTGGCACGCCGGCGAGCCGCCGGACCGCCGCGCCATTGCCTGCGCCCGCCGTCACGGTGTGGACATCGACGGCCTGCGCGCACGCCAGGTCCGCAGCCGCGACTTCGAGGACTTCGACTGGCTGCTCTGCGCCGACGCCGACAACCTGCGCGACGTGCGCCGGCTGGCCCCGGCGCAGGCACGCGGCAAGGTCGCGTTGCTGCTGGACTGGGCCGGGACCGTGCCCGGCGGCGAGGTGCCCGATCCGTACTACGGCGGGGAGGAACACTTCGAGGAAGTCTGGAGCCTGGTCGACGCCGCGGCCCGGGCCGCGGTCGAACGGCTTTCCAGCCGCGCTGGCTCCGGCATAATCGCCCCATGAACGCGGCGACCCTCCAGGAACTGCCCGCCGGCCTCGACTGGCTCAACGCCAACCCGGCCTCCCTCCACGACCTGCGCGGCCGCCCGGTCGTGCTGGCCTTCGTCAACGCCGCCTCGGCCTGGTGCACCCAGCGCCTGCAGGAGCTGGCGAACTGGCAGGCGCGCAACCCGGGCAAGCTGCACGTGCTGGTGCTGCAGGTGCCGCGCTTCGATTGCGAGCGCCAGCCGCAGCGCTCGCTGAAGCTGCTGCGCCGCCATGGCAGCAGCTTCCCCGCGCTGCTGGACGCCGACTGGGCGGCCTGGCAGCGCTACGGCATCGAATCCTGGCCGACCCTGCTGCTGGTCGACGCGCAGGGCCGCGAGCGCGAGCGCATCGTCGGCCTGGGCGGCGACCTGGACCGCGCGCTGTCGGCCCTGGCCGCGGACGCGCCGCCCCCGCACCCGGAGGAGGTGCGGCTGGTGGAAACCGTGCCCGAGCCGCGCCTGGCGCTGCGCTTCCCCACCGCGGTGGCGGTCAGCGCCGAGCGCCTGTTCATCGCCGACACCGGGCACCACCGCATCCTGGAGTGCAACCACGCCGGGCGCATCCTGCGCCAGTTCGGCCTGGGCACCGCCGACGCGATGGACGGCCCGCACGACCAGGCCGCGTTCAACCGCCCGCAGGGCCTGGCCCTGGAGCGCGAGTTCCTGTACGTGGCCGACACCGGCAACCATGCCCTGCGCCGGATCAACCTGCTCAAGGGCACGGTGGACACGCTGTGCGGCACCGGCCGCCCCGGCGAGCCGGTGGAAGGGCCGGTGGCCAGCAGCGGCACCTCGCTCGACCACCCGGTGGCGCTGGCCGTGGCCGCCAACCAGGTGCACATCGCCTGCGCCGGCGACAACCGCCTGTGGAGCTACGACCTGGGCCGCAGCGAGCTGTCGCTGCGCGCTGGCACCGGGCGCCTGGAGATGCGCGACGGCAACGCCCGCACCATCGCCGCGTTCGCCCAGCCCGCCGGCCTGGCCGCGGTGCAGCAGGTGCTGTACGTGTGCGACGCGCTGGGCTCGGCGATCCGCTCGCTGCAGCTGCGCAGCGACCTGGTCCAGACCCTGGTGGGGCAGGGCATGTGGGATTTCGGCGACGCCGACGGCCCGCGCGCCAGCGCCCGCCTGCAGCATCCGCAGGGCATCGCCCTGAGCGCGGACGCGCCGCTGCTGTGGATCGCCGACAGCGGCAACGGCAGCCTGCGCACCCTGCGCCTGGGCGGCGGCGAACTGACCACGGTGAGCCTGCCGCGGCGCCTGCACGGCCCGACCGGCCTGGCGATCGGCGGCGGCGCGGTCTGGATCGCCGAGACCGACGCCCACGCCGTGCTGCGCTACGACATCGTCACCGGCGAACTGGGCGACGTGACCATCAGCGAATGAGCAGCCCCGCGGTACCGGAGTTCGACGGCAAGGCCTTCGTTTCCGGCCTGAGCCTGGCCCCGGGCGTGTACCGCATGTACGCGGCCGACGGCAGCCTGCTGTACGTCGGCAAGGCCGGCGCGCTCAAGCGGCGCGTGGCCAGCTATTTCAGCAACACGCCCAAGACCCCTCGGATCCGGGCGATGGTCGCCCAGATCGCGCGCATGGAGGTCACGGTCACCCGCACCGAGGCCGAGGCGCTGCTGCTGGAGAACCAGCTGATCAAGTCGCTGTCGCCGCGCTACAACGTCTCCCTGCGCGACGACAAGAGCTACCCGTACGTGCTGCTGACCCGCGAACAGTGGCCGCGGCTGGCCTTCCACCGCGGCCCGCGCGCGGTGCCGGGGCGCTACTTCGGCCCCTACGCCAGCGCCGGCGCGGTGCGCGAGACCATGAACCTGATGCACAAGCTGTTCCGCCTGCGCAGCTGCGAGGACAGCGTGTTCCGCAACCGCAGCCGGCCCTGCCTGCAGTACCAGATCGGCCGCTGCAGCGCGCCGTGCGTGGGCCTGGTGGCGGAGGAGGACTACGCCGAATCGGTGCGCCGCGCCTCGCTGTTCCTGGAAGGCCGCAGCGACGAGCTGGGCAAGGAACTGTCGGCGGCGATGGAGAAGGCCAGCCAGGCGCTGGAGTTCGAGGAGGCCGCGCGCCTGCGCGACCTGCTGGCGCAGCTGCGCGGCATGCAGGCGCGGCAGTACGTGGACGGCCATGCCGCCAACCTGGACGTGATCGCCTGCGAGATGCAGGGCAGCCACGCCTGCGTGCTGCTGCTGGCGTTCCGCGACGGCCGCAACCTCGGCACCCGCGCGTTCTTCCCGCGCACCAACGGCGAGGACAGCGCCGAGGAGGTGCTGGCAGCCTTCGTGTCGCAGTACTACGCCGAGCAGCCGGCGCCGCCGGAGATCGTGCTGGACCGCGCGATCCCCGACGCCGAGGTGATCGAGGCGGCGCTGGCCGAGGGGGCGGGGCGCAGGGTGGCGCTGAAGTCCAGCGTGCGCGGCGAGCGCGCCGGCTACCTGGAACTGGCCAGGCGCAACGCCAAGGTGGCCCTGGCCAGCGAACTGGCCAGCCGCAACGCGCAACAGGTGCGCAGCGAGGCCCTGCGCGAGCTGCTGGGCCTGGAGGAAGTGCCCTCGCGCGTGGAGTGCTTCGACATCAGCCACACCCTGGGCGAGGCCACCGTGGCCTCGTGCGTGGTGTTCGACCCGGCCGGGCCGGTGCGCAACCAATACCGCCGCTACAACATCACCGGGATCGAGCCGGGCGACGACTACGCCGCGATGCGCCAGGCGATCGAGCGGCGCTTCCGCCGTGCGATGGAGGCCGAGGCCGGCGTGGCGCCGCCGGGTTCCAACGCGGTCCTGCCCGACGTGCTGCTGATCGACGGCGGCGCCGGGCAGCTGGCGCAGGCGCGCGCGGCACTGGCCGACCTGGGCGTGGAGAACGTGCTGCTGGTGGGCGTGTCCAAGGGCGAGCAGCGGCGTGCCGGCGACGAGACCCTGGTGTTCCCCGACGGCCGCGAGGTGCGCCCCGGCGCGGCCTCGCCGGCGCTGCAGTTCATCCAGCAGGTGCGCGACGAGGCGCACCGCTTTGCCATCACCGGCCACCGCGGCAAGCGCCAGAAGGCGCGCACCACCAGCCGCCTGGAGGACATCCCCGGCATCGGCCCGCGCCGCCGCGCCGCGCTGCTGAAGCATTTCGGCGGCCTGGGCGGGCTCAAGGCCGCCGGCGAGGAGGAGATCGCCCGGGTCGAAGGCATCAACGCGGCCCTGGCCGCCCGCATCTACGCTACCCTGCACGGGCTGCCCGTGCCTGGCTCCGAATCCGCGCAAGACCGATGACCCTGACCGTACCCACCTGGCTGACCCTGCTGCGGATCATGATGATCCCGGTGCTGGTCCTGGTGTTCTACCTGCCTTACAGATGGACCAACTTCGCCGCCGCCGGCGTGTTCATCCTCGCCGCCGTCACCGACTGGCTGGATGGCTGGGTCGCGCGCCGCTACGGCATGCACTCGGCCTTCGGCGCCTTCCTCGACCCGGTGGCCGACAAGCTGATGGTGGCGGTGGCCCTGTTCCTGATCGTGCAGGGCCATCCGACCCCGTGGATGGCGTTCTGGGCGGCGGTGATCGTCGGCCGCGAGATCGCGGTGTCGGCGCTGCGCGAGTGGATGGCCGAGCTGGGCCAGCGGGCGATGGTGAAGGTGGCGATGATCGGCAAGATCAAGACCACCGCGCAGATGATCGCGCTGTCCTGCCTGCTGTACTCGGTCAGCCCGAACCGCTCGACCGCGGGCATCTGGATGGGCGAGCCGGTGTTCCACGTCGGCGACTGGCTGCTGGCGATCGCCGCGCTGCTGACGCTGTGGTCGGGCTTCCAGTACCTGCACGCGGCCTGGCCGGCGCTGCGCGCGGACGAGGAGGCCTCGGCCGCGCGTTCGAAGGCCAGGAAAATGCACGGGACCAGTTGACAGGTTTCGTGAAAACCCTAAAATGCGCGTCTCCCAAGCGGGAATAGCTCAGTTGGTAGAGCGCAACCTTGCCAAGGTTGAGGTCGCGGGTTCGAGTCCCGTTTCCCGCTCCAGTTCGATGGTCGTGGCAAGCCCTCCATCGAGGGCGAGCGGCGGCTCGACAAGCCCCGGAGACGGGGTTTTGTTTTGAGGGGTTCCGGCGGCCCGGCTGCCGGCGGTACCGGTCACCGGCCTGGTGGCAGAGTGGTTATGCAGCGGACTGCAAATCCGCGTACGCCGGTTCAATTCCGACCCAGGCCTCCATCGGTACCGGCGAAAAACTCATGCGGGAATAGCTCAGTTGGTAGAGCGCAACCTTGCCAAGGTTGAGGTCGCGGGTTCGAGTCCCGTTTCCCGCTCCAATCCGCCAGCCGCCCCGAGCGGCCGGCAAGACAAAGGCCCCGCCAGAGCGGGGCCTTGTCGTTTCCGGCTTCCGCCGGCGCTCAGCGGCGCGGGGCGGGGCCGGTGGAGTGGCGGATCTGCAGCTGGTACGGCACCCGCACCATGTGCGCCGGGCCGTGGCCGTCGATCGCCGCGATCAGCTGCTGGGCGGCGATCCGGCCCATTTCCCGGCTGGGCTGGCGCACCGTGGTGAGGCTGGGCCAGACCTGGCGCGAGATCGGGGTGTCGTCGAAGCCGAATACCGACAGCTGCTCCGGCACCCGCAGGCCGCGCGCGGCCGCCTCGTACAGCACGCCGCAGGCGGTGTCGTCGTTGGCGGCGAAGATCGCGGTGGGCGGGTCGGCCATGTCCAGCAGCTGGCGCGCGCCGGCGATGCCGGACTCGAACGAGAACTCGCCTTCCACCACCAGGTCCGGGTCCGGTTCGATCCCGGCCTGGCGCAGGCCGTCGAGGTAGCCGGCCAGGCGCCAGGCGCGGCCGCCATGGCTGCGGTGGCCGGCGATGTGGCCGATGCGGCGGTGCCCGAGGGCGACGACATGGGCCATCATGTCCGCCGCCGCCGCGCGTTCGTCCAGGGTGGCGCCGATGCCGCCGCCGTCGCGCTTGGCCGAGATCGTGGCGTAGCGCACGTTGAGCTCGCGCAGGCGCCTGACCAGGGCGGCATCGTCGGTCAGCGGCGGGGTGAGGATCAGGCCGTCGGGACGGTACTGGCTGATCAGCGTTTCCACCGACTCGACGTGGCCGCGCTGGCCGAAGTCGACCGGGCGCAGGGTCAGCCCGTAGTGCGACTGCTCGCAGGCCGCCAGCACGCCCTCGATCACTTCCATGATGTAGCTGGGCGAGGGGTTGTCGTACAGCAGCGAGACCAGGTACGAGCGCCGGCCGGCGAGGCTGCGGGCGGAGGTGTTGGGGCGGTAGTTCAGCTGCCGCGCGGCTTCCTCGACCCGCAACCGGGTTTCCTCGCGGACGTTGGGCTCGCGGTTGAACACCCGCGAGACCGTCTTCATGGAAACGCCCGCGGCGGCGGCGACATCCTCGATCCTGGCGCGCACTGCTCCTCCCCGTGACCCGCGTCGTGCCGCGGGTGGTGGGCCATTCTAGCGGAGCCCGCCGCGGCGGACCCTCCGCCAATGGCACAATGCGCCGGCGGCGCGCGCCGCGGACTGCCCGCCCGGGTGGTGAAACAGGTAGACACAGGAGACTTAAAATCTTCCGGCCGCGAGGCTTTGCGGGTTCGAGTCCCGCCCCGGGCACCACACCACATTGCTGCTGGAGGCACATGCAGGCCACCGACATCGAGGTACCGCTCCCCGCCCGGGATGCCAGGATCGCGGTCATTGGACTGGGCTACGTGGGCCTTCCCCTGGCGGTGGCGTTCGCCTCGCGGCGGCAGGTGACCGGCTTCGACGTCGACGCCACCCGCGTGGCCGAGCTGCGCGCCGGGCACGACCGCACGCGCGAGATGGATCCGCAGGCGCTGGCCGCCGCCACCGGCCTGGAGCTGGCCTCCGACCCGGCCGCGCTGCGCGAATGCGCGATCCACATCGTCGCCGTGCCCACCCCGATCGACGCCTTCCACGAGCCGGACCTGGAGCCGCTGCGCCAGGCCACCGCGCTGGTGGCCGCGGCGCTGAAGCCGGGCGACCTGGTGATCTACGAATCCACGGTGTATCCGGGCACCACCGAGGAGATCTGCGTGCCGATCCTGGAGGCCGGCTCCGGGCTGCGCTTCAACGTGGACTTCAGCTGCGGCTACAGCCCCGAGCGGGTGAGCCCCGGCGACCACCACCGGCGCCTTGCCGACATCCGCAAGATCACTTCCGGCTCGCACCCGGCCGCCGCGCGCGCGGTGGACGAGTTGTACCGCTCGATCATCACCGCCGGCACCTGGCCGGCGCCGTCGATCCGGGTGGCCGAGGCCGCCAAGGTGGTGGAGAACATCCAGCGCGACGTCAACATCGCCCTGGTCAACGAACTGGCCTTGGTGTTCGACCGCCTGGGCATCGATACCGGCGACGTGCTGGAGGCGGCCGGCACCAAGTGGAACTTCCTGCCGTTCCGGCCGGGCCTGGTCGGTGGCCACTGCATCGGCGTGGATCCGTACTACCTGCTGCACAAGTCGCGCAGCGCCGGCTTCCATCCGGAGCTGATCCACACCGCGCGCGAGGTCAACGAGCGCGTGGTCGGGCACGTGGTATCCAGGGTGCTGGGGCTGCTGCGCGGGCGCGGGCGCGAGCCGGCCGGTTCGCGCGTGCTGGTGTTGGGCGTGACCTTCAAGGAGAACTGCCCGGACCTGCGCAACAGCCGCGCGCTGGACCTGGTGCGGGAGCTTGGTGCGGCCGGGGCCTGGGTCGATGCGGTCGATCCCTGGGCCGACCCGGGCGAATCCGCCGCGCTGGGCGCGCCGCTGCGCGAGGCACCGGAGCAGGGCGCCTACGACGCCATCGTGCTGGCGGTAGCCCATGCCCAGTTCCGCGACTGGGACGCGGCGCGCGTGCGTGCGCTGGGACGGCCCGGCGCGGTGGTGTACGACGTCAAGTCGGTGTGGCCGCGCGAGGCGGTGGACGCGCGCCTGTAGCCCACGCCACGGCGCGCGTCTGGCTAGACTCGGGGCTCCGTCCCGCGAGGAGGCACGATGCACCGCTATCTCGGCTACGCCGGCGCCTGGGTCCTGCTGCTGGTTTCGATCCCGCTGGCCCTGCGCTGGCCCTCCTGGGGCTGGGGCGCGGCCATCGGCCTGGTGCTGGTCGCCCTCGGCACCCTCGACCTGCTGCAGAAGCGCAGCACCCTGCGCCGCAACTATCCGCTGCTGGCCTGGTTCCGCTACGGGCTGGAATCGGTCGGGCCGGAGATCCGCCAGTACTTCGTCGAGGCCGATACCGACGAGGTGCCGTTCTCGCGCCAGCAGCGGGCGCTGGTGTACCGGCGCGCCAAGAACGTGATGGACGTGGTGCCGTTCGGCACCCTGCAGGACGCCTACGCCACCGACTACGAGTGGATCAACCACTCGCTGGCGCCGACCAGGATCGCCGACCACGACTTCCGCATCACCGTCGGCCCGGACGCGGCCCAGCCGTACCGGGCCAGCGTGTTCAACATCTCGGCGATGAGCTTCGGCTCGCTGTCGGCCAACGCGATCCGCGCGCTCAACGAGGGCGCCCGCCGCGGCGGCTTCTACCACGACACCGGCGAGGGCTCGATCTCCCCCTACCACCTGGAGCCGGGCGGCGACCTGGTCTGGGAGCTGGGCTCGGGCTACTTCGGCTGCCGTGATGGCAACGGCCGCTTCGACCCGGAGCGCTTCGCCGAGCAGGCGGCGCGGCCGCAGGTGAGGATGATCGAGGTCAAGCTGTCGCAGGGCGCCAAGCCCGGCCACGGCGGGGTGCTGCCGGCGGCCAAGGTCAGCGCCGAGATCGCCGCCACCCGCGGCGTGCCGATGGGCGCCGACTGCGTCTCGCCTTCCAGCCATCCGGAGTTCGACACCCCGCTGGGCCTGTTGCAGTTCGTGGCCAGGCTGCGCGAACTTTCAGGCGGCAAGCCGGTGGGCTTCAAGCTGGCCATCGGCCATCCCTGGGAATGGTTCGCCGTCGCCAAGGCGATGCACGAAAGCGGCCTGCTGCCGGACTTCATCGTGGTCGACGGCGCCGAGGGCGGCACCGGCGCGGCGCCGGTGGAGTTCATGGACCACATCGGCGTGCCCATGCACGAGGGCCTGATGCTGGTGCACAACACCCTGGTCGGGCTGGGCCTGCGCCAGCGCATCCGCCTGGCCGGGGCAGGGCGGATCACCAGCGCGTTCGACATCGCCCGCACCCTGGCCATGGGCGCGGACTGGTGCAACGCCGGCCGCGCCTTCATGTTCGCCCTGGGCTGCATCCAGTCGCTGAGCTGCCACACCGACCGCTGCCCGACCGGCATCGCCACCCAGAACCCGCGCCGCTGGCGCAACCTGGACCCGCAGGACAAGGCCACCCGGGTCTACCAGTTCCATCTCAACACCGTGCGCGCGCTGCGCGACCTGTTGTGCGCGGCCGGGCTCAACCATCCATCCGAGCTGGGCCCGGAGCACATCCTGCGCCGGGTGTCGCCGACCGAGATCCGCTCGCTGGCCGCGCTGTACCACTTCCTGGAACCGGGCGAGCTGCTGCACGGCACCCCGTCGCATGCGGTGTTCCGCGCATTCTGGGCCGATGCCGACCCGCGCAGCTTCGGCCCGCCGCCGCGGCTGGCCGCGCTGCGCTCCAGCAAGAGCCGCTGAGCAGGCGCCGCCGATCCGGCCTGCGCGCGGCGGGCCATGCCTCACCGCCCGCCGCCGGCGTCGGTGGGGTGGCCATGCACGGGCAGCCGCGGCGCGTCGTGGCGGGCCGCCGAATGCAGCGGGCGCCCGGAGAGCCGGCGCATGGCCAGGTAGAACACCGGGGTCAGGAACAGCCCGAACAGGGTCACGCCCAGCATCCCGAAGAACACGGAGATGCCCATGGCCTGGCGCATTTCCGCACCCGCGCCGTGCGCGAACACCAGCGGCACCACGCCCATGATGAAGGCCAGCGAGGTCATCAGGATCGGACGCAGGCGCAGGCGGCAGGCCTCGAGCACCGCCTCGAGCGTGCCGTGTCCGGCCATCTCCAGCTCGCGCGCGAACTCGACGATCAGGATCGCGTTCTTCGACGCCAGGCCGACCAGCACGATCAGGCCGATCTGGGTGAAGATGTTGTTGTCGCCGCGCGTCAGCCACACGCCCGCCAGCGCCGACAGCACGGCCATAGGCACGATCAGGACCACTGCCAGCGGCAAGGTCAGGCTCTCGTACTGCGCCGCCAGCACCAGCAGCACCAGCAGCACGCACAGCGGGAAGATCCACAGCGCGCTGTTGCCGGCGATGATCTGCTGGTAGGTCAGGTCGGTCCACTCGAAGCCGATCCCCGGGGGCAGCGTACGCGCGGCCACGCGCTCGATCGCGGCCATTGCCTGCGACGAGGAATAGCCCGCGGCCGGGGCTCCGCTGAGGTCCGCCGCGGTGTAGCCGTTATAGCGCGTGACCAGTTCCGGGCCGTAGGCCTGCTCGACCCGGGCGATGGCCGCCAGCGGCACCATCTGGCCGTCGGCCGCGCGCGTCTTCAGCTGCAGCACGTCCTCCGGGTGCGCGCGGTGCGGAGCGTCGGCCTGGGTGCGCACCTGGTAGACGCGCCCGAGCAGGTTGAAGTCGTTGACGTAGAACGAACCCAGGTACACCTGCAGGGTCTGGAACACCTCCGTGACCGCGATGCCCAGCTGCTTGGCCTTGATCCGGTCCACGTCCACGCGCAGCTGCGGCACGTTGATCTGGTAGGTGGAGAACAGCGGCGTCAGTTCCGGCTCCTTCGCCGCCTCGGCGATGAAATCGCGCGTCGCCTTGTGCAGGGCGTCGTAGCCGAGGTTGCCACGGTCCTCCAGCTGCAGCTTGAACCCGCCCATCGAGCCGATGCCCATCACCGGCGGGGCCGGGAACACCCCGGCGAAGGTGGATTTCTCCAGGCCAGCGTACTTGGCGTTGAGCGAGGCGGCGATCGCGTCGGCGCTGAGTCCTTTGCGCTGCGCGAACGGCTCCAGCAGGATGAAGCTCAGGCCGGAACTGGAGCTGGTGGTGGTGCCGTTGATCGAAAGTCCGGCATAGGACGAGGTCGACGCCACGCCCGGTTCGGCCAGGGCGATGTCGGTCATCCGCGCCAGCACCTCATCAGTGCGGTCCAGGGTGGAGCCGGCCGGAAGCTGCACGAAGCTGATCAGGTACTCCTTGTCCTGCGCCGGGACGAAGCCGCCCGGGACCACCTTGCCCAGCGCGGCGGTCGCCAGCAGCAGCAGACCGTACACCGCCATCACCAGGGTCTTGCGCCCGGCCAGGCGCGCCACGCCGTGGCCGTAGCGCTCCGCACCGCGGTTGAAGAAGCGGTTGAAGCGGGCGAAGAAGCCGCCGAAGACCCGGTGCATGGCGCGCGTCAGCCAGTCCGGCCGAGCGCCGTGCGGCTTGAGCAGCAGTGCCGACAGCGCTGGCGACAGGGTCAGCGAGTTGATCGCCGACAGCACCGTGGACACGGCGATGGTCACCGCGAACTGCTGGTAGAAGCGGCCGGTCAGCCCCGACAGGAAGGCCAGCGGGACGAACACCGCCGCCAGGGTCAGGGCGATGGCGATGATCGGGCCGCTGACCTCGCGCATGGCCCGGTAGGTCGCCTCGCGGGGGGCGAGGCCCGTCGCGATGTTGCGCTCGACGTTCTCCACCACCACGATCGCGTCGTCGACCACGATGCCGATCGCCAGCACCAGGCCGAACAGGCTCAGCGCGTTGATCGAGAAGCCGAACAGGTACAGGCAGGCCATCGTGCCGACGATCGACACCGGCACCGCGAGCAGCGGGATGATCGAGGCGCGCCAGGTCTGCAGGAACAGGAAGACCACGACCACCACCAGGACGATGGCCTCGAACAGCGTCCGCACCACCGCATCGATGCTGGCCTGCACCGAGCGGGTAGGGTTGTAGACGATCACGTAGTCCAGGCCTTCGGGGAACTGGCGCTTGAGCTCCTCCATCGTCGTCCTGACGTTGGCGGCGATGTCCAGCGCGTTGGCGCCGGGGGCCTCCATGATCGCCAGCGGCACCGCCGGTTCCGTGCCGAGGTAGGCGCGCACACCGTACTCCTGCGCCGCCATCTCGATCCGCGCGACGTCGCGCAACAGGGTGGTGCGGCCGTCGTGACCTGCGCGCAGCACGATGCCGCCGAACTCCTCCGGCGTGCGCAGCCGGCCTTCGGCGCTGACCGACATCTGGAACGGCGTTCCCTCGGGCACCGGCGCCGCGCCGATGCTGCCCACCGCCGCCTGGGCGTTCTGCTCGCGGATGGCGGCCACCACCTCGGCCGCGGTCAGGCCGCGCGCGGCGACCGCGTCCGGATCCAGCCACACGCGCATGGCGTAGGCGCCCGGGCCCCACAGGTTGACCTGGCCGACGCCGTCGATCCGCGCGAGCCGGTCGCGCACGTTGCGGATCGCGTAGTTGCTCAGGTAGTTGGCGTCGTAGCGCCCGTCCGGGGACAACAGGTGCACCGCCAGGGTGATGTTGGGCGAGCTCTTGATCGTGGTGACGCCCAGCCGCTGCACTTCCTCCGGCAGGCGTGGCACGGCCTGCTCGACCCGGTTGCGCACCCATTGCAGGGCCTGGTCCGGATCGGTGCCCAGCTTGAAGGTGACGGTGAGGAACAGGTTGCCGTCCGCGTTGGCCAGCGACTGCATGTACAGCATGTTCTCCACGCCGTTGACGGATTCCTCGATCGGCGCGGCGACGGTCTCGGCGAGGGTGGTGGCGTTGGCGCCGGGATACTGCGCCTGCACCATGACCGAGGGCGGTACCACCTGCGGATACTCCGAGACCGGCAGCTGGAACATGGCGATGGCGCCGGCGATGAAGATCAGCGCCGAGACCACCCCGGCGAAGATCGGCCGGTCGATGAAGAAGCGCGACAGGTTCATCGCAGCGGCCCTCCCTCGCGCGGCGGAGCCGGCACGGCGGCGACGAGGTCGCCCGGGCGTACCCGCTGCGCGCCCTCGACGATCACCTGGTCGCCCGGCGCCAGACCGCTGCGCACCACGCGGCGGTCGCCCTGGCGGCTGCCCAGTTCAAGCCGGCGGTACTCGACCCGGCCGTCCTTGCCGACAACCAGGACGAAGCGGCGGTCCTGGTCGGTGCCGATCGCGGCCTCGTCGACCAGCACCGCCGGGTAGGGCTCGCTGGCCTGCAGGCGGATCCGGGCCTGCAGGCCGGGGATCATGCGCCCGTCGGGGTTGTCCAGCACTGCGCGCACGCGGATCGTGCCCGAGCGGGTGTCCAGCTGGTTGTCCAGCGAATGCAGCCTGGCGGCGTGTGGATGGCCTTCCTCGCCGGCCAGGCCGACCTGCACCTGCAGTGGCCGGGCGCCCTTGCTGGCGTCCAGGTAGCGCAGCAGGGTGTGCTCGTCGACGTTGAACGAGGCGTAGATCGGATCGAGGGTGACGATGGAGGTCAGCGGGGCGGCATCGCCGCCGGCCTTGACCACGTTGCCGGCGGTCACCTCCGAGCGCGAGATGCGGCCGGTGATGGGCGCGCGGATGTGGGTGTAGTCCACGTCCAGGCGGGCACGGTCGGCCGCGGCCCGCGCCGCCTGCGCCACCGAGGCGGCCTCGCGCGCCGCATTCTCCATCGCGTCGAACTCGCGCCGGGAGATGGTGTTGGCCTCCAGCAGGCGCCGGCCGCGTTCCAGCTCCAGCGCGGTGAAGCGCTGGCGGTCCTGGGCCTGGGCGAGCGCGGCCGCGGCACGCCTGGCTTCGACCTCGAACGGCTCCGGATCGATCGTGTACAGCAAGTCGCCCTCGCGGACCTGCTGGCCGTCGTGGAAATGCACGCCCAGCAGGGTGCCGGCGACGCGCGGACGGATTTCCACCTGCCCGACCGCTTCCAGACGGCCCGAATACTCCGCCCAGTCGGTGACGCGCCGGGTGGTGGCGATTTGCACCTGGACGGCCGGCGGGGCAGGGGACTGGACGGGCCCGGGACGGTTGCCGAGCAGGACCGCGGCGGCCCCCCCTGCGACCAGTACGGACACGGCGGCGCACAGGACGGTCCGGTGTCGGGAGATGATGTCCATGGCATGGCTCTGCGACGGAAGGAGGGCGCAAGTCTCCGTGCGCAGGACGGGCCGATACAGGCGCCAGCCGGGCTTTCTGTGTTGCCTTGCGTGGAATTATCGGCGGGCATGCGCGCCGCTGCCGCATTCCCGCGACCGGACCACGCGCGCAAAACCCGGTTCCATGCAGGGCAATAATCGTCGCGGTGGCGCCGGCTATGCTCGGCCCACCTCCCAACATGGTTCCGCGGACATGAGCTTTTCCGTCCAACCCACGGGCGAGGGCATGGGTATCCCGCAGCTGGGCTACGGGGTATGGCAGGTCGAGCCGGATGCCAGCGCCGCCCTGGTTGCCCACGCCCTGCGCACCGGCTACCGGCTGATCGACACCGCCGAGGCCTACTACAACGAGGAAGGCGTGGGCGAAGGCATCCGCGCCTCGGGCGTGGCACGGGACCAGGTCATGGTGGCGACCAAGGTCTGGAACACCCACCACGGCTACGACCAGACCCTGCGCGCGTTCGACGCCAGCCTGCACCGGCTAGGTCTGGACTATGTCGACCTGTACCTGATGCACTGGCCCTCGCGGATCCGCAATGCCTACGTCGATACCTGGCGGGCGATGGTGCGGCTGCGCGACGAGGGGCGCGCGCGCGCCATCGGCGTGTGCAATTTCGCCATTCCGCAGCTGCAGCGCCTGATCGGCGAGACCGGGGTGGTACCGGTGTTGAACCAGGTCGAGCTGCATCCGTACTTCCAGCAGCGGGCGCTGCGGCGGTTCCACCGGGAAGCCGGGATCGCCACCCAGTCCTGGAGCCCGCTGGGCGTGTGGAAGGACGGCCCGGCCTCGCCGCTCGACGATCAGGTGGTCCGGGCACTGGCGGCCAAGCACGGCAGGACCCCGGCCCAGGTGGTCCTGCGCTGGCACCTGGACAACGGCCTGCTGGTGGTCTCCAAATCGGCGCGTCCGGCGCGCATCGAGGAGAACTTCCGGATCGGGGACTTCGCGCTCGACGAGGAGGACCTGGCGCGCATGGCGGCGCTGGACCGCGCCGACGGACGCCTGGGGCCCGACCCGGAAACGGCGGAGTTCTAGCATTCCACCGGCGCGTCCGGCGCGGCGCACGGCAGGCAGAGGAGGGAGAGGAATGGATCGACTTCAGGCCATGCAGGTGTTCGCCCGGGTGGTCGAGGCCAACAGCTTCAGCAAGGCGGCCGACAGCCTGGCGCTTCCGCCTTCCTCGGTCACGCGCGCGGTCAAGGAGCTGGAGAACTACCTCGGCGTGCGCCTGCTCCAGCGCACCACCCGGCACCTCAGCCTGACCCCCGACGGCAGCCTCTACTACGACCATTGCCGGCGCCTGCTGGCCGAGATCGAGGCGGTGGAAGCCTCGTTCCCGGGCAGCGCCGGGCGGCCGCGGGGTCGGCTGCGGGTGGACATGACCCCGTCGTTCGCCCGGCTGTTCGTGCTGCCTGCGATCCGGACCTTCCAGGACGCCTATCCGGAGGTCGAGCTGACCCTGACCCTCGGCGACCGCACCGTCGACCTCGTCCAGGAGGGCGTGGACTGCGTGGTCCGCGCCGGCGTGCCCCGGGATTCGGCCACGCTCGTGGCGCGCCGGATCGCCGGGTTCGAGTGGGTCATCTGCGCCGCGCCGGCCTACCTGGAGCGGTACGGCGAACCGCGCTCGCTGGAAGACCTGCGCCAGCACCGGGCGGTCGGCTTCCTGTCCGGCCGCAGCGGCCGCCGCACGCACTGGAGCCTGGTGGTCGACGGCGAGGAGTACGCGGCGCAGCTGCGCGAGGACATCACCGTCGACGACACCGATGCCTACGTCGCCTGCGGGCTGGAAGGCCTGGGGCTGGTCCGGGCGGCCAGCTACATGGTGGTCCCGCACCTGCGCAGCGGGCGCCTGCGGCGGGTGTTGCCGGAACTGAAGGCGCCGACCGTGCCCTTGTCGCTGATGTATCCGCAGAACCGCCACCTGTCGCCGACGGTGCGCGCCTTCGCCGACTGGATCGGCGGGCTGATGCGCGCGGTGGAACCACAGTGGAAGCTGCCCGGCTAGGCGCGGCCACGGCACCGGACCGTCGCGCGGGCCGTGCCGCCATCGGGCAGGCCAGCGTGCGGCCGCAACCAGGCACGGTGTGTCCCGGCCGCGCCCGGCTCCGTGCGACGGCGCCGTGGTGGCTGTCCGGCTCCGGGGCAGGGCGATGGATGGATGCCCCGGCCGGATGGCCAACGCGCACGAGCCACCGCGCGCGGATCGACCCGGCAGATGCCGCGGGACGAAGCCGGCGCGAAAACCGTTGACCTTTCCGCGACGCCCCTTTAACATGCGCAGCCCGCACCGACTGGTGCGGAGGAAAACCCGGGCGGTTAGCTCAGCGGTAGAGCATTGCCTTCACACGGCAAGGGTCGCAGGTTCGATCCCTGCACCGCCCACCAGCTTCCAGGAAAGGCCGGCTGCCAAGCCGGCCTTTTTGCATGCCGCGTTCACGCGGGCCTGCTTAACAATGCCCCGATTTGGCCGCATCATCGGGAGCGTCTCACGGTGTTGGCCGCGAACAGGGAGTTGGAACTTGCCGGGAGCCATCCCACCCAGGTACATCCGCTGGCGCCTGCCGCTGCTGGTTTCTGCGGCCTTGCTGATCCTGCTGGTGCCGTTCCTGCTGGTCCGGGAGTGGACCAACTACAGCGATGACGCCGACCGCCACGTGCAGCACAGCCTGCAGGTGGAGGCCAGCAGCCAGCGCCTGCACGCCCTGGTCCGCGAGATCGATTCCCTGGCCTTCGCCATCAGCAGCGGCGCCGACAGCCCGCAGCTGCGGCGGCGCCTGGCGCTGGACCTGGCCGAACTGGATCCGGCGCTGGAGCGCCTGGCCGAGCTGACCCGCGACAACCCCGACCAGCAGCAGCTGATCGGGCGCCTGCGCACCCTTATCCGGCAGCGCCTGGAGCTGGTGCGCGGCCTGGTCGACGCGCCGGCCGAGGAGGCGCAGCGGCTCGGCGCGATCGACGAGATGTACGGCCGCGACCAGATCCGCGACCTGTTCGCGGAATTCATCCAGAACGAGTACACCCTGCTGTCGGAGCGCTCGGCGTACGCCGACTCCCAGCGCGACCGCGCGCGCTGGCTGGCGTTCGTGGCCCTGCTGGTGCAGGTCCTGCTGACCGGTGGCGTGTTCTGGATGCTGTACCGCCAGGAGGCGCGGCGCACGGCCTCGGAGGAGGCCCTGGCGCGCGCCAGCGCCCGCGCGCTGGCGGTGCTGCAGACCGTGCGCGAGCCGATCGTGCTGCTGGACGGCCAGCAGCGGGTGCTGATGCACAACGCCGCGTTTTCCGAGTTGTACGGCCAGCCCGCCGGCACGGACGCCGCGCACGTGCGCCTGCAGGAGGTGGGCAGCGGCACCTGGGACGACCCGGTGGTGCTGCAACGCCTGGCCGACGTGCTCAGCCGCGACCGCGAGCTGTGGGACTACGAACACGTGCAGCGCACCGCCGACGGCCAGACCCGCACCATGCTGATCAACGCGCGCCGCATGCAGCTGCCGGACCGCGCCGACGACGTGGTGCTGATGACCGTCAGCGACATCACCGCGCAGAAGGCGGCGCAGCAGCGCATCGCCGACCTCAACCGCCAGCTGGAGGGCAAGGTCGAGCAGGTCTCGGAGGTCAACCGCGAGCTGGAGGCCTTCAGCTACTCGGTCTCGCACGACCTGCGCGCGCCGCTGCGGCACGTGGCCGGCTTCGCCGACAAGCTGGCCCGCCACATGGGCGATTCGCTGGACGACCGCGGCCGCCACTACCTCGACGTGATCAGCAGCTCGGCGCGGCGCATGTCCTCGCTGATCGACGACCTGCTGGTGTACTCGCGCCTGGGCCGCAGCGCGCTGAAGCTGCAGGCGGTGGACATGCAGTCGCTGGTGGAGGAGACCCGGGCGGTGCTGGACACCGGCAGCGCGGTCGACGCCGAGGAGAGCGGGCGGCCCGCGCACCGCATCGAGTGGCGCATCGCGCCGCTGCCGGTGGTGGTCGCCGACCAGAACATGATGCGCCAGCTGTGGCTCAACCTGCTGGGCAACGCGGTCAAGTACTCGGCCCACAGCGAGCCGGCGGTGATCGAGGTCGGCTACGAGCCGACCGCCGACGGCGGCCACCTGTTCACCGTGCGCGACAATGGCGTGGGCTTCGACATGGCCTACGCCGCCAAGCTGTTCGGCGTGTTCCAGCGCCTGCACAAGGCCAGCGAATACCCCGGAACGGGCATCGGCCTGGCCAGCGTGCGCCGCGTGCTGGGCCGCCATGGCGGCCGCATCTGGGCCGAATCCGAGCCCGGCAAGGGTGCTACCTTCCACTTCATCCTGCCCGCGCAGGATTCCACGACGTCCGGGAGCTTCAACGCATGAGCGCCATCCGCACCATCCTGCTGGCCGAAGACAGCGCAGCCGACGCCGAAATGGCGATCGACGCCCTGCGCGAAGCCAACCTCGCCAATCCGATCGTCCACGTGGAGGACGGGGTCGAGGCGATGGAGTACCTGGAGCGCACCGGCAAGTACGCCGACCGCCCCGACGAGAACCCGGCGGTGCTGCTGCTGGACATCAAGATGCCGCGCATGGACGGGCTGGAGGTGCTGCAGCGTATCCGCGCCAACGACAAGCTGCGCCGCCTTCCGGTGGTGATCCTGTCGTCCTCGCGCGAGGAGAGCGACCTGGCGCGCAGCTGGGACCTGGGCGTCAATGCCTACGTGGTCAAGCCCGTGGACATCGACCAGTTCTTCGGCGCGGTCAAGACGCTGGGCCAGTTCTGGGCGGTCATCAACGCCACGCCGGATATCGAAGGTTGAGCCGATGCCGCTGCGTGCCATAAGCCGCGACGCCAAGGTCAGGGTCCTGTTCATCGAGGACTCTCCCGAGGATGCGGAGCTGATCCGCTTCCAGCTGGAGGACGCGCACCTCAACGCCGAGTACCTGCGGGTCGAGGACGAGGAGGGCCTGCGCGAGGCGCTGGCCGGGTTCAAGCCGGACATCGTGCTGTCGGACCTGAGCATGCCCGGCTTCTCCGGGCACGACGCCCTGCAGATCGTGCGCGAGCACTCGCCGCAGGTGCCCTTCATCTTCGTCTCCGGCACCATCGGCGAGGACGTGGCCGTGGCCGCCCTGCGCGAGGGCGCCAGCGACTACATCCTCAAGCACAGCAGCGCGCGCCTGCCGGCGGCGGTGGAGCGCGCCCTGCGCGAGGCGCGCACCGAGGCCGAGCGCCAGCGCGCCGAGCGCGAACTGATGCGCACCCAGCGCCTGGAGAGCCTGTCGCTGCTGGCCGCCGGCCTCAGCCACGACCTGCGCAACATCCTGCAGCCGTTGCTGATCGTCCCGGACCTGATCGCCCAGCGCAGCGACGACCCGCGCCTGAAGCAGCTGGCCGCGGTGGTGGCCGAGTGCGGCCGCCGTGGCCACGAGATGGCCGAGTCCATGCTGTCCTTCGTGCGCGGCTCGCGCCGGGCCAGCGAGCGCTTCCGCGTGGCCGACCTGTTCCACGCCGTGGCGCTGCTGCTCAAGGGCAGCCTGCCGCGCACCGTGCAGTTCGAGCAGGAGCTCGAGGACCCCGCGGTGGAACTGCACGGCAACTACACCGAGCTGCAGCAGTGCCTGCTCAACCTGTGCCTCAACGCGGTGCAGGCCATGCCCAATGGCGGACGGCTGGAATTGGCGGCGGCGGTGGACGGCGAGCAGGTGGTGCTGAGCGTCAGCGACACCGGCGTGGGCATGGACCAGCGCACCCTGGAGCAGCTGTTCACCCCGTTCTTCACCACCAAGAGCGACGGCACTGGCCTGGGCCTGGTCTCGTGCCGGCGCATCGTCGAGGGCATGGGCGGCAGCATCGGGGTGAGCAGCACCCCGGGCGTGGGCACGCGCTTCGAGGTGCGGCTGCCGCTGCCTTCGGAGGCCGCGGAGGAGGAGACCCGCATGGCACCGGTGGTGCCGGGGCAGGGCGAGCGCATCCTGATCGTGTTCCGCGACGGTACCCGCCTGTCGCTGCTGGGCAACGCCCTGGCCAGCCAGGGCTACGCCCCGCAGCTGGCCAGCGACGGCGCCGCGGCCCTGCGTTCGTTCGCCGAATCCGGCGAGCCGGACGTGGTGGTGGTGGACAACAGCATCGCGCTGTTCCCGGCCACCGCCCTGCTGTCGACCATGTACGAGTCCGGCTACCGCGGCCCGGCGATCCTGGTCGGCGAGGACGAGAAGTTCGACCGTTCGGTGGTGCCGGAGGGTGCGGTGCTCGAGGTCCTGCCGCAGCCGCTGGACATGCACCGCCTGTTTGCAGCGGTTGCCGGAGTGCTGGCGCGGCGCCAGCCGCGCTGAGCCACGGCCCCGGCGCCCGCCTATACTCCGGGGCATCTGCCACGGGAGGATGTATGGGGAACAGGGGCATGCGCCGCTGCGGCGCGTTCGCGGCGATGGTGGTCGTGCTGGCGGCGCTGCTGGCTTCCGGATGCGGGCGTGATCCCGGTGGCCAGCTGCCCCGGGCCAGCGGCGAGAAGCTGCAGGCCGAGCGCGAAGCGCCGGCCGGTTTCGCCCTGGTCCGCGCCTGGGCCGACCAGCACGAGGGCCGCCTGGCCCTGGCCCTGGAGTTCTCCCGGCCGTTGGTCGGCACCCAGGACTTCGACGCCCTGCTGAAGGTGGAGCCGGCCGGCAATGGCCGCGACGGCAGCGGCTGGACCCTGTCCGACGACGGCAAGGTGCTGCGCTATCCCTTCGTCGAGGCGGCGCGCGACTACACCGTGACCCTCGCCGGCGCGCTGCTGGCCGCCGACGGCAGCCGCCTGGAGCCGCCGCTGGAGCAGGCCATCCACACCGGCGAACTGGAGCCGGTGGCCGGCTTCGCCTCGCAGGGCAGCGTGCTGCCGGCGCGCGAAAGCCGCGGCCTGCCGGTGGTGTCGGTCAACGTGGACGAGGTCGACGTGGAATTCCTGCGCGTGCGCGAGGACGCGCTGCCGCGCTTCTTCGCCCAGTTCCAGCGCGGCGGCCGCCGCGGCGGCTGGGAGCTGGACCGCGACTACGGTGACGGCACCCCGCTGCGCGAGCTGGCCGAGCCGGCCTACCTCAACCGCTTCGTGCTCGGCGGCGGACGCAACGAGCGGGTGGTGAGCCACCTGCCGGTGCAGGACATCGCCGAGCTGCAGCAGCCGGGCCTGTACTTCGCGGTCATGCGCCGCGTCGGCCGCTATTCGGATTCCTACGACACCGCGTTCTTCACCGTCAGCGACATCGGCCTGCATGCGCGTGCCTACCGCGACCGGCTCTACGTGCATACCGCCTCGCTGCGCGACGGCGCACCGCTGAAGGGCGTGGAACTGCGCGTGCTCGACGCCAGGGGCCAGCCACTGCTGAAGTCGGCCACCGATGGCAACGGCAACGCGCTGCTGGACTACCGCCTGGACGCCGGCCACGTGCTGGTGGCCCGGCGCGGCAAGGACGTGTCGCTGCTGCCGTTCAACCAGCCGGCGCTGGACCTTTCCGAGTTCGCCGTGGCCGGCCGCGCGCAGGCGCCGTTCGACGTGTTCGCCTGGTCCGGCCGCGACCTGTACCGGCCGGGCGAGACCCTGCGCATCTCCGCGCTGCTGCGCGATTTCGACGGTCGCGCCATGCCGGCGCCGAAGGATGGTGGCCAGCCGCTGTTCCTGCGCCTGAAGCAGCCGGACGGGCGCGTGTTCCGCGAGACCCGGCTGGAGCCCGGCGCGCAGGGCTACTACGCCTTCGAGCTGGCGATCCCGGAGGACGCGCCGACCGGGCGCTGGCAGGTGGAGTTCCGCACCGACCCGGCCGAGGGCCCGGCGGTGCAGGGCATGAGCCTGCGCATCGAGGAATTCCTGCCCGAACGCCTGAAGCTGGACCTGGCCACGGCCAGCGCCGGCGACACACTGGCCCCGGGCGCGCCGCTGCGGCTGCGTGCCGAGGCCGCCTACCTGTACGGCGCGCCGGCGGCGGGCAACCGCTTCACCGCGCGCATGGCGCTGGCGGTGGCGCGCGAGCCGGTGGCCGGCTGGCCGGGCTACGCCTTCGGCGACGCCACCGCCGAGCTGCCGGGCGGGCCGCGCGAGGTGCTGGACACCCAGTTCGATCCCCAGGGCCGCCTCGAGGCCGAGCTCGCGTTGCCGGAGGAGGCGGCGCGCGCGAAGACCCCGGTGAAGGTGACCGTGCTCGGCGAGGTACACGAAAGCGGCGGGCGCCCGGTCGCGCGCAGCCTGCAGCGCGTGCTGTGGCCGGCGCCGGCGCTGGTCGGCGTGCGCCCGCTGTTCGAGCCGGAGGAGGGCGCCCCGGCCGAGGCCAACGCCGGCTTCGAACTGGTGCGGGTGGATGCGCAGGGCAGGCCGCAGCCGGGCAAAGGGTTGCAGCTGACCCTGGTGCGCGAGCTGCGCGACTACCACTGGCGCCACGACGACGAGGGTGGCTGGAACTACGACTTCACCCGCCGCTTCGAGAACGTGGAAACCCGAACCCTCGACGCCGGCGCCGGCCCGGTGCGCTTCGAGGTGCCGGTGGCCTGGGGCGAGTACCGGATCGACGTGTTCGACCCGGCCACCGGCCTGACCATGCGCTATCCATTCCACGCCGGCTGGAGCTGGGGCGACGACAACCGCGGCCCGGACGCGCGCCCGGACAAGGTCAAGCTGGCCCTGGACCGCACTGCCTACCGTGCCGGTGACACACTCAAGGTCACCGTCACCCCGCCGCATGCCGGCCGCGGCGTGCTGCTGGTGGAGAGCGACCGCCTGCTGTACGTGCACGACATCGAGGTGCGTGGCCAGCCCGGCAAGGCCGCGGCGACGTTCGAGATCCCGGTGACGGAGGACTGGGAGCGGCACGACGTCTACATCACCGCGCTGGTGTTCCGCCCGTCCGCGGCTGATGCGCTGGTGGCCCCGGCGCGCGCGGTGGGCGTGGTCCACGTGCCGATGCGCCGCGACGAGCGGCGCGTCGCCGTCGGCCTGAGGGTGCCGGAGCAGGTCCGCCCGCAGCAGGACCTGCCGGTGACGGTCAGCGTGCCGCAACTGGCCGGCAAGCTGGCCCACGTGACCGTGTCGGCGGTGGACGCCGGCATCATCAACATCACCCGCTTCCCGGTGCCGGACGCCGCCGCGCACTTCTTCGGCCAGCGCCGCCTGGGCACCGACGCCTACGACGTTTACGGCCGGGTGATCGGCAGCTACGAGGGCGGCACCGCACGCCTGCGCTTCGGCGGCGACATGGCCCTGGTGGCGCTGCCGCAGGCGCGCCGGCCGACGGCGCGGGTGCAGACCGTGGACCTGTTCTCAGGCCCGGTGCGGCTGGACGCCAACGGCAACGCGCGGATCGCGCTGCCGTTGCCGGACTTCAACGGCACCCTGCGGGTCTCGGCCCTGGTCTACGCCGACGCCCACTACGGCAAGCGCGACGCCGAGGTGCTGGTGCGCGCGCCGGTGGTGGCCGAGGCCGGCATGCCGCGGGTGCTGGCCCCGGGTGACCGCGGCACCTTGAGCCTGGACGTGCAGAACTTCAGCGGCAGTGCCGGCGAGTTCCGGGTGCGGGTGGACGGCGAGGGCCCGCTGCAGGTCGGCAACGGCGAGCGCCGCATCCGCCTGGAGGACGGCGCCAAGGCGACCCTGGAATTCCCGCTCGACGCGCGCCCGGGCAGCGCCGTGGCCAGGGTGCGCGTGCGCGTGGACGGCGGCGGCTACAGCGTCGACCGCCGCCACGAGCTGCCGGTGCGCCCGGCCTGGCCGGCGGTGCTGCGCGCGCAGACCCGGGTGCTGGAGAACGGCGCCACGCTGGTGCTGGACCCGGCCCTGGCCGAAGGCCTGCTGCCGGATACCGTGGACTTGCGCCTGCGCATCAGCGCGGGCCCGCCGATCCCCTACGCCAGCGCCCTGCAGGGCCTGCTCGACTACCCCTACGGCTGCGCAGAACAAACCACCAGCAAGGGGTACGCCGCGCTGCTGATGGATCCGCGCACCGCCGACCGCCTGGGCGGGCCGTCGCTGCCGGCCGAGCAGCGACGCGCGCGGGTGGAGGGCGCGATCGGGCGCCTGGTGGCGATGCAGACCGCCGGTGGCCACTTCTCGATGTGGGGCGGGGAGGGCCGCGCCGAGCCGGCGCTGACCCCGTACATCGCCGAGTTCCTGCTCGACGCGCGGGAGGCCGGCTTCGTGGTTCCGGCTGGCGCCTTGCAGAAGGCGCTGGACCGCCTGTCCGAGGACCTGCTGTCCGGCGACCCGCAGTTCTACGGGCGCGAGCACCGCGAGCACCTGCGCTTCGCTTACCGGGCCCATGCCGGCTACGTGCTGGCGCGGGTCAACCGCGCGCCGCTGGGCACGCTGCGCGCGCTGTACGACCAGGAGAAGGGACGCAGCCTCACCGGCCTGCCGCTGGTCCAGCTGGGCCTGGCGCTGGCCCTGCAGGGCGACGTCCGCCGCGGCGATGCCGCGATTGCCGACGGCTTCGCCCTGGATCCGCGCAAGCGTCCGCGCTGGACCGGCGACTACAGCAGCGCGATCCGCGACGACGCCCTGATGGTCGCGCTGCTGCACGAGCGCGACCGCGCCGACGCGAAGTTCGACGCGCGGGCGATGGAGGTGGCGCGCGCGCTGCAGGCCAGGCGCGCGGCCGACGGCAGCGGCCGCCTGTGGCTGAGCACCCAGGAGCAGATGGCGATCGCGCGCCTGGGCCGCGCCCTGCAGGCCGGCGACGGGCGCAAGGTCGCCGGGCAGTGGCGTGCTGGCGGCCAGGTGCAGGCCGTGGAACCGGCGGCGGTGTTCGCGCGCAGCCTGGACGCGGTGGCACTGGCTGCCGGCGCCCGCTTCCAGGCCGAGGGTGGCCCGTACTACGCCAGCATCGAGGTGGCCGGCGTGCCGCGCCAGGCACCGGCGGAGGAGCGCAGCGTGGCTGGCATCAGCCGCGACTGGTTCTGGCCCGATGGCCGCCGCTGGAGCGGCGGCACGCTGAAGGAGGGCCAGGTGCTGGTGGCGCGGCTGACGGTGGAAGCCGGGCAGCCCATGCCCGATGCGCTGGTCACCGACCTGCTGCCGGCCGGGCTGGAGGCGGAGAACCTCAACCTTGGCGACGCCGCGCAATGGGAAGGCATCAGCATCGAGGGCGTCGCCCTGTCCGGGCGCGCCGGCGAGGCCGACATCCGCCACGAGGAGTACCGCGACGACCGCTATGTCGCGGCGATCTCGCTGGGCGAGGGCGGACGCGCGCGGCTGTACTACCTGGTGCGCGCGGTCACCCCCGGTACCTATGCCGTGCCGCCGCCGCAGGTGGAGGACATGTACCAGCCGGCGCTGCGCGGCACCGGCGCGGCGCGCCCGGCCCAGGTCACGGTGACCCCGCCGTGACCCGGGGCATGAAAAAACCCCGCCGGAAGGCGGGGTTTTTCCTTTGCCTGGAGATCCGGGTGGATCAGTCCAGCGGAGTGATGTTGGACGCCTGGGCGCCCTTGGGGCCCTGGGTGACCTCGTAGCTCACGCGCTGGCCTTCCCTCAGCGAGCGGAAGCCCTTGGCGTTGATCGCGGAAAAGTGCGCGAAGACATCCGCGCTCCCGTCTTCCGGCGAGATAAAGCCAAATCCCTTGGCGTCGTTGAACCACTTGACGGTGCCGTTGGCCATGATGCTGCGTAATCCTTGCGTTTGATGGAGATGCGACTGCCGTCGCGAGCGCGAGTATGCAAATACCGGGGCCAACTGACAATCAGTTTGATCAATAGGTTTCGCTTGTTACCGGTAACTTCGTGAATCAGCCGGCCTGCAACAGCGCCTGGATCAGCTGCGGAAGCCCGGCCGAAGCGGCCGCCACGTTCTCCAGCACTTCCTCCAGGGTGATCTCCGCCGCGTCGCCGCAGCCGGCCGCCCAGTTGGCCACGATCGCCAGGCAGGCGTACTCCAGGCCCAGCTCGCGGGCCAGCGCAGCCTCGGGCATCCCGGTCATGCCGACCAGGTCGCAACCGTCGCGGCGCATGCGGGCGATTTCCGCATTGGTCTCCAGGCGCGGCCCCTGGGTGGCGCCGTAGCAGCCGCCGTCCACGACCTCGATCCCGGCCGCGCGCGCGGCCGCCAGCACCTTGCCGCGCAGTTGCGGGCTGTAGGGCTGGCCGAAGTCCACGTGCAGCGGCTCGCCTTCGCCGTCCCAGAAGGTGGAGGCGCGGCCCCAGGTGTAGTCGATCAGCTGGTCAGGGCAGGCCAGCACGCGCGGCCCGTAGGCCTCGGTGATGCCGCCGACGGTGTTCAGCGCCAGCACCCGGCGCGCGCCGGCCTGGTGCAGGGCATGCAGGTTGGCGCGGTAGTTCACCCGGTGCGGCGGCAGCGCGTGGCCTTCGCCGTGGCGGGCGAGGAAGGCCACCCGCGCACCGCCCAGGCGGCCGATGCGGACCGGCCCGGACGGGGCGCCGTAGGGGGTTTGGAAGCTGCGCGACTCGACGTCTTCCAGGGCGGCCAGGCGGTACACGCCGGTGCCGCCGATCACGGCCAGGTCCAGCGCCACGGCTCAGTCCTTCAGCGCGTAGATGGCCGGCAGGTTGCGGCCCTGCTCGTAGTAGTCCATGCCGAAGCCGAACACGTAGCGGTCCGGCAGGTGCAGGCCGGCGTAGTCGGCGCGCACGCCCTCCACGCAGCGGTCGTGGTCCTTGACCGTCAGCGCGGCGATGCGCACGTCGGTGGCGCCCTGCTCGATGCACCAGCGGCGCACTTCCTTCAGGGTCTGGCCCTCGTCGAGGATGTCGTCGGCGATCAGCACCCGGCGGCCGTACAGCGAGGTGGCCGGGCGGTGTTTCCACACCAGCTCGCCGCCCTGGTTCTGGCCGCGGTAGCGGGTGGCATGCATGTAATCGAACTGCAGGTCCAGGCCGCGCTTGCCCAGCTCCAGGGCGAGCTGGCCGGCGAACAGCATGCCGCCGTGCATCACGGTCAGGAACACCGGGACGAAGCTGTCGCCGAGGCGGTCGGCCGGGACGTCGCCGATGTAGTCGCGGGCGATCTCGTCGGCCATGCGGGCGATGGCCGCGTCGATGGTGGGCCGGTCGACCAGCAGGTCGGACTTGGCGAGGACTTCGGAAATGATGAGCGGAGTGGACATCGGGTCAGGCTACAGGAAGGAGGGCGGTAAGTGGGCGCTCAGGCGGCGGAGGAGGGCAGGCGCGCGCGGGCGCCGGCATGGCGGGCGTCGGCCAGCAGGCCGTCCCAGCCCAGCGCGCCGCGGCCGAGCAGGCCCAGCAGCGCGGCGGTGTTGAGGGGGCGGTCGCGCACCGCCTGCAGCGATTCGGCGACCAGTTCGGGATGGCAGACCAGGACCACGTCGCAGCCGGCGTCCAGGTGCGCCAGCACGCGGGCGCGCACCCCGCCGGCGGCGTGCGCGGCGGCCATGCCGATGTCGTCGGAGAACACCACGCCGCGGAAGCCCAGTTCGCCGCGCAGGAACTGCCCGATCCAGAACGGCGAATAGCCTGCCGGGTCCGGGGCGATGGCCGGGTACTGCACGTGGGCCATCATCACCGCGTCGGCGCCGGCCTCGATCCCGGCGACGAACGGCACCAGGTCCTCGCCGCGCAGCGCCTGCAGCCGGCGCGGGTCCACCGCGTGGTCGACGTGGGTGTCCTCCAGCACGGTGCCGTGCCCGGGGAAGTGCTTGAGGGTGGCGGCCATGCCCACCGAGTGCATGCCGCGCACGTAGGCGCGGACCAGCTCGGCCACCGCTTGCGGGTCGGGGCCGAAGGCACGGTCGCCGATGGCGAGGTTGCCGCGGCCCAGGTCGGCCACCGGGGCGAAGCTCAGGTCCACGCCGCTGGCGCGGATCTCGCTGGCCATCAGCCAGGCGTGCTCCTCGGCCAGGGCCAGGGCGGCCTCGCGGTCGCGCGCGTACAGCTCGCCGATCCGCTGCAGCGGCGGCAGGTCGCTGTAACCCTCGCGGAAGCGCTGCACGCGGCCGCCTTCCTGGTCCACGCAGACCAGCTGCGGGCGCGGCGCCGCCTCGCGGATGGCGGCGGCCAGCTCGGCCACCTGCGCGCGCGAGGCGAAGTTGCGCTTGAACAGGATCACGCCGGCGACCGCATCGTGCTGCAGCCAGTCGCGCTCCTGCGCGGTCAGTTCGGTGCCGGCGACGCCGATCAACAGCATGCGGGGGACTCCAGGACGCGCGGATGCGCGTGGTGCGCATTGTCGCAGATGCGGGGCGGAGGCCGCGATCGCGGCGCGGCAGGGCTCAGCCGGCGGCCGGGCCGGCGCGCTCGGCCTCGCTCCATTGGCTGTAGGGGCGGTCGGCCAGGGCCAGGTTGTAGTAGCGCTGCAGCTCGGTGACCTCGGCGCCCAGCCAGTCCGGGCGCTGGAACGCCTCGTCCACCGCGTCCAGTTCGATCTCGGCCACCACCAGGCCGGCGTTCTCGCCCTCGAACTCGTCGATCTCCCACAGGTGGCCGCCGTGGCGCACGTAGTGCCGCTGCTTGCGCACCAGGCCGCCGACGCACAGCTCCAGCAGCTGGCGCGCGTCCTCCACCGGGACCGGGTAGTCGAACTCCAGCCGGCTCGGCCCGGACTGGGCCGACTTGATGTTGAGGAAGGCCGCCTCGCCCTCGATCCGGACCCGGATCGAGGCCTTCTGGATGCCGCCGGACAGCACGTCCAGGTCGCTGAGGTAGCCCTGGGCCATGGCCTGGGTGCGTTCCACCGACCGGCGCCAGCCGTCGCCGGCCAGCAGGAACTTGCGCTCGATCTCCACGCCCATGGCGGCCGGACTCCTTGCTGAGGGGGCGACATGATGCCAGCGGCGCCCGGCCGCTGTCCGCGGCGGCATTGTCGCGGATCATGGACGCTCCGTGCCTGGTTCGTGTATTAAACCGGCTGCCCTTCCTCCTGGACCCGGGACCGCCGCATGCAGAAAGACAGCACGATCCGCCTGCTCATCGTCGACGATCGCGTGGAGGATGCGGAGGCGGTCGTGACCGCCCTGCGCAACGGCGGCATCGCGGTGCGGCCGCTGCGGCCCCAGGACCCGGCCGAGCTGGCGCAGATGGTCGCCGGGCAGCCGGTGGACCTGGTGCTGGCCAGCAATTCCACGGCCATGCCGCTGGAGCAGGTCTGCGCGCAGGTGGGCGCCAGTGGCAAGGACCTGCCGCTGCTGGCCCTGGTCGACCGGATCGACGACGCCGCGGTGCTGGCCTGCCTCGGCAACGGCGTGCGCGCCCTGGTGCTGCGCCACCGCCCCGAGCACCTGCTGGCCACGGTGCGCCGCGAATGGTCCGACCTGGAGGCGCGCCGCGGCCTGCGCCGGCTGGAGGCGCAGCTGCGCGAGACCGAGCGCCGCTGCGACGCGCTGATCGCCTCCTCGCGCGACCCGGTGGCCTACATCCACGAGGGCATGCACATCCGCGCCAACGACGCCTACCTGGAGATGTTCGGGTTCGAGTCGTTCGAGGAGGTGGAAGGCATGTCGCTGCTGGACCTGGTCGCGGCGCAGCACATCGATGCCTTCAAGCAGCTGCTCAAGGCGCTGTCGCGCGGCGAGCCGCCGCCGGCCGAATACCTGATGGAGGCGCGCCACCTCGACGGCAGCACCTTCCCGGCGAAGATGGAGTTCGCCACCGCCACCTACGAGGGCGAGCCCTGCATCCAGGTGGTGTTCCGCCGCCGCGAGGAGCTGGACCCGGAGCTGGCGCGCGAGGTCGAGGAACTGCGCCAGCGCGACCAGGTCACCGGCCTGCTCAACCGCCCCACCTTCATGCGCATGCTGGAGGACGCGGTGGCGCGGGTGGGCCGCGACGGCGGCCAGTACGGCTTCCTGCTGCTGGAGCCGGACCATTACGCGCGGCTGCTGCCGGACATCGGCCTGGACGCCGCCGACGCCTTCATCGCCGCCCTGGCCGAGCGCGTGCGCAGCGCGCTGCCACCGGAGGTGCCGGTGGCGCGCTTCGGCGAGGACAGCTTCGCCGTGCTGGTGGAGGGCAACCACGCCAGCACCCGCAACGTGGCCGAGGCGCTGCGCGACGCCATCGCCACCCACGTGGTCAGCGTCGGCACCCGCTCGGTGGCGGTGACCGCCAGCATTGGCGGCGTGCAGGTGGGCGAGAAGATCGCCAGCGTGCCGCAGATCCTGTCCAAGGCGAACCACTGCCTGCACGCGGCGGTGGAAATGGGCGGCAACAGCGTCCAGGTATTCGACCCGGGCGCGGCAGACCGCGCCGAGGAGGAACGCATCGCGCGCTGGGTCGAGCGCCTGCGCGAGGCCCTGGCCGGCGACGGCTTCGTCCTGCACTACCTGCCGGTGCTGGGCCTGCAGGGCGACAACGGCGAGCTGTACGAGGCGCACCTGCGGATCGAGGTCAACGGCGAGCTGGTGCGGCCCTCGGCCTTCGCCGCCATCGCCGAGGAGCACGGCCTGCTGGGCGAGATCGACCGCTGGGTGGTGCGCAAGGCGATCGCCACCCTGGCCGAGCGCGACCGCGCCGGCCGCAACACCCGCATCCTGGTGCGGCTGTGCCCGGACTCGTTCGCCGGCGACGCCATGGCCACCCTGATCCGCACCGAGCTGGCGATGAACGGCGTGTCCGGCGACCGCCTGTGGCTGGAGGCATCCGAGGCCAAGGTGTTCACCCACCTGCGCGACGCCCAGCAGTTCCTGTCGGCGGTGTCCTCGCTGGGCTGCCGCATGGGCCTGGAGCAGTTCGGCTCCGGCCTGGATTCCTTCCAGCTGCTGGCGCACTTCCGCCCGGCCTTCCTCAAGATCGACCCGGGCCTGACCGACGACCTGGGCAAGGGCGGCGATGCACTGGAGAAGGTGCGCGAGATCACCTCCCGCGCCCAGGCCGACGGGATGGCGACCCTGGCCGAGCAGGTCGGCGACGCGCCCACCATGAGCCAGCTGTTCACGCTGGGCGTGGACTATGTATCCGGCGGGTTCGTGGCCCCGGCGGGGCCTGAGATGAACTTCGAGTTCGGCTGACCGCGCGGCGGCGCGGCCGGCCATCCCGGTGGCAGGAGGAGCGCATGCAGCCGAACCGTTTCGAGACCCACGCCGTCGCGAACCAGCCGCCGCCGCTGGTGCCGCGCGACCTGTGGGGCGACGACCTGGCCCTGCGCGAGGCGGTGTCGCGCGGTGGCGCGGGCGCGTTCGTCCCGCGCCTGCAGGCCTATGGCGCGCTGGCCGGCGACGAGCTGTACCGCCTCGGCTTCGACGCCAACCGCGACCGCCCGCGCCTGCGCACCCATGATGCCCAGGGGCGGCGGATCGACCTGGTCGAGTTCCACCCGGCCTACCACCGGCTGATGGAGCTGGCCAAGGCGCACGGCGTGGCCGGCCTGTCCTGGCACGAACCGGTGCCCGGCGCCCACGTGGCGCGCGCGGCGCTGGCCTATCTGCACCACCAGGCCGAGGCCGGCACCAGCTGTCCGCTGACCATGACCCACGCCGCGGTACCGGTGCTGCGCCAGGCGCCGGCGCTGGAGGCATGGGCGCGCGGCGCGGCGACGCCGGCCTACGACCCGCGCGACCTGCCGATGGCGGAAAAAGCCGGGCTCACCCTGGGCATGGGCATGACCGAGAAGCAGGGCGGCTCGGACGTGCGCGGCAATGCCACCACCGCCACCCCGCTGCCAGGCGGCGATGCCTGGCAACTGGTCGGGCACAAGTGGTTCTTCTCCGCGCCGATGTCCGACGGCTTCCTGGTGCTGGCGCAGACCCCCGACGGGCTGGGCTGCTTCCTGCTGCCGCGGCGGCTGCCGGACGGGTCGAAGAACGCGTTCCGGCTGATGCGGCTGAAGGACAAGCTGGGCGACTGGTCCAATGCTTCTTCCGAAGTGGAGTTCTGCGACGCCCTGGCCTGGCCGGTGGGCGAGCCCGGGCGCGGCGTGGCCACGATCATCCCGATGGTGATGCTGACCCGGCTGGACTGCATGCTCGCCGCCGCGGCGCAGGTGCGCTGGGCGATGGCCAATGCGCTGCACCACGCCCGCCACCGGATGGCCTTCGGCCGGGTGCTGGCCGGGCATCCGCTGATGGCCAACGTGCTGGCCGACCTGGCGATCGAATCGGAGGCGGCCACCGCGTTCGCGCTGGACGTGGCCGCCGCGGTGGACGCGGGGCCGGGCGATCCGCAGGCCGCGGCCTACGCCCGCGTGGCCACCGCGGTCGGCAAGTACTGGCTGTGCCGGCGCGCGCCAACGCTGGTCAACGAGGCCCAGGAATGCCTGGGCGGTGCCGGCTACGTGGAGGAATCGGTGCTGCCGCGGCTGTACCGGCAGGCACCGCTGAACTCGATCTGGGAAGGCAGCGGCAACATCCAGTGCCTGGACGTGCTGCGCGCGCTGGCGCGCGAGCCACAGGCGGCGCAGGCGCTGCGGGCCGCGCTGGAACGGGCCGCGAGCATGGACCCGGTGCTCGCCCGCCAGGCCGCGGCCATCGCCGGCCTGCTCGCGCAGCCGCGCGAGGAACTGGAGATCCGGGCGCGCCACCTGGTCGAGCGCATCGCCCTGGTGCTGCAGGGAGCGGCCCTGCACGCGGCGGGCAGTCCGGTCGCCGGGGCCTTCGTGCGCAGCCGCCTGGACGGCGCCCACGGCCTGGCCATGGGCACGCTGCCGCCCGGCATCGACTTCGCCGCGGTGATGGAGCGGGCGCTGCCGTAGCGCCCGCGGCTCAATCCAGGAACTGCAGCTTCGCCAGCTCGGCGTACAGCCCGCCCTGGGCCAGCAGCTGCTCGTGGGTGCCCTCGGCCACGATCCGGCCCTGGTCCATGACCACGATGCGGTCGGCGCGCAGCACGGTGGCCAGGCGGTGGGCGACCACCAGGGTGGTGCGGCCGCGCATCAGGTTCTCCAGCGCATGCTGCACCGCGCGCTCGCTCTGCGCGTCCAGCGCGCTGGTGGCCTCGTCCAGCAGCAGCACCGGCGCGTCCTTGAGCAGGGCGCGGGCGATGGCCACGCGCTGCTGCTGGCCGCCGGACAGGCGCGCGCCGCGCTCGCCCAGCTCGCTGGCATAGCCGCGGGGCAGGGCGGAGATGAAGCCGTCGGCCTCGGCCGCCGCCGCCGCCGCGCGCACTTCCTCGTCGCTGGCCTCCAGCCGGCCGTAGCGGATGTTGTCCATCGCGCTGGCGGCGAACAGCACCGGCTGCTGCGCCACCAGTGCCACCTGCGCGCGCAGGTCGGCCGGGTCGAGTTCGCGCAGGTCGATGCCATCCAGCAGCACGCGCCCGGACTGCGGGTCGTGGAAGCGCAGCAGCAGCGACAGCACCGTGCTCTTGCCGGCGCCCGAGGGGCCGACCAGGGCCACGGTCTCGCCCGGGTGCACTTCCAGGTCGAAGCCATCCAGCGCCGGGGCGTCGGCCCGTTCCGGATAGTGGAAGCGCACGCCCTCGAAGCGGATCGCGCCGCGCACCGGCCGCGGCAGCGGGCGCGGCTGCGCCGGTGCGGCGATCGCCGGCTGTTCGTTGAGCAGCTCGGAAATGCGGCCCATGCCGCCGGCCGCGCGCTGCAGCTCGTTCCATACCTCGGCCAGGGCGCCGACCGAGCCGCCGCCGATCAGCGCGTACAGCACGAACTGGCCCAGGGTGCCGGCGCTCATGGTGCCGGCGACCACGTCGTGCGCACCGGACCACAGCACCAGCACGATCGCGCCGAACACCAGCACGATGGCCACCGCGGTCACCAGCGACTGCGCGGCGATGCGCCGCCGCGCGGTGGCCACCGCGACCCGCAGCGCCTCGCCGAAGCGGGCGCGTTCGTAGGGCTCGCGCGCGTAGGCCTGGACCGTGCGCACCGCACCCAGGCTCTCGGCGGCCAGGGCGTTGGCGTCGGCGACCCGGTCCTGGCTGGCGCGGGAGGCCTTCTCCAGCCGGCGTGCGCCGAGCACGATCGGCAGCACCGACAGCGGGATGCCCACCAGCGAGTAGGCCGCCAGCCGCGGGCTGGTGACGAACAGCATGACCAGGCTGCCGACCACGGTGACGCTGCTGCGCAGGGCCACCGACATGGTGGTGCCGATCACGCTGCGCAGCAGCTCGGCGTCGGCGGACAGGCGCGAGACCAGCTCGCCGCTGCGGCTGCGGTCGTGGAAGGCCGGGTCCAGCCCGACCAGGTGCGCGTACAGCCGCTCGCGCAGGTCGGCCACCACCTTCTCGCCCAGCAGGGACACGAAGAAGAAGCGCGCGGCGGTGCCCAGCGCCAGCACCACGGCCACCGCGAACAGCACGGCGAAGGCCTGGTTGATCATGGCGCCGCCGCCGAAGCCGCGGTCGATCATGTAGCGCACCGCCACCGGCAGGCTCAGGGTGGCGCTGGAGGACAGCGCCAGCGCCGCCAGCCAGGCCGCGAACAGGCCGCGGTGGCGGGCCACGAATGGCCACAGCGTGCGCAGGCTGCCGATCCGTTGCAGGCGGCTGCCATCCTTTGGGGTCTTTTCGCTCACGGGTTGCTTCCGGGAATGGCGACGCGCACGCGGTCGCGGGTGGCGTCGCGCAGGCGCGCGCGCAGGGGCTCGGCCTGGGTTGCCGGCAGGCGCAGGCCCAGGCGCGCGCCGTCGGCCACGAAGGCCTCGGAGGTCTTTTCGGCCGCGTGCGCCGCCAGTGCGGCATGGACCGTGCCCAGCGCATCGAACGGGCACTCCAGTTCCAGCTCGACCATTTCCACCAGCGGCTCGCGCCTGGCCAGGCGCAGGCACTCGGCCGCCGCGCCGCCGTAGGCGCGGACCAGGCCGCCGGCGCCGAGCTTGATCCCGCCGAACCAGCGGGTCACCACCACCGCCACGCGGTCGTAGCCCTGGCCGTCGATCGCGGCCAGGATCGGGCGGCCGGCGGTCCCGGCCGGTTCGCCGTCGTCGCTGGATCGGTAGTCCTGGCCGATGCGGTAGGCCCAGCAGTTGTGGGTGGCATCGGCGTGGGACGCGGAGGCCACGAACTCCAGTGCCTGCTCCGGGGTGGCCACGGGCGCGGCATTGGCCAGGAACCGGCTGTGCTTGACCTCGAGCAGGTGGCTGGCGGGCGCGGCGAGGGTATCGGTCATCGCCGCCATTCTAACCGGCGCGTGTGCACGCGCCGGTCGCACTCACGGCGCCTGTTCGAGCAACGGCCGCAGGTCCTCGGGCACTTCCAGCTGCGGGTGCTCGCGCACGAACCATTGCAGGCTCGCGCGTGCGCCTTCGATGTCGCCGTCGGCCTGCAGCCCGCGGATCCACTGCAGCCATTCCTGCGGATCGGCCAGGGCCATGGCCACCGGCGGTGGCCCGTCCTCGATCGCGGCCGCGGATACCGGCGCCGATGCCGGAGGCGGTGGCGGGGCGGCGATCGCCTGCCGCGGCGCCATCGCAGGCGCAGGGCGCATTGCACTGGCCTCCTGGCGGGAACGTTCGGCAGCGCGGCGCGCGGCCCCCTGCGCCTGGCGGGCGCGGGCCATGTCCTGCGCCGCACGCGCGGCTTCCGCGGCCGCGGCCACCTCGGCAGCTGGCGAGGCCGCGGGCGCCGGTTCCGCCATTGCCGCGACCGGCGCCGGAGCGGCCGGCAAGGGCGCGCGCGGCATCGCCACGGCAGCGTCGTCCGGTGGCGGCGGCGGCAGCTTGCGCGCGACCGCGGCGGCGGGGCGCTGCACCGCCGGGGTGGCGGCGGAATCCGCGGCACCCGCATCCGCGGCCGGCGCCGCCTCCTCTGCTGCCGGTGCATGCACGGCCTGCGCCGCGGCTGGTGCAGAGCGGTCGGCAGCCGCCGGCGCTGCCGCCGGCAACGCCTGGCCGGGCACCGGCGGTTCGCGCAACTGCCAGGCCACGCCGAACGCCAGCACCAGCGATGCCGCCAGCCCCAGCGGAGCAATCCAGCGCCGCCGCCGCGCACGCCGCCAGCCGCGGGCCACCGGCGCCGTGGCGGTTGCCGGGTGCGCAGGGGGAGCCGCGGCCTGGCGCGCCGCGGCGAGGACGCGTGCATCCAGTTGCGGCGACGGCCCCGGGCCGGCAGCCGCCTCGAGCTGGCGCCGCAGTTCCAGTTCCTCCGGGGTCAGGGGGGCGTGCCGGCTCATGCTTGCAGCCTCCCGCGCAGGCGGTCCATGGCATAGCGCAGCCGCGACTTCACCGTCTCCCGGCCGACCCCGGTGATGCGGCCGATCTCCTCCAGCGGCAGTTCGCCATGCAGGCGCAGCAGCAGCGCCTCGCGCTGCTCGGCCGGCAGCTCGTCCAGCGCCCGGTACAGGCGCGCGGCCTGCTGCGAACGGCTGGCGTGCCGCTCCGGGTCGTCCGGGTCCGCCAGCGCGGTGGTGCGCTCGTCGGCGTCGGCCGGCGCCGGCGGCCGGTGCTTCAGCGCGCGCCAGTGGTCGGCCAGTCGGTTGTGGGCGATGCGGTACAGCCAGGCCGCGAACGGCGCGTCCGGGCGCCAGCCGTCGCGTGCGGCCACCACCCGCTGCCACACGTCCTGGAACAGCTCCTCGGCCAGGGCGCGGTCATGCAGCTGGCCCAGCAGGAAGCGGAACAGCGGCAGGCGGTGGCGCGCGTACAGGGCCTCGAACGCGGCAACGTCGCCCGCGGCCCAGGCCTGCATCAGGATCTCGTCTCCGGGTGGGTCCACCGCCTGCTCCATGTGCGGCACCCTAGCGCGCCCGGCGCCGGACGCAAGCGGCACCGCGGCGGGCAGGGGCAGGGCGGCGGCGGCGGGGCACGTGCTCATGTTGGATACAACGCACAGAACAGTGCGTTGGGGTCGAGAAATCGGCGGGGCGGACCGTTATGCTGGCGCCCGCCGTTGCCGGCAAGCTCGATCCAGGACAGATGATCCATTGCAGTGGCCTTGAGGGTGCGGCACCGGCCGCCGGTGCCGCCGTGCCCGATGGGCCCGGGCGGACCTGGGCCGTGCTTGCGTCCCTGCTACCGGAGGCAGGGTGGATGGCCCTGGGCTGGCAGGCCGCGGGCCTGGCCACCTGCGCCGGTGCCAGCGACGGTGAGGCCTGGGCGCGGCTGCAGCAGGTGCTGGACGGCGGCCCGGTGCCCGACGGGGTCCTGGGCGCGGCCTGGGACGAGGGCGAGGCCCGGCTGGCCGCGCTGGCCGGGTGTCCGGACACGCTGGAACCGGCGCGCCGGCAGGCCTGGTGCGCGGCGGCGCGCACCCTGCTGGAAGCGGAGCTGCACGAGCGCCGGCTGCAGGCCCGGGTGCAGGAACTGGAACAGTCGCGGCGGCTGCAGCAGGCGCTGTACGAGATCGCCGACCTGGCCGGCGGCGAGGTCGAGATGCAGGAAGTGCTGGCGCGCCTGCACGGCATCATCGGCACGCTGATGTACGCGCCCAGTTGCTACATCGTCGAGTACGACGAGCGGCGCGGCAGCCTGCGCTTCCTCTATTACGCCGACGACCGCGACCCGCAACTGGCGGACGGCGGCCGCGAGTGGCCGGTGCAGGAGATGGCCGACAGCCTCACCCTGGCCCTGCTGCGCCACGGCCGCGCCCTGCGCGGGCCCTCGGCCGGGATCCGCCGCGCCCTGGGCCTGCCGCAGCGCAGCCGGCGCCATGGCTCGGACAGCCTGGACTGGCTGGGCGTGCCGCTGCGCCGCGGCGAGCGCGTATGCGGCGCGATCGTGGTGCAGAGCTACGACCGCGCCGGTTGCTACAGCGAGGAGGACCGCGCGCTGCTGGGCTTCGTCGCCCAGCACGTGCAGACCATGCTGGACCGGCGCCAGGCCCAGGTGGAACTGGAGCGCCGGGTGCTGGAGCGCACCCTGGAACTGGAACGGGCCAACCGCGAGCTGCAGGAGGAGGTGCTCGAGCGCCAGCGCGCCGAGCGCCTGCAGCACGCGCTGTACCGCATCGCTGAGATGGCGGTCAGTTCGCAGGGGCCGGAGCAGTACTACGCCAAGGTCCACGCCGCGGTGGACGACCTGCTGTACGCGCGCAACTTCTACATCGCCCTGCTCGCCGAGGACCAGCAGACCATCGAGTTCGTGTACTCGGTGGACCAGGGCGGCGACCACCGCCCGCCGCGGCGTACGGGCAAGGGCCTGACCGAGTACGTGATGCGCACCGGCACGACCCTGCTGGCGCACCGCGCGGACATCGACCGCCTGATCGCCGCCGGCGAGGTGCACGACCCCGGCCCGGTGCGGGCCAGCAGCTGGCTGGGCGTGCCGCTGCGCCGCGACGGCGAGGTGGTGGGCGTGATCGCGGTGCAGAGCTACGACCCGAAGATCAGCTTCAGCAGCGACGACGAACGCCTGCTCTCGTTCGTGGCCCACAACATCGGCACCGGCCTGGCCCGGCAGGCGGCGCAGGAACGGCTGCGCCTGGCCCATGCGGACCTGGAGCGGCGCGTGGCCGAGCGCACCAGCGAGCTGGAGCGGGCCAACGAGCAGCTGCTGGCGCAGATCGGCGAGCGCCTGCGCGCCGAGCAGCGGCTCACCCACCAGGCCCTGCACGACGCCCTGACCGGGCTGCCCAACCGCGCCTGCCTGCTGGATTCGCTGGGCGCCGCGCTGCGGCGCGCCGGCGATGGCGCCGGGCACGCCTTCGCCGTGCTGTTCCTTGACCTGGACCGGTTCAAGGTGGTCAACGACAGCATCGGCCACGCCGCAGGCGACGAGTTGCTGGTGGAGGTGGCGCGGCGGCTGGTGTCGGCCATGCGCCCCGGCGACGTGGTCGCGCGCCTGGGCGGGGACGAGTTCGCGGTGCTGGCCGCCTGCCCGGACGGGCACGATGAGGTGCGCGAGCTGGCGCGCCGGCTGCTGGGCGTGATCGGCCAGCCACTATGGGTCGCCGGCCGCGAACTGTTCCCCTCGGCCAGCATGGGCATCGCCCTGTGGCACCCGCGCTACCGCAGCGGCGAGGAGCTCCTGCGCGACGCCGACGCGGCCATGTACCGGGCCAAGAACGAGGGCCGCGACCGCTACGCCATGTTCGACGAGGCCATGCGCGAGCAGGCCGTGCGCAGCCTGGACCTGGAGGCGGACCTGCGCCGGGCGATCCAGCGCCGCGAGTTCATCCCGTACTACCAGCCGATCGTGCGCCTGGAGGATGGCGCGGTGGTCGGCCACGAGGCCCTGCTGCGCTGGCGCCACGAGAAGCGCGGCCTGCTGTCGCCGGCGGCGTTCATCGCCCTGGGCGAGGAGAGCGGGCTGATCGAGCAGGTCGACTGGCTGCTGTACGAGCAGGTGATCGAGGAGCTGGCGCGCGGCGGCAGCGGCTACATCTCGGTCAACGTCTCGCCGCGCCACTTCCGTTCGCCGGGTTTCGCCCGCCGCCTGCTGGGCCTGCTGGACGGCGCCGGCGCCGACCCGGCGCGGCTGCGCCTGGAGATCACCGAGGTGGCGCTGATGGACGACGCGCCGCGCATCCGGCGCATGCTCGACAGCCTGCGCGCGCGCGGCGTGGGCGCCTTGCTGGACGATTTTGGCACCGGTTTCTCCGCGCTGTCGTACCTGCACCGGTTCCCGATCCTGGGGCTGAAGATCGACCGCAGCTTCGTCGCCGGCCTGGACGCCGAGGGCGGGCGCGAGGAAAGCCTGGCCCTGGTGCGCGCGATCCTGGCGCTGTCGCACAGCCTGGGTATGGAGACGGTGGGCGAGGGCATCGAGACCGAGGCCCAGCGCGCCACCCTGCTGGAGCTGGGCTGCAGCGCCGGGCAGGGCTACCTGCTGGGCCGGCCCTCGGCCTGCCGGGTGCGCTGAGCGCGGCGGCTCAGCTGCGGATCACCAGCAGCCGGATCTCGCTCATGTCCTCGATGGCGTACTTGACGCCCTCGCGGCCGAAGCCGGAATCCTTCACCCCGCCGTAGGGCATGTTGTCCATGCGGAAGCTGGGCACGTCGCCGACCACCACGCCGCCGACCTGCAGCCGGTCCCAGGCGCGCATGGCGTGGTCCAGGCTGTCGGTGAACACGCCGGCCTGCAGGCCGAAGTCCGAATCGTTGGCCGTCTCCAGGGCCGAATCGAAATCCTCGAAGCGCTGCAGCAGCGCCACCGGGCCGAACGCCTCCTGGCGCTGCAGCTCGCAATGCGCCGGCACGTCCTCCAGCAGGGTCGCCTCGAGCATGTTGCCGTTGCGGCCGCCACCGACGACGACCTTCGCCCCGGCCTTGCGCGCCGACTCGATCCAGCCTTCCAGCCGGCGCGCCGCGTCCTCGTCGATCATCGGGCCGATGAAGGTCTTCTCGTCCTTCGGGTCGCCGGCGACGAAAGTGGCGATCTTCGCCGCCAGCTTGTCCTTCAGCGCGTCGTAGACGTCGGCGTGGGCCAGGATCCGCTGCACGCTGATGCAGCTCTGCCCGGACTGGTAGTAGGCGCCGAAGGCCAGGCGCTCGACCACGTGGTCCAGGCACCCGCCCTGGTCGGCGTCGACGATGCAGGCGGCGTTGCCGCCCAGCTCCAGGGTGACCTTCTTGCGCCCGGCGCGGGCCTTGAAGTCCCAGCCGATGAGGCCGCCGGTGAAGGACAGCAGCTTGATCCGGTCGTCCTCGACCAGCGGCGCGGCCACCTCGTTGTCGCAGGCGAACACCGAGAATGCGCCCCTGGGCAGGTCGGTCTCGGCCAGGATCTCGGCGATGATCAGTGCGCCCACCGGGGTCTTGCCGGCCGGCTTGAGCACGAACGGGCAGCCGGCGGCGATCGCCGGGGCCACCTTGTGCGCCACCAGGTTGAGCGGGAAGTTGAACGGGGTGATGAAGCTGCACGGCCCGATCGGCACCCGCTTCCAGATCCCGCGGTAGCCGCGGCCGCGCTCGGAGATCTCCAGGTTCACGGTCTGGCCCTCGATCCGCACCGCCTCCTCGGCGGCGATGCGGAAGGTGTCGATCAGGCGCGTGACCTCGCCGCGGGCGTCCTTGATCGGCTTTCCCGCCTCGATGCACAGGGCCAGGGCCAGCTCCTCGGCGCGCTCGCGGAAGCGGGCGATGCAATGCTCCAGCACCGCCTGGCGGCGGAACGGGGGCAGGGCGGCCATGGCCGGGGCGGCCTCCACCGCCGCGGCGATCGCCCGCTCCACCGTGGCCGCGTCGGCCATGGCCACCCGGGTGGCGACCTCCCCGCTGTACTTGTCGCGGACTTCCAGGTCGGTATTGGGCGTTTCGGCGGCGTTGGCGACGTAGAGCGGGTAGCTGGGCTTGAGCATGGCGGTGTCCTGGGCGCGCGGGCCGGGTGCGACGAGTATGCCGCGGTCGGTGGCAAGGCCGCGTCGGCCGCCGGCCGGAATGCGCCGGTTCGGCCATGTTCGGCCGCGGGCGACTAGAATGCGCACATGCAGCACGATGCCGTCACCCAGCCCACGCCGCCGGCTTCCATCGGACCCTGGCCGCGCCGTCCCACCCGCCAGGTCAACATCGGCGGCGTGCCGGTCGGCGGCGGTGCCCCGGTGGTCGTCCAGTCCATGACCAATACCGACACCGCGGACGTGGCGTCCTCGGTCAAGCAGGTGGCCGAACTGTGGCGCGCCGGCTCGGAGCTGGTGCGGCTGACGGTCAACACCCCGGAGGCGGCCGCGGCGATCCCGCGGATCCGCGAGAAGCTGCTGATGATGGGCATCGACGTGCCCCTGATCGGCGACTTCCACTACAACGGCCACCAGCTGCTGGCCGCCGAGCCGGCCTGCGCCGAGGTGCTGGCCAAGTACCGGATCAACCCGGGCAACGTCGGCTTCGGCAAGAAGAAGGACACCCAGTTCGCCGCGATCATCGAGAAGGCGATCGAGTACGGCAAGCCGGTGCGCATCGGCGCCAACTGGGGCTCGCTGGACCAGGCCCTGGCCGCGCGGCTGATGGACGAGAACAGCCAGCGCGCCGAACCCTGGGACGCCGGCCGGGTGCTGCGCGAGGCGCTGATCCGCTCGGCGGTGGATTCGGCCGACCGCGCGGTGGAGCTGGGCCTGCCGGCCGAGCGCATCGTGCTCAGCTGCAAGGTCAGCGGCGTGCAGGAGCTGATCGCGGTGTACCGCGACCTGGCTGCGCGTTGCGACTACGCCCTGCACCTGGGCCTGACCGAGGCCGGCATCGGCAGCAAGGGCATCGTGGCCTCCGCCGCGGCGCTGGCGGTGCTGCTGCAGGAAGGCATCGGCGACACCATCCGCATCTCGCTGACGCCGGAGCCGGGCCAGCCGCGCACCCAGGAAGTGGTGGTGGCTCAGGAGCTGCTGCAGACCACCGGCCAGCGCGCCTTCACCCCGATGGTCACCGCCTGCCCGGGCTGCGGCCGCACCACCAGCACCTTCTTCCAGGAGCTGGCCAAGACCGTGCAGGAACACGTGCGGGCGAAGATGCCGGAATGGCGCGTGTCCCACCCCGGCGCCGAGAACCTGACCCTGGCGGTGATGGGCTGCGTGGTCAACGGCCCGGGCGAGTCGCGCCATGCCGACATCGGCATCTCCCTGCCGGGCACCGGCGAGGCGCCCTCGGCGCCGGTGTTCGTGGACGGGGAGAAGAAGGTCACGCTCAAGGGCGAGAACATCGCCGCCGAGTTCGTGGCCCTGATCGACGAGTACGTCGAGACCCGGTATGCCCGGAAGGCCGGCTGAGCCGCCTCCGGGAGACTCCGCGGCGCCGGTGCTGCCGCCGCGCCGCAGGCTGGGCCTGCTGCTGTTGCTGTTCCTCGGGGTGCTGGCCCCGCTGTGGCTGTTCGCCGAGCTGGCCGACGAGGTCCACGAGCTGGAGGAAATGGTGCACGCCGACGAGGCGCTGCTGCGCTGGCTCAACGGCCTGGCCGGGCCGCGCCTGGACGCGTTCTTCGTCGCCGTCACCCATGCCGGCTACGAGCACGGGGTGATCCCGCTCGACGTGCTGCTGTCGCTGGTCCTGCTGCTGAAGCGCAAGTGGCGCGAGGCGACCTTCGCGGTGGTGTCCTTCGTCGGCTCGGCGCTGCTGAACCTGGCCGCCAAGCACAGCTTCCAGCGCGCGCGCCCGGACCTGTGGGAATCGATCGCCCCGGAGACCACCTTCAGCTTCCCCAGCGGCCATGCCATGGGCTCGATGACCCTGGCCATGGTCGCGATCCTGCTGGCATGGCGCACCCGCTGGCGCTGGCCGGTGGTGGCGGCGGCGGCCGCGTTCGTGCTGCTGGTGGGGCTGTCGCGCCTGTACCTGGGCGTGCATTACCCCTCGGACGTGCTGGCCGGCTGGGCCGCGGGCCTGGCCTGGGTCGCCGGGAGCTACCTGGTGCTGTTCCGCGCACGGCGGCCGTGGCACCCGCGCTGGCGCTGAGTCAGTCACCGTCCCAGGGCGGGGGCAGGGCGTCGATGTGCGCGACCAGGGCCTCGCGCAGGCGGACATGGTCGGCCGCGGAGGGGTGCCAGTGGCAGGCCTGCATGTCCAGGCCGGATACCGGCAGGAAGCTGATCCTGCGGTCGCCCTCGCCAAGCAGCTTCATGGCGACCTGGCGCGCGTGGTCGCGGATCTCGCCGTCGACCGCATCGGTGGCCCACAGCACGAAGTGCGCCCGCGGCCAGCGCGCGCGCAGCTGGCGCACGAAGCGGGCATAGGTCCGCACGTAGTCCTCGCGCAGGGCGGCGCGGTCGGCCCAGGGCTCGCCTTCGTGCAGGGCGGTGGAGAAGTCGTTGGTGCCCAGGGCGATGACGACCAGCTGCGGCTGCCAGGCGGTGTCCTCGTCCGGATGTCCGTGCGAAAGCAGCAGGTACGGCCAGGCGGCGGGCAGGGTGTCGCCGGCGTGGCCATCGTAGTTGCGCACCACGCCGCGGCCGGAAATGGCATGGATCCGGTAATCGGCGCCGTAATGCCTGGCCACCTGCGGGCCGAAGGCGGCGCTGGTGTCCGTCGTTGCATCGACTTCCGCGCTGCTGCACTCGCGGGTGGTCGAGGTGTTGCCATAGCCGACCGTGTGCGAGTCGCCGATGAACTCGATCCGGCGCGCGCGCGCGGGCAGTTCCAGCGCGCGGCTGCCGCGCGGCAGCAGGAAGCCGCCGAACACGTGCGCCGCGGCCTGGTTCTCGCTGGCCGTCTCCAGGCGCAGCACGTGCCGGCCCGGGGCGAGGCCGTCCACGCGGTAGCGGCCCGGCGCCGGCTGGCGCAGGGTGGCGACGCGCTCCCCGTCCACCAGCACGTGCAGGGTCAGCGGTGGCGCCACCAGCTCGAACCCGGCCTGGTCGCCCTCGAACGCGGTCTCGAAATGGACCCCCGGCCACTGGTGGGCCAGGCCCGCCGGATGCGGCGCGGTGCGCCCGCCGATGGCCACGGGCGCGGGCGTGCCCTGCAGCGCGGCATCGGCGTGCACGCGCGGCTGCGCCTGCGCGCTGGCGGCAATGTCCAGCAGCAGGGCGAGGACGATCGCGGTGCGGCGTGCCATGGCTTCCCCTCCTGGCCAGGTCGGCGGAGCGCGGAGGATCGCAGCGGGAGCGCGGAAAGAACAAGGCCCGGGGATTGCCCGGGCCTTGACTGGAATATTGGTGGAGCCAGGGAGGATCGAACTCCCGACCTCGTCATTGCGAACGACGCGCTCTCCCAGCTGAGCTATGGCCCCACGGTGACGGTGACGTCAGGGCGCGCATTCTAGCGCGGCCTTTGCGGTTCGCCAAGCCTCCCCGCGCAGGAAACCGCCGATGCGTTCAATCCGCGGTGGCGGCGCGCTTGCGGCTGCGCTTGCGCGCCGGCGCGGCGGCCTTTTCCGCGGGCCGTGCCGGCGGTGGGTCGACCTGGCCGATCCAGGCCAGGGTGTCCAGGTGGGCGAGGAAGTGGCGCAGGTACTGCGGCGACAGCTGCCCCATCAGGTTCAGCGCGCGGTGCACCAGCTTGCCGGAGTTGAGCGGGCCGGCGTCCTCGGGCAGGTCCTGCAGCGAGCGCCGCAGCTGGCTCTCGCTGCGTACCTGCGCCCACAACCGGCGCAGCTCGCCGAGCACGGCCATTTCCTGCACCTCGCCGGAGGCGGTGGTGCCGTGGCGCTGGCGGGCGATGCCGTCCAGCTGCGCGACAAGTTCCGCCAGCGGCCCCGGTGTGGGCGCCGCCGGCGGGGCGGGCGCGGGCGCGGGCGCAACCGCGTCCAGCGCGGGGGCATAGCGCTCGACCAGGCGTGCCAGGCGCGCCTCGGTCCGCTCCCGCGCCAGGCCCTGCTGCGCCCGTGCGCGCCGCGCCAGCGCCTGCAGCGCGGCGAAGCGCAGCGGCTGGGTGCGGTCGGCGCCGGTGGCGCGCCAGCGCTCGAGGCGGGCCTGGATGTCCTCAGTCGGCATCGGCGGCACCGGCGGTGCGCACGGGACGGGGCACGGGCGCGATTTCCACGCGGCGGTTGCGCGCGCGTCCTTCCTCGTCGGCGTTGGAGCCGACCGGCTGGTGCTCGCCGAAGGCGGCGGCAAACACCGAGTCGGCCGGCACGCCTTCCTCGATCAGGGTGCGGGTCACGGTCAGCGCGCGCTGCGCCGACAGTTCCCAGTTGTCGGCGAAGCGGCGGTTGCCCTCGTGCACCGGACGGTCGTCGGTGAAGCCGCTGACCATCAGCACCTGCTCGCGCGCCCTGAGGTAGCCGGCCAGCGGCGCGGCCAGCGCGCGCAGGACCTGGCGGCCCTCCGGCTGCAGCTGGTCGGAATTGAGCGCGAACAGCACGTTGCCGCGGATGCCGATGCGGCCGTCGACCAGGGTGATGCGGCCGTCGGCCAGTGGCGCGGCCAGCGCCTGTTCCAGCGCCTGGCGCTGTTGCGCCTCGGCCTGGCGCTGGCGCACCGCCTCGTCCAGCCGCGCCGACAGCTGCAGCTGCACCCCGATCACGCAGACCAGGATCAGCACGAACACGCCCAGCAGCACCGCCATCAGGTCGGCGAACGCTGCCCAGACCGGCGCCGCCAGGCCGTCCTCTTCGCCGGCGTGCTCGATCATGCCGCGCTCCGCGCCGACAGGCGCTGCAGGTCCTCGACGATCTGCTTCTGGCTGAGCACGCCCAGGTCGATCACCTCGCGGGCCTGGGCCACGTAGTAGGCCAGCTGCTCGTCGCTACGCGCGGCGGCCTTCTCCAGCGCCGCCTCGATCTGCTGCATGCGCTCCACCAGCAGGGCATTGCCCTGGGCGAAGGCCTCGACCGCGGCGCCGAAGGCCTCGGCCAGGCTGGCGACCTCGGCGGCGCCGGCGGCCACCTGGGCGCCGGCTTCCTGAAGCTGCCCGCCGCGCGCCTGCACCTGCTCCTCGAAGCGGGCGCCGGTGCGCTCGAGCAGGGAGGCGGTGGACTCGACCAGCGATTCCAGCGCGGCGCGCTGCTCGCCGGAGGCGCGGTTCACGCCTTCCAGCAGCTGGCCGAACATGGCCATGTGCTGGCTGCGCTCCTCCAGCAGGGCGGTGTCGCGGGCCAGGCTTTCGGACAGCTGGCGGCGCACCTCGGTGATGACCTCGGCCGCGGCCCGCGGCGCCTCGGCGGCGGTGCGGGCCAGCTGCGAGATCTCGGCGATGGTGGCCTCGGCCTGGGCCTGGGTGCGCTCGCTGATCTGCGTGGCGGTGCTGGTCAGGGTGTCGCACACCGCCTGCTGGCGCGCCGCGGCCTGCTCGCCGGCCTGCTGCCACTGCTCGCGCAGGGCGGCGCCGGCATGCTCGAGGGTGGCGCTCCAGCGGGCCAGGCGTTCCTGCTCCTGGCTGGCGAAGGCGGCCTGCAGCTGCGCGTGCGCCTGCTCCAGCGAGTCCAGCAGGGCGGCGGACTGGCGCTCGATCGCGCCGGCGGCCTCGGCCAGCGCCTGGCGCTGCTGTTCGGTGGCGGCGCGGTTGGCCTCGTCCTGGCGCGCCAGCACCTGTTCCCAGCCGGCGGCCAGGCCGCTGCCGGCCTGTTCCAGCTGCGCGCCGATCCGCCCCACCAGGGTTTCGGCCTGCTGGCCCATGGCCTGGACCAGCTGCTCCTGGCCACCGCGCAGGTCTTGCAGCAGGGCCGCGCCGGCTTCGCGCTGGGCCTGCAGCGCCTGGCTCCACTGCGCGGCGATCTCCCCGCCCAGCGCGCGCAGGCTTTCGCCGGCGCCGTCCAGGTGCCGCTGCACCGCGCTGGTGACGCTGTCGCGGGTCGACTCGGCGTGGCCGGCGATCGCCGCCAGGGTCGATTCCAGCACCGGCTGCACCGCGGCGCGGGCCTCGCGCGCGCTTGCGGCCACGCTGTCGGACAGGGTGGCCTGGACCGAGCCGGCCAGCTCGCGGAAGGTGGCCTCGGTGCGGGCGTGGAAGGCCTCCTGTTGCGCCAGCTGGCGCTCGGCGCTGGCGGCCTCGCGCTGCTCCAGGGCGGCCGCCATCCGTTCCAGGCGTTCCACCAGGGCCGGCAGCAGCCCGGCCTGGGCCTGCAGCAGCTGCACCGTCTGTTCGCGCTGGTACGCCTGCGACCACGGGCGCAGCACGCCCGCGGCGGCGGCGTCCAGGCGCTGCGCGGCGCGCGCGCGGCCGCGCCGGCACAGCGCCGACAGCAGGCCCAGCGCGGCCGAAGCGGCCACGCCGGCGATCGAGGTGCCGAAGGCGAAGCCCAGGCCGCGCACTGGGGCGGCCAGCGCATCGCGGATCGCGTCCAGCTCGGCCGTGCCTTCCAGGGCCACGCCAGTGCCGCGCAACGTGGTCATCATGCCCAGCAGGGTGCCGAGCATGCCCAGCAGCACCAGCAGGCCGACCAGGTACGGCACCAGCGCCGGGCCCGGCAGTGGCAGGCGGCCGCCCTCGATGCGCAGGCGCACCGGCTCGCGCAGGCCCGGATCCAGCTGCGCCAGCCACGCTTCCAGGCTGGCCGGCGCGGCGTCCAGACCGTCCAGCGCGCGCTCCAGGCCGGTGGTGGCCTGGCGGTAGCGGCGCAGTTCCAGCGCGCCCAACAGGTAGAAGGCCAGCACCAGCAGGGTGAACAGCAGGGCCAGCGGGTGGCCGGCGGCATAGCCGGCGCCGATCCAGCACACCACGGCCAGGCCGGCGAGGAAGGTGGCCAGTTCAGGGAGGATTCGTTGCATGGGTTCCATCGGGGGCGGGGCCGAGGGCGGCAAGCAGGCCTTCGGCGGGTTGCAGGCGGATATCCAGTTCGGCGAGCAGCAGCTCGTGCATGTCGTGGCGGAAGCGTTCCAGCCAGGCGGGCGCCTCGGTCCCGGGCGCCTCGTCGCTGGCGGACAGCAGTTCCTGGAAGCGGTGTTCCAGCACCGCGGTGGCGCGGCCCAGCAGGCTGCGGGTGGGACGGGCCAGGGCCTGTTCCATCACCGCGTCCACCGCGGCCAGCCGCGCCAGGGCCGGGGAGCGGGCGGCCAGGCGCTGGCGCAGGGTCTCGCGCAAGCGTCCGCTGCCGCTTTCCAGCAGGTGCTGCAGGGCCATGTGCCGTTGCTGGAAGTAGCTCCATTCGAACGGTGGGCGCGGGCCTTCGGGCGGCGCGGCGAAGGCGCGGTCGCGGCCGATCGATTGCGCCAGCGCGGCGCGGGCCTCGGCCAGTTCCGCCGCCGCGTCCCCGGCCGGGGACACGGCCGCCGGGCCCGTGCCCGCCGGTGCGTCCAGCACCCGTGCCAGCGCCACCGCCTGCTTCCATTCCAGCCAGTGGCTCAGCAGCTGCGACAGCGGATGCGCTGGCGCGTCGGCCGCCGTGCCGGCCAGCTGGGCCAGCTGGCGGACGAAGCGGGGTCCGCTGGGGGTGGGGCGTGGCTGGGACTGCATCGGGCGGACGGTGTTCTCTCGACCGGGCGGGGCCGCAAGCCGCCGCGGGACCGGCGCGACGCCGGTGCGGGGCGGGCGGGGGATTCCTGCGGTGAGTGGCTCCGGCGCTGGCTGCGGGCCGGGACGCGGCCGGGACGCCGGCCCGGCCGGCGCCGCGGTCGGGGCCGCCGGGCGGCCCGGAACGGGCGGAGCCGGGCGCGCGGCCCGCCCGGAAAGGGGCGGATTCTAGCCCGCGGCGCCGGTGCGGGCCAGCAAGGGCTGCAGCACCGGCTCCAGTTCGCGCCGGCGCCAGCCCTGCAGGGGCTGCGGCCAGCTGCCGCTCTCCAGCAGGGCTTCCAGCTGCTTGCGCGAGGCCAGCACGCCGTCCGGCAGGCCCAGGTCGGCGCTGCGCCGGGCCACCGCGTCCTGCAGCCGGCGCACCGCGTTGCGGTCCGGCTCGGCGGCCACGGCCGGCATCTGCTCCTCGTCGGCCACGGCGGTGGTCAGGGCCTGCCACAGCGACTTGCCGAGCTTGCGCGGGGCCTTGGGCGTGGCCTCCAGGCGCGCCTGCAGGGCGGTGCCGTCGGCCGGCGGGTCGCGGGCCAGGTCCAGGGCCAGGTCGTTGTCCAGGATCCAGCTGCGGGGATGGTCCTGGGCGCGCGCCTGCTGCTCGCGCCAGCGGAGCAGGCGCAACAGCCGGCGCTGGCCGGCGGTATCGAGGAACTGCGCGGCGCGCAGGCCCAGGTGTGGCCACCGCTCCGGCTCGTCGTGCGCGGCCTGCTCGGCGGTGCGGGCCATGTCTTCCTCCAGCCAGGCCTCGCGGCCCAGCTCGCGCAGGCGGGCGAGGGTGGCCTGGTACAGCGCGTCGAGGTGGCGCACGTCGTCGGCGGCGTACTCCAGCTGGGCGGGGCTCAGCGGGCGCCGCATCCAGTCCGAGCGGGTCTCGCCCTTGGCCAGCGTGGTGCCGGTGACCTGGGCGACCAGGCGCTGGTAGCCCATGCCGGCGCCGAAGCCGGCCAGGGCCGCGGCCACCTGGGTGTCGTACATTGGCCGCGGCACGGTGCCGCAGGCGCAGCGGAAGGTGACCAGGTCCTCGCTGGCGCTGTGCATCACCTTGAGCACGTGGGGGGCGTCCAGCCAGGCGGCGATGGCCTCGGCCATGCCGGGGACGAGGGCGTCGACCAGGAGGACGTCGCCGTCCACGGCCATCTGCACCAGGGCCAGGCGTGGCCAGAAGGTGCGTTCGCGGATGAATTCGGTATCCAGGCCGATGCGGGAGGGCGCCGACTGCAGGCGGCGCAGCAGTTTGGCGGGCTGGTCGATCCAGAGGACTTCTGACACTTAGGGATTCCGGTCTTGCGTGGTCTTGCGCGTATTGGCTGGGATAGCCTAACGGCAAATCCGCCGGCGGGCGGCAGGTTTTCTCCAGGGAGGCGTCTTGCGCGCGAGCGGTCGGGCATTGCTGTGGACGGGGATGCTGCTGGGCGTGGCCGCCTGCGGCGGCCCGCAGCCGCAGGACGCGGACGAGACTGCCGGCCAGGCCCCCGCCACCGCGCAGGCGCAGCCGGAAGCGCCGGACATCGCCCTGCCCAGGGTGACCGTCAGCGGCGACGAAAGCGCCCACGTGGTAGAGGCCTGGACCCCGCCGGCCGTGGAGATCGGCGAGGACGCCGACCGCCGTGCCCTGCGCCGGCAGGCCGAGGCCGCCCTGCGCGAGGGCCGGCTGTACGAGGATGCCGCGGCCGCCGCCCCGATCTACCTGGCCCTGTCGCGTACCGATCCGCAGGACCGGCAGGCCCGCGACGGCCTGCGCCGTACCACCACGGCGGTGCTGGCGGCCGCCGACCGCGCCCTGGCCGAGGCCGCCACCGATCCGCAGTCCGGCGCCCTGGAGCGTGCCGTCGCCCTGGCCGCGGTGGCGCGCACCCTGGATGCCGAGGATCGCCGGGTGCGCAGCCTGCAGCAGCGGGTGGAGCGCGCGCGGCGGGTGGCGGCGCTGGTGCGCGCCGGGCGCGAGGACCTGCGCGGCGGCCAGCTGGACGGGGCCCTGGCCTGGTTCCGCGAGGCCCTGGTGCTGGAGCCGCAGGACCGCGATGCGCGCCAGGGCCTGGGCGCGGTGGAAAGCGCCCTGGTCGACCGCGCCCAGAGCGAAGCCGACCGGCTCGAGTTCGACGCGGCCGCCGGCTGGCTGGAGCAGGCGGGCGCGGTGCGCGGCGACATGGCCGGGGCGGTGGCCGATGCGCGCGCGCGGATCGAGGCGCAGCGCGCGCGCGCGGTGGCCGGCCTGCGCGACGCCGCCCTGCGCGACCTGCTGCGCCCCAACGGCGTGCGCGACGCCCGCGTGCGCCTGGCCGAGGTGCTGCGCATCGCCCGCCCGGGCGACCCGGTGGCGGCGAACCTGCGCGAGCGCATCGACCTGGTCACCTACTACGGCCCGTTCCGCCCGGGCCAGGTGTTCACCGACGCCCTGGCCGACGGCAGCCGTGGCCCGCAGATGGTGGTGGTGCCGCACGGCGCGTTCCGGATGGGCTCGGAGGATTCCGACCCGCTGGCCTCCGACGCCGAGAAGCCGGCCCACTACGTGCGCTTCAACCGCGGCTTCGCCATGTCCCTGACCGAGGTGACGGTGGCCGAGTTCGCGCGCTTCGTGGAATCGGCCGGCGCCCGCCCGCGCGCGACCCGGCGCGGCAACTCGCTGGTGTACGACGAGCGCAGCGGCAACTTCGTGCGCCGCAGCGGGGTGGACTGGCGTTCCGGCTACGACGGCCGCCCCGCCGACCCCGGCGACCCGGTGCTGCACGTGAGCGTGCGCGACGCGGAGGCCTATGCCGCCTGGCTGTCGGAACAGACCGGGCGCCACTACCGCCTGCCCAGCGAGGCCGAGTTCGAGTACGCCCTGCGCGCCGGCAACCCCGGGCGCTATCCCTGGGGCGACCACGGCGTGCCGCCGCCGGAGAGCGGCAACTTCACCGGCGGCGACGACGTCTCGCCCGGCGGCCGCACCTGGAACAACGCCTTTCCCGGCTATGGCGACGGCTACTGGGGCGTGGCCCCGGCCGGGCGCTTCCGGCCCAATGCATGGGGTCTTCACGACCTGGCCGGCAATGTTTCCGAGTGGGTCGCCGACTGCTGGCATGCCAGCTACCGGCGCGCCCCGGCCGACGGTGCGCCCTGGTACAACCCCGGTTGCCGGGCGCGGGTGGTGCGTGGCGGTTCCTGGGCCGGTTCGCCGGCGCAGACCCGCTCGGCCTGGCGTTCGCGGGTGGATTCGGACGTGACCAGCGCGCGCATCGGCTTCCGCGTGGTGCGCAGCATCTAGGGCAGAGGAGGGGGGAGCGATGCGCATGGATCCTCACCGCGGGCAGGTCGCCCGCCGGCGCGGCGGCGGCCTGGGCGGTGGGCTGCGCCTGGTGGTGGTGCTGGCCTTCCTCGCCTACGGCGGCTGCTATTACCTGTCCAACCGCACCCAGGACCCGTACACCGGGCAGACGGTGCTGATCGACGCCAGCCTGGGCCCGGAGCAGGAACGCGCGCTGGGGCTGCAGGCCTACGAGGAGATCCTGGCGCAGGAGCCGCCGCTGCCACGCTCGGACCCGGCGGCGCAGCAGGTGGCGCGCATCGCCGCGCGGCTGATCGACAAGGTGGACGAGGTCACTGCGGAGCTGGCCGCGGCCAATGGCCTGGAGGCGCCGACCCACTGGCGGCAGTTCGAGTGGGACGTCAACGTGATTCCTTCCGACCAGGCCAACGCGTTCTGCCTGCCCGGCGGCAAGATGGCGGTCTATACAGGCCTGTTCCCGGTGGCACAGAGCGAGGACGCGCTGGCGGTGGTGATGGGCCACGAGATCGCCCACGCCCTGCTGCGCCACGGCGCGCAGCGGATGAGCCAGCAGAAGCTGGCGCAGATCGGGCAGATGGCCGGCGCCGCCGGCGGGCTGGACCCGCAACAGCAGCAGATGGTCATGGCGGCGATGGGCTACGGCTACCTGCTGCCGTATGCGCGCACCCACGAGACCCAGGCCGACGAGGTCGGGCTGATGCTGGCGGCGGCCGCCTGTTACGACCCGAACGCGGCGATCGGGCTGTGGGAGCGGATGTCCGGCGCCTCCGGCGGGCAGGCGCCGCCGGAGTTCGCTTCCACCCACCCGAACCCGGGCACGCGCATCCAGACCCTGCAGGCGCTGATGCCCAGGGCCATGGAGTACCGGGAGAGGTTCTGCCGGCAGTGACGCCGGCAGCGGGCGACCTTAGCGGCGGGTCTTGCCGGGCGGGGGGGTGTCGCGCTCGCGGGGCGTGGTCGGGCGGCCGAGGCTGCCGGCCAGTCCGCGCTGGAACTCCTGCCACAGTTCCAGGTTGCGCTCGGTGAGCTGGTTCATCGCCGTCCACGGCGTCTGCCCCAGCAGGTTCCCCATCTGCTGGCGGAAGGTCTGCTGCTGTTCCAGGAACAGCTGCATGCTGCGCTCCAGGTAGTTGCCCATGAAGCCCTGCAGCGAGTCGCCGTAGAAGCGGATGATCTGGCTCAGCAGCTGGGTGGACAGCATCGGCTCGCCGTCCTGCTCCTGCTCGGCGATGATCTGCAGCAGGACCGAACGGGTCAGGTCCTCGCCGCTCTTGGCGTCGCGGACCTCGAAGGACTCGCCGTCCAGGATCAGCTGGCGCACGTCCTCGATGGTGATGTAGCTGGAGATTTCGGTGTCGTACAGCCGGCGGTTCGGGTACTTCTTGATGATGCGGGTGGCAGCCATCTAGAGCGCTCACTCGGGTCTTCAACGTTGCCCGAGCATGGCGCACCGCAGCAGCGCATGCAACTGCCGCCCGTCCCCTTGACGGGCTACCAGCCCATGTGGTGGCCGCCGTTGATGTCCAGGTTGGAGCCGGTGATCCAGGCGGCCTCCTCGGCGACCAGGAAACCGACCGCGTAGGCGATTTCCTCGGGCCGGCCCAGGCGGCCGGTGGGGATGTCGGCCACGATCTTGGCGCGGACTTCCTCCGGCACCGCCATGACCATGTCGGTGGCCACGTAGCCGGGGGAAACGGTATTGACGGTGATGCCCAGCCTGGCGTTCTCGCGCGCCAGGGAGATGGTGAAGCCGTGCATGCCGGCCTTGGCCGCGGCGTAGTTGGCCTGGCCGTACTGGCCCTTGAGGCCGTTGATCGAGCTGATCTGGACGATCCGGCCCCACTTGCGCTCGCGCATGCCCTCGATCACCGGGCGGGTGACGTTGAACACCGAGTTGAGGTTGGTGTTGACCACCTCGTGCCACTGCTCGGCGCTCATGCGGTGGAAGGTGGTGTCGCGGGTGATGCCGGCGTTGTTGACCAGGATCTCGATCGGCCCTAGCGCCTGCTCGACCCCGCGCACCAGGGCGGCACCGCCCTCCGGGGTGCCGACGTCGCCGGGGACCAGGGTGATTTCGTAGCCGGCCTCGCGCATCTGCTGCTGCCAGGCCAGGGCCTTTTCCTCGTTGCGGTAATTGGTTGCGACGCGGTGGCCCATGTCCACCAGGCGCTTGCAGATGGCGGTGCCGATTCCGCCGGTTCCGCCGGTAACAAGTGCGACGCGACTGTTCATCAAGGCCCCTGCCGGGTGCCCCGGCTATTCAGACATGTCCGGCGAAGTTGTAGTGAGGGGCTGATGAAAGTGCAAGCGCGCCGGCAGCCTTGCACGATCGAAGTGCGAAATCGCGCGCCATAGCAGTGCATCCACCCGTTTTTCGCCCCGTAGCGGTGCCGGGTCCTGGCCCAGCAGGGTCCAGCAATGACGCAGTGCGGGAAGCGGATCCGCGGGATCGACCGGCAGCGCGGCGCTGGACTTGGACAGCTTGTGCCCGGAGGCGTCCAGCAGCAGGGGCAGGTGCAGGTAGCGCGGGGTGGGCAGGCCCAGCGCGCGCTGCAGGAGGATCTGGCGCGGGGTGGAATCGAGCAGGTCGGCACCGCGGACCACGTCGGTCACCCCCTGCTCGGCGTCGTCGACCACCACCGCCAGCTGGTACGCCCAGAACCCGTCGGCGCGCAGCAGGACGAAGTCGCCGACCTCCCGGTCCACGTCCTGGGCGAAGCGCCCCTGCAGGCCGTCCTCGAAGGCGACCTGGCTGCCGTCGGCCACCCGCAGCCGCACCGCCGGCCGCGGGCGCGGGGTGGCGGCGACGCAGCGGCGGTGGACTCCGCCGGCCGCGGCCAGGTCGCTGCGGCTGCAGGAACAGGGGAAGGCCAAGCCGGCCTCGAGCAGGCGCTCCAGGGCGGCGCGGTACAGGGGCTCGCGCTCGCTCTGGCGCACCACCGGCAGGTCGGACTCCAGGCCGAAGGCCGACAGCGTGGCCAGCTGCGCCGCGGCGGCGCCCGGCACCTCGCGCGGGCGGTCCACGTCCTCGATCCGCACCAGCCACTGGCCGCCGGCAGCGCGCGCCAACAGCCAGCTGCCAAACGCGGCCAGCAGCGAGCCGGCGTGCAGCGGACCGGTGGGCGAGGGCGCGAAGCGGCCGCGGTAGGGAACGTCGGATGCCTGGGATGCCTGCGCCATCGCGCCATGGTCGCGGCCGGCCGCACTTGATTTCAAGCGTGGCCATGCCCATCTGCCCGGTGTCATCGACGCAACCCACCGGAGTCCGTTTCGTGTTTACCCGTATCGCGTTGTTCCTCGCGACCAACCTCGCCGTGCTGTTCCTGGCCAGCATCGTGATGTCGCTGCTGGGCGTCAGCCCGGACCAGATGGCCGGCCTGCTGGTACTCGGCGCGATGTTCGGCTTCGGCGGCTCGCTGGTCTCGCTGCTGACCTCCAAGTGGATGGCCAAGCGCGCCACCGGCGCCCACGTCATCACCCAGCCGCGCAGCGAGGCCGAGCGCTGGCTGGTCGATACCGTGCGCCGCCAGGCCCAGGCCGCCGGCATCGGCATGCCCGAGGTGGCGATCTACGATGCCCCGGAAATCAACGCCTTCGCCACCGGCGCCAACCGCAACAACGCGCTGGTAGCGGTGTCCACCGGCCTGCTGCGCAACATGAGCGCGGACGAGGCCGAGGCGGTGCTGGGCCACGAGATCGCGCACGTGGCCAACGGCGACATGGTGACCATGGCCCTGCTGCAGGGCGTGCTCAATACCTTCGTGATCGTGCTGGCGCGGGTGGTCGGCGGCATCGTCGACGGCTACCTGTCCGGCAACCGCGAGGGCGAGGGCCGCGGCATGGCCTACTTCGCCATCGTGCTGGTGCTGGAGATGGTGTTCGGCCTGTTCGCGACCATGATCGCGATGTGGTTCTCGCGCCGGCGCGAGTTCCGCGCCGACGCCGGCGGCGCGCAGCTGGCCGGCCGCCACAAGATGATCGCGGCGCTGGAGAAGCTGGCGCTCAACCACGGCCACAGCACCCTGCCGAACCAGATCGCCGCCTTCGGTATCGCCGGCGGCATGGGCGAGGGCCTGCGCCGGCTGTTCCTGAGCCATCCGCCGCTGGCGGAGCGGATCGCGGCGCTGCGCGCCTCGGCCGCCGCCTGAGGCGCCCGACCGCGGATGCAGGACGGCCCGCCATCCGGCGGGCCGTTGCGTCTGGGGGACTATGCCGGCGCTCAGCCCGTGCCGGCGGCGACCTCCTGGCACTGCTGGGCCTCCTGGCCGGACAGGGTCAGCGTCGCCCCGTCGCCCTTGTTCCAGAACTCGTTGCCGTTGGTGTCGGCGTAGCGCGCCCCGGAGGCGGAGCGGGCCTGCGGCAACACCAGTTCGCCGCGCTCGTGGGTCAGGGTGACGGTGCCGGCGCCGTTGTCGAAGCGGGCGGACAGGTGCTGTTCGCCGCACTGCCAGCGGCTTTCCACGACGCTTTCGTCGGGCATGCCGGGGCCGGCGGGGTCCATCCCGGTGGCCGCCGCGGCATCGGCCGCGGGACTGGCGGGCGGCGGCGCCTCCGCCGCGGGTCCGGCATCACGCTGGCACCCGGCCAGGACAAGTGCCAGCAACGGCGCAAGCGCGTACGCGGCGCGGGTCATGCCGAGCGCTCCTGGCCCTTGTGTCGGCCCTCGGCGATCTCCTCGACCAGCTTGGAGCAGAACGCCGGCAGGTCGTCGGGCGTGCGGCTGGTGACCAGGCCCTGGTCGACCACCACCTCGCGGTCGACCCAGCGCGCGCCGGCGTTCTGCAGGTCGCGCTGGATGTTGGGCACCGAAGTCAGTTCGCGGTCGCCGACCACGCCGGCGTCGGCCAGCACCCAGGGACCGTGGCAGATCGCGCCGACCGGCTTGCCGGCCTCGAAGAACGAGCGGGTAAAGCGGATCGCGTGCTCGTCGGCGCGCAGCGCGTCGGGATTGAACAGCCCGCCCGGGATCACCAGGGCGTCGTAGTCGGAGGCGTCGGCCTCGGCCACGGCCTGGTCCACCGCCACCGTGTCGCCCTTGTCGAAGTGGCGCATGCCCTGGATCTGCCCCTGCTCGGGCGAGACCACGTCCACCTCCGCGCCGTTGTCGCGCAGGGCGCGCAAGGGCTCGAGCAGTTCCGATTCCTCGAAACCGTTGCTGGCGAGGATGGCGACGCGCTTGCCGGTGAGCTTGCTCATGGGGGCTCCTGGGGTGGGGGAAGGGAGCGGACACCTTAGGCGCTCCCCTGCCGCGCAGGCGCGAAGGCGGCGTGTTCGAATCATTAAGCCCGGCAGGCGTTCAGCGCAGTGGCTGCTCCAGCCGCAGCACCGGGTACAGGCCGTAGCGTTCGTCCCAGGCCGGGTGCCGGCGGTAGAAGAACTCCAGGCGCGCGGCCGGGTCGGCGGCGAATTCCGGGTCGGAGGCCAGGCGCGACTCGAACTGGCGCCGCAGCGCCGGGTCGCGCAGCATCTCGCGCGCGACCTGCTCGGCCACGTAGTCCTCCATGTACTCCTTGCGCTCGAAGGCGTTGTTGAACGCGCCCCAGGCGGCCAGCGAGTCCGGCGCCTGCGGTTCGAGCATGGCCAGCACCAGGCGCGCCAGCGGCTGGGCCGCGGGCACGTACAGGCTGCCGGCGGGGACGTCGTGGCGCTCATCCTGCCAGCGGCCCTGCAGCTCGACCCGCTGGTGGCCTTCGGAGGAATGCGCGGCGAAGGCAATGGACTCGGCGCGGAAGGCCCGCACCGGCAGCGCCGGGCGCGGCGCGTCCAGGCGCCGGTACTGCACGCCGTGGATGTCCAGCAGCGGCTGCACCCGCGCTGCCCAGGCCGGCGGCACCAGGTAGCCGCCGGCGGGGACGGTTGCCTCCAGGGTGGGCACCACCTGGTCGCGCAGCGGCAGCTTCCAGACCTGCGGCGTGGTCTCGTCGTAGCGGGTCATCAGCGCGCCGGACACTTCCGAGGGCGTGCGGGTGTAGGCGTAGCCGCGGAAGTCGATGGTGCGGGCCTGGTCGGTGGTATCCCAGGCCAGTGCCTCGCTGCGCCCGGCCAGCCGCGCGGCGCGGGCATCGGCGGCCTCGGCCAGGGCGCGCCAGCGGGCGCCGTGCCTGGCCATCTGCTCCAGCACCGAGACCACCGCGTTGCGGGTGGTGCGCACGCGCTCGGGATAGGTGCGCCAGGAATGCGTCTCCACCAGCATGCCGAAGCGGTTGCGCAGCAGGAAGTAGCCGTGCGAGAAGCGCGGCGGCGAGACGTCGTCGGCGAAGCCGGAGGCCGGGTCGTCCTCGACGATGAAGGACGGGTAGAAGTCCAGCGGCAGCGAGCCGGCGCGGGCGAGGTCGGCGATCACCCCGTCCCGCCACTGGCGGCCGGCCTGGCGCAGGGCCTCGTCGCCGGCATGCACCGGCTCGACCTGGACCGACACGTCGTGCTCGAACTGGGCGCCGTCGGTGGCGTGCAGGTCGACCATCGCCAGCGGGTCCCACTGCCGCACCAGGGCCAGCATGGCCTGCATCTCCGGCGAGTCGGCCTTGAGGTAGTCGCGGTTGAGGTTGTAGCCTTGGGCCGTGGTGCGCCAGCCCATCTCCTCCGGGCCGCGCTGGTTGGGGCGGTTCCAGGCGCCGAAGCGCTCGTGGCCGTCGACGTTGAACACCGGCACGAACAGCCAGACCACCTTGTCCAGCACGCCCGGGGCGGCCTTGCCTTCCAGGATCTCGCGCAGGGCCAGGAAGCCGGCGTCCTTGCCGTCGATCTCGCCGGCGTGGATGCCGCCCTGGACAAGCACCACCGGCAGTTTGCGGCGGCGCGCCTGCTCCGGCTCGAACGCGCCGGTGGCGGTGACCACCAGCAGCTGCATGGGCCGGCCCTCGGGCGTGGTGCCGAAGCTCAGCGCGCGCACCTTGTCCGGCCAGCGCGCCTGGAAGGCGGCGGCCAGCGCCGGGACTTCGTCGTAGCGGCCGGTGCGCTGGAAGCCGGAGCGCTCGGCCACGGTGGACAGCGGATCGGCGGAAGCGGGGGCGGGGAGCGGCAGGGCGCAGGCCGCGGCCAGAAGCCAGGCCGGAGGGAGGCGGAGACGGAACGACATCGGCGGTACCAGGGGCGAAAACGGCCATGATGCCAGCGCCGCCGGCGGGCGGCAGCCATGGCTGGCGGCGGTACCGGCGCGGGGCCGGGATCGGGTACCCTCAGTTTCTTTTGCGACGGACCCGGGATGAGCACCACCACCGCCGGCCAGGGGCGCATGCCCCGCCAGATCGCCTACATCATCGGCAACGAGGCGTGCGAGCGCTTCAGCTTCTACGGCATGCGCAACATCCTGGTGCCGTTCCTGATCAGCTCGGCGCTGCTGGGATACCTGCCGGCCGGACCGGAGCGCGACGGCGCGGCCAAGGACATCTTCCACATGTTCGTGATCGGCGTGTACTTCTTCCCGTTGCTGGGGGGATGGCTGGCCGACCGCTTCTTCGGCAAGTACCACACGATCCTGTGGTTCTCGCTGGTCTATTGCGCCGGCCACGCCTGCCTGGCGCTGTTCGAGAACAACGCCACCGGCTTCTACACCGGCCTGTTCCTGATCGCGCTCGGCTCCGGCGGCATCAAGCCGCTGGTGGTGAGCTTCTGCGGCGACCAGTTCGACCAGGGCAACAAGGACAAGGCCAAGGTCGTCTTCGACGCGTTCTACTGGATCATCAACTTCGGCTCGTTCTTCGCCTCGTTGCTGTCGCCGCTGTTCCTGCGCCACTTCGGCCCGGCGGTGGCGTTCGGCATCCCTGGCGCGCTGATGTTCGTCGCCACCTTCGTGTTCTGGCTGGGGCGCCGGCGCTACGTCAACGTGCCGGCGGCCGGGCGCGACCCGCATGCGTTCTTCGAGGTGGTCAAGACCGCGCTGCGCGCGCGCCGGCCCGGCCAGGGCCGCCCGGGGATGTTCGTGGCGCTGGCCGGCGTGGCCGTGGCGGCGGCGATGCTGCTGCTGTGGGCGCTGTCGGCCACCACCGGGCTGCGCGCCTGGCCGGCCAGCTTCAACTTCGTCATCACCGCCTGCCTGGCGCTGGGCGTGGTGATCGCGCTGGGCGGCTGGGGCGCCTCGCTGCAGCTGGAGCGCGCCCGCGGGGTGCATCCGGACCTGGCGGTGGACGGCGTGCGCGCGGTGCTGCGCATCATCATCGTGTTCGCGCTGGTCACCCCGTTCTGGTCGCTGTTCGACCAGAAGGCCTCGACCTGGATCATCCAGGGCCGCGAGATGGTGATCCCGCACGACGCCCCGTGGTGGCCCAGCTGGCTGGTGCAGGACGCGGCGCAGATGCAGGCGCTGAACCCGATGCTGGTGATGCTGCTGATCCCGTTCAACAACCTGGTGCTGTTCCCGCTGCTGGAGCGGCTGGGCTTCCGGATCACGCCGCTGCGCAAGATGGGCTGGGGCATCGCAATCTCCGGCGCGTCCTGGATCGTGGCCGCCGTGCTGCAGCTGCAGATCGACGGCGGCGCCCCGGTCTCGCTGGCGTGGCAGGGCCTGCCCTACCTGTTGCTGACCTTCGGCGAGATCCTGGTCTCGGCCACCGCGCTGGAATTCGCCTACAGCCAGGCGCCGCACGCGATGAAGGGCGTGATCATGGCCTTCTGGTACCTGACCAGCACCTTCGGCAGCCTGTGGGTGCTGCTGACCAACGCGGCGGTGCGCAACGAGGCGGTGATCGGCCGCATCGCCGGCACCGGGCTGAGCGAGAACGCGTTCCTGATGTTCTTCTTCGCCGGCTTCGCCTTCCTCGCCGCGCTGGCGTTCGCCGCCTACGCCCGCCGCTATCCGATGCAGGACAACTACCGCAAGGCCTGAGCAAGCATGCAATCCCTCGTGACCCTGGCCCTGATCGCCGTCACCGTGCTGGTGTCCTGGCGGGCATTCAACGACCGCCGCGTGGTCGACCGCCTGATCCTGTGGCCGCCGGCCATCGCCCGCCAGCGCGAATACTGGCGGCTGCTGACCCACGGCTTCCTGCACGCGGACTTCCCCCACCTGCTGTTCAACATGGTCACGCTGTTCTTCTTCGGGCGCCTGATCGAGCGCCTGATGCTGCAGCTGACCGGCAGTCCGCTGACCTTCCTGCTGTTCTACCTGTCGGCCATCGTGGTGGCGATCCTGCCCAGCTACCTGAAGAACCAGGACAACCCGCGCTACTTCAGCCTGGGCGCATCGGGCGCGGTGTCGGCGGTGTTGTTCGCCTTCATCATGGTCTCGCCGTGGTCGCTGATCTTCGTGTTCTTCATCCCGATGCCGGCGGTGCTGTACGCGCTGTTCTACGTCGGCTACAGCATCTGGATGGACCGCCGCGGCGGCGACAACATCAACCACAGCGCGCACCTGGCCGGCGCCGCCTACGGCGTACTGTTCATGGTGGCGATGGAGCCGCAGGTGCTGCAGGTGTTCTGGGAGCAGCTGCTCAACCCGCGCTTCCGCTGAGCGGGGATCACCTGGCCTGAATGCCGGGCATGCCAGCCTCGCGGGGCGACCCAGCGACGGAGGCACCCATGGCGACACGAAAGGCTCCCGCGCGCCGCGCGGCCGGTTCCGCAGGGAAGAAGGCGGCGTCGGGCACCAAGTCCGGCGCGAGCGCGGCGAAGAAGACCACGGCGCGCAGGAGCGCCGCCGGCACGACCGCCGCGAAGAGGACGGTGGCCAGGAAAGCCACCGCCAGGAAAGCCACGGCCAAGAAGGCAACGGCCAAGAAGGCAACGGCCAAGAAGGCAACGGCCAAGAAGGCAACGGCCAAGAAGGCCGTCGCCGGGAAGTCGACTGCCCGTAAGGCGCCGGCAAGGACGTCCGCGCGCAAGGCCACTGCGCGGAAGGCCACTGCGCGGAAGGCGACGAAGAAGACCGCGGCGAGCAAGTCGACGTCCACCAGGACGTCCGCGCGCAAGACCGTCGCCGGGAAGGCGCCAGCGCGCAAGGCGGCAGCCAGGAAGAGCGCCACGAAGAAGGCCACGGCCAGGAAGACTGCGACGAAGAAGGCCCCGACGAGGAAGGTAGCCACGAAGAAGGTGGCTGCGAAGAAGGGCGCGGCCAGGAAGTCCACCGCTGCCCGCGCCGCCAAGACGCCACGCAGGGCGGCGGGCGACGGCGCCCGGCGGCGCCCGCGCAGGCTCACGCCCGAAGAGGCCTTGCAGCGCACGCACGAGTTGCTCGAGGCACACAACGAGCAGGCGCGCCAGGTGCCTGCCTGGCGCCTGCTGGACGGCCAGCAGGCCAGCGGCGGGAGCACGGTCACGGCGGAGGCCTCGCCCGACGTGGCGGGCAAGCAGCAGGAGCTGCACCAGGGCGAGATCCGCGCGCGGGCGACCCAGGGCAGCGCCAGCACCCACGACCGCCGCAACCAGCGCCGCCGCGACCAGCGCTGATCCCGGCGCCCGCCGCCTGTTCAGGCGGCGGGCGAGGGTTCCGGGCTGGCCGGTGGCTCGTCGCTGTAGGCCGCCTCGAGCCGGCGGTAGACATCCGAAGCCAGGCGGCTGCACTCGGAGGTTTCGGTGCGGCCGTCCACGGCCATCTGGTAGAGGCCTTCCAGCAGGGAGGCCTCGGCCTGGTCCCATTGCTGCTGTTGTTGCGGCGACCTCGCGTCGCCCGGTTGTTGCGGTATGCCCATGAGCCGTCCGTTTTGCGGCCGTCTTCACATGGCTGAATCAAACCTCAGCACGGTTGCGCTTGCAAGTCCGGCCCTCACGCGGGTTTGTCGCCGCCTGCGGAGAATGGCGCGCGCCGACAACAGGGGGTGCCGATGAACATCCAGTCCGCGACTCCTTCCGTGCGCCACGACCCGGCCACGCGCCGGTTCCTGGCCGAAGCCGACGGCGAACAGGCCGAACTGTCCTACCGGCTGGAGGGCGGGTTGATGCTGATCGACCACACACTGGTGCCGCAGGCCATCGGCGGCAGGGGAATCGCCGGGGAGCTGGTCCGCACCGCCTTCGAGCACGCGCGCCAGGCGGGCTTGCGCGTCGTTCCCGCCTGTCCGTACGCCGCGACCTGGGTTACCCGGCACCCCGAGTTCGCCGACACCCTTGCCGGTTGAAGGCGCGCGCCGGCGGCGCCCGCCAAGGAAACATGCATGAGCCGCATCCGGACCTGGACCGTCCTGTTCCTCCTGATCCTGCCCCTGGCCGCCTGCCGCGACGGTTCCGCGCCGGCCGCCGCGCCCGCGGACGACGCGCCCGCCGCGGCCGGTCCCGGCGCCGCCGCTCCGGCCGCACCTGCCAGGCTGGAAGACGTGATCGAGCGCGATCCGCGCTACATGGTGGGCATCAGCTACCCGCCCGGTATGGAGGCCTATCCGGGACTGGCGGCCGCCCTGCAGGCCTATGCACAGCAGGCACGCGAGGAGCTGATGCAGGCGGTGGAGGCACTGGACGCACCGCCGGCGGCACCGTACGACCTGTCCCTGGGCTTCCGCCTGCTGATGCAGAGCCCGCAGCTTGTTGCGGTGGCCGCCGACGGCAGCGTCTACACCGGCGGCGCCCACGGCCAGCCGCTGGTGGCGCGCTTCGTGTGGTTGCCCGGGCGCGGCGAGATGCTGACCGCCGAGCGCCTGGTCCCCTCGGCGGAAGGCTGGCGGGTGGTGGCGCGCCAGGTGGCCGAGCAGCTGGCCGCGTCCGCCCAGGTACGCGCGATCGACGGGGCGCTGAGCCCGCAGGAGCGCAAGAGCCTGCTGGATTCGGCGCTGCGGATGATCGACGAGGGGACCGGGCCGGATCCGGCCAACTTCGCCCAGTTCGAGCCGGTGCCGGCCCCCGACGGGCGGATCGCGGCCTTGCGCTTCGTGTTCCCGCCCTACCAGGTCGGCCCCTACGCGGACGGGGTACAGTACGCCCAGGTGCCGGCCGCGACGCTGCTGCCCTACGTGGCCGGGGAGTACCAGGCACTGTTCGTGCAGTAGGAGGACGCTGATGGGGGCGGGATCCCTTGCCAGGCGTCGGGTCGAAGCGTTGCTTGCCGAAGCGGACGTCAGGATCGGCGGGGATCGCGAATGGGACCTGCAGCCACGTGACGAGCGGTTGTGGACGCGCCTGCTGGCGCAGGGCTCGCTGGGACTGGGCGAGTCGTACATGGACGGCTGGTGGGACACCGGCTCGCTGGACGGCCTGCTGCTGCGCCTGATCCAGGCGCGGCTGGGGGAGAAGGTACGCGGCCTGGCCGAATTGCGCGACGTGCTGGTCGCGCGCCTGAGCAATCCGCAGACCCGCGGCCGCAGCGGCGAGGTGGGGCGTCGCCACTACGACCTGGGCAACGACCTGTACGCGGCCATGCTCGGCAAGCGCCTGGTCTACAGCTGCGGCTACTGGCGCGACGCCGCCGACCTGGACGCCGCCCAGGAGGCCAAGCTGGACCTGGTCTGCCGCAAGCTGCGGCTGCAGCCGGGCATGCGCGTGCTGGACATCGGCTGCGGCTGGGGCGAGGCGCTGAAGTTCGCGGCCGAGCGCTACGGCGTGTCCGGGGTAGGGGTGACCATCTCCGCCGAGCAGGCCGCCTACGCGCAACGCCTGTGCGCCGGCCTGCCGATCGAGATCCGCCTGCAGGACTACCGTGACGTGGACGAGCGCTTCGACGCGGTGTTCTCGATCGGCATGTTCGAGCACGTGGGCGTGCGCAACTACCGCGCCTACTTCGAGGTGGTGCGGCGCTGCCTGCCGCCGCACGGGCTGTTCCTGCTGCACAGCATCGGCAGCAACGTCTCGCGCAACCGCACCGACCCGTGGATCGCGCGCTACATCTTCCCCAACTCGATGCTGCCCTCGGCCGCGCAGGTCACCCGCGCCAGCGAGGGCCTGTTCGTGATCGAGGACTGGCACAACTTCGGCACCGACTACGACCGCACCCTGCAGGCCTGGCGCGCCAACGTCGAGGCCGCCTGGGAGCGGCTGGACCCGCGCTACGACGAGCGCTTCCGGCGCATGTGGCGGTTCTACCTGGCCGGCTCCATGGCCACCTTCCGCGCGCGCCAGGCGCAGCTGTGGCAGGTGCTGATGTCGCCGGAGGGCGTGCCGGGGGGACTGGCGGTGCCGCGCTGAGGGTTGGCGAAATTTTCGCCAACCCTCTTGACAGCCTTGCCGTTGCTGGCGCGCCGGCGATTATCCACAGCTTCGTTCAAGCTTCATCCACACCGCTTGTGGAAAACCGCGGCGGCCGGGACGAAGACGCCACCCGGAGGTGGCGCCTGCGTGGCCTTCAGCGGCCGGCCTGGTCCAGGCCGCGCTTCTTGAGCAGCGGTTCGATCCGCGGCTCGTGCCCGGCGAAGTCGGCGAACAGGTCCAGCGCGTCGCGGGTGCCGCCGCGCGACAGCAGGGTGGCGCGGAAGTGGTCGCCGTTCTCGCGCTTCAGGCCGCCGTGCTGGCGCATCCACTCCTGGGTGTTGGCGTCCAGCACCTCGGACCAGATGTAGGCGTAGTAGCCGGCCGAATAGCCGCCCATGATGTGGCTGAAGTACGGCGTGCGGTAGCGCGGCGGCACCGGCGCGTAGGCGATGCCGTCGGCGGCCAGGGCGTCGGCCTCGAACTTCATCACCCCGTCGGCCTCCGGCAGCTGGTCGGCGCCGACCTGGTGCCAGCGCTGGTCGAGCATGGCCGCGCCCAGGTACTCGGTGGTGGCGAAGCCCTGGTTGAAGGTGGCCGTGGCCTGGACCTTCTCCAGCAGCTCGCGCGGCATCGGCTCGCCGGTCTCGTGGTGCCTGGCGTAGTTGGCCAGCACCGACGGCCAGTCGGCCCACATCTCGTTGACCTGCGAGGGGAACTCGACGAAGTCGCGCGGCACGGCGGTGCCGCCGAAGTACGGGTAGGTCACGTCCGAGAACATGCCGTGCAGGGCATGGCCGAACTCGTGGAACATGGTGGTGACCTCGTCCCAGGTCAGCAGGGTCGGGCCACTGGCCGGCTTGGGGATGTTGAGGTGGTTGGCCACCACCGGCCGGGTGCCGCGCAGCTTCGACTGGCCGACGTAGGAGTTCATCCAGGCACCGCCACGCTTGGAGGCGCGCGCGTACGGGTCGAAGATGAAGATCGCCAGCTGGCTGCCGTCGGCGTCGAACACGTCGTACACCCAGGTGTCCGGGTGGTACTTGGGCAGGTCGGTGCGCTCCTTGAAGCTGATGCCGTACAGCTGGTTGGCGGCGAAGAACACGCCGTTCTCCAGCACGCTCTTCATCTCGAAGTAGGGCTTGAGCTGCGATTCGTCGAAGTCGTAGGTGGCCTTGCGCACCTTCTCGGTGTAGTAGGCCCAGTCCCAGGCCTCGAGCCTGAAGCCCGGCTCGCCCTTGGCCGCCTGCTCGCGGTCGATCATCTTCTGCAGCTCGGCGGCCTCGCGCCTGGCGTTGGCGACCGCGGCCGGGGCCAGCTTGCCCAGCATCTCGTTCACCGCTTGCGGGGTCTTGGCGGTGGCCTGCTCCAGCGCGAACGCGGCGTGGTTCGGGTAGCCGAGCAGGGCGGCGCGCTCGGCGCGCAGCTTCATCACCCGGGCGACGATGGCGGTGTTGTCGAACTCGTTGCCGCGCGCGCCGCGGTTGACCGAGGCCTCGTGGATGCGGCGGCGGGACTCGCGGTTCTCCAGGTAGCTCAGCGGCGGCTGGCCGGTGGTGTTGAGCAGGGTCACCACGTACTTGCCTTCCAGGCCGCGCTTCTTCGCCTCCTCGGCGGCGGCGGCGATCTGGGCCCCGGTCGAGCCGGCCAGCTCGTCGGCGCTGTCGAACACCACGGCGGAGGCGTTGACCTCGTTGAGCACGTTCTGGTCGAACTGGGTGCCCAGCTTGGCCAGCTCGGCGTTCATCTCCTTCAGGCGTGCCTTGTCGGCGTCGGACAGGTTGGCGCCGGCGCGGACGAAGTCGGTGTAGTAGCGCTCGACCAGGCGCAGCGCCTCGGCGTCCAGGCCCAGGCCCTCGCGCTGCTCGTACAGGGCCTTGATCCGGGCGAACAGGGCACCGTTGAGCATGATCGCGTCGCGGTGCGCGGCGAACCTCGGCGAGTACTCGGCCTGGATCGCCTTGCGCGCGTCGTTGGTGTCGGTGCCGACCAGGTTGAAGAACACGGCGCGGGCGCGGTCCAGCACCTGGCCGCTGTTCTCCAGGGCGACGATGGTGTTCTCGAAGGTCGGCGGCTCGCCGTTGGAGGCGATCGCCTCGATCTCCTCCAGCTGCTCGGCCATGCCGAAGTCGAAGGCCGGGCCGAAGTGCTCGTCCTTGATCTGGTCGAAGCGCGGGTACTGCAGGGGCAGGTCGCTTGCGGTCAGGAACGGGTTGCCCTGGAGGGCCTCGGCGGAGGCGGTCCCGGTGCTACCGGGCGCGGGGCCCTCGGTGCTGGTGCAGGCGGTGATGCCCAGTCCAAGGGCGGCGGCAAGTGCCAGGGAGAGGCCGGTCTTCTTCATGCAAAGCAGTTCCTGGGGAAACAAACCCTGCAAGGTTACCCCAGCCTGCCGGGGGAGGGGGCATGACCAAAGGCATGCGACGAGTACCGGCGGCGGCACCGGGCGCGCGGCGCCTGCCGGGACATGGCATCCCGGCGGGCCGCGCGCAAGGGCTCGGGCTTACTTCTCGACGAAGGCGCGCTCGAACACGTACTGCCCCGGGCTGCCGATGCGCGGGGAGGCGGTGAAGCCACGGCTGTCCAGCAGGGCGCGGAAGTCGGCCAGCATCTGCGGGCTGCCGCAGATCATGGCGCGGTCGTGCTCCGGGTCCAGCGGCTCCAGGCCAAGGGTGCGCATCATCTCGCCGCTGGCCATCAGGTCGGTCAGGCGACCGCGGTTCGGGAACTCCTCGCGCGAGACCGCCGGGTAGTACACCAGCTTGTCGCGGATGATCTCGCCCAGGATCTCGTGGTTGGGCAGTTCCTTCTCGAAGTAGTCGCGGTAGGCCAGGTCCTGCACGTGGCGCACGCCGTGGCACAGCACCACGCGCTCGAAGCGTTCGTAGGTCTCCGGGTCCTTGATCACCGACAGCCACGGCGCCAGGCCGGTGCCGGTGCCCAGCAGGTACAGGTTGCGCCCCGGGTGCAGGTCGCTGATCAGCAGGGTGCCGGTGGGCTTGCGCCCGATGAGGATGCTGTCGCCGGGCTTGATGTGTTGCAGGCGCGAGGTCAGCGGGCCGTCCTGCACCTTGATCGAGAAGAACTCCAGCTGTTCTTCCCAGTTGGCGCTGGCGATGGAATAGGCGCGCAGGATCGGCTTCCCGCTCTCGGTGGGCAGGCCGATCATCACGAACTGGCCGTTGTCGAAGCGGAATCCGTCGTCGCGGGTGGTGGTGAAGCTGAAGTAGGCGTCGGTCCAGTGGCGGACGTCGAGCACCGTTTCGGTGCCGTAGGCGGATGACATCGGGGAGGGATTGCCGGTTCTGGTTCGCCGCCCATTGTAGCCGACCGCCCCGTCCCGACCCTTGCGCCTGATCAAACGGCGGAACGGGGCGGCGCCAGCGGCGCCGCCCCCCGCGCGGCTCAGTCCCGCGGCGGCTCCAGTTTCAGCAGCTTGCCGTTGTCCTCGTCGGTGACCAGATACAGGTTGCCGTCGGCGCCGGCGCGGACGTCGCGGATGCGCTCGCCCAGGTCCTGCAGCAGGCGCTCCTCGCCGACCACGCGGTCGCCGTCCAGCTGCAGCCGGATCAGGTTGCGGTGGGCCAGCGCGCCCAGGAACAGGCTGTCGTTCCATGGCTTGCCCTCGCGGCCGGTGTAGAAGGCCATGCCGGACAGGCCCGGGGAGATCTCGAACACGTGGTGCGGGGACTCGGTGCCCTCGTATTCCTTGCCGCGGGCCTCGGCGATCGGCTGGCCGGAGTAGTCGATGCCGTGGGTGGCCAGCGGCCAGCCGTAGTTGAGGCCGGGCAGGGGCAGGTTGATCTCGTCGCCGCCGCGCGGGCCGTGCTCGCTCTCCCACAGCTTGCCGGTGCGCGGATCGAAGGCCAGGCCCTGCGAGTTGCGGTGGCCGTAGCTCCAGATCTCCGGGCGCGCGCCCTCGCGGCCGACGAACGGGTTGTCCTCGGGGATGCTGCCGTCCAGGCGCAGCCGCACCAGCTTGCCCTGCAGCTTGTCCAGCTGCTGTGCCATGGGCTTGAACGAGCGGTCGCCCTGGCTGATGAAGACATGGCCCTGGTCGTCGAAGGCCAGGCGCGAGCCGTAGTGGTACTCGGCGTCGACCTTGGGCTCCTGGCGGTAGATGACGGTCAGCTCGGTGAGGGTGTCGCCGTCGAGGGTGGCGTAGGCGGCGGCGGTGCCGGAGGTGCCGTTCTCGCCCGGCTCGGCGTAGGTCAGGTAGATGCGGTGGCTGGTGGCGAAGTCCGGCGCCAGGGCCACGTCCAGCAGGCCGCCCTGGCCGCGCGCGGCGACCGCCGGCACGCCCTTGACCGGCTCGGAGATGCTGCCGTCGGCGCCGATCCGGCGCAGGTTGCCGCCGCGCTCGGTGACCAGGAAGCCGCCGTCCGGCAGGGGCGCAACCGCCCACGGATGGGACAGGCCGCTGGCGACCACGCTCAGCCGCGCCTGGCCCTGCTGGCTTTCCACCACCTGCGGCTCCGCCGGCTGCGCGGCATCCGCGGCCGGTGCCGGCGCGCGGTCGCAGGCCGACAGGGTGGCGGCCAGGGCCAGGGCGAGGAGGGAGGGCAGGTGCCGGGTGTGCTGCATGCGCGACGCTCCTTGGGACAAAGCGTCAACGATAGCCGGCGGCCTGCAGCTCGAACAACTCGGCATAGCGGCCGCCGGCGGCCATCAGCTCCTCGTGGGTGCCACTGGCCTCGACCCGGCCGCCGGACAGCACCAGGATGCGGTCGGCCATGCGCACGCTGGAGAAGCGGTGCGAGATCAGCACCGCGGTGCGCCCCCGCGAGAGCTCCTTGAAGCGCTGGAACACCTCGAACTCGCTGCGCGCGTCCAGCGCCGCGGTGGGCTCGTCGAGGATCATGACCTGGGCGTCGCGCATGTAGGCGCGGGCGATGGCCAGCTTCTGCCACTGCCCGCCGGACAGGTCCACGCCGTTCTTGAAGCGGCGCCCGATCAGCTGGTCGTAGCCCAGCGGCAGGGCCTGGACCACCTCGTCGGCCATGCCGCGGCGGGCGGCGTCGCGGATGCGCTCGATGTCGTCCAGCGCCTCGATCCGGCCCACGCCGATGTTCTCGCCGGCGCTCAGGTGGTAGCGCACGAAGTCCTGGAAGATCACCCCGGTGTTGGCGCGCAGGTCGTCCAGGTCGTACTCGCGCAGGTCGCGGCCGTCGAGCAGGATCCGGCCCTCGTCCGGGTCGTACAGCCGCGCCAGCAGCTTGACCAGGGTGGTCTTGCCGGCGCCGTTCTCGCCGACCAGGGCCAGCACCTCGCCGGCGCGCAGCTCGAAGCTGAGCCCGCGCAGGGCCCAGTGTCCGGCGCCCGGGTAGCGGAAGCCCACGTCCTCGAACACGAAGCCCTCGCGGATGGGCCGGGGCACCGGCACCGCGTCCGGGCGCGAGGCGATCTCCGGCTCGATCTCGAAGAACGAGAACAGGTCGTCCAGGTAGAGGGCCTGGCCGGCGACCTGGGAAAAGCCCACCAGCAGGCCTTCCAGCAGCTGGCGCAGGCGCATGAAGCTGCCGGCCAGGAAGGTCAGGTCGCCGATGCTGAAGTCACCGCGCACCGTGCGCCAGGCGATGTAGCCGTAGGCCACGTAGTAGCCCAGGGTCCCCAGCGCGGCCAGCAGCGTGCCCCAAAGCGCACGGCGCCGGGCCAGGGCGCGGTTGGCCAGGTAGAACCGCTCCGCCAGGACCTTGTAGCGGTCGATCAGGAAGCGGTGGAGGTTGAAGATCTTGACCTCCTTGGCCGTTTCCACGCTGGCGCCGGTCTGGCGCAGGTATTCGAGCTGGCGCCGTTCCGGGGTCCACTGGAAGTTGAGCGAGTAGCCCAGTGCGTTGAAATGCGCCTCGCCGACGAACGCCGGCACCAGCGCCAGGGCCAGCAGCAGGATCAGCCACGGTGCGTAGACCAGCAGGCCCACGGCGAAGCTGACCACGGTGACCGCGTCCTGGACCTGGCCGAACAGCTGGCTCATCAGGTTCATCCGGCTCATGGTCTGGCGCCGGGCGCGGTCCAGCTTGTCCTGCAGGTCCGGGTCCTCGAAGTCCTCCAGGTCCAGGGTGGCGGCGTGTTCCATCAGGCGCACGCTGCTGGCATTGGTGAACAGCTCCGACAGCAGGCCGTCGGCATAGGCGACCAGGCGTCCGGTCAGGTCCGAGCCCACGGCCACCGCCAGCTCCAGCGCCAGCAGCCACAGCAGCGGCGACAGCTGCCCCGAGCGCAGGGCATCGCCGAGCCGGTCCAGGCCCAGGCCGAGCCCGGCCAGGCGCACCACCTCGTCGATGATCAGCTTGCCGATGTAGAGCATCAGCACCGGCAGCAGCGAGCGGACCAGGCGCAGGCCCAGGCTGGTCAGGGTCAGGCCGGGGCTGGTGGCCCAGATCTGGCGCAGGAACGGTGGCAGGTTGCGCAGCGCATCGAAGCGCTCGCGCAGGCTCGGTGTCCCCTGGCCGCGCGCGGCCCCTGGCTTGGCATCAGGCTTGGCACTCATCCCCGGCATTGTGCCCCGTCCCCAGTCCGGCGGTCGTGCACGCCCAGGGGCCGCTCCGAATCCCCAATCCCGAATCCCGCCCAAGCAAAAGGCCCGCCGAAGCGGGCCTTTTGCCTGGACAAGCCGCGCAGCGGCCCAAGCAGCGGATCAATACGCCTGGCTGAGGTCCTTCAGCTGCGATGGGCGCGAACCGAAGTAGGCCGCCAGGTCGGCGATCTCCTGGTCGCTGAGGCTGGAGGCCTGCGGGGTCATCAGCGCGTGCTGGCGGGCGCCGCTGCGGTACTCCTGCAGGGCATGGGCCAGGTAGTCCGGGTACTGGCCGCCGAGCTTGGGATAGCTGGCGTCGATCGGCGCGTTGCCGTCCGGGCCGTGGCAGTCCACGCAGCTCTGGCCGGTGGCCTTGCCCTTGGCCGAGGCCAGCTGTTCGCCGATGCCGATGCGGCCCGGCGGCAGGCCCGCGGAGGAGCTGCGGGCTTCGGCCGCGGCTCCGGCTTCGGTGGAGCCGTCCCCGCCAGCGCAGGCCGAAAGGCCGAGGAGGGCGGTCAGGACGATGGCGAGACGCGGGGCGTACACGGCTTTCGACATGGGCGGCTGACTGCTCACTTGAGGGTGGAAAGGAAGGCGGCGATGTCGGCGATGTCCTGCTCAGAGAAGCTCTGGGCCTGGGCACGCATGGTCGGATGCCGGCGCTTGTTGTCGCGGTACTCGTGCAGGGCCTGGCTCAGGTACTCGGCCGACTGGCCGCCGATCTTGGGCACCTTGAAGCTCGGGTACGCATTCTTGTAGCCGGTCAGGCCGTGGCAGCCCTGGCAGGTGTAGGTCAGCTGGCGGCCGCGCTCGGCGTCGCCGGCAGGCGACCCGGCCGCGGCCTGGGCTTCCGGCTGGGCGGGTTGGGTGGACTCCTGCGCGGCAGCGCTGAAGGACAGGGAAGTGACCAGGGCAATGCAAACGGCTAGCGGCAGCGGGCGACGCATCATTCGTTAGTCCGATCGGTCTCGTTGGAGTCGGTCGTGCCGGTCTACCCCTCCGGACACGAAAACCGCCGCAGTATAGCCCCGCCTTAACGCAAGCGGGAACCGGCCGCATTGCGCTCGATCAAGGAGGGGGTGCACGCTGCCCGGCGTGCGGACCATGACCTTCGGCGCATGGCGGGCCATTGTGTTGGTGGTCTACTTGGATACAACACCTAATCACGCCCCATCGAAGGGGCCAGCGAGCATGGAAAACGACATGGACCGAGCCACTTCCCCCGCCGTGCCCGCCGGGCTGCGCGCCGTCGCTGCCGCCCTGGCGCTTGCCGCCGCCATCACCGCCTGCAAGGGGGGCGAGGGCAAGCCGCCTGCCGCCGCCCAGGGGGAGCAGGCCGCCGCCGACGCCGTCCCGGTCGAAGTGGCCGAGGCCACCCGCCGGCCCATCGCCGCCAGCTACGCCGGCACCGCCGCCCTGGAGCCGCGGGCCGAATCGCAGGTGGTGGCCAAGACCTCCGGCGTGGCGCTGGAGGTGCTGGTCGAGGAGGGCCAGTACGTCAAGGCCGGGCAGCCGCTGGTGCGGCTGGACCCGGACCGTGCCCGCCTGGCCCTGGCCCAGAACGAGGCCCTGGTGCGCAAGCTGGAGAACAACTACAACCGCGCCCGCCAGCTGGTGGCCCAGCAGCTGATCAGCGCCGGCGAGGTCGACCAGATGCGCTACGACCTGGAGCAGGCCCGCGCCGCCTACGACCTGTCGCGGCTGGAGCTGTCCTACACCACGGTGGTGGCGCCGATCTCCGGCGTGGTCGCCTCGCGCGACATCAAGCCGGGCAACTTCGTGCAGATCAACTCGCCGATCATCCGCATCGTCGACAGCAGCCGGCTGGAGGCCACCCTCAACGTGCCGGAGCGGGAAATGGCCAAGCTGCGCGCGGGACAGGCCGTGACCCTGGTCGCCGACGCGCTGCCGGGCCGCAGCTTCTCCGGCGTGGTCGACCGCGTCGCCCCGGTGGTGGACAACGGCACCGGCACCTTCCGCGTGGTGGCTTCCTTCGCCGGCGACGGCGAGCTGACCGCGGGCATGTTCGGCCGCCTGAGCATCAACTACGACCAGCGTGCCGACGCCCTGGTGGTGCCGCGCACGGCGCTGCTGGAGGACGGCGGCGAGCCGGCGGTGTACGTGGTGCGCGACGGCCACGCCGCGCGCGTGGGCCTGAAGCTGGGCTACAGCGAGGGCGGCTGGGTCGAGGTGCGCGAGGGCCTGGCCGAGGGCGACGCCGTGGTGGTCGCCGGCAAGTCGGCCCTGCGCGAGGGCAGCGCCGTGCAGGTGCTGGAGCGTGAGCCGCAGGCCGAGGTCGCCGGCGGCAAGGCACCGGCCCAGGCGGCCGCGGCACAGGCGGCGCGCTGATGGCAACGCACGACGTCCACCAGACGCGCGGATTCGACCTGGTCGAGTTCGCCACCCGCCGCCGGGTCACCATCGCGATGATGACCCTGACCCTGGTGCTGTTCGGCCTGATCTCGCTGTCCAGCCTCAAGGTCGAGCTGCTGCCGGACCTGAGCTATCCCACCCTGACCGTGCGCACCGACTACGAGGGCGCGGCGCCGTCGGAGGTCGAGACCCTGATCTCGCAGCCGGCCGAGGAGGCGCTGGGCGTGGTCAAGGGCCTGCGCAAGCTGCGCTCGATCTCGCGCACCGGCCAGAGCGACGTGGTCCTGGAGTTCGCCTGGGGCACGGACATGCAGCAGGCGGGCCTGGAGGTCCGCGACAAGATGGAGACGCTGCAGCTGCCGCTGGAGGCCAAGCCGCCGGTGCTGTTGCGCTTCAATCCCTCGACCCAGCCGATCATGCGCCTGGCGCTGAGCTCGAAGCAGGAGCCGGCCGACGAGGCCGACGCCGTGCGCCGGCTGATGGAGCTGCGCCGCTACGCCGACGAGGACCTCAAGCGCAGGCTGGAGCCGGTGCCGGGCGTGGCCGCGGTCAAGGTCGGCGGCGGCCTTGAGGACGAGGTCCAGGTCGAGGTCGACCAGCGCAAGCTGGCCCAGCTGGGCCTGTCGCTGGACCAGGTGATCGAGCGCCTCAAGCAGGAGAACGTGAACCTGTCCGGCGGCCGCCTGGAGGAGGGCACCCAGCGCTACCTGGTGCGCACGGTCAACCAGTTCTCCTCGGTCGAGCAGATGCGCGAGATGCTGCTGACCACCGCCGGCGGGCAGTCCTCCGGCAACAGCGGAACCGGCGAGAACCGGCAGCTGATGCTGGCCATCCTCGGCAGCCGCGACCCCAACGTGATCGCCGCCCTGCGCGCCGACAACGGCGGCGGCGGCGTGGTCCCGGTGCGGCTGAAGGACGTGGCCGAGGTGCGCCAGGGCTACAAGGAGCGCGAGGCGGTGATCCGCGCCGGCGGCCGCGAGGCGGTCGAGCTGGCGGTCTACAAGGAAGGCGACGCCAACACCGTGGCCACCGCCGACGCGCTGGAAGCGCGCCTGGAGCAGATCCGCAAGCGGATGCCCAAGGACATCGAGCTGTCCGTGGTCGAGGACCAGTCGGTCTTCATCCGCCACGCCGTCAACGACGTGAAGATGGATGCGGTGATCGGCGGCCTGCTGTCGGTGCTGATCATCTTCCTGTTCCTGCGCGACGGCTGGAGCACCTTCGTCATCTCGCTGTCGCTGCCGGTGTCGATCATCACCACGTTCTTCTTCATGGGCCAGCTGGGCCTGAGCCTGAACGTGATGTCGCTGGGCGGCCTGGCCCTGGCCACCGGCCTGGTGGTGGACGACTCGATCGTGGTGCTGGAGTCCATCGCCAAGGCGCGCGAGCGCGGCCTGGGCATCCTCGAGGCGGCGATCACCGGCACCCGCGAGGTGTTCATGGCGGTGGTGGCCTCGACCCTGACCACGATCGCGGTGTTCCTGCCGCTGGTGTTCGTCGAGGGCATCGCCGGCCAGCTGTTCCGCGACCAGGCCCTGACCGTGGCCATCGCCATTGCCGTGTCGCTGGTGGTGTCGATGACCCTGGTGCCGATGCTCAGCTCGCTCAAGGGCCGCCCGCCGCTGGAGTTCCCGGCCGAGCCGGCGCCGCAGGGCGACCGCGTGCTGCGCGTGCTGCGGGTACTGGCCACCCTGGTGGTGCTGGCGATCGGCTACGGCATCGGCAAGGCCATCCTGGGCAAGGCCATGCCCGGCAGCAGCGTCGCCACCTGGGGCGCGCTGGTCCCCGGCCTGCTCCTGGCCGCGGGCTTCTGGTACCTGAAGTCGCTGTTCTACGCGGCCGCCTGGATGGTGGTGCGCGCCTTCCGCGTCGCCGCCCGCGTGGCCGGCCGGGTGATGGGCAAGGCCAGCGACGTCGCCATGGCCCCGTACCGCCGCGCCGAGGCCGGCTACCTGCGCATGCTTCCCGGCGCGCTGGAGCGGCCCGGCCTGGTGCTGGGCGGCGCGGCCCTGGCCTTCGCCGCGACCATGGCCACGCTGCCGCTGCTGGGCGTCGACCTGATCCCGCAGCTGGCCCAGGACCGCTTCGAGATGACCGCCAAGCTGCCGCCGGGCACGCCGCTGGCGCAGACCGACGCGCTGGTGCGCGACATCCAGCGCCGGCATGCCGGCGAGCCGGGCGTGCGCCTGCTGTACGGCGTCTCCGGCACCGGCACCCGGCTGGACGCCAGCCCGACCGAGAGCGGCGAGAACATCGGCAAGCTGTCGGTGGTGATGGACGACACCTCGCGCGAGGCCGCGCTGATGGAAACGCTGCGGCAGAGCATGAAGGCGTATCCGTCGGCGCAGGTGGACTTCGCCCGTCCGCAGCTGTTCGCGCTGGCCGCGCCGCTGGAAGTGGAGATCGAGGGCAACGACCTGGAGACGATCCGGGTGGCCGGCAACAAGCTGGCGGCGATGCTGCGCCAGAACCCGCACTACGCCGACGTCAAGTCGACCGTGGAGCAGGGCTTCCCCGAGATCCAGGTGATCTTCGACCAGGACCGCGCCGCGTCCCTGGGCCTGACCACCCGCCAGATCGCCGACGCGGTGGTCAACAAGGTGCGCGGCAACGTCGCAACCCGGTACAGCTTCCGCGACCGCAAGATCGACGTGCTGGTGCGGGTGCGCGAGTCCGAGCGCTCCTCGGTGGACGACATCCGCCGGCTGATCGTCAATCCCGCCGGCTCCAACCCGATCGAGCTGGGTTCGGTGGCCGAGGTGGTGGCCACCACCGGCCCCAGCGAGATCCACCGCGCCGACCAGCGCCGGGTGGCGATCGTCTCGGCCAACCTGCGCGACATCGACCTCGGCACGGCCGTCGCCGAGGTCCAGCAGATGGTGGCGGAGAACCCGCTGGGCGCCGACGTGGGCATGCGCATCGGCGGCCAGGGCGAGGAGCTGGGCGAGTCGTTGCGTTCGCTGCTGTTCGCCTTCGGCCTGGCGGTGTTCCTGGTCTACCTGGTGATGGCCTCGCAGTTCGAGTCGCTGCTGCACCCGTTCGTCATCCTGTTCACCATCCCGCTGGCCCTGGTCGGCGCGATCGGCGCGCTGCTGCTGACCGGCTCGCCGGTGTCGGTGGTGGTGTCGATCGGCCTGATCCTGCTGGTGGGCCTGGTGGTGAAGAACGCGATCATCCTGATCGACAAGGTCAACCAGCTGCGCGAGGCCGGCGTGGCCAAGCGCGAGGCCCTGGTCGAGGGCGCGCGCTCGCGCCTGCGCCCGATCATGATGACCACGCTGACGGCGGTGTTCGGCTTCATGCCGCTGGCGCTGGCGTTCGGCGAGGGCGCGGAGGTGCGTTCGCCGATGGCGATCACCGTGATCGGCGGCCTGCTGGTCTCGACCCTGCTGACCCTGGTGGTGATCCCGGTGGTGTACGACCTGCTGGACCGCAAGCCCGACGGCTACTACGTCGAGCGCGGCCAGCGCTCGCGCCGCGAGGCGCTGCAGGCCGAGCAGGTGCTGGCCCGCGAGCACGACCAGATCGGCGGCGGCGCGGAGGCCTGATCGATGAACATCACCGAGCTGTCCATCCGCCGCCCGGTCACCACCATCATGCTGTTCGTGTCGATGGTGGTGATCGGCCTGATCGCCGCGTTCCGGCTGCCGCTGGAGGCCGAGCCGGAGGCCACGATCCCGTTCTTCTTCGTCTGGCTGCCGTACGAGGGCTCGACCCCCGAGGAGATCGAGCGCAACGTGCTGCGGCCGGTGGAGGAGGCGCTGGCCACCATGCCCGGCATCCGCACCATGAACTCGCGCGCCAACGCCGAAAGCGCGCAGATCCAGGTCGAGTTCAGCGACTGGAACCGCGACATCGCGATCGCTGCGTCCGAGGCGCGCGAGCGGATCGACGCGATCCGCGACGAGCTGCCGGATGACTTCCGCCGCTACTACGTCTACCGCTGGAGCACGTCCGACCGCGAGGCGATGAGCCTGCGCCTGACCAGCAAGGAGGACCTCACCTCGCGCGCCGACCTGATCGAACAGACGATCAAGCGGCGGCTGGAGCGCATCCCCGGCGTGGCCCGGATCGAGGTCGAGGGCGTGGCCAGCCAGGAAGTGCTGGTGGCGCTGGACAAGGACCGCCTGAGCGCCCACGGCGTGGCGCTCAACGAGCTGGTGCAGCGGCTGCAGGCGGCCAACTTCTCGGTCTCCGCCGGGCAGATCACCGAGGCCGGGCGCCGCCTGCGGGTGCAGCCGCGCGGCGAGCTGCAGGAGCTGCAGGCGCTGCGCGACCTGCCGGTCAACGGCAAGGGCGTGCGCCTGTCGGACATCGCCGAGGTCTCGCTGCAGCCGCAGCGCATGGACTACGTGCGGCAGATGGACGGCCGGCCCAGCGTGGCGGTGGACGTCTTCAAGGAGCGCTCCGCCAACCTGGTCGACCTGTCGCGCGCCGTGCGCAAGGAAGTGGAGGCGCTGGCGCAGGACCCGGCCATGCGCGGCATCGGCATCGAGGTCACCGACGACCAGGGCCTGGCGGTGACCAGCTCGCTGGCGGCGCTGGCCGAGGCCGGCGCGATCGGCCTGGTGCTGGCGGTGATCGTGCTCTACGCGTTCCTGCGCCACTGGCCGTCGACCCTGATGGTGAGCCTGGCGATCCCGATCTGCTTCACCATGACCCTGGGCTTCATGTACTTCACCGGCATCACCCTCAACATCATCTCGATGATGGGCCTGCTGCTGGCGGTGGGCATGCTGGTGGACAATGCCGTGGTGGTGGTGGAGAGCATCTACCAGGAACGGGAGAAGTACCCCGACCGCCAGGCACTGGCGTCGATCATCGGCACCCGCCACGTGGCGATCGCGCTGTCGGCAGGCACCCTGTGTCACTGCGTGGTGTTCCTGCCGATGCTGTTTGGCGAGAAGAACATCATCAGCATCTACCTGGGCCAGCTGGCGGTGACGATTTCGGTCTCGCTGCTAGCGTCCTGGCTGGTGGCCATCAGCCTCATCCCGATGCTGTCGGCGCGGATGAAGACCCCGCCGGCGGTGAAGTCGCCGCTGATCACCCGGCTGCAGGAGCGCTATGCGCGGACCCTGCGCTGGAGCCTGCAGCACCGCGGCTGGAGCGTGGCCGGCATCGTGCTGATCACCCTGGCCAGCATCGTGCCGATCACCCAGAGCAAGGGCAGTGGCGACGACCGGTCGCCAGACGAGATCAACATCTACTACCAGTGGAAGGGCGCCTACTCGAAGGCGGAGATGGGCCGCGAGGTGGCGCGCGTGGAGGCGTTCATCAACGCCAACCGCGAGGAGTTCAAGGTGGACCGGGTGTACAGCCGCTACAGCGAGCAGGGCTGGGCCTACACCCGCCTGTACCTGGGCATCGACGACCTGGAGCTGAGCAAGGAGATCGAGGAGAAGATCCGCAAGGGCCTGCCGCAGTCGGCCCGCGCCAAGATCGGCATCGGCTGGCCGGGCGGCTCGGGCAACCAGGGCCAGGGCGTGAACTTTGCCCTGGTCGGCGATTCCTCGCAGGTGCTGGAGGACCTGGCCGCGGACATCGTGCCGCTCCTGTCGCGCAACCCCAAGCTGCGCGACGTGCGCGTGGACACCGGCGACGCCAACACCGAGCTGTCGGTGCGGGTGGACCGCGAGCGCGCGGCCGCTTACGGCTTCAGTGCCCAGCAGGTGGCCCAGTACGTCGGCATGGCCCTGCGCGGCTCCTCGCTGCGCGACTTCCACCGCGAGGACGTGGAGATCCCGGTCAACGTGCGCTTCGCCGGCGCCGACCGCTACGGCATCGAGGACCTGGCCTCGTTCATGGTGCGCGCGCCCAATGGCACCGAGATCCCGCTGCTGGCGATGGTCGACGTCAACGTCAATCCGTCCGCCACCTCCATCCAGCGCTTCAACCGGCAGACGATGCTGCGCATCGAGGCGGGGCTGGCCAAGGACGTGCCGGTGGCCGACGCGCGCAAGGCCATCGAGGAGGCGCTGGCGGCCGTGCAGTTCCCGCCGGGCTACGGCTACACCTTCGACAGCGCCAGCTTCAACATCAACTTCGACGGCATGTCGCAGATGCTGCGTGCGATCATCATCGCGCTGGTGCTGATGCTGGTGATCATGGCGGCGGTGTTCGAGTCGATGCTGTTCCCGAGCGCGATCATGTCCTGCGTGCTGTTCTCGATCTTCGGCGTGTACTGGCTGTTCTGGATCACCGGCACCGAGATGGGGATCATGGCGGTGATCGGCATCCTGGTGCTGATGGGCGTGGTCGTGAACAACGGCATCGTGATGATCGAGCACATCAACAACCTGCGCCGGCGCGGGCTGCCGCGCACCGAGGCGCTGGTGGAGGGCAGCCGCGAACGCCTGCGCCCGATCATGATGACCATGGGCACGGCGATCCTGGCGATGATCCCGATCGCGCTGAACACCCAGACCGTCGACGGCATGCCGCCGTACTACCCGATGGCGCGCGCCATCGCCGGCGGCCTGGCGTTCTCCACCGTGGTCAGCCTGCTGTTCCTGCCGACCATCTACGCGATCCTGGACGACCTGCGCACCGCCACCTCGCGCCTGGTGCGCAGGGCGCGCGGGCTGGACGGCGGCGGCGCGGCCGCCAGCGTGCCGGCCGCGGCGGCGGCGGAGTAGGTCCGCCGTCCGGCAACGGAAAAGCCCGGCGCAAGCCGGGCTTTTTCCTTTCCCGCCGGGAGAGGGAGGCCTCAGCCGATGAGCTTGCCGAGCATGCGCAGGCCGCCGGTCCACACCCCGATCGCGGTGCCCAGGCTGGTGAGGAAGAAGTTGAGCAGGATGCGCGCCACCCGGTTGCGCCACCAGCCCTTGAGGGTCTGCACGTCGTCGCGCAGGGCCATGAAGTCGGCGTAGGTGGGCTTGCGCAGGGTCGCCTCGACGAAGGCACTGACCGTGCCGGAGGCCAGCGCCGGGTGCAGCGGGGTCAGCGGCGAGGCGACGAAGGCGGCGAGGATGCTCAGCGGGTGGCCGCCGGCGATGGCGCAGCCCAGCGCGCCGAGCAGGCCGGTGGCCAGCACCCATTGCAGCAGCAAGTCGGCGCCGACGTCGATGCCGCCCTGCCAGATGCCCCAGGCGAAGCCGCCCAGCAGGAAGGCGCCGATGATGGTCTCCATCCACGGGAACCCGGACTTCTCGCGCACCGCCTCCAGTTCGCCCATGACCCCGGCCGGTTCCTCCTGGTCCTCGGCCAGGTGCCGCGCCAGGCCGGGCAGGTGGCCGGCGCCGACCACCGCCAGCACGTGGGCGGCATCGCGCTCCTGGCGCAGGCGCGCGGCCATGTAGCGGTCGCGCTCGGCGATCACGGTCTCGTACAGCGCCGGGCTGTGGCTGGCGAACTCGCCGAAGCTGGCCTCCAGCATGTCGCCCTGCTTGAGCTTCTCGATCTCGTCGTCGCCGACTTCCTCGTCGCCGAACATCGCCACCAGGATGCCGGCCCCGGTCCGGGCGCGGCCCCACCAGCCCAGCCGCTGCATCGCGCGGCGGAAGGTCAGGCCGACCTCGCGGTCGATCAGCTTCACCGGCAGGCCGAGGGCGCGTGCGTCCTCCACGGCGGCCTTCAGTTCCGCGCCCGGCTCCACGTCCAGCTGTTCGGCCAGGCGCCGCTGGTAGGTGGACAGCGCCAGGTTGGCGGCGAACACGTGGGTCTTGCCGTCGCGGATCACCTGCACGATGTCCATCTTGGCCAGCAGGTCCGGGTCGGTCAGCGACTGCAGGCGGCCGGCGTCCAGCTCCACCGCGATCGCGTCGTAGCGGCCGCTGGCCACTGCCGCGCGCACCGCCTCGACGCTGGCGCGGGAGACGTGCGCGGTGCCCAGCAGGGTGTAGCGGACGCCGTCGCGCTCGACCACGCGCACGGGCTGGCCCGCCAGCGGATCGGCAGGAGCGGGCGCGGACTCGGGCAGGGATTGGATCGTGGTCATGGCGGGCTGGCGGTGGCCGGAAGGTGGGAGTCGCGGCAGGCGGGGCCGGCCCGTCAGTCGATGTAGCGCTTGAGCAGGTCGCCGTAGGCGTCGATCCGGCGGTCGCGCAGGAACGGCCAGATCCGGCGCACGTGCTCGCTGCGCTGCAGGTCGACCTCGCACACCAGCACGGTGGCGTCCTCGCCGGCCTGGGCCAGGAATTCGCCCTGCGGCCCCAGCACGTGGCTGTTGCCCCAGAACCGGATGCCCGAGGCGCCCAGCGGCGAGGGCTCGTGGCCGACGCGGTTGCAGGACAGCACCGGCAGGCCGTTGGCCACGGCATGGCCGCGGTGGCTGAGGATCCAGGCGTCGCGCTGGCGGTCCTTCTCGTCCTGGGCGTCGTCCGGGTCCCAGCCGATGGCGGTGGGGTAGAGCAGCAGCTCGGCGCCGGCCAGCGCCATCAGCCGCGCCGCTTCCGGGTACCACTGGTCCCAGCACACCAGCACGCCGAGGCGGCCGACCGAGGTGTCGATCGGCCGGAAGCCGATGTCGCCCGGGGTGAAGTAGAACTTCTCGTAGAAGCCCGGGTCGTCCGGGATGTGCATCTTGCGGTACTTGCCGGCCAGGCTGCCGTCCTTCTCCAGCACCACCGCGGTGTTGTGGTAGAGGCCGGCGGCGCGGCGCTCGAACAGCGAGCCGACGATGACCACGCCGTGCTTCTTCGCCAGCGCACCCAGGCGCTCGGTGCTGGGGCCGGGGATCGGCTCGGCCAGGTCGAACTCGCCCACCGACTCGTGCTGGCAGAAGTAGGCGCCGTTGTGCAGCTCCTGCAGCAGCACCAGCTGCGCGCCGAGCGCGGCGGCCTCGGCCACGCGCGCTTCGATCGCGGCCAGGTTGGCTTCGGCGTCGCCCTGGTTGCGTTCCTGGACCAGGGCGACGGTGAGGGTCTTGCGGCTCATGGGGAAGGCGTCGTCTTGCGTAGCGGAAAGGGATGGTAACCCGCGCCCCGCGCACGGGGCCTGAAGCCACGCACGCGGGGCAGGCATCGCGGCGGGCGCGAGGGGACCTGTTTAGTGGCCGAGGCCCGCCGGCAGCTGCATGCTGATGCAGTGCAGGCTGCCGTTCTGCCAGATCAGCGGGCGGCAGGGTACCTGCACGATCTCGCGGCCCGGGAAGGCCTGCGCCAGCACCGCGGCGGCGGCTTCGTCGGCCGGATCGCCGTAGGCCGGCATCAGCACCGCGCCATTGATGACCAGGAAGTTGGCGTAGGAGGCGGCCAGGCGGCGGCCCTCGTCGATCACCGGCGCCGCCCACGGCAGCGGGAACAGGCGGTACGGACGGCCGTCGGCGGTGCGCAGCGCGGCGATCTCGTCCGCCATCGCCTTCAGTTCGGCGTAGTGGCTATCGCCTTGGTCGTCGCAGGCCTGGAACACGATGGCGTCGCCGGGGGCGAAGCGGGCGAGGGTGTCGATATGGGCGTCGGTGTCGTCGCCCTCCAGGTAGCCGTGGTCGAGCCATAGCACCCGGTCCTGGGCCAGCCAGCCGGCCAGCTTCGCCGACAGCTCCTCGCGGCTGGCCTGCGGGTGGCGCTCGTGCAGGCAGCGCCAGGTGGTCAGCAGGGTGCCGGCGCCGTCGGTCTCGATGCCGCCGCCTTCCAGGGCGAAATCGATGCGCTGGTGCACGGCGTCGCCGAACAGGCCCTGGGCGGCCAGCGCCTGGACCAGGCGGTCGTCACGCCCGGCCTCGAACTTGCCGCCCCAGGCGGTGAAGCGGAAGTCCAGCACGCGGAAGCCGTCGCCCTCGCGCAGGGTGATCGGGCCGGAATCGCGCAGCCAGGTGTCGTCGTAGTCGAACGGGATGAAGCGCACCCGCTCCATGTCGATCCGGGCCGAGCGCAGCCGCGCCTCCGCATAGGTCTCCACGTCGTCGTCGGCCACGCAGATCCAGGCGTCCTGGAAGCGGGTGATCGCGACAACCAGGGCGATGTAGGTTTCCTCGACCTCGCCCAGGCGCTCGGCCCAGTCGGTGCCGGCGTGCGGCCAGGCGATCAGGATCGCGGACTGGGGTTCCCACTCCGCGGGGAAGCGCAGGTTCTCGGTCATTCGTTCGGGTCGTGCAGGCCCGGCACGGCCGGGCGGGGATGGGGGACGCAGCGGCGCTGCGGACGGTGCCGGCCGCGCGGCCGGCGCAGAAGGCGCGCCCCGCCGGAGCGGGGCGCGGGAGGATCAGCGGACCGGCGGCTTGGGACCGATCTCGTTCGGCGAGGCCTTGTGCGCGACCACGTCGATCACCCGGTCCTTCTCGAAGTAGACCACGTAGTCCGGGTAGACCCAGCGGTGGATCGCCGGCCACTGCTTCTTCTGGCCGCCGCGCGGGTCCAGCTTCTCCTGCGGCGCGCCGAAGCGGGCCTCGACCTCGGCCATGCTCAGGCCGCGTTCCGGCTTTGCCGCCAGCGGCTTGTCGACCCGCTCGATCAGCAGGGTATCCGCCTGCGCGGCGGCCGACAGGCCGGCCAGCGCGAGCAGGGACAGGACTTGGAAGCGGTGCTTCATCGTGGTGTCTCCCCGGACAGTGGTCCGCCTGGCCAGGGCGGCCGGCGGGTGCAGGGCCGATTGTAAGCAGAACGCGGGCGGCTGCGGCGCGTGTTTCCATGGGCCCGGAAACGCGAAAGGCCGCATCGCTGCGGCCTTCCCGTACAAGCCGGCGGCCGGGCGGCCGCCTGCCGGCTTCAGCGCTGGCGGGCCTTGAAGCGCGGGTTGGACTTGCAGATCACGAAGACCTTGCCGCGGCGGCGGACCACCTTGCAGTCGCGGTGACGGGCCTTCGCCGACTTCAGGGAGGACAGGACTTTCATGACACACCTCGGAGGACGACGGATTGGGAAGCCAGGGCCGATTGGCCGAGGCATGAAAATAAGCCCGTCATTCTACCCATGATTCCGGAGCCGGTTCAAGCAGTTGCAGCGAAAGCCCGGGGGCGGGGGCGGGCGCGGCTACAATTCCGCTCCCCCACAGCCCCGCGGAGCCGCCGATGTCCCAGCCAGTCCCCGTCCTCACCATCGATGGTCCTTCCGGGGCGGGCAAGGGCACGGTGAGCCGGATCGTGGCCGGCCGCCTGGGCTGGCACTACCTGGATTCGGGGGCGCTGTACCGGGCGGTGGGCGTGGCGGCCAGCTGGGCCGACCTGGACCTGGCGGACCCGTCGGCCCTGGTCCGCTGCACCTTCGACACCGCCATCGAGTTCCGCGACGGGCCGGAAGGGCTGCGGGTGCTGGTCAACGGCACCGACGCCACCTCCGAACTGCGGCTGGAGACCACCGGCGCGGTGGCCTCGGCGATCGCCGCCATCCCCGAGGTGCGCGAGGCGCTGAAGGAGCGCCAGCGCGCGTTCCGGCGCCCGCCGGGCCTGGTCGCGGACGGCCGCGACATGGGCACGGTGATCTTCCCGGATGCCACCGCCAAGGTGTTCCTGACCGCCAGCGCCGAGGAGCGCGCCCGTCGCCGCCATAACCAGTTGAAGGAAAAAGGGGTTTCGGTTACCTTTGACGGTCTGCTGCGGGAGATCCTCGCCCGCGACGCCCGCGACGCCCAGCGCACGGTCGCCCCGCTGAAGCCGGCCGAAGACGCCGTCCTCATCGACACGACCGGGCTTGGCATCGACGAGGTGGTGGAACGCGTGCTGGCCCTGGTGCCGAAGCACGCGGCCTGAGCGGCCACCCGGCCGCCGCGGAAACAGCAGAAACGGCGCATCCCGCGCCAGGTCCCGCCGCGGAACGCGGCGGGGGTCCATCAACCAACCACACAGGGCGCCGGTACGGGCCTGCTACAGGGGGACGGGGCGGCCATCGGGTGATGGGGCTCCGTCCGTGTGTTCAACCGAGTATTCACTAATGACCGAATCTTTTGCCGAGCTGTTCGAACAGAGCCAGGCCAACCTGGCGAAGCTGAAGCCGGGCGCCATCGTCACCGGTACCGTCGTGGACGTCCGCGGCGACGTGGTGGTGATCAACGCCGGACTGAAGTCCGAAGGCATCGTGCCGATCGAGCAGTTCCGTAACGAGAACGGCGAGATCGACGTTGGCGTGGGCGACCAGGTCAAGGTCGCGCTCGACTCGATCGAGAACGGCTTCGGCGAGACCGTGCTGTCGCGCGAGAAGGCCAAGCGCGCGATGGTGTGGGACGAGCTGGAAGAGGCGCTGGAGAAGAACGAGACCATCACCGGCCGCATCAGCGGCAAGGTCAAGGGTGGTTTCACCGTCGACATCAAGGACGTCCGCGCGTTCCTGCCGGGCTCGCTGGTCGACGTCCGTCCGGTGCGCGATCCGGCCTACCTGGAAGGCAAGGAGCTGGAGTTCAAGCTCATCAAGCTGGACCGCAAGCGCAACAACGTGGTCGTCTCCCGCCGCGCGGTGGTCGAGAGCGAGCACTCCGAGGAGCGCGAGCAGCTGCTGGAGAAGCTGGTCGAGGGCGCCAAGCTCAAGGGCGTGGTCAAGAACCTGACCGACTACGGCGCCTTCGTGGACCTGGGCGGCATCGACGGCCTGCTGCACATCACCGACATGGCGTGGAAGCGCGTGCGCCATCCGTCCGAGGTGGTCAACGTCGGCGACGAGCTGGAAGTGCGCGTGCTGAAGTTCGACCGCGAGCGCAACCGCGTCTCGCTGGGCCTGAAGCAGCTGGGCGAGGATCCGTGGGAGAACATCTCCCGCCGCTACCCGGCCAACAGCCGCGTGTTCGGCAAGGTCTCCAACGTCACCGACTACGGCGCGTTCGTCGAGATCGAGCCGGGCGTCGAGGGCCTGGTGCACGTGTCCGAGATGGACTGGACCAACAAGAACGTCAACCCGTCCAAGGTCGTGCAGGTCGGCGACGAGGTCGAGGTCATGGTCCTGGACGTGGACGAGGAGCGCCGCCGCATCTCGCTGGGCATGAAGCAGGTCGCCGCCAACCCGTGGGAGACCTTCGCCGCCATCCACAAGAAGGGCGACAAGGTCACCGGCCAGATCAAGTCCATCACCGACTTCGGCATCTTCATCGGCCTGGAAGGCGGCATCGACGGCCTGGTCCACCTGTCCGACATCAGCTGGAACACCACCGGCGAGGACGTGCTGCGCAACTTCAAGAAGGGTGACACCCTGGACGCCGTCGTCCTGGCCGTCGACCCGGAGCGCGAGCGCATCTCGCTGGGCCTGAAGCAGATGGAGCAGGATCCGTTCGGCCAGTACATGGCCGCGCACCCGAAGGGCTCCAAGGTCGAGGGCGTGGTGAAGGAAGTCGACGCCAAGGGCGCCGTGGTCGAGCTGGCCGACGGCATCGAGGGCTACGTCGCCGCGCGCGACATCGCCAACGAGCGCGTGGACGACGCCACCCAGTACCTGAAGGTCGGCGACAAGGTCGAGGCCAAGTTCGTGGGCATGGACCGCAAGGGCCGTACCCTGCAGCTGTCGATCAAGGCCAAGGACGAGGCCGAGACCGCCGAGGCCCTGGCCGAGTACAACAAGGCCGCCGCCGAGGCTGCCGCCGGCACCACCAGCCTGGGCGCGCTGCTGCGTGCGCAGCTGGGCAACAAGTCCGAGTAATACCCGCCAGCGTGAATGGCCCCGCGGCGACCCGGCGATCCCGGGTCGCCGCGGCGTATCCGCCCGCTTCCATAGTCCGAGATGACCAAGTCCGAACTGATCGAGATCCTGGCTCGCCGCCAGTCGCACCTGAAGGCCGAGGACGTCGACCTCGCCGTCAAGTCGCTGCTGGAGATGATGGCCGGTTCGCTGGCTTCGGGTGAGCGCATCGAGATCCGCGGTTTCGGGAGCTTCTCGCTGCACTACCGTCCGCCGCGCATCGGCCGCAACCCCAAGACCGGGGAGGCCGTGGCCCTGCCGGGCAAGTACGTGCCGCATTTCAAGGCCGGCAAGGAGCTGCGCGAGCGGGTGAGCGACGTCGTGCCCGCCCCGTCCGAGCCGCAGGACGCCTGACCGGCCGCGCCGCGCCGGCCCCGGTCGGCTAAGCTTGGGGGCGATCCGCGCACCGGAGCCTCCGCCCATGAACATCCTCCGCCTGCTGGTCCTGCTCGCCTTCGTCGCGATCGGGCTGGTGGTGGGATCGCTCAATTCGCAGCGCCTCCGCCTCGACTTCGGCCTGGCCGAGGTCTCCACCACATCGGGCATCGCCATCGTCGTCGCGCTGCTGGCCGGCGTGCTGCTGGGCGGCGGCCTGGTCGTGGCCAGCACCGTGCTGCCGCTGCACGCCCGCCTGCGCCGCCTCGAGCGGGCACGCAATGGCGCCAGTGCGCCGGCGGTCGATGGCCTCCACACACCGGCACCCCACCGGGAAGGCAACTAAGCAAATGGAATTCCTCAACGAGTGGTTCTGGTTCTTCCTGTTCCTGCCGCTTGCGGCGCTCACCGGCTGGGTGGTCGGCCGCAGGGGAGGGCAGCGCCACGGTGACACCCAGGTCAGCCGGCTTTCCGGCACCTACTTCCGCGGCCTGAACTACCTGCTCAACGAGCAGCCCGACAAGGCGATCGAGCTGTTCCTGCACATCGCCGAACTCGACAAGGAAACCTTCGAGACCCAGCTGGCCCTGGGCCACCTGTTCCGCCGCCGCGGCGAGGTCGACCGCGCCATCCGCCTGCACCAGGGCCTGGTCCAGCGCACCGACCTGTCCGACGCCCAGCGCGTGCAGGCGCTGCTGGCGCTGGGCGAGGACTACATGAAGTCCGGCCTGCTCGACCGCGCCGAAACCGTGTTCGCCGACCTGGCCCGCATCGACCAGCGCGCGCCGCAGGCGCTCAAGCACCTGATCGGCATCTACCAGGCCGAGCGCGACTGGGAGAAGGCGATCGACAACGCCATGCGCTTCGAGGAAGTGACCGGCGAGCCGATGGGCAAGCTGGTGGCGCAGTTCGAGTGCGAGCTGGCCGAGCGCCACCGCGCCAACGGCGACCTGGACGCCGCCCGCGCGGCGATCGCGCGCGCCTACCAGGCCGACGCCACATGCGTGCGCGCCGGCATCCTCGAGGGCCGCATCGAAGCCAGCGCGAACAACCCCGAGGGCGCGATCCGCGCCTTCGAGCGCGCCGCGCGCCACGACCCGGACTACCTGCCGGAGCTACTGCCGGGCCTGCTCACCGCCTACGCCCAGGTCGGCGACACCGCCGGCGCGCGCGCGTTCCTGGCCGAGATGAGCGAGCACTACCGCGGCATCGCCCCGGTGCTGGCCCTGACCCACCTGATCGAACAGCAGGAGGGCGCGGTGGCCGCGCGCGACTACCTGGGCCGCCAGCTCAAGGACCGCCCCTCGGTGCGCGGCGAGGCCGCCCTGATCGACCTGACCCTCGCGGTCGGCGCCGACAGCACCGCGACCCTGCACGACCTCAAGCACATCACCGACCAGCTGCTGGTGCGCAATCCCAGCTACCGCTGCACCCGCTGCGGCTTCGGTGCCCGCACCCACCACTGGCAGTGCCCGAGCTGCAAGGAGTGGGGCACGGTCAAGCCGCTGCTGAACTACGCCGTGGTATGAGCACGCCAGCGGTGCTGTGGACCAGCCTGGCGCTGGCCGCGGTGTCGGCCCTGGGCACCTGGCTCACCCTGCGCTACGCGCGCCGGCGCCTGCTCGACCTGCCGGGCGAGCGCCGCAGCCACACCGTGCCGACGCCGCGCGGCGGCGGCCTGGGCATCACCATCGCGCTGCTGGCCGGCACCGCGCTGGCGGTTGCCGGCGGCGTGCTGGCCCCGCTCCCGGCGCTGGCCTTCGCCGCCGGCCTGCTGCTGGTGGCCGGGATCGGCTGGATCGACGACCACCGCCCGCTGTCGCCGTGGTCGCGGCTGGCGGTGCAGTGCCTGGCCGGGCTGGTGCTGGCGGCCGGCCTGTACGCGGGGCAGGGCGACTGGCGCTGGGCGCTGCTGGCCTGTGCCGCGGTGCCGGTCCTGGTCAACGTCTGGAACTTCATGGACGGGATCGACGGCATCGCCACCAGCCAGGCGATGATCGCGCTGGCGACCTTCGCCTTCCTCGCGCCGCCGGTGGCCGCGCTGGCCTGGGGGGCGTTCGCCGCCTGCTGCGGCTTCCTGCCGTTCAACTATCCGCGGGCGCGGATCTTCCTGGGCGATGTCGGCTCAGGCACCCTCGGCTACCTGTTGGCGGCGATGGTGGCCTGGACCGCACCGGCGCTGGCCCGCGAGGGCGGGGCCCTGCAGCCGCTGTTCCTGCTGCTGCCGCTGTCGGCGTTCCTGGTCGATGCCTCGCTCACCCTGGGCCGGCGGGTCCTGCGCGGGGAGCGCTGGTGGCTCCCACATGTATCGCACCTGTACCAGCGTTGGGCCAAGCGTGCGGGCAGTCACGTTCGGGTTAGCCAGGGGTACGGTCTGTTCAGTCTGCTGGCAGGTTGGGTCGCGTATGGTGCCCACGCGTCTGGAACGGTTCGTCCGGCCGCCGTCGCGGGCACCTGGCTCGCATTGGCGGTCGTGCTGTGGCTGCTCCAGGGGAGGCGCATCCAGCACACCTGACAGGACCGTCGCATCCGCATGAACACTGGCCCAGCCTTGCCTGTTTCCCTGCCTCGTACGGCGATCGTCCTGCATGACCTCTTCATGGCCGCGGTGTGCTGGCAGGGGCTGCACGTGCTGCGTTACGCGGCCCGCTCCGAGAGCTACGACTGGACCCTGCTGACGCCCACCCTGGCCATCGTCCTGGCCGCCCAGGGCCTGGTGTTCTGGCGGGTGGGCCTGTACCGCGGCGTGTGGCGCTTCGCCAGCGTCCCGGACATCTGGAACATCATCAAGGCCGCCGGCCTGGGCACCATCGCCATCGTGCTGTGCCTGGCGGTCTACAACCGGCTCGAGGCCCTGCCGCGCGCGGTGCTGATGCTGTACCCGCTGGCGCTGGCCGCCATGCTGGGCCTGCCGCGGCTGCTCTACCGCGTGTGGAAGGACTACCACCTGTCGCGCGGCACGGCCAACCAGCAGCGGGTGCTGATCCTCGGCGCCGGGCAGGCGGCCGAAGCCCTGGTCCGCGACTTGCGCCGCTCCGGCACCTACCAGCCGGTCGGCTTCCTGGACGATGCCCCCCACCTGCAGGGCTCGCAGCTGCACGGCATGCCGGTCCTCGGCCGCCTCGAGGACGCGCCCACCGTGGCCCGCGAGGTCGGCGCCGGCATGCTGGTCATCGCCATCCCCTCGCTGGACGCGGCCGGCATGCAGCGCGTGCTGGGCATCTGCGAGCACAGCGGCCTGCCGTTCCGCACCGTGCCGCGCCTGACCGACGTGCTCGAGGGCAAGGCCATGCCCGGCGAGCTCAAGGAAGTGGCGATCGAGGACCTGCTCAACCGCAAGCCGGTCACCCCGGACTGGGCCATGATCCGCGGCTGGCTGGACGGCCGCACCGTGATGGTGACCGGCGCCGGCGGCTCGATCGGTTCGGAACTGTGCCGGCAGTGCGCGCGCCATGGCGCCCGGCGCATCGTCCTGCTGGAGATCTCCGAGCTGGCCCTGCTGACCATCCATGCCGAGCTGGCGCGGGCCTTCCCCGACGTCGAGGTCGAGGCGGTGCTGGGCGACTGCGGCGATCCGGCCGTCACCCGCCACGCGCTGGAGCGCTCCAGCCCCGATGCCGTGTTCCACGCCGCCGCCTACAAGCAGGTCCCGCTGCTGGAGTCGCAGCTGCGCGAGGCGGTGCGCAACAACGTGCTGGCCACCCATACCGTCGCCGAGCTGTGCCGCGAGTACAAGGTGGGCACTTTCGTGCTGATCTCCACCGACAAGGCGGTCGACCCGGCCAACGTGCTGGGCGCCTCCAAGCGCATCGCCGAGATGATCGCCCAGTCGCTGGACGAGCGGGTCGAGGGCACCCGCTACGTGACCGTACGCTTCGGCAACGTGCTGGATTCGGCCGGCAGCGTGGTGCCGCTGTTCCGCGAGCAGATCCGCCGCGGCGGCCCGGTGACCGTGACCGACCCGGAGGTCACCCGCTACTTCATGACCATCCCCGAGGCCTGCCAGCTGATCATGCAGGCCGCCGCCTCGGGCTCGCACGCGGCCATCTACACCCTGGACATGGGCGAGCCGGTGCCGATCCGGCTGCTGGCCGAGCAGATGATCCGCCTGGCCGGCAAGCAGCCGGGGCGGGACATCGCCATCGTCTACACCGGCCTGCGCCCGGGCGAGAAGCTGCACGAGACCCTGTTCTACGCGGACGAGCACTACCGTCCCACCGCCCATCCGAAGATCCTGGAGGCCAGCGCCCGGGAGTGCCCCGCCGACCTGCTGCTGCAGGAAATCGAGCATATGCGGACGGCCGTCACACGTTATGATGAGAACGGCCTGCGGCAGGCGCTGGGCGTGCTCATCCCCGGATTTGCGCCCCTGCCTGTCGCGGGTAACAAGGAGAACACCGCTACGGTGGTCCCGTTCCCCCCGCGAGAGGCAGTAAGGACACGATGACCAACAAACGGATACGCAAGGCAGTCTTTCCGGTCGCCGGGCTTGGCACCCGGTTCCTCCCCGCCACCAAGACCGTCCCCAAGGAGATGCTGCCAATCATCGACCGGCCGCTGATCCAGTACGCGGTGGACGAGGCGATCGAAGCAGGTTGCGACACCCTGGTGTTCGTCACCAACCGCTACAAGCACTCGATCGCCGACTATTTCGACAAGCACTACGAGCTGGAGCAGAAGCTCGAGCAGGGCGGCAAGCTCGAACAGCTCGAACTGGTCAGCAAGCCCCTGCCGGACCATGTCCGGGTGGTGTTCGTGACCCAGAAGGAAGCCCTGGGCCTGGGCCACGCCGTGCTCTGCGCCAAGGACGTGGTCGGTGACGAGCCGTTCGCGGTGCTGTTGCCCGACGACCTGATGTGGAACCGCGGCGACGGCGCGCTCAAGCAGATGGCCGACCTGGCCGAGCGCACCGGTGGCGGCGTGATCGCGGTGGAGGAAGTGCCGCGGGAGAAGACCTCCAGCTACGGCATCGTCGCCACCCGCGGCTTCGAGGGCCGCAGCGGCCGGATCGAGGCCATGGTCGAGAAGCCCAAGCCGGAGGACGCGCCCAGCAACCTGGCCGTGGTCGGGCGCTACATCCTGCCGGGCAGCATCTTCCAGACCCTGGAGACCACCGGCCGCGGCGCCGGCGGCGAGATCCAGCTGACCGACGCGATCGCCTCGACGATCAAGGCCGGGGGCCACATCGACGCCTACCACTTCGAGGGGCGGCGCTTCGACTGCGGCGCGCACATCGGCCTGATCGAGGCCACCGTGCACTTCGCGCTGGAGCACCCCAAGCACGGCGCGGCGGCCCGCCAGGCCATGCTCGCCGCGCTCGAGGAAAAGCGCGGCTGATCCATCCGGCGAAGCTGCAATGAAAACGGCGCCCGAGGGCGCCGTTTTCATGTCCGCGGAGGGCGAGGGCTCAGAGTGCCTCGAAGATGCCCGCCGCGCCCATGCCGGTGCCGATGCACATGGTGACCATGCCGTACTTCTGCTGGCGGCGGCGCAGGCCGTGCACCAGGGTGGCGGTACGGATGGCGCCGGTGGCGCCCAGCGGGTGGCCCAGGGCGATCGCGCCGCCCAGCGGATTGACCTTGGACGGATCCAGGCCGCAATCGCGGATCACCGCCAGCGACTGCGCGGCGAAGGCCTCGTTGAGCTCGATCCAGTCCAGCTGGTCCTGGGTCAGGCCGGCCTGCTTGAGCGCCTTGGGGATCGCGGCGATCGGACCGATGCCCATCACTTCCGGGCGCACGCCGGCGACCGAGAAGCTGACGAAGCGGGCGAGGGGAGTCAGGCCGTATTCCTTGATCGCCTTCTCCGAGGCCAGCAACACCGCGCCGGCGCCGTCGCTCATCTGCGAGGAGTTGCCGGCGGTGACGCTGCCGCCGAACTGGCCGTTGCGGAACACCGGGCGCAGCTTGGCCAGGCCCTCGATCGAGGTATCCGGGCGCGGGCCCTCGTCGGTGTCGACCAGGCGCTTCTTCAGCGCGATCGCATTGCCGGCCAGGTCGGGCAGGTGCGAGACGACCTCGTAGGGCGAGATCTCGTCGCGGAACTCGCCGGCGGCGATCGCGGCCAGCGCCTTCTGGTGCGAGGCGAGGGCGAAGGCGTCCTGGTCCTCGCGCGAGATCTTCCACTCCTCGGCGACCTTCTCGGCGGTGATGCCCATGCCGTAGGCGATGGCCACGTTCTCGTCGCGGGCGAACACCTGCGGGCTCAGCGCGACCTTGTTGCCCATCATCGGCACCATCGACATCGACTCGGTGCCGCCGGCCAGCATCAGGTCGGCGTTGCCCAGGCGGATCTGGTCCGCGGCCAGGGCCACGGCCTGCAGGCCGGAGGAGCAGAAGCGGTTGATGGTCTGGGCGGCGATGGTGTTCGGCAGGCCGGCCAGCAGCAGGCCGATGCGGGCCACGTTCATGCCCTGCTCGCCCTCCGGCATGGCGCAGCCGATGATGGCGTCGTCGATGCGGCTGGTGTCGATGCCCGGGGCCTGCGCGACCACGGCCTTGAGCACGTGGGCCAGCATCTCGTCCGGCCGGGTGTTGCGGAACACGCCCTTCGGCGCCTTGCCCACCGGGGTGCGGGTGGCGGCGACGATGTAGGCGTCCTGGATCTGCTTGGTCATGGCTTTCTCCGAAAGCCGGGATTCGGGATTCGTGATTCGTGAGTCGCCAAAAGCAAACTCCGGATCGAACTCCTCACGCCGGCATCAATGGTTTTCCTGGGTGGGGATGCGCTCTTGCGAATCCCCAATCCCGAATCACGAATCTCAGTTCCTGAGCGGCTTGCCCGTCTTGAGCATGTGGCCGATGCGGGCCTGGGTCTTTTCCTGCTGGGCCAGCTCGACGAAGTGCTTGCGCTCCAGGTTGAGCAGCCAGGCCTCGTCGACCAGGCTGCCGCGGTCGACTTCGCCGCCGCACACCACGGTGGCGATGCGGGTGGCGATCTCGTTGTCGTACTCGCTGATGAAGCGGCCCTCGAGCATGTTGACCAGCAGCATGCGGAAGGTGGCGATGCCGACGTCGCCGGCGACCTGGATGCGGCGCTCCGGCAGCGGCGGGCGGTAGCCGCCCTCGGCCAGGTTGCGCGCCTCGGCCTTGGCCACGTGCAGCAGCTCGTGGGCGTTGAACACGATCCGGTCGGTCGGGCGCAGCAGGCCCAGCTCCTTGGCCTCCACGGCGGAGGTCGAGACCTTGGCCATGGCCACCGTCTCGAAGGTCTTCTTCAGCTCGGCGAACACGTCGCCGCCGGCCGCCGCGCGCGAGGCGCGCACCGCCAGCTCCTTGAGGCCGCCGCCGGCCGGCAGCAGGCCCACGCCGGCCTCGACCAGGCCGATGTAGCTCTCCAGGTGGGCCACGGTGCGGGCGCTGTGCATCTGGAACTCGCAGCCGCCGCCCAGGGCCAGGCCGCGCACCGCCGCGACCACCGGCACCAGCGCGTACTTGATGCGCTGGCTGGTGCGCTGGAAGTTGGCGACCAGGGCGTCGAACTCGTCGACCTTGCCGGCCTGCAGCAGGCCCAGCGCACCGGCCAGGTCGGCGCCGGCGGAGAAGGGCTCCTTCTGCTGCCAGATCACCAGGCCCTGGAAGTCGCGCTCGGCGATGCAGATCGCTTCCTGCAGGCCGTTGAGCACATGGTCGGACACGGTGTTCATCTTGGTCTTGAACGAGACCACGGCGATGCCGTCGCCGTCGTGCCACATGCGCACGCCGTCGTTCTCGTAGACCGTGGTGCCCTGGTCGAACTTCTCGCCCAGCAGCGGATCGGGGAAGCGCTGGCGCTGGTAGACCGGCAGCGACGAGCGCGGCACCAGGGTGTTGGTCGCCGGGCTGTAGCTGCCCTCGGCGGCGTGCACGCCCTCGCGGCCGTCGAGCACCCACGCCGGCAGCGGGGCGTCGCTCATGGCCTTGCCGGCGGCGATGTCCTCGGCGATCCACTGCGCCACCTGCTTCCAGCCGGCGGCCTGCCAGGTCTCGAACGGGCCCAGCGACCAGCCGTAGCCCCAGCGGATGGCCAGGTCGACGTCGCGCGCGGTGTCGGCGATGTCGGCCAGGTGGTAGGCGCTGTAGTGGAACAGGTCGCGGAACGCGGCCCACAGGAACTGCGCCTGCGGGTGCTGGCTCTCGCGCAGCTTCGCGAACTTCTCGGCCGGGTTCTTGATCTTGAGGATCCCGACCACCTCGTCGGCGGCCTTGCGGTCGGCGGCGCGGTAGTCCTGCTTCTCCAGGTCCAGGACCATGATGTCCTTGCCGACCTTGCGGAAGATGCCGGCGCCGGCCTTCTGGCCCAGGGCGCCCTTGGCGATCAGTGCCTGCAGCCAGTCGGGCGACTGGAAGTACTTGTGCCACGGATCCTGCGGCAGGGTGTCGGCCATGGTCTTGATGACGTGGGCCATGGTGTCCAGGCCGACCACGTCGGAGGTGCGGTAGGTGGCCGACTTCGGGCGGCCGACCAGCGGGCCGGTGATGGCGTCGACCTCGTCGAAGCCCAGGCCGAACTGGCGGGTGTGGTGGATCACCGACAGGATCGAGAACACGCCGATGCGGTTGCCGATGAAGTTCGGGGTGTCCTTGGCGTAGACCACGCCCTTGCCAAGGTTGGTGGTCAGGAAGGTCTCCAGGCCCTCCAGCACCGCCTTGTCGGTGGTGTCGGCCGGGATCAGCTCGGCCAGGTGCATATAGCGCGGCGGGTTGAAGAAGTGCACGCCGCAGAAGCGGTGGCGCAGCTGCTCCGGCAGCACCGCGGCCAGGGCGTTGATGCCCAGGCCGGAGGTGTTGGAGGCCAGCACCGCGTGCTCGCCCACGAACGGCGCGATCCTCCTGTACAGGTCCTGCTTCCAGTCCATCCGCTCGGCGATGGCCTCGATGATCAGGTCGCAGTCGCGCAGCTGCTCCAGGCCGGTGTCGTAGTTGGCCGGGGTGATGGCCGCCGCCAGCGACTTGCTGGCCAGCGGGGCCGGGCTGAGCTTGGCGAGGTTGCCGATGGCCTTGAGCACGATGCCGTCGGCCGGGCCCTCCTTGGCGGGCAGGTCGAACAGCACGGTGTCCACGCCCGCGTTGGTCAGGTGGGCCGCGATCTGCGCGCCCATGACGCCGGCGCCCAGCACCGCAGCGCGGCGTACAAGCAGTTTCTTAGACATTTCTTGCAACCTCTTGATATTGAACGGTTACTTTGCTTCCGCCTGCAGTCCTGCGGCGGCAAATCGGATGAGTTCCCGGGCGGCCCGGCTCCGGTGGGCCGCCTCGCTGGCGCTGGCGGGGCGCTTGATCAGGCCGAATTCCGACATCGCGTAGGTCAGCGCCCCGGCCAGGAAGTCCAGGCGCCAGTACAGGGTTTCCTTGTCCAGGCCGGGCAGCACCGCGGCCAGCGCCTTGCCGAACTCGCGCAGCACATGGCCGTAGTGGTCCGACAGGAACCGGCGCAGGCTCTCGTTGTGCTCGGCGTAGGCGCGGGCGATCAGGCGCACGAAGGCGGCACCGCCGTTGCGATCCTGGGCCAGGGCCAGTGCCGGGTCGATGAAGGCCGCCAGGATCGGCTCCAGCTGGCCGGGGTGGTCGCGCAGCGCGGCCTCCAGCTGCTGCAGGCGCTGGGCGGTCATCACGTCCATGCGCCGCCGGAACACCTCGTTGATCAGGTTTTCCTTGGAGCCGAAGTGGTAGTTCACCGCGGCGATGTTGACCGCGGCCTGGCTGGTGACCTGGCGCAGCGAGGTCCCGGCGAAGCCGTGCTGGGCGAACAGCTCTTCCGCCGCGGCCAGGATCCGTTCCTTGGTGGAGAAGTGCGCGGGCTTGCCCATGGCTCCGGACTAAATCAAACGATTGTTTAATCCTAGGCCCGGGCCGGCGACGGGTCATTTTGCGCTGCAGCATCCCGGTGCCTGCAAAGCCGGCCGGCGGATGCTAGAATCCGTCAACGCTACCCAAGCTAAGCCCGCGCCACGCCGCGGGTTTTTCCTTCAGGCCTGGTTCCGCCGGGCCGGTCCCGTTCCCTCAACTCCAAAGAAGAAGAATCCAATGGCGCTGGAGCGCACCCTTTCGATCGTCAAGCCCGATGCCGTCGCCAAGAACGTGATCGGCGAGATCTACACCCGTTTCGAGAAGGCCGGCCTGAAGATCGTCGCCGCCAAGTACAAGCAGCTGACCCGCCGCGAGGCCGAGGGCTTCTACGCCGTGCACCGCGAGCGTCCGTTCTTCAACGCCCTGGTCGAGTTCATGACCTCCGGCCCGGTGATGATCCAGGTGCTGGAAGGCGAGAACGCCGTGGCCAAGCACCGCGAGATCCTGGGTGCCACCAACCCGAAGGAAGCCGCGCCGGGCACCATCCGCGCCGACTTCGCCGAATCCATCGACGCCAACGCCGCCCACGGCTCGGACTCGGTGGAGAACGCCAACATCGAGATCGCGTACTTCTTCGCGGCCACGGAAGTGGTCTCGCGCTGAGCGCATCCAGCACAGGTCGAAGCACGTGTCCGCATTGCAGCCGATTCCCAGCGTGACCACCACCGGCGACCCGGTCGCCGCGCCCGTGGCCGCGCGCCAGAACCTGCTGGAGCTGGACCGTGCGGGCCTGGAGCGCTTCTTCGAGGAAGTCCTCGGCGAGAAGCGCTACCGCGCCCACCAGGTGATGAAGTGGATCCACCACCGCTACGTCACCGACTTCGACCAGATGACCGACCTCGGCAAGGCGCTGCGCGCCAAGCTGCACGCGCATGCCGAGGTCGTCGTCCCCAACATCGTGTTCGACAAGCCCTCCGCCGACGGCACCCACAAGTGGCTGCTGGCGATGGGCGACGATGGCCGCAACGCCATCGAGACCGTGTTCATCCCGGACAAGGGCCGCGGCACCCTGTGCGTGTCCTCGCAGGTGGGCTGCGGCCTCAACTGCACCTTCTGCTCGACCGCCACCCAGGGCTTCAACCGCAACCTGACCACGGCCGAGATCATCGGCCAGGTCTGGATCGCCGCCCGCCACCTGGGCAACGTGCCGCACCAGCAGCGCAAGCTCACCAACGTGGTGATGATGGGCATGGGCGAGCCGCTGATGAACTTCGACAACGTCGTGCGCGCCATGAGCGTGATGCGCGACGACCTGGGCTACGGCCTGGCCAACAAGCGCGTGACCCTGTCGACCTCCGGCCTGGTGCCGATGATCGACCGCCTGTCGGTGGAGAGCGACGTGTCGCTGGCGGTTTCGCTGCACGCACCCAACGACGAGCTGCGCGAGCAGCTGGTCCCGCTCAACAGGAAGTACCCGATCGCCGAGCTGATGGCCGCCTGCGCTCGCTACCTGCGCGCCAACCGCCGCCGCGAGTCGATCACCTTCGAATACACCCTGATGAAGGGGGTCAACGACCAGCCCGAGCACGCCCGCCAGCTGGCGCGGCTGATGCGCCAGTTCGACAACGCGGTGCAGGCGCGCGATTCGGGCAAGGTCAACCTGATCCCGTTCAACCCGTTCCCGGGGACCCGCTACGAGCGCCCGGACGAGTCGGCGATCCGCGCCTTCCAGAAGATCCTGCTCGATTCGCAGGTGCTGACCATGGTCCGCCGCACCCGTGGCGACGACATCGACGCCGCCTGCGGGCAGCTCAAGGGCCAGGTCATGGACCGGACGCGCCGGCAGGCCGAGTTCCGGCGCAGCCTGGGCCGGGAAGGGCAGGCGCCGCGGGCCGGAGGCCATGCGGCGGCCTGATCGGCTCCTGTTCCTGCTCTGTGGCGCCCTGCTCGTGGCAGGCTGCGCCCGCCCCGCGACGGTCAAATCGCCCAAGATCCGCGGTACCGAACGGGTCGCCCCGGTCTACCGGCTGGAGGACGGCGAGGCGACCAAGCGCCGCGTCCAGGTCCGCGACGCCATCGGCCTGGCGACCCAGCGCCTGACCGCCGGCGACCTGGCCGAAGCCGAGAAGCTGGCGCGCAAGGCCCTGCGCCTGGATCCGTCGGCAGTGGACGCCTACACCGTGCTGGGCGCAGTCGAGTCCAGGCGCGGCAACCTGGAGGCCGCTGGCACGCATTACCGCAAGGCCGCCGAACTGGCGCCGGGCAACGGCGACGTGCTCAACAACTACGGCGCCTGGCTGTGCGCCAACGGCTATCCGGCCGAGGCCCTGGTGTGGCTGGACCGGGCCATGGCGGTGACCGCCGCCGGCTCGCGCGCCTCGGCCCTGGCCAATGCCGGCAGCTGCGCCCTGCGCAGCGGCCAGCTCGAGCGCGCCGAGCAGGACCTGCGCAAGGCGCTGGAGCTGGATCCGGTGCACCCGGCGGCGCTGGCGCAGATGGCCGTGCTCTCGTTCGAGCAGGGCCGGCTGTTGCAGGCGCGGGCCTTCGCCGAGCGCCGGCTGGCGGCTGCGCCCGCCGATGCATCCGTGCTACAACTCGCGGTCAGGATTGAACAGGGGCTTGGCGACAGGGTGGCCGCCAGCCGGTATCAACAGCGGCTACGGGCGGAGTTCCCGGAAGCCGTCACTGACAAAACCGGGGAAGATCCACAGTGATCCATGACAACGCGAACGTCGGGGGAGACGCTCGGGGTTGCGGGGAGCTGCTTCGCGAGGCGCGCGAGGCGGCCGGGTTGGAACTGCGCGAGGTCGCTACGCGGCTGCGCATGCCGGTACACGTGGTCGAGGCACTGGAGCAGGGGCGCTGGGAAGTCATCGGCGCGCCGGTGTTCGTGCGCGGCCAGCTGCGCAGCTACGCGCGGCTGCTGGGCGTGGACCTGGAGCCGCTGCTGCAGGTCCAGGTCGCCCCGCCGGCGCCCGTGGAGCTGGTCAGCCACGTGCATACCCCGCGCCTGCAACGGTTGATGGAGAACGTCGGCCGCCGCGCGGTGTACGTGGTCATCACCGCCGCCATCGCGGTGCCGGTGTGGCTGGCGACCCGTTCGCACTTCGCCGGGCAGCTGCCGACGACCGCTTCGCTGGACGTGCTGCCGGCGGAGGTCGCCGATGCCCCGGCCACGACGGCCCCGGAAGCGCCGCCGGTGCAGGCGCCGCGCGCCAGGCCGCAGGCCCAGGCCGGCGAAGCCGGGCCGTACGTGGCCTCGCTGGCGCCGCCGGTGCGGCAGCAGGCACCGGCGCCGGCGCCGGCTCTGGAGCTGAGCTTCGAGGGCGACAGCTGGATCGAGGTCACCGGCCCCGACGGCCGCGTGATCGAGCAGCGCCTGGCGCGCCAGGGCGAGACGCGCAGCTTCCAGCCGGGCGAGGTCGCCGGCGTGGTGCTGGGCAACGCGGCGGCGGTACGCGTTCAGCAGGCCGGCAGTATCGTGGACCTGTCGCCCTTCAGGAGGGCGAACGTGGCCCGCTTTGCGGTATCCTCTGACGGATCCGTCAAGCCCGCGCAGTAAAGCGGTCCGCGGGCCTTTCCAACAAGAACAAGAACACGTCCCCGTGCGCGCCGCACGGGGCAGGACACTGCATGGCAATCGACGACCTTCTGGACGAGCACGAACAGGGCGAACGCGTCCGCGCCTGGCTGCGCAAGAACCTGCCGGGCATCCTCGCCGGCCTCATCGTCGGCATCGCCGCGATCTGGGGCCTGCGCCAGTGGCAGGAACGCGGCCTGGCCCGGCAGCAGGAGGCGCACGCGGCCTACAGCCAGGCGATCGCCCGGCTGCAGGCCGGCGAGGAAGACGCCGGCGCGGCCCTGGCCGGACAGGAAGGCCTGTACGCCAGCCTCGGCGCGCTGCAGCTGGCCAAGGCCCAGGTCGAGGCCGGCAAGCCCGAGGACGCCATCGCCACCCTGCGCGGGATCAAGGCCGACCCGGCGCTGCAACCGGTGGTCCGGCAGCGCCTGGCGCAGCTGCTGGTTGCCACCGGCAAGCCGCAGGAAGCGCTGGATGTGCTGGGCGAGGACGCCGATGCCGTGGCCTTGGAACTGCGCGGCGACGCGCTGGTGGCCGCCGGCAAGGCGGAGCAGGCGCGTGCCGAGTACCAGCGCGCCCTGGCCGGGCTGGACGCGGAGGCGCCGGCGCGCCGGCGCGTGGAACTGAAGCTGCAGGAAGCCGGTGGCCAGCTGCCGGAGACGGCGGGGTCGATCTGATGGAGCGCACCGACATGATCAAGCGCATGGCGGCCGTGGCCGTCCTGGTCTCGCTGCTGGCGGGTTGCAGCTCGTTCAAGAGCATGTTTGCCGGCAAGAACGCCGAGGCCAAGAAGGCCGCCGAGCCGGCCGAGCTGGTGAAGTTCAAGCCCACCATCAAGCCGCGCAAGGCCTGGTCGGTGGACCTGGGCGACGGCGAGCGCCGGATCGGCGCGCGCCAGGGGCCGGCGGTGGCCGATGGCCGCGTCTACGCCGCCGCGGCCGAGGGCCGGGTGCTGGCGCTGGACCTGCAGACCGGCAAGCGGGTGTGGGAATTCAAGGCCGCCAAGGACGAGAAGCTGCGCCTGACCGGCGGTCCCGGCGCCGGCAACGGCCTGGTCGTGGTCGGCGGCCTGGACGGCGCGGTGATCGCGCTGGACGCCCAGGACGGCAGCGAGCGCTGGCGCGCCAAGGTGCGCAGCGAGATCATCGCCGCCCCGACCGTGTCCCAGGGCCTGGTCCTGGTGCGCAGCAACGACGGCCGCATCACCGCCTTCGACGCCGCCAGCGGCGAGCAGCGCTGGTACGCCGAGCGCGAACTGCCGAGCCTGACCGTGCGTGGCAACGCCTCGCTGACGCCGGCCCCGGGCCTGCTGTTCGCCGGCAACGACGACGGCACCCTGACCGCGCTGGCCCTGCGCGACGGCCGCCTGCTGTGGGAACAGGCCGTGGGCCTGCCCGAAGGCCGCACCGAACTGGAACGCATGGCCGACGTCGACGCGCCGATCGTGATCGACGGCACCATGCTGTACGCCAGCAGCTACCGCAACCGCACCGTGGCCATCGACGGTCCCAGTGGCCGCCCGATGTGGCAGAGCGACCACGGCGGCCCCGGCGCGATCGGCGTGGCGCCCTCGGCGATCCTGGTTTCCAGCGCCGCCGGCACCGTCTACGCCCTGGACAAGTCCAACGGCGTGGCCCTGTGGTCGCAGCCGGCGCTGGCGCGCCGCTCGCTGACCGGCCCGGCGGTGCAGGGCGACTATGCGGTGGTCGGCGACTATGCCGGCTACGTGCACTGGCTGCGCCTGGACAACGGCGAGATGGCCGCGCGCGAGCGCGTCGGCCGCAAGAAGGCGATCAAGGCCGCGCCGGTGGTGGCCGACGGACTGCTGCTGGTGCAGGACGTCAAGGGAGGCCTGACCGCCTTCCGCCTCGACTGACCGGACGGATGCGGGCAGGAATTTCGCGATGCTACCGCTGGTTGCCCTGGTCGGACGGCCGAATGTCGGCAAGTCCACACTCTTCAATGCGCTGACGCGCAGTCGCGACGCCCTGGTCCACGACCAGCCCGGCGTCACCCGCGACCGCCACTACGGCGTGTGCCGGCTGGATCCGGAGCGGCCGTTCCTGCTGGTGGACACCGGCGGCATCGCCGGCGAGGAGGAAGGCCTGGCCGGCGCCACCGCGCGCCAGGCGCGCGCCGCCGCCGCCGAGGCCGACCTGATCCTGTTCGTGGTCGACGGCCGCGACGGCGCCTCGGCCCTGGACGACGAGATCCTGGCCTGGCTGCGCAAGCTGGCGCGGCCGACCCTGCTGGTGATCAACAAGATCGACGGCACCTTCGAGGAGGCGGTGCGCGCCGAGTTCGCGCGCTACGGCTTCGCCGACATGCTGGCCGTCTCCGCCGCCCACCGCCAGGGCCTGGACGACCTGCATGCCGAGGTCCTGGAGCGGCTGCCGGAAGAGGGCAGCGCCGAGGCGCTGGACAACGATCCCAACCGCCTGCGCATCGCCTTCGTCGGCCGTCCCAACGTGGGCAAGTCGACCCTGGTGAACCGCCTGCTGGGCGAGGAGCGGATGATCGCCTCCGAGGTCCCCGGCACCACCCGCGATTCGATCGCGGTGGACCTGGAGCGCGACGGCCGCCTGTACCGCCTGATCGACACCGCCGGCATCCGCCGCCGCGGCCGCATCGAGGAGGCGGTCGAGAAGTTCAGCGTGGTCAAGACCCTGCAGTCGATCGAGCACTGCCAGGTGGCGGTGCTGATGCTCGACGCCACCGAGGGCGTGACCGACCAGGACGCCACCGTGCTGGGCGCCGTGCTCGACGCCGGCCGTGCCTTGGTGGTCGCGGTGAACAAGTGGGACGGCCTGAGCACCTACCAGCGCGAGCAGGCCGAGGCGATGCTGGAGCGCAAGCTCGGCTTCGTGCCCTGGGCCGAGGTGGTGCGCATCTCCGCGCTGCACGGCTCGGGCCTGCGCGAGCTGTTCCGCGCCATCCACCGCGCGCACGCCTCCGCCACCCGCACCTTCAGCACCAGCGAGGTCAACAAGGCGCTGGAGATCGCGGCGGAGACCAACCCGCCGCCAAGCATCCGCGGCCACGTCTCCAAGCTGCGCTACGTGCACCCGGGCGGCGAGAACCCGCCGACCTTCGTGATCCACGGCACCCGCCTGAAGGTGCTGCCGGATTCGTACAAGCGCTACCTGGAGAACTTCTTCCGCAAGCGCTTCAAGCTGGTGGGCACCCCGGTGCGGATGCTGTTCCGCGAGGGCGCCAACCCGTACGAAGGCAAGAAGAACGAACTGACCGAGCGCCAGGTCGCGCGCAAGCGCCGGCTGATGCGCCACGTCAAGCGCGGCAAGTGAGCGCGATCCCGGCCGCCGCGGAGATCACCCTGGGCCTGCTGGCCGGTGGTCGCGGCAGCCGGCTCGGCGGCGTCGACAAGGCCTGGATCGAGCGTGATGGCCAGCCGCAGGTGCTGCGGCTGGCGCGCCGGTTCCCGGGCGAGGTCGGCGCGGTGCTGGTATGCGCCAACCGCGAGCTGGCGCGCTACGCCGATGCAGGCCTCCAGGCCGTGCCCGACCGCCTGCCACCGGACAGCGGTCCGCTGGCCGGGATCGAGGCCCTGGCCGCGGCCTGCCGCACGCCCTGGCTGCTGACCTTGCCGGTGGACCTGTTCGACACCAACGACTGCCTGGTGCGCACCCTGGTCTCCTGCCGCGATGCCGACGGCGCCGTGGCCGAGGATGCCGACGGCCTGCAGCCGCTGGTGGCGCTGTACCGCGTCGAGGCGCTGCGCGCGGCTTTGCCGGCCGCGCTGGCCGCCGGCGAGCTGGCGCCGCGCCGCCTGCAGCAGCGGCTGCGCATGGCCCGGGTGGCCTTTGCCGGCGTACGCTTCGGCAACCTCAACACCCCCGCAGACCTGGCCGCGGTGCGCATCGTGCTGCCGCCGCGCTGAGGCGCCGCCCACCACCGCACGGGAGCCGCGATGACCGACTTTCCCAGCCGCATCACCGTCCGCCAGGCGCTGGACCTGCTGCACGAGGCGGCCGCCGGCCGCGGCCGCGCCAGCGAGCAGGTGCCGACCCGCCGCGCCGACGGCCGCGTGCTCGGCGCCGACGTGGTTGCGCCGATCGCGCTGCCGGCGTTCGACAACAGCGCGATGGACGGCTTCGCCGTGCGCCATGCCGACCTGTCCGCCGATGCGCCGGTCACGCTGGAGCTGGCCGGCGAGCAGTTCGCCGGTCCGGACCTTGGCCTGTGCGTGGGCCCCCGCCAGTGCGTGCGCATCACCACCGGCGCGCCGCTGCCGGCCGGCGCCGACACCATCGTCATCCGCGAGGATGTGGTCGAGCAGGACGGCCGCGTGCAGGTGCCGGCCGCCATCCGCGCCGGCGCCCACGTGCGCAGGCAGGGCGAGGACGTGGTGGCCGGCGAGGTGGTGCTGCGCGCCGGGCAGGTGCTGACCCCGGCGCGGATCGGGCTTGCCGCGGCCCTGGGCATCGACCGCCTGGAGGTGGTCGTGCGGCCCACCGTCGCCGTGTTCGCCAGCGGTGACGAGCTGGCCGAGCCGGGCCTGCCGCTGCGCCCGGGCCAGGTCTACAACAGCAACCGCGAGCAGCTGATGGCGCAGCTGCGCGCCGCCGGCCTGGAGCCGGTGGCCTGGCCGACATTGCCCGACGATCCGGTGCTGATCGCCGCGGTGCTGGACGACGCTGTGGAGAACTTCGACCTGGTGCTGACCTGCGGCGCGGTGTCGGCGGGGGAGAAGGACCACCTGCCGCGCTGGCTGCAGTCCCGCGGCCGGATCCATTTCTGGAAGGTGCGCATGCGCCCGGGCATGCCGCTGCTGTTCGGCGAGGCCGGGCGGGCGCTGGTGCTCGGCCTGCCGGGCAATCCGGTGTCGGTGCTGGCAACCTTCCATGTGTTCGGGCGGGCACTGGTCGATGCGCTGCAGGGCCGCGAGCCGCGCCCGCGCTGGCGCGCGCGCCTGGCCGCGCCCTGGCACAAGCGCCACGAGCGCTTCGAGTTCCTGCGCGGGCGCCTGTTCCAGGAGGACGACGCCACCCTGTACGTGCACCCCGAGCCCGCCGACGGCTCGCACCGGCTGCGCGCCGCCGCGGCCAGCGACGCGCTGATCGTGCTGGAGGAGGGCGCGCGCGCGTACGCCGCCGGCGACCTGGTCGAAGTGCTGCCGCTGTAGCCGGGCACGGCGACGCAGCGTTGCGCGGCCGCGGCCCAATGCGCGCTTCCGCCGCCGGGCCATTGGCGTCGATAATCCGGCGCATGGACAGCGTAACGGTGACGCCGCGGCAGGCCCGCGAACGCCAGCGGCAGGGCGTGCTGCTGATCGACATCCGCGAGCCGCACGAACGCGTCTCCGGCCAGGCCGAGGGCGCGCTCGGCGTGCGCCGCGCCGAGCTGGAGGCCGATCCGGCCCGCCACCTGCCGGACCCGCAGGCCGAGGTACTGCTGATCTGCCAGGTCGGCAAGCGCTCCCGCGCCGCGGCCGAGGCCCTGCGCGGCGCCGGCTTCGCCCGCGTTTACTCGGTCGATGGCGGCACCAATGCCTGGGCCGGCGAAGGGCTGCCCCTGGTGCGGCCGCAGCTTGAGCCGGCCGAGGCTGATTTCCTGGAGCGTTATTCGCGCCACCTGCGCCTGGCCGAGGTCGGGATCGAAGGCCAGCGGCGCCTGGCCGCGGCCCGCGTGCTGGTGGTCGGCGCCGGCGGGCTGGGTTCGCCGGCGGCGTTCTACCTGGCCGCGGCGGGCGTGGGCCACCTGCGCCTGGTGGACGACGACATCGTCGACCGCAGCAACCTGCAGCGGCAGATCCTGCATACCGAGGCCTCGCTCGGCACGCCCAAGGTCGAATCGGCGCGGCAGCGGCTGCAGGCGCTCAATCCCTCGATCCGGATCGAGCCGGTGCAGGCGCGGGTCACCTCGGACAACGTCGAGGCACTGCTGGACGGCATCGACGTGGTGGTCGACGGTTCGGACAACTTCCCGCTGCGCTACCTGCTCAACGACGCCTGCGTGAAGCTGGGCAAGCCGCTGGTGTACGGGGCGGTGCAACGCTTCGAAGGCCAGGCGAGCGTGTTCGATGCTGGCCGCCACCGCGGCGCGAAGCCGTGCTACCGCTGCCTGTTTCCGGAGCCGCCGCCGCCGGAGTTCGCGCCCAACTGCGCCGAGGCCGGGGTGCTGGGCGTGCTGCCGGGCATCGTCGGCCTGCTCCAGGCCAACGAGGCGATCAAGCTGCTGCTGGGCATCGGCGAGCCGCTGGCCGGGCGCCTGCTGCAGTTCGATGCGCTGGCCATGCGCTTCCGCGAACTGAAGTTGCCGCCGGACCCGGACTGCCCGGTGTGCGCCGAAGGGCGGCCGTTCCCGGGCTACATCGATTACGCGGCGTTTTGCGCCACGACCTGAAGCGTCGGACGGCGCGGGTCGGCACCCATGCGGGCCGCGGCCCGCGGAGGAGGACATCCATGGCGGTCGAAGCTGCCGGCGGGGAACAGCTGGTCAAGGTCGTCGCCCTGCTCGGGGCGGCGGTGGTCATGGTGCCGCTGTTCCGGCGCCTGGGCCTGGGCTCGGTGCTGGGCTACCTGAGCGCCGGCCTGCTGATCGGCCCGTTCGGGCTGGGCTGGTTCTCCGACCCGCAGGCGATCCTGCACGTGGCCGAACTGGGCGTGGTGATGTTCCTGTTCCTGATCGGCCTGGAAATGCGCCCGGCCCACCTGTGGAGCCTGCGCCGGCAGATCTTCGGCCTGGGCACGTTGCAGATCGGCCTGTGCACCGTGGTCCTGACCGGGGTGGCGTGGCTGTGCGGCCTGCGCATGCCGGCGGCCTTCATCGGTGCGGCCGGCTTCGTCCTGACCTCGACCGCGGTGGTGATGCAGCTGCTGGGCGAGCGCGGCGACATCGCCCTGCCGCGCGGGCAGAAGATCGTCTCCATCCTGCTGTTCGAGGACCTGCTGATCGTGCCGCTGCTGGCGCTGGTGGCGTTCATGTCGCCGCTGCCGGCCGCGGCGGGCGAGGGCAGCCGCTGGATGGCGGTGCTGGTCGGCGTCGGCGCCCTGGCCGGGCTGGTGGCGGCCGGCCTGTGGCTGCTCAATCCGCTGTTCCGGCTGCTGGCGCGGGTGCAGGCGCGCGAGGTGATGACCGCCGCGGCGCTGCTGGTGGTGCTGGGCGCGGCGCTGCTGATGGAGGTCGGCGGGCTGTCGGCGGCGATGGGCGCGTTCCTGGCCGGCGTGCTGCTGTCCGGCTCGACCTTCCGCCACCAGCTGGAGGCGGACATCGAGCCGTTCCGCGGCCTGCTGCTGGGCCTGTTCTTCCTCGGCGTGGGCATGGCCCTGGACCTGGCGGTGGTGGCGGCCAACTGGCCGCTGATCCTGTCCGGGCTGGTGGCGATGATGGTGGCCAAGGCCGCCTGCATCTACGTGGTGGCGCGGCTGACCCGCACCTGCCACCGCGATGCACTCGACCGCGCGGTGCTGATGGCCCAGGGCGGCGAGTTCGCCTTCGTGCTGTTCTCGGCGGCGCAGGCGGCGCGGGTGATCGACGGCACCGCCAACGCCAACCTGACCGCGATCGTGGTGCTGTCGATGACGCTGACCCCGCTGGCGGTGCTGGCCGTGCGGCGCCTGGCCGGCGACGGCACTGCGCCGTCGATGGACGGCATCGAGGAAGCGGACGGGCAGGCCGGCAGCGTACTGATCGTCGGTTTCGGCCGCTTCGGCCAGGTGATGAGCCAGGCGCTGCTGGCGCGCGACGTGGACGTGACCATCATCGATACCGACATCGGGATGATCCGCAGCGCCGCCGAGTTCGGCTTCAAGGTCTACTACGGCGACGGCACCCGCGCCGACGTGATGCGCGCCTCCGGCGCGGCCAGCGCGCGGGTGATCGCGGTGTGCGTGGACGACCGCCGGGCCGCCACCCGCATCGCCCGGCTGTGCCGCGAGGAGTTCCCGCAGGCCCGGGTGCTGGTGCGCGCGTACGACCGCGAGCACGCGCTGGAGCTGGCGGCGCTGGACGTGCACTTCCAGGTCCGCGAGACCTTCGAGTCGGCGGTGCGCTTCGGCCAGGCCGCGCTGGAGGCGCTGGGCACCGAGCCGCAGCTGGCGGCGCGCATCGCCAGGGAGATGCGGCGCCTGGACGCCGAGCGCTTCGCCCTGGAGCTGGCCGCCGGCGACGTGCGCGCCGGGCGGCCGCTGATCATCGGCCATACCCCGCCGGCCACCCCCACCCCGTTCACTCCCCCGAAGCGGGTGTCGCGCCGCCTGGACGAGGCAGGCGGGGACGGGGCAGGGGAGACGCCGGCCGGCTGAGCCGGCGCCTCAGCCGTGGCGCTTGCGCGCGGCCTCGAACGCGGCCAGCTGCTCCGGCGTGGCCTCGCGCTGGTGGCGGGCCTTCCACTCGGCGAAGGGCATGCCGTAGATGGCCTCGCGGGCCTGTTCCCTGTCCATTTCCAGCCCGGCCTCGGCCGCGGCCTCGCGGTACCAGTCGGCCAGGCAGTTGCGGCAGAAGCCGGCCAGGATCATCAGGTCGATGTTCTGGACGTCGGTGCGTTCCTGGTTGAGGTGCCGCAGCAGCCGGCGGAACGCGGCCGCCTCCAGTTCCACCTTGTCGACCATGCTCCTACCTCGCGCGTCCGGAATCGGGGAGAATGTGCCGCTCCGCCGCACCGTCCCGCAAGCATCCCGATGACCGCACGCATCCTCGATGGCCGCCGCGTTTCCGAAGACCTGCTCGAAGAACTGAAGACGCGGGTCGACGCGCGCGTCGCACGCGGCCTGCCGCGGCCGGGCCTGGCCGTGGTCCTGGTCGGCGACGACCCGGCCTCGGCCGTGTACGTGCGCAACAAGCGCCGGGCCGCGGAGAAGGTCGGGATCGAGGCCTTCGACTACGACCTGCCGGCCGGCACCAGCGAGGCCGAGCTGCTGGAGCTGATCGACCGGCTCAACGCCGACCCGAAGATCCACGGCATCCTGGTGCAGCTGCCGCTGCCGGGCATCCCCGACGCCAGCCGCCTGATCGAGCGGATCGACCCGCGCAAGGACGTGGACGGCTTCCATCCCTCCAATGTCGGCCACCTGGCCCTGCGCCAGTTCGGCCTGCGCCCGTGCACCCCGCGCGGGATCATGACCCTGCTGGCGCATACCGACCGCCCGGTGCGCGGGCGCAATGCCACGGTCGTCGGCGTGAGCAACCACGTCGGCCGGCCCATGGGCCTGGAGCTGCTGATCGCCGGCTGCACCGTGACCAGCTGCCACAAGTTCACCCCGCCGGAAGTGCTGGAGCAGTCGGTGCGCAATGCCGACATCCTGGTGGTGGCGGTGGGCCGCCCGGGCATCGTCCCCGGCGAGTGGGTCAAGCCTGGCGCAGTGGTGATCGACGTGGGCATCAACCGCCTGGAGGATGGCCGCTTGGTCGGCGACGTCGGCTACGAGGCCGCGGCCGAGCGCGCCAGCTGGATCACCCCGGTGCCAGGCGGCGTCGGCCCGATGACCGTGGCCACCCTGATGCAGAACACCCTGGAAGCGGCCGAGGCCGCCGCTGCCTGATCGCCTGACCGCCTGACCCGCGGCGGCCGCCGCTGTGGCTGCCGCCGCGCGCCCCGGCGTCGCGGTGGCTTCACGACGCCAGCGACACACTGCCGCCCTGTGACCGCGGCGGAGGATCGGGCTTATCGGCGCCATGGACAGACGCTGCTGGCTGGCGGCTCCGATCGTGCCGCCGCTGCTCGCCGGCTGCGCCGGGCCGCAGTCGGCGCTGGACCCGGCTGGCCCCTCCGCGGCGGCAATCGCCGGGATCTGGTGGGGCCTGTTCTGGATGGCGCTGGTGGTGTGGATGCTGGTCACGGCGCTGCTGCTGACCGGCCTGCGCCGCCGTCGCCATCTTTCCGAGGCCGGCGCACGGCGCATGATCGTCGCCGGTGGGCTGGTGCTGCCGACCGGGGTGCTGCTGGGACTGCTGGTGCACGGCACCCTGGCCAGCGACCGCGTCAGCGGGCGCAGCGCCGATGCCTCGCACCTCGTTGCCGTCACCGGGCGGCAGTGGCACTGGGACTTCGTCTACCTGGGCGACGACGGCCGGCCGCTGGCGGCATCCACCGACCTGCTGGCCATGCCGCTGGGGCGGATGGTCGAGTTCCGGATCGAAAGCGCCGACGTGATCCACAGCTTCTGGATCCCGCGCCTGGGCGGCAAGATCGACGCCATCCCCGGGCGCACCAACGTGCTGCGGCTGCGGGCCGACCAGGCCGGGTCCATCCGCGGCCAGTGCGCCGAGTTCTGCGGGCTGGAACATGCGTTCATGGGCTTCGAGGTGCAGGTGCTGGCACCGGCCGAGTACGAGGCCTGGCTGCGCGACAACGCCGTGGCGCAGGCAGGGGAGGGCAGCCCATGAGCGAAGCGCGCATGGACATCTTGCCGCCCGGAGAGAACAGCCGCCGCCTGGCGGCGCTGGCGCGGATCTGGAACAACGCCCCGGGCTGGCGCGGCCAGCTGACCGCGGTCAACCACGGCACCGTGGGCCTGCGCTTCATCGCCACCGGCTTCGCCTTCCTGCTGGCCGGCGGCGCGCTGGCCATGTTCATCCGCCTGCAGCTGGCCTGGCCGGGCAACCAGGTGCTGGATCCGGAACGCTACGCCCAGTTCGTGACCCTGCACGGGACCACGATGATGTTCCTGTTCGCGGTGCCGATCATGGAAGGCTTCGCGATGTACCTGCTACCGAAGATGCTGGGCGCACGCGACCTGCCGTTCCCGCGGCTGGGTGCCTTCGGCTACTGGTGCTACCTGTTCGGCGGCCTCTTCCTGTATTCGGGCCTGTTGTTCGGCGAGGCACCGGACGGCGGCTGGTTCATGTACGTGCCGCTGACCGACGCGACCCATTCGCCGGGACGCGGCGTGGACTTCTGGCTGATCGGCGTGACCTTTGCCGAGATCGCGGCGGTGACGGCGGCGGTGGAGCTGATCGTGGCGATCCTGCTGTGCCGCGCCCCGGGCATGGATATCCGGCGCATGCCGTTGTTCGCCTGGGCGATGCTGGTCACCGCCTTCATGATCGCCTTCGGCTTCCCGCCGCTGATCCTGGGCAGCATCCTGCTGGAGATCCAGCGCGCCTTCGGCTTCGTGTTCTTCGACGTGGCCCGCGGCGGCGACCCCCTGCTGTGGCAGCACCTGTTCTGGCTGTTCGGGCATCCGGAGGTCTACATCATCTTCCTGCCCGCGGCCGGCGTGGTGTCGATGGTGGTGGCGACCTTCGCGCGCAGGCCCATCGCCGGCTACCTGTGGATCGTGCTGGCGCTGGTGACCACCGGCTTCCTCAGTTTCGGACTGTGGGTGCACCACATGTTCGCGGTGGGCATCCCGCTGCTGGCGCTGGCCTTCTTCAGCGCGGCGAGCATGGCCGTGGCCATCCCCACCGGCATCCAGGTGTTCGCCTGGCTGGCCACGCTGTGGGCCGGGCGGCCCTGGCTGCGGGTGCCGATGCTCTACCTGGTCGGCTTCTTCATCACCTTCGTCGGCGGCGGCCTGACCGGGGTGATGGTGGCCCTGGTGCCGTTCGACTGGCAGGTGCACGACACCCACTTCGTGGTCGCGCACCTGCACTACGTGCTGATCGGCGGGCTGATGTTCCCGATGTTCGCCGGGCTCTACTACTGGTTGCCGCTGGCCAGCGGGCGGATGCCCTCGGAAAGCCTCAGCCGCACCGCGTTCTGGATGGTGTTCGTGGGCTTCCACCTGGCTTTCCTGCCCATGCACCTGACCGGCCTGCTGGGCATGACCCGGCGTGCCTACAGCTATCCGGAACAGCTGGGCGTGCACTGGCTCAACCTGCTGTCCACCGCCGCCAGCTTCGTGCTGGCCGCCGGCACGGTCGCCATCCTGATCGACGCGGCGCTGTGCTTCCGCCATGGCCGCCCCGGGCGGCGCAACCCGTGGCGCGCGGGCACCCTGGAATGGGCATTGCCGCATCCGGTACCGGCCTACAACTTCGCCTCGCTGCCGGTGGTGGCCGACCGCTATCCGCTGTGGCAGGACCGCGGGCTGGCCGCGCGCACCGCGGATGCCGCCGGGCTGCTGGGCGATCCGGCATCGGGACGGCGGGAGTCGATGGGGACCTCGATCCTCGGCGGCGTGCCCGAGCAGGTGATCCGCCTTCCCGGCTCGAGCTGGCAGCCGCTGCTGGCCGCGCTGGCGATCGCGGCGCTGCTGGCCTGCTTCATCGCCAGGCTCTACCTGGGCTCGGTGCTGGTGCTGGTGGTCCTGCTGGGCCAGTTCTGCGCGTGGGCCTGGACCACCGGCGACCGCCATGCGCCGGCCAGGGTGCAGGCCGGCCCGCGGCTCGGACTTCCGGTGCAGTACGCCTGCCGCAACGCGCCGGGCTGGTGGGCGCTGGTGGTGTCGCTGTTGATCGACGGCTCGCTGTTCGCCTCCCTGGTCTTCGCCTACTGCTACCTGTGGCTGGGCACCGAGGCCTGGCCGCCGCCGCCGATGCACGCGGGCGCGGACCCCACGGCCTGGGTCGCGCTGGTGCTGCTGGGCGTGTGCTGGATCGCTGCCGCGGCCTCCGCGCGGCTGATGCGCCGCGGGGGCGGGCGCGCCCTGGCCTTGCCGCTGGGCGTGGCCGCGCTGGCCGGGGCCGGCTTCCTGTGGGCGCAGTGGCAGGCGGTGGCGTCGGGAACCGGCGCGCCGGGCGAGCATGCCTATGCCTCGGTGGTCTGGACCCTGGCCGGCTTCCACGCGGTGCATGTCGCGGTGGCGATGCTGGTTGGCCTGTTCGTCGCCGCGCGCGGCCAGCGCGGCTACGTCGGCGCCGAGCGGCCGCTGGAGCAGCGCATCGCCGCGGCGTTGTGGGCCTACGTGGCCGCCCAGGGCGCGATCGCCTGGGGCGTGATCCACCTGTTCCCGGAGTGGGCGTGATGGCCAGGTTCGCCAGTCCCTCGACCCTCGCCGGCATTGCCGCGCCGATGGCGGTGTGGGCAGTGCACTTCGTCGTGCTCTACAGCCTGCAGGGGCTGGCCTGCGGCGAGGGCTGGAGCCAGCGGGGGGCATCCTGGGCCATGCTCGCGCTTACCGTGCCCGCGCTGGCGGCGATCACCTGGCTGGGCCTGCGCGCGCTGCGCGCCGCCAGGGCGGCGGGTGCGGCCGGCCCGGCGGCGCGACGGGCGCGGTTCGCGGCGCAGGCGGCCGCGCTCTGCGCCGTCCTGGCGACGGTGGCGGTGCTGTTCACCGTGGTGCCGGTGCTGTTGCTGCCGGCATGCCGCTGAGGTCGCCATGCGCAGGAGCCTGAAACAGCCCGTCCCCGACAACCGCAGCCACACCGTGGCCAGCCGGGTGGCGATCAAGCAGCACCCGCTGCATCCGATCCTGGTGGTGTATCCGGTGGCGGCGCTGACCCTGCTGCCGCTGGCGGACCTGCTCTACCTGTGGCTGGGCGATCCGTTCTGGGCGCAGGCGGCCTGGTGGCTGAGCGTGCTCGGCCTGGGCGGCGGGGTGTTCGCCGCGCTGTTCGGGATCGCCGACATGTTCCTCATCCGGGTGGTGCGCCGGCATGTCTCGGCCTGGATCCACTTCCTGGCGGGGGTGATGCTGCTGGCCCTGGCGGCCGCCGGGGTAAGCCTGCGCCTGCCGGATCCGGCCGCGGCCATCTGGCCGTGGGGCCTGCTGCTGTCCGGCGCCGGCATGGTGATGGTGGTGATCGTCGGCTGGCTGGGCGGGGCGCTGACCTTCCGCCATGGCATCGGCGTGTACGGCTACAAGGCGGCCGGGGAAGAGGGCGGCGACGACGCGCCGCCGGCGGCATGAGCCTCGGTGGCCGCGAGCGGGGGCGGGGGCAGGTCGCCGAAGGTGTGCGGCTTGGCCCCGGTCAGCGCGGCCAGCGCCAGCAGGAGCAGCAGCGGCAACCAGCCCACGATCCGGTAGAAGCGGGCGCTGTGGCGGTCCTGGCCCTGGCCCAGTGCGTACAGGTGCAGGCCGAAGTAGAGGTGCAGCAGCACCGCGGCCATCACCACCAGCAGCTTGGCCGCCAGCCAGGCCCCGAACGGGACCATGGCGATGAGCACCATGCCCAGGGCGATGGCGACCAGGCCGGCCGGAGTGGCGATGCGGAAGAACAGCAGGTTGGCCACCGGATTGAAGTAGGCCGGGTCGGCATCGCGGCCGCCGCGATGGCGGGCCACGAACAGCCGCGGCAGGAAGAACAGCCCGCAGAACCAGACCAGCACCGCGCCGATGTGCAGCAGCTTGAGCCAGAAGTACACGCGCGCTTCCTCGCCGGCCGGGACCAACGGCAGCCTACGCCGCCGCGCGCGAAGCAGGCGTGGGCGGCGCTCGTCGCCCTGGTGGCGGCGGCATTGCCGCTCCCTGCCGCGGCCCTGGCCGCGCTGTGCCGGGCCCCAGGCGGCCTGGCCGCGCCGTGGGCGCCGCCGGGCGCATGGCTGCTGCCGCCGGCCTTGCTGCTGGTGCTGTACGCGGCCGGCCTGTGGCGGCTGGGACGGCGCGCGCCGGGGCGGGGGATCGCGCCTCCGGAGGCGGCCGGCTTCGTCGCCGGGATCGCCTTGCTGGCCTTCGTCCTCGGCGGTCCGCTCAACGCCTACGCGCGCTGGTCGCTGGGCGCGCACATGGCCCAGCACATGCTGCTGCTGGCGGTGGTGCCGCCGCTGCTGCTGGGCGGACGGCCCTGGGCGGTGATCTCCGGGGCCCTGCCGCGGTCGCTGGCGTGGGTACTGCACCGGTTGCTGCATCCGGCCCTGGCCTGGCTGGCCGCGCGCCTGGGCCCGGCCACGGTCGCGCACGCGGCGGTCATGGTGCTGTGGCACCTGCCAGGCTCCCTGCAGGCCGCGGTGGCCAGCACGCGCCTGCACGAGGCCATGCATGCCAGTTTCCTGCTCGCCGGGCTGTGGTTCTGGGCGGCGTTGTGGCGGCGCATCCGCGACGCCGGCGCCGGTCCGGCACCGGGCGTGGTCGCCAGCGTGGCGCTGATGATGGTGATGGGGTTCCTGGGCGCGCTGCTGACCTTCGCCCCGCGGCCGCTGTACCCCCTGTATGCCTTCCGGGCCCCCGAGGTCGGGCTGGAGCCGCTGGCCGACCAGCAACTGGCCGGGCTGCTGATGTGGGTGCCCAGCTGCCTGCCTTACCTGGCCGGGGCGCTGTGGCTGACCTGGAAGGGGCTGGGGCGCCCGCAGCGGGCGCCGGGCCGGGCAGGGCGCTGAACGGCCCGCCGGCGGGTGCCGGCCGGAATGCTGCGTAGCGCCGTAGGGCCCCGGATCGGGGGTATAATGACGCGCTTCCCCACACCCGGGTATGCCGATGCTGCGCATCAAGGCCGAAGCACTCACCTACGACGACGTCTCGCTCGTCCCCGCCCACTCCACCGTACTGCCGAAGGACGTTTCGCTCGAGACGCGCCTGACCCGCGACCTGCGGGTGAAGCTGCCGATCGTCTCGGCGGCGATGGACACGGTGACCGAAGCGCGCCTGGCGATCGCCATGGCCCAGCTCGGGGGCATCGGCATCATCCACAAGAACCTGACCGTCGAGCAGCAGGCCAACGAGGTCGCCAAGGTCAAGAAGTTCGAGGCCGGCGTCATCAAGGACCCGTTCACCGTCAACCCCGACACCACCATCGGCGAGGTGCTGCAGCTGACCCGCGCGCGCAACATCTCCGGCGTGCCGGTGGTCGACGACAACGGCCAGCTGGTCGGCATCGTCACCAGCCGCGACATGCGCTTCGAGAAGAAGCTGGACGATCCGGTGCGCCACATCATGACCAAGAAGGACCGCCTGGTCACGGTCAAGGAAGGCGCCAGCGACGACGAGATCTTCCAGCTCCTGCACAAGCACCGCATCGAGAAGGTGCTGGTCGTCAACGACGACTTCCAGCTGCGCGGCATGATCACGGTCAAGGACATCCAGAAGAAGACCGACAACCCCAACGCCGCCAAGGACGCGCACAGCCGGCTGATGGTCGGCGCCGCGGTGGGCGTGGGCGGCGACACCGAGCAGCGCGTCGAGGCGCTGGTGGCCGCCGGCGTGGACGTGCTGATCGTGGACACCGCGCACGGCCATTCCCAGGGGGTGCTGGACCGCGTGGCTTGGGTCAAGAAGAACTTCCCGCAGGTGCAGGTGGTCGGCGGCAACATCGTCACCGGCGACGCCGCGCTGGCCCTGTTCGACGCCGGCGCCGACGCGGTCAAGGTCGGCGTGGGCCCGGGCTCGATCTGCACCACGCGCGTGGTCGCGGGCGTGGGCGTGCCGCAGATCACCGCCATCGACCTGGTGGCCGAGGCGCTGCAGGACCGCATCCCGCTGATCGCCGACGGCGGCATCCGCTACTCCGGCGACATCGGCAAGGCGATCGCCGCCGGTGCGTCCACGGTGATGATCGGCGGCCTGTTCGCCGGCACCGAGGAGTCCCCGGGCGAGGTCGAGCTGTTCCAGGGCCGCAGCTACAAGAGCTACCGCGGCATGGGCTCGCTGGGCGCGATGGAGAAGGGCTCCAAGGACCGCTACTTCCAGGACGCCTCCGACGCCGACAAGCTGGTGCCGGAAGGCATCGAGGGCCGCGTGCCGTACCGCGGCCCGCTGAGCGGCATCATCCACCAGCTCGCCGGCGGCCTGCGCGCCACCATGGGCTACGTGGGCTGCGCGACCATCGAGGAGATGCGCAAGAAGCCGCAGTTCGTGGTGATCACCGGCGCCGGCCAGCGCGAGAGCCACGTGCACGACGTCACCATCACCAAGCAGCCGCCGAACTACCAGATCGGTTGAGGCAGGGGCCGGCCGCAGGGCCACCCGGCGCCACCGTCCACTGCACCCGAACCCCTCCATGACCGACATCCATAGCGACAAGATCCTCATCCTCGACTTCGGCGCGCAGTACACCCAGCTGATCGCCCGCCGCATCCGCGAGATCGGCGTCTACTGCGAGATCTGGGCCTGGGACCACGACCCGGCCGAGATCGCGGCCTTCGCGCCGAAGGGGATCATCCTGTCCGGCGGCCCGGAGTCGACCACGGTCGAGGGTTCGCCGCGGGCGCCGCAGGAGGTGTTCGATTCGGGCCTGCCGATCCTGGGCATCTGCTACGGCATGCAGACCATGGCGGTGCAGCTGGGCGGCGCCACCGAGGCCGCCGACCAGCGCGAGTTCGGCCACGCCGAGGTCTCGCTGGTGGCGGCCGACCGCCTGTTCGAGGGGCTGAAGGACCACCCCGGCTCGCCGCCGCGGCTGGACGTGTGGATGAGCCATGGCGACCACGTGTCGGTGGCGCCGCCGGGCTTCACCGTCACCGCCAAAACCGACCGCATCCCGGTCGCCGCCTTCGCCGACGACCGCCGCGGCTGGTACGGCGTGCAGTTCCACCCCGAGGTGACCCACACCAAGCAGGGCACCGCGCTGCTGCGCCGCTTCGTGGTCGACATCTGCGGCTGCCAGACCCTGTGGACCGCCGAGCACATCATCGAGGACCAGATCCGCCGCGTGCGCGAGCTGGTGGGCCAGGACGAGGTGATCCTGGGCCTGTCCGGCGGCGTGGACTCCTCGGTGGTCGCGGCCCTGCTGCACAAGGCCATCGGCGACCAGCTGACCTGCGTGTTCGTCGACACCGGCCTGCTGCGCTGGCAGGAGGGCGACCAGGTGATGGCCACCTTCGCCGAGCACCTGGGCGTGAAGGTGATCCGCGTCGACGCCGCCGACCGCTACTTCAAGGCGCTGGAAGGCGTGGCCGACCCGGAGGCCAAGCGCAAGATCATCGGCAACCTGTTCGTCGAGATCTTCGAGGAAGAGTCCGGCAAGCTGAAGAACGCCAAGTGGCTGGCCCAGGGCACCATCTACCCGGACGTGATCGAGTCGGCCGGCAGCAAGACCGGCAAGGCCCACGTCATCAAGAGCCACCACAACGTCGGCGGCCTGCCCGAGCACATGAAGCTGGGCCTGGTCGAGCCGCTGCGCGAGCTGTTCAAGGACGAGGTGCGCCGCCTGGGCGTGGAACTGGGCCTGCCGCGGGAGATGGTCTACCGCCACCCGTTCCCGGGCCCCGGCCTGGGCGTGCGCATCCTCGGCGAGGTCAAGCCCGAGTACGCCGAACTGCTCGCCCGCGCCGACGCCATCTTCATCGACGAGCTGCGCAAGGCCGGCCTGTACGACAAGACCTCGCAGGCCTTCGCCGTGTTCCTGCCGGTCAAGTCGGTGGGCGTGGTTGGCGACGCCCGCGCCTACGAATGGGTGATCGCCCTGCGCGCGGTGGAGACCATCGACTTCATGACCGCGCACTGGGCGCACCTGCCGTACGAGTTCCTGGGCAAGGTCTCCAACCGCATCATCAACGAACTGCGCGGCGTCTCCCGCGTGGTCTACGACATCTCCGGCAAGCCGCCGGCGACGATCGAGTGGGAGTAGCTCGCGCTACCGGTGCGGTTGCAGCCACGGCCAATCACACCAGATGTGGGAAGCCCGCGTTACTGCGGGCTTTCCTGTTTTGCGGTTCAGCCATCCCCTAAGCGGGGGGTGAGGGTGATCCGGTTGCGCGGCATTGCAGCGCCGATTGTCCGAATGCCCGACACGCTGCGCCGGGCCGGATCTACCGCTCCCTCGCCCGTTACGGGGAAGGGCGAGGGGAGAATGGGAACAACGCCGGCGCGTATGGGTTGGGGGCGGCGGGGATAATCGCGCGGCGGTATGCGGGTGGAACAGGCTGGACTGCATTAAGGTTGTCGGTTGACAACCAATGCGGGTGTCGCCACACTGGGGCCTGCTGATGGCCCGTCCCACACACCCGAAGAAAGAGGTCGAGGCAGCCCTCAGGTATGCAGAAAGCCATGGATGGCGCGTCGAGGTGGGCGGCCATCATGCCTGGGGGCGGATCTATTGCCCGTTCAACGATGCGGAATGCCGCTGTGGCGAGTTCTGCATCGCCAGCGTATGGAGCACGCCGAAAAACCCGGGCAACCACGCGCGGGCCTTGTGCCGTGTCGTGGACAACTGCACCAGGAACCGAGAACGGCATGCAGCCGCGGGCGGCGGGGAGGATTAGAGGATGGAATACACCTTCACCCTGAAATACCAGCTTCTCGATGGTGGCGACCCGACCGGGCTGGTCGAGCGCCTGGGCGAGGCCGGTTGCGAGGATGCTCTGGTCGGCATCGGTCAGCCGGGGCGTCTGGCACTGGAGTTCACCCGCGAGGCCGACAGTGCGGATGAAGCCGTGTGCAGCGCTCTCGCCGACGTGCGCAAGGCAGTACCTTCGGCCAGGCTGATCGAGGTTGCACCGGACCTGGTCGGGCTGACCGATGTGGCCGAGATCGTCGGAGTGACGCGGCAGAACATGCGCAAGCTGATGCTGGCGCATCCGGACAGCTTCCCCCCACCGGTGCATGAAGGCAGCTCCTCGCTCTGGCACCTCGCTGATGTGCTGGATTGGCTGCAGGGCAGGGGATACGAGCTGGCGCGGGACGTGCTGGAGGTCGCGTGCGTGGCCTGGCAGGTCAACGTCATGAAGGAGGGCAGGCGCCTGCCGCGCCCGGTACGCGGCGAAGTGGAAGCACTGGTCGGCTAATCACCAAGGGGCACACCAACGGGGCCAGCCAGCCCTTGAACGCGAGCGTGAGGGTCACGCGCGAGCCATCCCCCTTCGGCCTCGATGCGGTGGCGCGCGATGACCCACAGGTCCGGCTGGCGCGCCTCCGAGGTGAACGCCTTCCCTGAATCGCCCCG
>NZ_RRYK01000007.1:0-134945 GCF_003931635.1 Pseudoxanthomonas sp. SGNA-20 | reverse complement strand
GCCTTGGTGAGCGAGCCGCCCAGTATAGGCGACTTCCAGAAATCCGCAAGCACTTCGTGTTGAAGCCACTCCGTTTTCCCGGACCCCGGCAACACCGTGGTGTCGTCGGGAGGGCGCGCATTGTGCGCCTATCGAAAATTTTTGGGAAGGTCTTTCGCGAAAATTTTTTCATGCTGCATCGCCCGTTCATCACAGGCACGGCCTGCAGCCACTTCTGCCACGCCTTCAACGCCGGCCGGCAAAGGCGCAGGCCGGCGTTTCCCCCGCACGCGGCAGCGTTGGTGCCCGCATGCCTGCGGGCACTGGTCTCATTGGGCGGGTCCTGCTGCGGCCTGGCCCTCCCGAGGGCGCCAGCCGCAAAGGCGGAAGAAGCGTCGCGATGCACCTGCAGCTTATGCCGGGCATCTTGCAGTCCCGGTGCCGGGCATGGGAGCGCAATCATGGTCATCGGGAATGAAACATCCGCCCTCGCCTGCCAGTGAAGGACAGATGCCGGAGCGGCGCGTCCCACGACGCGATGGCCGGAACGGGAGAGCTGCTACCTGGACCGGGCGCTTCCAGGCTCGGGGCCATGCCTGCGCCTGCCCCCTGCACGCAGGCGTCGACGCCTCGGGACTCCCGCGGGACGCCGGTACGCCTGCAAGGCACCGGGCCAAGGCGGGATTGTTCACGCAGGAGGGCCCTTCGACGGAGCCGCGCCGACGCTGGAACGGCGCAAAGAAAAAGCCCGGCCGTGGGGCCGGGCTTTCCATGGCTGCGCAGACCGCCAGGTCAGGCGCGGCGGGCCATCATCAGCTTCTTGATCTCCGCGATCGCCAGGGCCGGGTTCAGGCCCTTCGGGCAGGTCCGCGCGCAGTTCATGATGGTGTGGCAACGGTACAGCTTGAACGGGTCCTCGAGGTCGTCCAGGCGCGCACCGGTGTCCTCGTCGCGCGAGTCCACGATCCAGCGGTAGGCCTGCAGCAGGATCGCCGGGCCCAGGTAGCGCTCGCCGTTCCACCAGTAGCTCGGGCAGCTGGTCGAGCAGCAGGCGCACAGGATGCACTCGTACAGGCCGTCCAGCTTCTTGCGGTCCTCAGGCGACTGCAGGCGCTCGCGGTCCGGCGGCGGCGGCGTCTGGGTGCGGATCCAGGGCTTGATCGAGGCGTACTGCGCGTAGAAGTGGGTCAGGTCCGGGACCAGGTCCTTGACCACGTTCATGTGCGGCAGCGGGTAGATCGGCACCTCGGCCTTGCGGCAGTCTGCGATGGCGCGGGTGCACGCCAGCGTGTTGGTGCCGTCGATGTTCATCGCGCACGAGCCGCAGATGCCCTCGCGGCAGGAACGCCGGAAGGTCAGGGTCGGGTCGATCTCGTTCTTGATCTTGATCAGCGCGTCCAGGACCATCGGACCGCACTTGTCGAGATCGATCTCGTAGGTGTCGGTGCGCGGGTTGGCGCCGTCGTCCGGGCTCCAGCGATACACCTTGAAGGTGCGCACGTTCTTCGCGCCGGCCGGCGCGGGATAGTGCTTGCCCTTGGTGATGCGGGAATTCTTGGGGAGTGCAAACTCTGCCATTGGTCTGTCTCTGGCCCTGGCTCAGTACACGCGTGGCTTGGGCGGCACCACATCCACATCCTTGGTCAGGGTGTACATGTGCACCGGACGGTAGTCGAAGCTGGTCTTGCCGGTCTCCGCGTCCACGGTGACCAGGGTGTGCTTCTGCCAGTTGGCGTCGTCGCGCTCCGGATAGTCCTCGTGCGCGTGGGCGCCGCGGCTTTCCTTGCGCTGCTCGGCCGAGTTGATGGTGGCGACGGCGTTGAGCAGCAGGTTGTGCAGCTCGTAGGTTTCGATCAGGTCGGAGTTCCAGACCAGCGAGCGGTCGGAGACGCGGACGTCCTGGAAGCTGTCGTAGATCTGCGCCATCTTCTCGCAGCCTTCCTTGAGCGTCTTGCTGGTGCGGAACACCGCGGCGTCGGCCTGCATGGTGCGCTGCATCCGGTCGCGGATGACCGCGGTCGGGGTGTCGCCGTTGGCGTGGCGCAGCTTGTCCAGGTGGGCCAGCGCCTTGTCGCAGGCGTCGGACGGCAGCGGCTTGTGCGGGGCGCCCTTCTTGATGGTCTCGGCGCAGCGGTTGGCCACCGCGCGGCCGAACACCACCAGGTCCAGCAGCGAGTTGGAGCCCAGGCGGTTGGCGCCGTGCACCGACACGCAGGCTGCCTCGCCGATCGCGTACAGGCCCGGCACGACCGCATCCGGGTCGTCGCCGACCTTGCGCACCACTTCGCCGTGGTAGTTGGTCGGGATGCCGCCCATGTTGTAGTGCACGGTCGGGATGACCGGGATCGGCTCCTTGTGCACGTCGACGCCGGCGAAGATGCGGGCGCTCTCGGCGATGCCCGGCAGCTTCTCGTCGATCACCTCCGGGCCCAGGTGGGTCAGGTCGAGCAGGATGTGGTCCTTGTGCTCGCCGACGCCGCGGCCCTCGCGGATCTCGATGGTCATCGAGCGCGACACCACGTCGCGCGAGGCCAGGTCCTTGTAGTGCGGGGCGTAGCGCTCCATGAAGCGTTCGCCGTTGGCGTTGCGCAGGATGCCGCCCTCGCCGCGGACGCCCTCGGTGATCAGGCAGCCGGCGCCGTAGATGCCGGTCGGGTGGAACTGCACGAACTCCATGTCCTGCATCGGCAGGCCGGCACGCATCACCAGGCCGCCGCCGTCGCCGGTGCAGGTGTGGGCGGAGGTCGCGCTGAAGTAGGCGCGGCCGTAGCCGCCGGTGGCCAGCACCACGCCGTGGGCGCGGAACAGGTGCAGCGTGCCCTCGGCCATGTCCAGCGCCAGCACGCCGCGGCACACGCCCTCGTTGTCGAAGATCAGGTCGAGCGCGAAGTACTCGATCATGAACCGGGCGTTGTGCGCCAGCGACTGCTGGTACAGGGTGTGCAGCATGGCGTGGCCGGTGCGGTCGGCGGCCGCGCAGGTACGCTGCGCCGGCGGGCCCTCGCCGAAGCGGGTGGTCATGCCGCCGAACGGGCGCTGGTAGATCTTGCCGTCCTCGGTGCGGGAGAACGGCACGCCGTAGTGCTCCAGCTCGATGATGGCCGGGATCGCCTCGCGGCACATGTATTCGATGGCGTCCTGGTCGCCCAGCCAGTCCGAGCCCTTGATGGTGTCGTAGAAGTGGTAGCGCCAGTCGTCCTCGCCCATGTTGCCCAGGGCGGCGGAGATGCCGCCCTGGGCGGCGACGGTGTGCGAACGGGTCGGGAAGACCTTGGTCAGGCACACCGTCTGCAGGCCCTTCTGGGCCAGGCCGAAGGTGGCGCGCAGGCCGGCGCCACCGGCGCCGACGACGACCATGTCGTACTTGTGTTCGGTGATCTTGTAAGCGGACATCGGGTCTGTTTCCTTTGCGCGGTCAGCCGGCCAGCGCGATGCGGGCCACGGCGAAGATGCTGACGATCGCGCCAAGCACCGCGATGAACTTCACGCTGACCTGGAGCGCCAGGGCCAGCAGGGAATTGTGGACGTAGTCCTCCAGGACCACCTGCAGGCCCAGCTGGGCGTGCCAGAACATGGCGACCAGGAAGCCGACCAGCAGCACCGCGTTCCAGGGCTTGGACACGGCCTCGGTGGCGGCCAGGTAGTCGCTGCCGGCCAGGCTCACGACGAAGTACACGAACCACAGCGACAGGAACGCCAGCGCGGTGGCGGTCAGGCGCTGGTGCACGAAGTGCTCGGTGCCAGCCTTGGCCGCACCCAGGCCGCGCACGTTCTTCAGGGGGGTACGGTAACGGCTCACGCGGCACCTCCGTTCAGCGCAAAAGCCCACACGATCGCGGTGATCACCAGGCTGCCGATGATCGACAGCCAGCTGTTGCGCACGAACACCGGGATGCTGAACCCGTGCGCGAAGTCCTGGGCGATGTGGCGGATGCCGTTGCACAGGTGGTAGGCAAAGCACCAGGTCCAGCCGAACAGGAACACCTGGCCGTACCAGGCGCCGGCATGGTCGCTGAAGCAGGCCCAGCTGTCCGGGCCGAGCATCAGCGCCAGCAGGCCACCGGCAAGGACCAGGGCGCCGCCGGCCAGGACGATGCCCGTGGCGCGGTGGAGGATCGAGGTCACCATCTGGACCTGCCAGCGGTACACCTGCAGGTGGGGTGACAGGGGGCGTTCGCGGCTGCTCATTCGCTGGCTCGTAGTCTCGGCTGTGCGGGCAAACCGCCCGCGTGGCTCCTGGGGCGCTGCCTTCGCATCAGAAATCGATGCAGCGTCCGTTCTTCTCCCAGTCCCCGTAGCGGGTCGGTTCCGGACCCTCTCGCCCGCCGATCTCGCGCGGCGGCGCCTTCGCGGCGTCCTTGTCGAGCGACGGCGCGGCTTCCGGCGCGTCTTCGTCCTCTGGAACCACGGGGCTATGACCTATCATGGATAGTCCTTTGCAAGCGCAAAATTTTAAGCCGGGGTTAACGTGCCTGACAACCAGCCCCTACCAAGCCCCTTGAATCTCCGGGAGTTTTTCGCGCTGGACGGGTGGTCCGTCCTCGCCCTGGAAGGCCCCGACGCGGCGGTCTTCGCGCATGCCCAGTTCGCCAGCGACGTACGGGCGCTGGCGACCGGGCACTGGCAGTGGAGCACCTGGCTCAACCCCAAGGGCCGGGTAATCGCCCTGTTCGCCCTGCTGCGCACCGGCGACGGAAGCTTGCGCATGCTGCTGCCGGATGCCAATGCGACGTTGGTCGGCGATGCCCTGCGCCGCTTCGTGTTCCGGCGCAAGGTGGTGCTGGCGCCGCGCGCGGACCTGCACGTGGCCGGCGCGTTCGGCGCGGCGCAGCCGGCACCCGGCGTACTGGAAGGCGCCGAGGACGCCCCCGATGGGCTGCGCCTGGGCATCGCCCCGGGCCGCGTGCTGCGGATTGGCACCTCCCCTGCCCCGGCGTACGCGGAGGCGGTCGCCGCCTGGGACGTCGCCGACCTGCGCGCCGGGATCCCGCGCCTGCCCGCGTCCCAGGCCGAGCAGTGGACCCCGCAGCAGCTCGGGCTGGAGCGGCTGCGCGCCTTCAGCGTGAGCAAGGGCTGCTATCCGGGCCAGGAAATCGTGGCCAGGACCCATTTCCTGGGCAAGGCCAAGCGCCAGCTGGTGCTGTTGCGTGCGGGCGATGCGGCGGAGGCCGGCGCCGAGGTCGCGCAGGACGGGCGCGCCATCGGCAACGTGGTGGCGGCGGCCGGCCAGGCACCGCGCCTGGCGCTGGCGGTGCTGCCGCTGGAACTGGCGGACGCGCCGCTGGCGGCCGCGGGGGCACCGGCCACGGTCGAGCCATTCGCGGAAGTCGCCGCGCCCTGAGTTCGCGCGGGCCGGCGCTAGGCCACCAGGCGGCGGCCATCGCGGGGATCGAAGAAATGCACGCGCGCCGGGTCCGGGCGCAGGCGCACGCGGTCGCCGGGCGCCGGCAGGTCGCTCGGGGGCAGCCGCGCCACCAGCGCCTGCCCGCCGAAGTCCAGGTGCAGGTAGGCCTCGCTGCCCACCGCCTCGACCACCTCGACCCGCGCCTCCAGGCCCTCCCCCTCCCGCACCGGCAGCAGGTGTTCGGGGCGGATGCCCAGCACCACCTCCTGCTCCAGCCAAGCCGGCGGCACCTCCACCCCGGGCAGCGGAACCGGCGCGCCCTGCGCCATCTCCAGGCGCAGGCCGCCCCCGGCATGCAGGCGGCCGCGCAGTACGTTCATCGCCGGACTGCCGAGGAAGCCGGCCACGAACAGGTTGGCCGGGCGGTCGTACAGCGCCATCGGGGTATCGATCTGCTGCACCCGGCCGCCATCCAGCACCACGATGCGCTGGCCCAGGGTCATGGCCTCGACCTGGTCGTGGGTGACGTAGACCATGGTGGCGCCCAGCCGCTGGTGCAGGCGCGCGATCTCTGTGCGCGTGCCGTGGCGCAGCTTGGCGTCCAGGTTCGACAGCGGCTCGTCCAGCAGGAACACCGCCGGCTCGCGCACCAGGGCGCGGCCCAGGGCCACGCGCTGGCGCTGGCCACCCGACAGCTCGGCCGGACGCTTGTCCAGCATCCCTTCCAGGCCCAGCATCCCGGCCGCCGAGGCGACCCGGCGCTCGACCTCGGCGCGCGTGGCGCCGCGCAGCTTCAGGCCGAACGCCAGGTTCCCGGCCACGGTCATGTGCGGATAGAGCGCGTAGCTCTGGAACACCATGGCGATGTCGCGGTCGCGCGGCGCCACGTCGTTGACCACCCGCCCGCCGATGCGCAGGGTGCCGGAGGTGATTTCCTCCAGCCCGGCGATCATGCGCAGCAGGGTGGACTTGCCGCAGCCCGAAGGCCCGACCAGCACCACCAGCTCGCCATCGCCGATCGTGAACGAGGCCTCGTGCACGGCCACGTGGCCGTTGCCGTAGACCTTGCGCACCTGTTCCAGCTGGACGTCCGCCATCGGCATCTCCGCATACGTATTCAACCAGCCCGCGCCGGGCGCGGACCGAGGACGCGATGATCTCACGGCCGGCGGTGCAGGCGACGTGGCGGGTTCCCATGCCGCGTCCTCGCGGCCGGGCCAGCGGGTGCCGCCGCAACATACGCAGCAGCATGCGACGGACCGTTTCCGTGGACACTTTCCGGCCCACTGGACATTGCCCAAGGGGGCGGCCATATTTCGGAAGTTTCACGCATTACCTGCGGTCACCTGCCACCTTCCACCCGCTGCCCGGCGGGTGCGATCCGAAGAGAATCCACCGAACCAATGCCCCACCCCACGGAAGCCCACCGGATGCATGACACCCTGTTGCTGTTCGGCGCCACCGGCGACCTGGCACAGCGCTACCTGTTCCCCTCGCTCCTGCGCCTGATGGGCGACGGCCTCCTGCCGGAGGGCTTCCGCGTGCGCGCGATGGCGCTGTCGCCGCACGACACGGAGAAGTTCCGCGCGATCCTGCGCGAGCGCTTCGCCAACCTGGGCCACTACACGCCCTCGCCGGACCTGGTGGAGGCGTTCCTGCAGCGCGTGGACTACCGTTCGGTGGACATGCGCACCCCGGCCTCGGTGGCCGAGGCGGTGCGTGACATGACCGACCGCCCGTGCGTGAGCTATCTGTCGATCCCGCCGGGCCTGTACATCAGCACCTGCGAGGGCCTGGCCCTGGGCGGCGCGTTCGCCGCGCCCAGCCGGCTGATGCTGGAGAAGCCGATCGGCGCCGACCTGGCCTCGGCGCGCGAGATCAACGGCACGATCGGCAAGCTGATCGACGAGGACCGGATCTTCCGCATCGACCACTACCTGGGCAAGGCGGCGGTGCAGAACCTGCTGGCGCTGCGCTTCGGCAACGCCCTGCTGGAGGCGGTGTGGAACCGCAACTACATCGACTCGGTGCACATCCTGGTGTCCGAGAGCGAGGGCGTGGACGGGCGCAACTCCTACTACGCCCGCTCCGGCGCCCTGCGCGACATGGTCCAGAGCCACATCCTGCAGCTGCTGTGCCTGGTGGCGATGGAGCCGCCGGCCTCGCTGGAGGCCGACCGCATCCGCGACGAAAAGGTCAAGGTGCTGCGCGCCCTGCGCCCGTTCTGCGCCTCCGAGGCGCGCCGCCACAGCGTGCGCGGCCGCTACACCGCGGGCACCATCAACGGTGAGCCGGTGCAGGGCTACGCGCCGCCGGATGACAGCGATGTCGAAACCTTCGTCGGCGTCACCGCGCACATCGACAACTGGCGCTGGGCCGGGGTGCCGTTCCACCTGTGCACCGGCAAGCGCATGGCCGAGCGCTCAACCGTGGTCACCGTGACCCTCAAGCCGGTCACCCACTGGCTGTTCGAGCGCCCGGACCGCAACAACGCCGTGCCCAACCGCCTGACTTTCCGGCTGCAGCCGCAGGAGGACATCGAGCTGGGCCTGATGAGCAGCCTGGCCGGCCCGGAATGGGGCACCCTGGAGCTGCATCCGCTGGAACTGCAGCTGTCCTCGGAGACCGGCCAGAACCGCCGCATCGCCTACGAGCGCCTGTTCCTGGATGCCTTCCACGGCAACCACGCCCTGTTCGTGCGCAATGACGAGGTCGAGGCCGCCTGGGCCTGGATCGACAGCGTGGTCGACGCCTGGCGCGCCGACAACTCGCCGCTGCAGCCCTACCCGGCCGGCAGCTGGGGTCCGGAGGACGCGGCCGTGTTCCTGCCTGAAAGCTTCGACGCCGTCGCGCGTCCGGCACGCGACGCCCGCTGACCATGGCCGAACTGTTCCTGATCGCCGACATCGGCGGCACCAACGCGCGTTTCGCCCTGGCCGACCCAGGCGCCCCGGTCCCGCTGCTGGAGGACAGCGTGCGCGAGTTCGCGGTGGCCCAGTTCCCGTCGCTGGCCGAGGCCGCGCGCCACTACCTCGACCAGGCCCAGGCCAGCGCCCACCGCGGCGTGTTCGCCGTCGCCGGCCGGGTTGACGGCGACGAGGCGCGCATCACCAACCATCCGTGGGTGATTTCGCGCCCGCGCACCCGCGAGATGCTGGGCTTCGAGCAGGTCTACCTGATCAACGACTTCGCCGCCCAGGCCATGGCCATCAGCCTGTACCGGGCCGAGGACGTGGTGCCGATCGGCGGCGTGTCCTGGACCCCGGCGCCGCTGGGCGAGCCGCGCACCTACGCCGTGCTCGGCCCGGGCACCGGCCTGGGCGTGGGCGGGCTGGTGGTGCGCGACGGCCGCTGCTACCCGCTGGAGACCGAGGGCGGCCACGTCAGCTTCCCGCCGGGCACGCCGGATGAGATCCGCATCCTGGAAATCCTGTCGGCGCAGTTCGGCCGCGTCTCCAACGAGCGCCTGATCTGCGGCCCCGGCCTGGTCAACATCCACCGCGCCCTGTGCGAGATCGCCGGGGTCGACCCGGGCCTGCTCGAGCCCAAGGACGTCACTGCCCGCGCCGCCGCCGGCGACCCGCTGTGCATGCGCGCGGTGGACGTGTTCTGCGCGGTGTTCGGCGCCATTTCCGGCGACCTGGTGCTGACCCTGGGCGCCTGGGACGGCGTGTTCCTCACCGGCGGCCTGGTGCCGAAGATGCTGGACTCGCTGCGCCATTCCGGCTTCCGCCAGCGCTTCGAATACAAGGGCCGGTTCTCGCCGACCATGGCCCGCGTGCCCTCGCTGGCGGTGCTGCATCCGCATGCCGGCCTGCTCGGCGCGGCCGCCTACGCGGTGGACATGGTCCGCCGGGAGGGCCTGGCGTGATCGCCGATCCGCGCATCGAATGGCTCGAACACGCCGGCGTGGACGCCTGGGGCGAGGCGATCGCCGCCGACCTCCAGGCCGCGCTGGCCGCCGACCTGGCCACCCGTGGCCGTGCCCGCGCCCTGCTCTCCGGCGGCACCACCCCGGCGCCGGCCTACACCCGGCTGGCGCAGGCGCCGCTGGACTGGTCGAAGGTGAGCGTCGGCCTGGTCGACGACCGCTTCGTGCCCGCCGACCATCCGGCCAGCAACACCAGGCTGATCCGCGAGAGCCTGCTGGAGCGCGCGCCCGGCCTGCATTTCGAGCCGCTGGTACGCGAGGGGCTGTCGGCCGCCGAATGCGTGGAAGCCGCCAACCGCGAATCGGCCAACGCGCAGGATCCCTGCGTGGCGGTGCTGGGCATGGGCAACGACGGCCACACCGCCTCGCTGTTCCCCGGTTCGGTGGACCTGGACGCGGCGCTGGCCGCGCAGGCCGACTACGCCGTGCTCGACGCCACCGGCTGCCCGGTCGCGGCCGAGTGGACCACGCGCATCACCCTCACCCGCGCCGGCCTGGCCCGCTGCCGCCGGCACCTGCTGCTGCTGCGCGGCGAGGCCAAACGCGAGGTGCTAGAGCGTGCCCTGGCCGGCGACGACGTGCGCGAAATGCCGATCCGCGCGGTGCTGGGCCTGAGCGCCAGCCCACTGCGCGTACACTGGTGTCCTTGATGCGAGGCCCGCCGCCCGCACCTCTCTGATACCGGGGCGGCACGCCCCGGGCCCGCCGCCCCGTCCCTGCAGCCCGCGCCGGCGACGGCGCCAGCTCCGCCACTTCCTGGTACGACATGAGCCTGCATCCGAAGATCGAAGCCGTCACCGAGCGCATCCGCAAGCGCAGCGCCCCCTCGCGCGCCGCCTACCTGGCCGGCATCGACGAGGCGGTGCGCAACGGCCCCAACCGCACCCCGCTCAGCTGCGCCAACCTGGCCCACGTGTTCGCCGCCTGCGGCGAGCACGACAAGGCCCGCCTGCGCGGCTCGGCGACGCCCAACCTGGGCATCATCACCGCCTACAACGACATGCTCTCGGCGCACCAGCCGTACGAGCACTACCCGGAGCGGATCCGCGCCCTGGCCCGCGAGCTGGGTGCCACCGCGCAGGTGGCCGGCGGGGTGCCGGCGATGTGCGACGGCGTCACCCAGGGCCGCGGCGGCATGGAGCTGTCGCTGTTCTCGCGCGACGTGATCGCCCAGGCCACCGCCATCGGCCTGAGCCACGACGCCTTCGACGCGGCCCTGTACCTGGGCATCTGCGACAAGATCGTGCCGGGCCTGCTGATCGGCGCCCTGGCCTTCGGCCACCTGCCGGCGCTGTTCGTGCCGGCCGGCCCGATGCCCTCGGGCATCCCCAACAAGAAGAAGGCCGAGGTGCGCGAGCGCTACGCCGCCGGCGAGGCCACCCGCGAGGAACTGCTGGAGGTGGAGGCTCAGTCCTACCACTCCCCGGGCACCTGCACCTTCTACGGCACGGCCAACTCCAACCAGGTGCTGCTGGAGGCCATGGGCGTGCAGCTGCCGGGCAGCTCGTTCATCAACCCGGGCACGCCGCTGCGCAAGGCGCTGGACGAGGAAGCCGTGCGCCGGGTGCTGCAGATGACCGCGCTGGGCGACGACTACCGTCCCCTGGGCCGGCTGATCGACGAGCGCGCCATCGTCAACGCCATCGTCGCGCTGATGGCCACCGGCGGCTCGACCAACCACACCATCCACTGGATCGCCGTGGCCCGCGCCGCCGGCATCGTCCTGACCTGGGACGACATGGACCAGATCTCGCAGGTGGTGCCGCTGCTGGCGCGCGTGTACCCCAATGGCGAGGCCGACGTGAACCGCTTCCAGGCCGCCGGCGGCGTGCCGTTCGTGTTCCGCGAGCTGCTGGACGCAGGCCTGATGCACGACCTGCAGACCGTGGTGCCGGAAGGCATGCGCGCCTACACCCGCGAGCCGCGCCTGGAGAACGGCGTGCTGGGCTCGGCCCCCGCGGCGGTGGCCTCCGGCGACGAGAGCGTGGTGCGCACCGTGGCCGCGCCGTTCGAGAGCCAGGGTGGCCTGCGCCTGCTCCGCGGCAACATCGGCCGCGCCCTGATCAAGCTGTCGGCGGTCAAGCCGGAGCACCGCTGCGTCGAGGCACAGGCGGTGGTGGTCGACGCCCCGCAGAAGCTCAACAAGCTGCACGCCGCCGGCGTGCTGCCGCACGACTTCGTCGCGGTGGTCACCTACCAGGGCCCGCGCGCCAATGGCATGCCCGAGCTGCACTCGCTGGCGCCGCTGCTGGGCATGCTGCAGAACCAGGGCCGCAAGGTGGCGCTGGTCACCGACGGCCGCCTGTCCGGCGCATCAGGCAAGATCCCGGCGGCGATCCACGTCACCCCGGAAGCGGCGCGCGGCGGCCCGATCGGCAAGATCCGCGACGGCGACATCGTGCGCCTGGACAGCGAGGCCGGCGTGCTCGAAGTACTGGTCGACGCGGCCGAGTGGAACGCCCGCGAGGTGGCGCCCAACACCAGCCGCGCGGCGCACGACCTGGGCCGCAACCTGTTCGCCTACAACCGCGCCAACGTCGGTCCGGCCGACCAGGGCGCAACCTCGATCTCCTGTGGCCCGCCGGCGCACGACGGCAGCGCCTGGGACTACGACGCCGAGTACGAACTGGGCAGCACGGCCGAGGCGGCGCTGGCGCCGCACGCCGAGAAGGACAACTGAGCTACCGCCGCCGCGCCCGCGGCGGCCCACCCCATGCACGCGCGGCCCGTGGCCGCGACCCCGCACTTACGGAGCCACCGATTCCATGAGCATCGACCAGACCCAGGCCAAGGCCGAACAGCTGCTGCGCCAGGCCGGCATCCTGCCGGTGGTCACCGCCGACAGCGTCGACGAGGCGCGCAAGCTTTCCGCCGCGCTGCTCAAGGGCGGACTGACCGCGATCGAACTGACCCTGCGCACCCCCTGCGCGCTGGATGCGCTGGTGGCGCTCAAGAAGGAACTGCCCGGCATCGCCGTGGGCATGGGCACGGTGACCACGGTCGAGCAGATGCAGAAGTGCATCGAGCTGGGCGCCGATTTCCTGGTCACCCCGGGCACCCCGGCCGAACTGGCCGACGCGCTGGCCAGGGCGCCGATCCCGGCCGTGCCCGGCGGTGCGACCCCGACCGAATTCCTGTCGCTGATGGCGCGCGGCTTCCGCGTGTGCAAGCTGTTCCCGGCCAACGCGGTCGGCGGCCTGGCCATGCTCAAGGGCCTGGCCGGCCCGCTGGCCGAGCTGAAGATCTGCCCCACCGGCGGCATCACCGAAGACACCGCGGCCGAGTTCCTGGCCCAGCCGAACGTGGTCTGCGTGGGCGGCTCGTGGATGGTGCCGAAGAACTGGCTCAAGGCCGGCGAGTGGGACAAGGTCGAGGCCAGCGCGGCCAAGGCCGCCGGGATTGTTGCCGCGGCGCGCGCGGCCTGAGCCGCCTCACCTCGACACCAGGAAAGCCGGGCAATGCCCGGCTTTTTTGTTGCCGACGGTTACGGACCGGCCACCTCGATCCTTACCTCTGCCCCGGGCCGGGTGATGCGCAGCTCGCCACCGGTCCACTTGGCGGGGCGGCCATCGATCGTCGTCCGTCCGGGATGGCCCGCGTATGGCCAGGGCAGCACCAGCCCGCCCGGCGGCAGCCCTGCGTCGCCGGCCACGTCCAGCTGCAGCTGTCCGTCGCGGCGGCGCAGCGCGTAGCCGAGGCGGCCGTGGGGGGTGTGCAGGCCGCGCACCTGGATGCCCTCGCCTTCCAGCCAGTCCAGCGGCACGCCGGCGGCCAGCACCAGGCTGTCGTCGCGCTCGCGGTGGTAGGCGAACATGTCCAGCGCCGAGCGCACGAAGTCCGAGGCCACCCAGGCATGCGGCAGGTCGCCGACGAAGAACGGCTTGCGCGGCGTGGCCGAGACCACCTCGGCCCACTGGTTCCAGGGCGGCGGCGCGCGGTCGGCGAAGAAGTACTCCACCGCCTGCCAGGCGCGGTCGCGCCAGCCCAGGCGCACGAAGGCGGCCACGTTGCGCCACTCGTAGGGCGTGTAGTCCTTCCATTCGCGGCGGCCGTCGCGGCGCTCGACGAACTGCTGCCAGTAGCGCTCGAAGGTGTTCTCCAGCAGCTCGCGCGGCAGCCAGTCCTGCTCGCCGCCCGGGGCCAGCGCGATGGTGGTCGAGGTCGGGTCGAAGTCGCCCAGTTCCGCGGCGCCGGGCAGGTAGTCGATGCCATGGCGGGCGGTGGCGGCGCGCAGCGATGCGGCGAGGTCGGCGCGGAACTGGTCGCGCGCGGCGGCCATGCGCCGGGCCTCCTCGCGCAAGCCCAGCGCCTGGGCCACTTCCACCGCGTCCTTGTAGCCGCGCAGGGCCCAGAAGTTGTCCCAGTACGAGTGCATCGGCTTGGCCGAATAGCCCTCGTGGCTGATCGACACCGGCATCATCCCGTAGAAGGCCGGGTCGCGCCTGCGGTTCTCCTCCGTGCGCTCGCTGGCGCGCAGCCGTTCCATGTAGTCGAACGCACCGCGCACGTGCGGCCACATCCGCTGCAGGAATTCGCGGTCGCCGGTGTAACGCCAGTACTCGGCGATGTTGAACACCAGCTCGCCGTGGCTGTCGTTCTCCGGCACCGGGTCGCTGCCGCGCGCGTCGACGCAGCACGGGACCTTGCCGTTCTCGAACTGGTAGGGCGCGTACCACTCCAGGTACTGGCGCACGACCTCGGGCCGCCCCAGGCGCAGCAGGCCTTCGGAGATCATCGCCCCGTCGCGGATCCAGCTGCGCGAATACGAGCGCGTGCCCGGCTGCAGGCGCGGGCCGACGCGCGAGACCAGCATGTGCGCCAGCGCGGTGCGCACGGTGGCGGCGAAGTCGCGGCCCTCCGCCGGGAGCCGCAGCTCCACCTGGCCCAGCAGTTCCTGCCAGCGCGCAGCGGTTTCTTCGGCGGCACGCGCGGCGTCGAAACCGGGCGGCGGAGCAGTTTCGCCGTCCAGCGGCGCGACCAGGGCGACCTCGCGTTCCTCGCCGGGGGCCAGCCGCCAGCGGTACAGCAGCATGCCCGAGGCCAGGCCGGTCGGATCCTCCACCGCGGATGCGGCAGGGATGTCGCCGGAGGCCAGGCGCTGCACGTCCAGCCCGGCGTCGAACGGCGTGGCAAAGGCCTGGTCCGGTGGCCGGGTCGCGTAGACCCGCGGCCGGCCGTCCACCGACACGGTGGCGCCGTCGATGGCCAGCGAGCTGATCGGGCTGACGCCGCCGATGGTGTTGAGGAACTGCGCCGGCGGATTGACCTGCAAAGGCCGCACCGCCAGCGCCAGCACGTACTCGCGTGGTTGTGGATGCGGGTTGCGCAGGCGGTAGCGCGCGACCACGCGCGAGTCGCCCGCCTGGCCATGGGCGAAGGCGGAAACCTGCAGCGCCGGCGCATCGCCGCCTTCGCCGGCCGCGGTCCACTCCACCTCCGGCATGGGCAGCCCCTCGCCGGGCAGGCGCTGCACCGGCTTCACGTCGGCCCAGCCGACGAGCCGGCCGCCTTCGAGCACGAAGGGCTCGATGCTGAAGCCGCCACGCGCCAGCTCGACCGCGCCGTCCTCGCCGACCAGGCCCTGCTCGCTGCCACCATCGACGCCGATGATGGTCCAGTAGGGCTGCTCGCCGCTGAAACCGCGCGGCAGCCAGCCGCGCGGCAGCTCGCGGGCCAGGGCCTTGATGAAATCATTGGGATGGGCCGAGAACTCCAGCGGCTGCACCTGCGCCTCGGCCAGGGCGTAGCGTCCGCCTTCCAGCCGCAGCGCGATCCGCCGCGCCTCCGCTTCCGGCAGCGCCAACCAGTCGCTGTCACCGCGGCCCTGCTCGACCGTGCGCACCGTGCGCCACTGGCCGTCGGCATCTTCCAGTTCCACCGCGTAGCGCTGCGGGCGCCGGCGGGCATCGGCCCAGCGCAGCACCAGGCCACCGAACTCGCGCTCCTGGCCCAGGTCCAGCAACAGGCGCTGGCGGCCGCGGGCCTCCCAGGCCGTGCCGCGGTCGCCGTCGATGGCGTGCACGGCGCGGGCGGCGGCAGTGCTGGCCTCCACCGCAACGGCCGCCGGCGGGGTGGCCGGATCCGGCGGCAGCGGTTCCAGCGCCAGCTCGTCGAAGCAGACGCTGCCGCGGCCGCCGGCATTGTTGTAGATGGTGAACTCGACCTTGGCACTGCGGCGGAGCACGCGATCCGGATCCGGGCCCCAGGCCTTGTCGATGTGGCGGGTGCGGTAGCGCACCTCGGTCCAGTCGGCCGGGAAGTCGTAGCGCGGGCGGTTGACCCAAAACACGTTGTCGCCGCTGGCGTCGACCAGCTTGAACTGCAGGTCGTTGGCCGGGGAATCGCCGCGCAGGTGGAAGGAGAAGCGGTAGTTGTCCGGGTACTCCAGCGGCAGGTCGCGCTGGATGCCGGCGTAGCCGGACACACCGTTGAAGTCGTAGTCCAGGCATAGGGCCCCGCCCCGGGCGCCTTCGACGCGGCGGATCGCACCGCTGACCTGGTCGGACGCGACCACCCTCCACGGCGCCGGATCCTCGAACCCGTCCAGCACCCGCGCCTGCGCGCCGGCGACGGCGGGATGCAGCGCCAGTGCGCCCGACAGCAGGATGGCTCCACGCATCGCCACAGGCACCATCGACGAACCTCCTATCCCTTGACGCTGCCCAGCAGCAGGCCCTGGATGTAGTAGCGCTGCAGCAGCAGGAACAGCAGCAGCACCGGCAGCACCGTGACCACCGCGCCGGCCATCATCAGTTCCACGTCCATGATGTGCTCGCGCGAGAGCGTGGCCAGGGCCACCGGCAGGGTGTAGTGCTCCTGGTCGGTGAGCACGATCAGCGGCCACATGAAGTCGTTCCAGGCGGCCATGAAGGAGAAGATCGCCAGCGTCACCAGCACCGGCTTGAGCATGGGCAGGACGATGGAGAAGAAGATCCGCCACTCCCCCGCCCCGTCGATCCGCGCCGCCTCCAGCAGCTCGTCGGGGATCGAGCGCGCGTACTGCCGCACCAGGAAGATGCCGAACACGCTGGCCAGCGCCGGCAGCACCACGCCGGCGTAGCTGTTGACCAGGCCCAGCTGCTTCATCAGCAGGAACAGCGGCAGCATCGCCACCTGCGCCGGCACCACCAGCGCCGCCAGCAGCAGCTGGAACAGCCGGTCGCGGCCGCGGAAGCGCAGCTTGGCGAAGGCATAGCCGGCCAGGGTGTTCACCAGCAGCGAACCGATGGTGATCGCGCCGGCCACCAGCAGGCTGTTGAGGAAGTTGCGGCCCATGCCGGTGCGGCCGAACAGCGCCCGGTAGTTCTCCACGCTCAGCTCCGAGGGCAGCAACGGCGGCGGGAAACGCGCGGCCTCGCCGGTGGGCATGAACGACACCGAGAGCATCCACAGCAGCGGAGCCAGGCTCACCAGCGCCAGCGCAAACAACGCGCCGTTGACCAGCAGCGCGTGCAGGCGCGACTGCCCGACCTCGCGCCCGATGGACTGCCCTGCGCTCATACCATCCCCCTGCGGCGGCCGAGCCGCAGCATCAGCGTGGTCGCCGCCAGGATCACCACGAACAGCAGGAAGGCCACGGCCGAGGCGCGGCCCAGGTTCCACCACTTGAAGCCTTCCTCGAACATGAAGTACAGCACGCTGACCGTGCTCTGCAGCGGGTCGCCGCGGGTCATCACGTAGGGCTCGGCGAACAGCTGGAAGTAGCCGGACACGGTGATCACCCCGACCACCAGCAGCACCGGCCCCAGCTGCGGCAGGGTGATGTGCAGGAACTGCTGCCAGCGCGAGGCGCCGTCGATGCGCGCGGCCTCGTACAGGTCGCGCGGGATGGCCTGCAGGCCGGCGAGGAAGATCACCATGTTGTAGCCGAAGTTCTTCCACACCGCGAACAGGATGATGGTCGGCATCGCCCAGCGCGGGTCGCCCAGCCAGTCGACCGGGTCGATGCCCAGGTGGCCCAGCGCCCAGTTCACCAGGCCGTAGCTGGTATGGAACAGGTAGCGCCAGATCACCGCCACCGCCACAAGGGTGGTGACCACCGGCGCGAACAGCGCGGTGCGGAACAGGCCGCGCAGCCGCGCAGCCGGGGCGTTGAGCAGCAGTGCCGCGCCCAGCGACACCGCCACCGACAACGGCACGCCCACCACCACGAAATAGGTGGTGTTCCACAGCGCCTTCCAGAACAGCGGCGTGCGCAACAGCTCCAGGTAGTTGTCCAGGGCGACGAAGCGCAGGTTGCGCATGTCCGCCAGCGCGTACAGGTCGAAGTCGGTCAGGCTCAGCGCCAGCGCCGACAGCACCGGCAGGGCGAAGAACAGGCCCAGCACCAGCAGCGCCGGGCCCACGAACAGCCATCCGGCCAGGCGCGCGCTCATCGCCCCGCCCCCTGCGCGGCGGCGCGTTCGTGGATCCAGCGCCGCTTGGCGAGGATGCCGTCGACCCGCGCATCCAGCTCGCGCGCGGCCGCGTCCTGGGCCAGGCCGCCGCGCACCACCCGCTCGGTGACCAGGCGCATCTCCTGGGCGATGCGCTCCCACTCCAGCACCTTGGGCGCCGGCTTCGCGCGCTCCAGCTGGTCGCGGAACGCGGCGGCCAGCGGGTCGCCGGCCAGGTCAGGGTGTTCCCAGGCGCTGCGGCGCGGCGGCAGGTCGCCGATCAAGGCGTGGAAGCGCTGCTGGATGTCCGGGCGCGAAAGGAACTCCACCAGCTTCCAGGCCTGTTCCGAACGCGGCGAGCCACGGAACAGGACCAGGCTGGTGCCGCCGGCGATGCCCGCGCCCGGGCCGTGCGGCCCCGGCAGCGGCATCGTGCCCCACTGCCCTTCCAGCTGCGGCGGCTGGCGGCGGCGGAACTCGCGGATGTTCCAGGGCCCGGACAGGTAGAACGCGTAGGAGCCACGGAAGAATTCGTCCCAGACGTTGGAGATCTGGGTCTCGGAGACCTTCGGCGCCCAGCCCTGCTCGAACACGTTGGCGTAGAACGCCAGCGCGCGGCGGAAGCCGGGGCTGGAGAAGTTGCCGCGGGTGTCGTCGTCGCGCAGCAGCGGGTCGTCCTGCTGCAGCGCCAGCGACAGCTGCTGCTCGAATTCGTTGAGCGGCATCAGGATGGCGTGGCGCCCGGGCCCCAGGTGGCGCTTGACCGCGGCCATGGCCTGCTCCCACTCGGCCCAGGTGCGTGGCAGCTGTCCAACCCCGGCCTCGCGCAGCAGGTCCTTGCGGTAGAACAGCAGGCGCGTGTCCACGTACCACGGCACGCCCACCAGCTGGCCGTCGACCACGGCGGTGTCCCAGATGCCCTGGAAGTAGTCGGCCGGTTCAATGCTGGCCGAGGCATCCACCCGCGCCTGCAGCGGTTGCAGTGCGCCCAGCTGGGCGAATTCGGGGATCCAGGTATTGCCGAGCTGGCACACGTCCGGCATCGCGTCGGCGGCGAACGCGGTCAGCAGCTTCTCGTGCGCGGCGGTCCAGGGGATCTGCTGGATCTCCACCTCGATCCCGCTCTCGCGCTCGAACTCCTCGACCAGGACGCTTACCACCTCGGCCTCGCGGCCCATCGCCCAGAAGCGCACCGGCTGCGCGGCCGGGTCGCCGCCGCAACCGGCCAGCAGCAGCGCCAGCAACGGCAGCAGGCAGGCACGCAGCAGCCGCGGCGTGGCCATCACTGCCTCGGCGGCTGCGCGCGGTTGGCCGCGGCCGGCTCTTCCCTGCGCTGCTGCTCCTTGCGCTGGGCCTCGGCGGCCGCCGCGCGCGACTCGGCCATGCCCAGCGCGCGCGCGTCGGCGGCGCGGCGGTCGGCTTCCATGCCCTCGTCCTCGTCCTCCGGCGCCAGCCAGCCGCCGCGGAAGCCGGCACGCTCCAGGCCGGTGCGGATGTACGGGCTCTTCTTCATCACCGACCACACGAACTCGTTGCGGTAGTTGGCGATCATCGCCAGGATCGGCCCCTGGTCGATGCCGATGTAGTCGCTGGCCACCCAGCCCTTGCCGGGGACGACGCGCCCGGTCTTGAGCGGGATGTCGTAGTTGAAGCTGGGGTTGAACGAGTCCAGGAAGCCGTAGCTGGAGTACAGGTAGTCGCCGTAGCGGCGGAGCATCTCCTCCGTGGCCGGGATCACCACCTCCGGCGCGAACACGATCGAGGAGATCGCCGCGGTCGGGGCGATGGTGCCGTCGTCGAAGTTCTCGCGCAGGCCGGCGCCGCGCGAGGAATAGTGGCGGAATTCGCGCTCCTCGCCGCGGTAGATCTGGCGGGTGTTCTGCGGGCCGTCGCCGGCGGTCAGGCCCCAGACGTTCTCGCCGTAGTCCTTCCACTTCATCGGGTTGGCGATGGCGTACTCGCGCTGGGCCAGCGCCGCGCGGCGGCTGTTGAGGAAGTAGTCGATCCCGCGTTCGCGCATGTACTGGTCCTGGATGTCGCGGAAGTCGATCCAGACATGGCTGTACTGGTGGCCGAACAGCGGGCCGAAGCTCAGGTACTCCTGGCCGTAGTACACGCCCCAGTCGTTGTTGTAGGTGCGGGTCCACACCGTCCAGGCCTCCGGCTCGACCGCGTGGGTCGGCGAGCCCAGGGCCAGGATGTACAGCAGCATGGCCTCGTTGTAGCCCATCCAGTCGTGCTGGATGAACCCGCTCTCGGGGAACCAGCCCATCGAGATCAGCGGCGGGCGCACCTGCAGCCACTTCCAGTCCACCCGGCGGTAGAGCTGGTCGGCCAGCTTGCGGATCTCCTGTTCGCGCGGGTCGTCGCCTTCGTAGTAGGCCTGGGCGAACAGCACGCCCATCATCAGGATCGCGGTGTCCACGCTGGACAGCTCCACCCAGCTGTCGTAGCGGTGGCCGTTCTGCATGTCGAGGAAGTGGTAGTAGAAGCCCTTGTACGCACCGCGCCCGGTGGCCTGGGGCCCCTGCGGGATGTCGCGCAGGAAGCGCAGCGTGGTCAGGGTGCGGTCCACCGCCTGGGTGCGGCTGACCCAGCCGTTCTCGATGCCGATCGGGTACGCGGTCAGGGCGAAGCCGATCGAGGCCACGCTGGCGAACGGGCGCGAGGGATAGCGGTCCGGGGTCAACCCGTTCTGCTCGTTGGTGGTGTCCCAGAAGAACTGGAACGTGCGCCGCTCGATGTCGCGGAACAGCGGCGGCAGTTCCGGCCGCGGCGGGCGTTCGGGGAGCACGGGCTCGATCAGGATCACGTCGGGCTTGGGCGGCGGCGGCAGCTCGGCCGGCGGCGGCGGCGTTTCCTGCCGGCATCCGGCCAGCAGCAACAGGAGGCCCGCCAGGGGGACGATGCAGCGTTGCCAGTACCACCGTTTCAAGACCGCTCTCTCCTCATTGCCGCCGGCGGCGGGACCGGATCCGCTCCATGCCGTGCGCGCCGCCGCCCCGGTGCAGGCAGGCCGGCGGCGGCGCGCCGGCGCTCACCAGTCGATCCCGAGCGTCAGCTTGAACGTACGCGTCGGCAAGGCGATCGACAACGGCGTGCCCCAGGCCGGATTCTGCGGCTCGCCCGCGCCTCCGCGCCAGTCCTCGTAGCCGTCGTAGTTGGACCAGTTGAACACGTTGAGCACGTCGCCGCGCACGCGGAAGCTGATTCCGCCGCCGGTGTCCCAGACCTTCTCAAGCGCCACGTCCAGCTGCTTGAACTCCTCGTCCGGAGTGTAGCTGTCGTAGTAGCAGTACGCCCAGGCGGAGACGTTGCAGTTCTGGTAGTAGCGCGGGGTGGCGTCGGCCCAGGTGCCCTTGCCGGAGAAGGTCATGCCCCAGGGGCCGTCCCAGATGCCGGTCAGCACCACCCGGTTCTCCGGCACCTTGCCCGGGAACCAGCCGTAATCCTCGATCCGTTCGGCGTTGAATGCGCCCGGCCAGCCGTCGACCGGGCTGTTCTGCTCCGAATCGGTCCAGGTGTAGGCCAGGGTCACGCCCCACGGCGAGGCGTTGGTGTACGGCTTCTCCACCTTGAGGTAGACCGAGCGGGTGCGGGTCTCCAGCGCGTTCTGCGCCAGGATCAGGTTGGAGAACGGGGCGAAGCCGATGCCCCACGGCGGCGGATCGGTCGCGTCCGGCGGATCGGAGGGGAAGAAGCTGCCGTCGTCGCGGCGGTTGCCCAGCAGGAACGCGATGCCGTCGTGGCTGCGCACGTAGGACAAGGTCAGCTCGGTGCTCCAGTCGTGCCCGCCCAGCGCCCAGGTGTCGCGGATGCCGAGGCTGAACTGGTCCGAGTACGGGACCTCCAGGTCGTTGTGGTTGAGGAACACCTCGCGCGCGCCGGCCACGCTGGCCGAGGCGCGCAGGAACTCCGGATCCAGGTAGCGCGGGTCCCAGGCACGGCAGGTCGCCCCGGTGGCGGTGTCGCAGGGGTGGGCCGGGGTGTCGAAGTCGTAGGTGTACTGGCCCCAGCTGGCCTTGGAGACCTCGTTCTGCAGGTAGTCGAACAGGTTGCGGTCGTAGGAACGGCCGGCGCCGCCGAACAGCACGTGGCGCTGGTCGCCGAAGAAGTCCCAGGAGAAGCCCAGGCGCGGGGCCCAGTTGTCCTTGTCCGCCTTGCGGTTGTTGCCGGTGCTGATGTAGTCCTCGACGTCCACGCTGGAGCCCGGAAGCGCGGCGTTGGAGGCGCGCAGCGCGTCCACCACCTGCTGCGGGGTGACGTAGTCCTCGTAGCTGGGCGTCTGCTCGTAGTCCCAGCGCACGCCCAGGTTGACGGTCAGGTGCTCGTTGACCTCCCAGTCGTCCTGGATGTAGATGCCGAACTGCTTGTTGCCGGAGGAGGCGGTGCCGTTGCCGAACCCGGCGACCGGCGCGCCGAACTCCACGTGCACCGGCACGTCCAGGCTTTCGTTGATGTCGTAGTAGAAGACCGGGTTGTACTTGTTCTGCTCCAGGGTCTTCAGGTCGACCTTCTTGTACTTGATGCCCATCTTCAGCGTATGGCCGTCCCAGCCGCTGTAGGTGAGGTCGTCCTGGAAGGACCAGCCCTTCTGGCCCTTGTCCTGGTAGTTGTCGCTGCCGCCGCTGCGGACGATGGTGTCGGTCCAGTTGCCGTCGCTGAGGTAGTAGCCGGGCACGAAGTTGGCCGGCAACGGGCTCCAGAACGCGTCCTCGTAGGTGATGTGGGCGTCGTTGAGCCAGTCGCCTGCGGTCAGCTGGTAGCGCAGGTCGACCCGGGTCTCCTCGTTGGTGTTGAGCGTGGCCGCCGGCGGCAGGCGCTGGTCCTGCACCTGGATGGTCTCGCTCTCGTCGCGGTACTTGGCGGTGAGCTCGAAGTAGTGGTTCTCGCCGAACAGCCAGTCGACCTTGGCGAAGTACAGGTCCTCCTTGAACGGCGAGGTGTAGGTGCCGGTGCCGTACTGCTCGCGCAGGTCGGGCGGCAACTGGTCGGGGGTGTAGCCGCGGCCGAGCAGGAAGTTGCGGGGGGTCTGGTACTCCTTGGCCTCGTAGGCGAGGAAGAAGTGGGCCACGTCGCGGATGATCGGGCCGCCGAAGCTGACGCCATACTGCTCCTGCTTGCTCTCGGCCTTGGTCGCGCCCTCGCGCTCCTCGAAGCGGCTGCGCGAGCGCCACTCGGTGCTGGTGCGGTCCCAGAAGAAGCTGCCCTCGAACTCGTTGGAGCCGGAGCGGGTGGCGGCCACGATCGCCGCGCTGCTGAGCTGGTCGAACTCGGCCTTGTAGTTCTGGGTGATGACCTTGTACTCGCCGATCGCCGACTGCGGGAAGGGGTTGCCGCGGCTGGTGTCCTGGCCGCTGATGCCGCCGGTGGTCACGTAGTTCTTCTGGCCCACGCCGTCGATGAACACGTTGACCGCGTTGGCGCTCTGCGCGCCGGAGCGGATCCGGGTGTTGCCGCTGGCGTCGGTGATGAACTGCACGCCCGGCGCGGTGTCGGCGAAGGCGAGGAAGTTGCGGGTGTTCTGCGGCAGCGCCTGGATCTGCTTCTGGGTGACGTAGCTGGCCACCTCCGAGGTGCGGGTCTCCACCGCGGCCTGCGCGGTGACCTGCACCGCCTCCAGGGTGGTCGCCTCGCCGGTCGGCGCGCCCTCCGGCAGGCCGCCCACGCCCAGGTCCACGGTCGCGGTCTGGCCAACCTGCACCGTCAGCTCGCGGGAGGCGGTCTGGCCGTTGGCGTCGACCTCCACGCGATAGGTGCCCGGCGGCAGGCCGGCCAGGGTGTAGCGTCCCTCGCCGGACACGCGCACGCTGCGCCGCAGGCCGGTGGCGGTGTTGACCGCGGTGACGGTGGCGCCGGCCGCGGGCGCGGAATCGGCATGCACGTGGCCGCGGATGGTCGCGGCCGAGCTTTGCGCCAGCGCCGCGCCGCTACCCAGCGCCAGGCAGCCTGCCAGCGCCAGGCTCAGCAGGCTGCGCGCGGGCCGATCGGTTCCAATGCGTTTCATCGCTCCCTCCCAGGATGGATGGGCCTGATGCGGTCAGGCCTTCGTTCGTCTAGCCCGGACCGGTGCCGGACGCGGGATGCTCCGGGCCCCCGCTGGATGCGCGCACCACCAGTTCCGGTGCCAGCACGTGCCGGTCCGCCACCTCGCCCGATGCGGGTCCGGCCACGTCCGCGCCGGCTTCGATCTGGTCGAGCAGGCGCTCCACTGCGCGTCCTCCGAGTTGCGCGATACTCACTCGCATCGTGGTCAAGGACGGGTGAACGAAACGCGCCAGCGGGATGTCGTCGAAGCCTGCGAGCGCGATGTCCTGCGGCACCCGTACGCCGGCCTGCGCGAATGCGTAAAGGCAGCCCAGCGCCATCATGTCGTTGGCCGCGAACACCGCCTGCGGACGCTCGCCCGCGGCGAGGATCGCCTGCCCCGCGCGGTGCCCCGAAGCCTCGTCGAAATCGCCCGGGTACTCGCATCCGCTCGCGCCCGGATGCGCGGCGATGGCCTCGCGGAAGCCACGCAGGCGTTCCTGCGCGTCGTAGTTGGGCTCCGGGCCGGCGATGAAGGCGATGCGGCGGTGGCCCAGCGCGAGCAGGTGCGCGGTCATCGCCATCGCCCCGGCGTGGTTGTCCACCTCGAACGCCGGCCAGGCCGGCTCGGCCTGGTGGGTGTTGACCAGCACCGCGGGCAATGGCGGCAGGTTCTCCTCGAGGAACCCGGGCTGGTCGGCGAACGGCGACATCACCAGCAGGCCGTCGACCCGCCCGCGCATCGCGCGCAACGCCGCGGCCTGCTGCTCGGGGTCGCCGTGGTAGCTGGACAGCAGCATGTGCTTGCGGCGCGCGCGCGCGCCGGCGCCGATGCCGCGGATCAGCTCGGAGAAGAACTCGCCATGCAGGTCCGGCAGCACCACGCCGATGGTCTGGGTGCTGCGGCTGCTGAGGCTGCGCGCGGCGCCGTGCGGGCTGTAGCGCAGGCGCTGCGCCACCGCCTCGACCTGCTTGCGCACCGGCTCGGCCACGTTGGCGTGGCCGTTGAGCGCGCGCGAGACGGTGGCCACCGAGACCCCGGCCTCGCGGGCGACATCGCGGATCGTGACGACCGGGCGTACCATCGGACGGCTCCTGCGCGGAAACGTGACGCGAATGTAAACGTTTCCATGCGGGACGCCAAGGCGGCGTCAAGGTTCCGCGGCGCGTTCCTCAGCGCAGGACCGGCAGGAACGGCCGCACCTCGACGCGCGCGTAGACCCCGGCCTCGACGTAGGGATCGGCCCCGGCCCAGGCACGCGCCTGCTGCAGCGAGTCGAACTGCGCGATCACCACGCTGCCGCTGAAGCCGGCCGGGCCCGGGTCCTCGGCATCGATCGCCGGGCAAGGCCCGGCCACCAGCAGGCGCCCGGCCTCGCGCAGGGCCTGCAGCCGCGCCAGGTGCGCCGGTCGCGCCTGGCGCCGGCGCGGCAGCGCGCCCTCGGCGTCATGTCCCTCGATCACGTACCACATGGCTGGCTCCCGCACGCGTTGGCCCGGATTGTATCTGCCGCCTGTCCGGCCATGCACCGCGGTGCTGGACACGCCGCCGGGCAGCGCTTACCCTTGGCACCACATGCGGCCGTGAAGCAGCGGCCCGTCGGCTCCAGACTGCAAGGGCTGCCAGCCCGTACAGGGGAATCCGGGCGCGGTATCCCGCTCCACACCCGGCCGACCGACGACCGATCCGCTGACCCGCGAACCGCCACGCAGACGACCTCCCCGGCACCCGGCCGCCGCCCCGCGCGACCTGGGCCTGTATTGATGTGCTTACAGGCGCCCGTCCCGTCCCCACGGCGACGTCCGCCATCCGCAGGTGGCACCGCGTTCCCGCCCCGGGGCGCTGCGTGCGCCCCTACCCGGGCATGGCTTTCCGAGCAGATGAGTTCCGAACCCGCGCAAGACGCGACCCTGCAAACGCCGCAGCAGCCGTCCGCACCGCAGCAGCAGGAAATGCCGCTGGCGATCGTGCACGGGCAGCCGCTGCTGCAGATCCCGCAGGACCTGTACATCCCGCCGGATGCGCTGGAAGTCATCCTCGACGCGTTCGAGGGCCCGCTTGACCTGCTGCTGTACCTGATCCGCCGCCAGAACCTGGACATCCTGGACATCCCGGTCGCCGAGATCACCCGGCAGTACGTGGACTACATCAACGTGATGCAGGACCTGCGCTTCGAGCTGGCCGCCGAGTACCTGGTGATGGCCGCGATCCTGGCCGAGGTGAAGTCACGGATGCTGCTGCCGCGGCCGGTGAACGAGGACGGCGAGGAAGCCGACCCGCGCGCCGAGCTGGTGCGCCGCCTGCAGGAGTACGAGCGCTTCAAGCAGGCGGCCGAGGACCTGGACGCGCTGCCGCGCATGGAACGCGACACCCTGCCGGTGCAGGCCCACGTGCCGGACCGCCAGGCCATCCGCCTACCGCCGCCGGTGGACCTGCGCGAGATGCTGCTGGCCCTGCACGACGTGCTGCGCCGGGCCGAGCTGTTCAGCGGCCACGCCATCCGGCGCGAGGCGCTGAGCGTCCGCCAGCGCATGGGCGAGGTGCTGCAGCGGCTGGACGACGGCCGCTTCCACCGCTTCGAGTCGCTGTTCACCCCCGAGGAAGGCCGCCTGGGCGTGCTGGTGACCTTCCTGGCCATGCTCGAGCTGGCCAAGGAGCAGTTGCTGGACATCGTCCAGGACGCACCGCTGGCGCCGATCTACGTCAAGTCGCTGGCGGTCGGCAACACCAACGCACCGCTCGAATTCCACAGCGAGTTCGACGAAGGCGACGACTCCTCCGCCGCGGCGGAAGAGTAAGCCCGCCCCACCCTTCAACCGATCCTGCGAGATTCATGGACCAGGCGCTGATCAACCGCATCGTCGAGGCTGCCCTGCTGGCGGCCAACCAGCCCCTGCCGCTGGCGCAGCTGCGCGGCCTGTTCCCGGAGGACGAACCGATCCCGCCGGGGGCCGTGGAAACGGCGCTGGAACAGCTACGCGAGGCCTGCGCCGACCGCGGCGTGGAGCTGGTGGAGGTTGCCTCCGGCTTCCGCTTCCAGGTCAAGGCCGAGGTCCACCCCTGGGTGGCCCGCCTGTGGACCGAGCGCAAGACCCGCTACACCCGCGCCACCCTGGAGACCCTGGCGCTGATCGCCTACCGCCAGCCGATCACCCGCGGCGAGATCGAGCAGGTGCGCGGCGTGGCGGTGAGCAGCAACATCATCCAGGCGCTGGAGGAACGGGAGTGGATCCGCGTGGTCGGCCACCGCGACGTGCCGGGCCGCCCGGCCCTGTACGGCACCACCAAGCAGTTCCTGGACTACTTCGGCCTCAAGCGGCTGGACGAACTGCCGCCATTGTCCGAACTGAAGGACATCGGCGAGCTGGAACCGGAACTGCCGCTGGATCCGGACGCAGCCCCGGCCGCGGCCGGCGTCTCCGCCAACGACGCCGGGGCGCAGCCGCAGGACGCGGACGCGAACCCCGCCGAGGGCCGGGCCGGCGCCAACGCCCAGGCGGCAACCGATGCAGGCGCGGCCGATGCCGCCGCCCAGGACACCCCCCACTCGCCGGAGGCCGCCGATACGGCCGCCGGTCCCGCAACCCAGGCCCCGGACGATACCGAAGGCCGGAGCAATACCCATGACTGAAACAACCCCACGCAAGACCCTCGGCAAGCTCTCGCTCAAGCGCAGCGAGGACGCCGCCCCGGCCGCGAAGATCGAGGAGCGCCTGCACAAGGTCCTGGCCCAGGCCGGCCTCGGCTCGCGCCGCGCGCTGGAGCAGCGCATCGCCGACGGCCTGGTGAAGGTCAACGGCGAGGTCGCGCAGGTCGGCCAGAGCATCCGCAGCGGCGACCGCGTCGAACTCGACGGCAAGGCCTTCGTGGCCTCGGCCCTGACCGAGCCGGCGCGCGTGCTGGTCTACAACAAGCCCGAAGGCGAAGTGACCACCCGCGAGGATCCCGAGGGCCGCCCGACCATCTTCGAGTCGCTGCCGCGGCTCAAGGGCGCGCGCTGGATCGCGATCGGCCGCCTGGACATCAACACCACCGGCCTGCTGCTGCTGACCACCGACGGCGAGATCGCCAACGCGATGATGCATCCCTCGCACGAGGTCGAGCGCGAGTACGTGGTGCGCGTGCGCGCACCGGAAGGCCAGGAGCGCGTGCCGGACAACGTGGTCGACCGCCTCGCCCGCGGCGTGGCCCTGGAGGACGGCCCGGCCAAGTTCGACCAGATCGAGCGCATCGGCGGCACCGACTCGCACGACTGGTTCAAGGTCGTGGTCAAGGAAGGCCGCAACCGCGAAGTGCGCCGCCTGTGGGAATCGCAGGGCTGCCAGGTCAGCCGCCTCAAGCGCGTGCGCTACGGCAACATCAGCCTGCCGCGCGAGCTGCTGCGCGGGCAGTCGCAGGAACTGCCGCAGGAGCAGGTCGACGCCCTGCGCCGCGAGCTGGGCCTGGACGCCAACGCGCCCTCCACCCTGACCCTGCAGCCGGTGATTGGCCAGCGCCGCGCGGCCAAGACCGCGCTGCACGTGCGCCAGGGCGGGCAGGCCTACGTCAACGGCCACAACACCGCCGACGAGGGCCGCGAACTGCGCCGCTTCGACCACGTGCGCGAGGACCGTCGCGGCGGCCGCGGCGGCAAGAAGCCGCACGGCGGCCTCACCGTCAGCGGCGAGATGGCGGCCAAGCAGTCGCAGAAGCCGTTCAAGCAGCGCAAGCAGAAGGGCGCGCTGAAGCCGCTGCCGGACGGCAACCCGGCCGCATTCCGCACCTGGTACGTGCCCGAGGGCGTGGCCACCGGCCCCAGCGGCCACCGCAACGCCGGCCCGGGCGGCAAGCGCTCCGGCAAGCCGGGCGCCGGCCAGGGCGCGCGCAAGGCGGCGCGTCCCTATGGCCATCCGGGCAACGCCGTGCACTTCCCCTCCGACCACGCCACCCCGGGCCAGGACCGCGGCCCACGCGGCAACGCCGGCAACCGCGCCAAGCGCCCCGGTGGCGGCGGCCGTCCGGGTGGCGGCGGCCGTGGCGGCCGCGGCCCGCGCCAGGGCTAAGCCCCGCTGGTCCGATCGCGGCTCCACGGAGCCGCACCCACCTGCCCGCCCAGCGCGGGCAGGTCCGTTTCCGGGGCCTGGAAACTCCGCTCGCGGCCGATGCGGAACCGGTTCCTGCCCGGTTATCGCCTGCGCATCACGAGCGCATCAGAAGAGCGATCGCGACCACTCCGCCAGCCCGGCGGCCCTCCGGACCCGGGCTCACCGAATCCCGAATCCCGAATCCCGAATCACTCGATCACAAACTTGCCAAACGCGACACCCAGGTCCCAGCCCTTGCCGGTGCCGGCCAGCGCCAGGGAAACATCGCCCTTGGTCATGACCTGGGCCTTGCTGGACTTGGCCGCGCCGGCGTGCACCTCGGCCGCGGCATAGGTGCCCAGGGTCTCGGCGATGCTGTTGACGCCGGAGAACTCGCCCACGCCGTTCTCGATCTTCGACTTGCCGAAGGTCAGGCCGCCGCCCTTGGCGGTGATCCTCACCGCGCGGCTGGCGCCGTTGTCGCAGGTAATGACGCCGGTGCCGGTGGCGGTCTTGTAGAACACCGACCAGCCTTCCAGGTTGAAGCGCAGCTTGCAGTCCACTTCGCCGGCCTGTGCCTGGGGCAGTGCCAGCACGCCGAGGCCAAGCGCCAGGGCGGTGGCCAGGAAACGGGAAGCGGAACGCGGACGTCGGATCATGGCAGCCTCCGGAAGGATCGTGCGCCGGAGCATATAGCAGGCTTCCGTCGCCGTGCCGTGCACCGGGGCCGCCATCCGTCGGCCGCGGTTCAGCGGGCCGGGTCGCGCAGTTCGAACGGGTCGGCGTCGAGCATGGCCGGGAAGTGCTCGCGATGCGCGGCCAGGGCCGCGGCCGAGAGCGTGGTGGTCAGCACCTGCTCGCGGCCATGGGCCTCGACCTGGTCCTGGCCGAGGAAGTCGATCACCGCGCTGTCGCCGCTGTACTCCAGGCCGTTGCCGTCGCGGCCGACGCGGTTGACCGCGGCCACGTAGCACAGGTTCTCGATCGCCCGCGCCCGCGCCAGGGTCTTCCAGGCATGCGCGCGCGGCGCGGGCCAGTTGGCGACGAACACCTGCAGGTCGAAATCCATCCCGTCCGGCCGCTCCACCCCGTAGCGGTTGCGGCAGAACACCGGGAAGCGCAGGTCGTAGCAGACCTGCGGATTGATCCGCCAGCCCTTCCACTCCACGGTCAGGCGCTGCCACCCCGGCGCATAGCGCCTGTGCTCGCCGGCGTAGCGGAACAGGTGGCGCTTGTCGTAGTGCGCCAGCGCGCCGTCGGGCGTGGCCCACAGCAGGCGGTTGAACACGCCCTCCTCCGTGCGCAGCTGCACGCTGCCGGTGACCGCCGCCCCCAGCCTGGCCGCCTGCTCCCGGATCCAGGCCACGGTCGGTCCGTCCATGCCCTCGGCGCGGTCGATCGCCTCGTTGGAGAAGCCGCTGGTGAAGGTCTCCGGCAGCACCACCAGGTCGGTGGCCCCGGCCAGCGGCGCCACCAGCGCCCCGTAGTACTCGCGGTTGGCCGCCGGATCGTGCCAGCGGGTGTCGCCCTGGACGAGGGAGATGCGCAAATCCTGCATTGCTGGGCTCGTGATTCGTAATTGGTGATTAGTGATTGGCGAAAGGGCGACTTGCTGGGGGTGTCGGACAGATAGCGATCATGTGGTTCCGCTCCTTCGAATCACGAATCACCAATCCCCAATCACAGTGCCTGGAGGCGCTCGATTGCCGCGTCCAGCGTTGCCTCGTTCTTGGCAAAGCACAGGCGGGCCAGGCGCTGGCCCGGGGGCGGGTTCTCGTAGAACGGGGACAGCGGGATCGCGGCCACGCCCTTCTCGATGGTCAGCCACTTCACGAACTCGTGGTCCGGCAGGTCGCTGACCTCCGAATAGTCCACCAGCTGGAAGTAGCCGCCCGGCACCGGCAGCGGCTTGAGCCGGGTGCCCAGCAGCTGCCCGCGGAAGCGGTCGCGCTTGGCCTGGTAGAACGCGCCCAGTTGCTGGTCGTGCTCCGGTTCGTCGCGGATCATCGCCGCGAAGGCGTGCTGGGCCGGGGCGAAGGTGCAGAACACGTTGTACTGGTGCACCTTGCGGAACTCGGCGCTCAGCGCCGGCGGGGCGATGGCGTAGCCCACCTTCCAGCCGGTGCAGTGGTAGGTCTTGCCGAAGCTGGACACGACGAAGGCGCGCTCGCGCAGCTGCGGCCAGCGCAGCACGGACTCGTGGCGGCGGCCGTCGAACACGATGTGCTCGTAGACCTCGTCGGACACCAGCAGGATGCGAGTGCCGTCCAGCAGCGCGGCCAGCTCGCGCATGTCGTCGGCGCTGAACATGGCGCCGGAGGGATTGTGCGGGCTGTTGATCATCAGCAGCCGGGTCTTCGGCGTGACCGCGGCACGCACCCGCTCCCAGTCCACGGCGAAGGTGGCCGGGTCCAGCGGCACGTGCACGCCGCGCGCACCGGCCAGCTCGATTGCCGGCTCGTAGCAGTCGTAGGCCGGGTCGAGCACGATTACTTCCTCGCCCGGGCGCACCACCGCGTGGATGGCATTGAAGATGGCTTCGGTGGCGCCGCTGGTGACGGTGATCTCGCCGTCCGGATCAACCTGCGCGCCGTAGCAGCGCAGTACCTTGGCGGCGATCGCCTGGCGCAACACCGGCGCGCCGGTCATCGGCGCGTACTGGTTGTGGCCCTCGCGCATGGCCCGGTCCAGCTCGTCCACCAGCCGCTGCGGCACCGGGAAGTCCGGGAAACCCTGGCCCAGGTTGACCGCCCCGTGCTCGGCCGCCAGCTGCGACATCACGGTGAAGATGGTGGTGCCCACCCGGGGCAGCTTGGTCGGCGGGATCTGTACTGGCATCTCGGCGTCGGGGGAGTCGCGTGGAGGGGCGAGTGTACGCAATGCGGCCGCCGGGGGATGATGGGCCATGGCGCATAAGCACATTCCCGCCACGCCGCCTGCCCCGGGGGAACTGCTGGCGGCTTACCTGGACGCCCGCTACGAGGTCCTGGCCCCGGGCGGAAGCTGCCTGCTCCGGCCCGGACACCGCGCCCCGCCGGCGCTGGCCGCGGCCCTGCCGGCCACCTGCTGGACCGTGATCACTGCCTGGAACCCCGGCTCGCGGCCGCGCCCCGAGGCGGACAACCGCCAGGCCGACGCCGCCCTGCAGGCGGAGCTGGATGCCCTCGGCCTGCGCCGCCTGCCCACCCTCGCCAGCGACGCCGAAAGCAACTGGCCGGAGCCGGGGTGGCTGGTCGCCGACCTGTCCACCGCCGACACCGATGCCCTCGCCCGCCGCTTCGGCCAGGCGGGCGTGCTGCACTGGCGGGCTGGCGAGGCAGTCAGGCTGCGGATGTACCTCGCGCCGCCGGCGGAAGGACTGGAGGGCATCGACACGGGCTGCGTGAAGTGGGTCGTCCCAGCCCCGTAGGCGCCCTCCCTCCCACTACGAGGGGATCGGAGGAGAGGGCCGGTCCCCCGGCGCAGCCCACACCCCGGCATCCCGCCCCCTGGCCTTCCTCCGTGGGTAGAGGACCGGCGGCTTGCTACCGGACGCGCCATCTCCACGCAATGCGTGCGGGCAAGTGCCACGCCAGCGCCCGCGGCTACAATGCGCAGCGATGACCGATACCGCCCACGCCCCGCTGCTGGCCGCCCATGGCCTGGCGTTCGCCCGCAACGAGGAGCCGGTGTTCGGCCCGCTGGATTTCGCCGTCGATGCCGGCGAGGCGCTGCTGGTGCAAGGCGGCAACGGCGTGGGCAAGACCACCCTGCTGCGGGTGCTGGCCGGGCTGCTCCGCGCAGACGCCGGCCAGGTCCTGGTCCAGGGCAAGCCCGCCTCGCCCGAGCTGCGCGCCCGCGCCGTGGCCTACCTGGGCCACCTCCCGGCGCTGAAGGGCGAACTGACGGTGCTGGAGAACCTGCGCTTCCTGTGCGGCCTGCACGGCCGCCGCGAGGGCCAGCAGATCGAGGCGGCGCTGGAGATCACGGGCATGGCCGGCTACGAGGACGCCCCGGCCCGGCAGCTGTCGGCCGGGCAGAAGAAGCGCGTGACCCTGGCCCGGCTGTGGCTGTCGCCGGCGCCGCTGTGGCTGCTGGACGAGCCCTACGCCAACCTCGACCTGGACGGCATCAACCTGGTCAACCGCATGATTTCCGCGCACCTGCGCGATGGCGGGGCCACCCTGGTCACCACCCACGGCGCCTATGCCGCGCCGCCGGTGCGCACCCGCATGCTGCTGCTGGGAGGCCAGGCATGAGCGCCGCGCCCGGCCTGCGCCAGTCGGCCCGCGCCCTGCTGCTGCGCGACCTGCGCCTGGTCTGGCGCCGCCGCGGCGACGCCCTGCAGCCGGCCCTGTTCGCCCTGCTGGTGGTGGTGATGTTCGCCCTGGCCATGGGCGGCGGGCGCGAGATCCTGCGCGACCACGTCGCCCCCTATGCGATCTGGGTGGCGGTACTGCTGGCCGGCCTGCTGTCGCTGGACAGCCTGTTCCGCGGCGATGCCGAGGACGGCTCGCTGGAGCAGTGGCTGCTGGCGCCGGTACCGCTGCCCTGGCTGGTGGCGGTGCGCACCTTCGGCCACTGGCTGACCACCACCGTGCCGCTGCTGCTGGTGGTGCCGGTCCTGGGCGAGTTCCTGTACCTGCCGCGGGCGCAGCTGCCGGTGTTGATGCTGACCCTGCTGCTGGGCACGCCGATCCTGAGCCTGCTGGGCGCGGTGGTCGCCGCCCTGACCGTGGGGCTGAAGCGCTCTGGCATCCTGGTCGCCCTGCTGGCGCTGCCGCTGTACGTGCCGGTCCTGGTGTTCGGCGCCGGCAGCGTGGCCGCCGCCGCGCAGGGCCTGGACCCCACCGGCGCGCTGCTGTTGATGGGCGCCGGCCTGGTCGCCAGCGCGGTGCTGGCGCCACTGGCCGCGGCCGCGGCGATCCGCATCGCCCAGGGCTGAACCGGCGCATTGCGCCTGATCAAGGCAGAATGTCGCCACGGGCCGCAGCATGGGCCGCGTACCGAACCGCCCCGCAGCGCCGGATGCGCCCGTCGGGGTGGACATTTTGTCCATGCGTCCGGCTTGGCCCATGGGGGCCAGTCTGGAAAAATGCCCTGAACGAGCCCGTCCGGCAGGCTTCCGCCCGCCGGCGCCAACTGCGAGCGATGCGACCCCTTCCATGAACCCGGTGATCCGCTGGTTCCACCTCCTCGGCTCACCGCCGTACTTCGACCGCTTCGCGGCGCGCTGGGCCCCGTGGTGCTGGGGCGCGGCGCTGCTGACCCTGGCCGTGGGCGCCTGGCTGGCGCTGTTCCAGGTGCCGGCCGACTACCAGCAGGGCGACAGCGCCCGGATCCTCTACATCCACGTGCCCTCGGCCTGGATGAGCCTGTTCGTGTTCGCGCTGATGGCCCTCTATGCGGCCATCGGCCTGGTCTGGCGGATCAAGCTGTGCGAGGTGCTGGCCATGGCCTGCGCGCCGATCGGCGCCGGCTTCACCGTGATCACCCTGGCCACCGGCTCGATCTGGGGCAAGCCGATGTGGGGTACCTGGTGGGACTGGGATCCGCGCCTGACCACCGAGCTGATCCTGCTGTTCCTGTACCTGGGCGTGATCGGCCTGTACCACGCCGGCGACGACCGCCGTGCCTCGGCCCGCGCCGCCGGACTGCTGGCCATCGTCGGCGTCGCCCTGCTGCCGATCATCCGCTACTCGGTGGAGTGGTGGGATTCGCTGCACCAGGGCCAGACCATCCGCGTGTTCGGCCAGTCCAGCATGGATCCGAGCATGATGGCGCCGCTGTGGTGGATGGTGGCCGGCACCAAGTTCTGGTTCGCCGGCTCGCTGCTGGCGCGCGCGCGCGCCGACAACCTGCGGCGCGAGGTCGGCAAGGACTGGGTGCGCAAGCTGGCCGGAGGCGACGCATGAGCTACCTGCCCTACGTGGTCGGCGCGTACGCCGTGTTCGCCGCCGTGTTCCTGTGGGATTTCCTCGCGCCGCGGCTGCAGGTCCGGCGCCAGCTGCGCGCCGCGCGCCTGCGCGCGCGCCGCGACCGCAAGTCGTCCGCCCGCCCGGTGGACGTGGAGTTGACCCGATGAATCCGCAACGCCGCCGCCGGCTGCTGCTGGTGCTGGTCGTGGTGCTGGCCTCCGGCCTGGTCACCGCCCTGGTCGCCATGGCCCTCCAGCGCAATGTCGCCTACCTGTACACCCCGGCCGAAGTGCTGCGGGGCGAGGCCGGCGAACGCGCCCGCTTCCGGCTCGGCGGCATGGTCGAGAAGGGCTCGTTCCAGCGCGCCGCCGGCTCCATGGAAGCCAGCTTCCGCGTCACCGACGGCGATGCGCAGCTGCCGGTGCGCTATACCGGCATCCTTCCCGACCTGTTCCGCGAGGGCCAGGCGGTGGTGGCCACCGGGCGCATGGAAGACGGCGTGTTCGTGGCCGAGAACGTGCTGGCCAAGCACGACGAGACCTACATGCCCAAGGAAGTGGCCGACAAGATGGGCGTGGCGCACCAGAAGCACGAGGTGCAGGTGCCGGCACCCGGGACCGAACAGCAGTGATGGCCCTGGCCCGCGTCGGGACGTCCGCCCGGGGAACGCAAGCTTCCTGTCATGCCGCAGGAGGCAGCCATGCTGCCTGAACTGGGCCAGGTGCTGATGGCCCTGGCGCTGCTGGTGGCCGCGCTGCAGGCGCTGCTGCCGCTGGCCGGCGCCCACCGCGGCGAACCGCGGCTGATGGCCGTGGCCCGCCCGGCCAGCTACGCGATGCTGGCCCTGGTCGGCGGCGCCTTCGCCCTGCTGACCTGGGCCTTCGTGTCGCAGGACTTCTCGGTCCGCTACGTGGCCACCAATTCCAACTCGCTGCTGCCCATGGTCTACCGCTACACGGCGGTGTGGGGCTCGCACGAGGGCTCGCTGCTGCTGTGGGTGCTGGTGCTGTGCGTTTGGAACGCGCTGGTGGCGGCCTTCTCCCGCGCCCTGCCGCAGGCGGTGGTGGCGCGGGTGCTGGGGGTGCTGGGCATCGTCGCCTGCGGCTTCCTCGCCTTCCTGATCTTCACCTCCAACCCGTTCGAGCGCCTGCTGCCGGCGGCGGCCGAGGGCCGCGACCTCAACCCGCTGCTGCAGGACCCCGGGATGATCATCCACCCGCCGATGCAGTACGTCGGCTGGGCCGGGTTCTCGGTGCCGTTTGCCTTCGCCATCGCCGCCCTGCTCGATGGCCACATCGATGCGCGCTGGCTGCGCTGGGTGCGGCCGTGGACCAACGTCGCCTGGGCGTTCCTGACCGTGGGCATCGCCCTGGGCAGCTGGTGGGCGTACTACGAGCTGGGCTGGGGGGGCTGGTGGTTCTGGGACCCGGTGGAGAACGCCGCGTTCATGCCCTGGCTGGTGGGCGCCGCGCTGATCCACTCGCAGGCGGTGACCGAGAAGCGCGGCAGCTTCCCCGGCTGGACCCTGCTGCTGGCCATCGCCGCGTTCTCGCTGTCGCTGATGGGCACCTTCCTGGTGCGCTCGGGCGTGCTGACCAGCGTCCATGCCTTCGCCGCCGATCCGTCCCGCGGCCTGTTCATCCTGGTGTTCCTGGGCCTGGTGATCGGCGGCTCGCTGCTGCTGTACGCGCTGCGCGCCGGGCGCCTGGACCCTGGCGCCGGCTTCCGCCCGGCCTCGCGCGAGACCCTGCTGCTACTGAACAACCTGCTGCTGGCCAGCGCCTGCGCGATGATCCTGCTGGGCACGCTGTACCCGCTGCTGGCCGATGCGCTGGAGCTGGGCAAGATCTCGGTCGGCCCGCCTTACTTCGGCCTGCTGTTCTTCGTGCTGATGGCGCCGCTGCTGGCGCTGGTGCCGCTGGGCCCGCTGGTGCGCTGGCAGCGCGACCAGGCCTCCAAGGTCGCGGCGCTGCTGCTGCCGTGGCTGGGCCTGGCCCTGGTCGCCGGCGCGGTGGCGTACTTCGCCGCGCCGCAGGGCAGCTGGAAGACCGCGGCCGGCGTCGCCGGCGCGGCCTGGGTCGGGCTGGGCACGCTGCGCTTCGTCTGGGCGCGGCTGCGCAACAGCGGCCGCCTGACCGCCGAGATGTGGGGCATGGTCCTGGCCCATCTGGGCCTGGCCGTGTTCGTGGTCGGGGCCCTGCTGGTCGAGGCGCAGAACGTGCAGCGCGAAGTGGCGCTGAAGCCGGGCCAGGCCCTGGAGCTCGGCCGCTATGCCTTCCGCTTCGAGGGCGTGGACCAGCTGCGCGGCCCCAATTACCTGGCCGACCGCGGCCACGTGCAGGTGCTGCGCGATGGCCGCCCGCTGGCGCTGCTGCACCCGGAGAAGCGCGCCTATGCCAGCGGCGGCCAGGTGATGACCGAGGCCGGCATCCGCCCCGGGCTGGCCGCCGACGTCTACGTCGCCCTGGGCGAGTCGCTCGGCGACGGCGCCTGGGCGGTGCGCGTGCACGTCAAGCCGTTCGTACGCTGGATCTGGGGCGGTGCGGCGCTGATGGCGCTCGGCGGCCTGGTGGCCGCCGGCGACCGCCGCTTCCGCCGCGCCACCAAGGAGAAGACCGCATGAACACTCCGCACAAACCGCAGGGCCTGCCGGTGGTCGCCGTGGTGATCGGCGCCCTGTTCTTCCTTGGCCTGCTGGGACTGATGCTGCACGGGGTGATGCGCTCCGGCGACGCCGACCGCGACGTGCTGCCCTCGGCCCTGATCGGCAAGCCGGCGCCGGAATTCGTGCTGCCGGTGCTGCACGACCCGTCGGTGCAGATGGGCTCGGCCGAGCTGCGCGGCGCACCCTACGTGCTCAACGTCTGGGGCAGCTGGTGCGTGGCCTGCCGCGAGGAGCACCCGGTGCTGACCCGCTTCGCCGAGACCCGCCGCGTGCGCGTGGTCGGCTACAACTGGAAGGACGAGCCGGAGGACGCGCTGCGCTGGCTGGAACAGTTCGGCAACCCGTTCTTCGTGGTGCTGGCCGACTACGAGGGCCGCTACGTGCTGGACTGGGGCGTGGCCGGCGCGCCGGAGACCTTCCTGGTCGACGGCGCCGGCGTGGTGCGCTGGAAGCACACCGGCCCGCTGACCGAGCAGGTCGTGGCCGAACGCCTGCTGCCGGCGCTGGAGCAGGTGGAGCGCGGCCGGTGAGCGCCATGGCCGCCCGCGCGCCGTGCCTGCTGCTGGCCGCGGCGCTGGCCCTGGCGCAAGCGCCGGCCGCCTTCGCCCAGGCCGCCGGCGACCAGGCACCACCGGGCTTCCGCGACGCCGCCGAGGAAACCCGCTTCCACGCCCTGACCTCCGAGCTGCGCTGCGTGATGTGCCAGAACCAGTCGCTGGCCGACTCCAACGCGCAGATCGCCCAGGACATGCGCCGCGAGGTGCTGGCGCTGATGCGCCAGGGCCGCAGCGACGCCCAGATCAAGCAGCACCTGGTCGAACGCTACGGCGAGTTCGTGCTGTACCGGCCCAGGGTGGACCGCCATACCTGGCTGCTGTGGTTCGGTCCCGGCCTGGTGCTGCTGGGTGGCGCGGCGGTGGTGTGGAGCATCGTGCGCCGCCGTGCCCAGGCCGCGCCCGCGCGCGAAGACGACGATCCCCCGGAGCAGGAATGGTGAACACCTCCGTGCTGCTGTTCGCCCTGCTGGCCGTGGCCGTGGTCCTGGCCGTGGCGCTGTGGGTACTGCGGCCGCTGGGCCGGCCGCTGGCGGTCGCGGTCGGCGCGCTGGCCCTGTGCGCCGGCACCGGCGGGCTATACCTGGCGGTAGGCACGCCGGCGGCGCTGCGCGCGCCGGTGGCCGCGGCGGACGCGCCGCAAAGCCTGGAGGACGCGGTGGCGCAGCTGGCCGCCGAACTGGAACGCAATCCGGCCCAGCCCGAGGGCTGGGTGCTGCTGGGCCGCTCCCAGGCCGCCCTGGGCAATGCCGCCGCCGCGCGCGACGCCTATGCCCGCGCCCTGGACTACGCGCCCGACGAACCCGACCTGCTGGTCGACGCCGCCGAGGCCCGCGCCCTGGCCCATCCGCAACGCCTGTTCGACGAACAGGCCGTGGCCTGGCTGCAGCGCGCGCGCCAGCTGGTGCCCGGGCATGCCCGCGCCGGCTGGTTCATCGGCGTGGCCCAGCGCCAGGCCGGCCAGGCCGCCGCGGCCGCGCGCACCTGGGAAGCGCTGCTGCCGGGCGTGGACGAGGCCACCGCGCGCAGCCTGCGGCTGCAGATCGACGCGGCGCGCGCCGATGCCGGCCTGCCGCCGCTGGATGCGCCGGCCGCGCCGGCGCCCGGCACCGGCCTGACCGTGAAGGTGGCGCTGGATCCGGAATACGCCGCACGCGCGCAGCCGGACGGCGAGGCGGTGGTGTTCGTGCTGGCGCGCGTGCCCGGCGGCCCGCCGATGCCGGTGGCGGTGGAGCGCCACCGCGTGCGCGACCTGCCGCTGGAGGTGGTGCTGGACGACCGCGACAGCCCGATGCCGACGCAGAAGCTGTCGGCGCTGCAGGAGGTCGAGGTGCTGGCGCGGATTTCCGCCGCCGGCAGCGCCAGCCGCGGCGAGGGCGACGTGGAATCGGCCCCGGTGCGGGTACGCCTGCCGGCCGGCGAGGCGGTCGAACTGGTCATCGGCGCGCCGGCACCCTGAGCGCCGCGCGGCCGCGCGGATCGTTTCAGCCGTCACCGGCGCCAGCGGCGCGCGGGCGATGCCGTTACACTGCGCCGCCTATGGCATCGGCGTCCGCATACGAGTTCATCCCGCCCGGCAGCCGCTTCCATGCGCTGCCCTCGCCCTTCCCGATGAAGCGCGGCGGCGTGCTGCACGGCGCACGCGTGGCCTACGAAACCTGGGGCACCCTGGCGCCCGGCCGCGACAACGCGGTGCTGATCCTCACCGGCCTGTCGCCGGACGCGCATGCCGCCTCCGGCCCGCACGATCCCGCGCCGGGCTGGTGGGAAGCCATGCTCGGCCCCGGCAAGCCGATCGATACCAGGCGCTGGTTCGTCATCTGCGTCAACGCGCTGGGCAGCTGCAAGGGCTCCACCGGCCCGGCCTCGCTGGATCCGGCCACCGGCCAGCCCTACCGACTGGCGTTCCCGGAGCTGTCGATCGAGGACGTGGCCGATGCCGCGGCCGCGGTGGTGCGCGGCCTGGGCATCGGCCAGCTGGCCTGCGTGATCGGCAATTCGATGGGCGGCATGACCGCGCTCGGGCTGCTGCTGCTCCACCCGGGCATCGCCCGCAGCCACATCAACATCTCCGGCAGCGCGCGCGCCCTGCCCTTCTCCATCGCCGTGCGCTCGCTGCAGCGCGAGGCCATCCGCCTGGACCCGAACTGGAACGGCGGCAACTACGACCACGACACCTGGCCCGAGTCGGGCATGCGCATCGCCCGCAAGCTGGGCGTGATCACCTACCGCTCGGCGCTGGAATGGGACGGCCGCTTCGGCCGCGTGCGCCTGGACCAGAGCTCGCCGTTCGCCAACGGCAATGGCGAGGAAGACCCGTTCGGCCTGGAATTCCAGGTCGAAAGCTACCTGGAAGGCCATGCCCGGCGCTTCGTGCGCCGCTACGACCCCAATTGCTACCTGTACCTGAGCCGCTCGATGGACTGGTTCGACGTGGCCGAGTACGGCAACGGCGACGTGCTGGCCGGGCTGGCCACGGTCCGCATCGAGCGCGCGCTGGCGATCGGCGCCAGCACCGACATCCTGTTCCCGGTGCAGCAGCAGCAGGAAGTGGCCGAGGGCCTGGCCCGCGGCGGCGCCGATGCACAGTTCCTGGGCATGGACTCGCCGCAGGGCCACGATGCCTTCCTGGTGGATTTCGGGCGCTTCGGCCCGGCGGTCCGCGGCTTCCTCGATCGGCTATGATCGTTTCCTTCGAAACATACTTCTAACGTCCGCGCCGCTACCCTGCCGCCGCGTACGTTCCGGCAGGCGATGGCGTGGACTTCCCGGGCAAGCACAAGATGGTGGCCGCGCTGGACGCGGCCGTGGCGCTGGGCGAATGCCAGGCGGTGACCGCGGCCCTGCGCCGCACCCTGGTCGCGCTGTTCGCCGACCGCGAGGTCGGCCTGCCGCCGCAGGTGCTGCAGCCGATCTCCGACCACTACGCCCGGCGCGAGCTCTACACCAGCCCGGACCTGGGCTACAGCGTGGTGGCGATGACCTGGGGGCCCGGCCAGGGCACCCATATCCACGACCACGACGGCGCCTGGTGCGTGGAGGGCGTGTGGCACGGGCGCCTGGCCATCACCCGCTACGAACCGGCCGAACGCGACGGCGAGCGCTGGCGCTTCGAGGCGGTGGACGACATCGAGGCCGCGCCCGGCTCGGCCGGTAGCCTGATCCCGCCGCACGAATACCACGCCATCCGCAATCCGCAGGCCGACGCGGTGGCCGTGTCGCTGCACGTCTACCAGCACCCGCTGCTGCGCTGCCACGTATTCGTGCCGGAGGACGGGGCCAGCGGCCCGGCAGGCTGGACCCGGCGCGAGGAACGCCGGCTGTGTACCGATCCGGCCGCTTAGCCGCCCCGCGGTCCGCTATACTGCGCGCCCGCGCCGAAGTGGCGGAATGGTAGACGCAGCGGACTCAAAATCCGCCGGCCTTAAAACCGTGTGGGTTCGAGTCCCACCTTCGGCACCAGATACGCGACGCCCCGGTCCGACGGCCGGGGCGTCCTCGTTTCCGCGCGCGAACCATGTCGCGGCCCACTCCCGACCGGCACCAGCGCCGCGCAGCCCCCGCCCCACCTTGCGCCACGCCAGGCCGGAACCCGGCCCGGCCGTGCCGTCAGGACCCTGCCCCCAACGAAAAGGGCCCGCTTGCGCGGGCCCTCCGGTTTCCCTGCCGCCGGGGGCGGCGGCCTTCGCGGGGCCGCCGCCCCCCTGGCCGAGGTCAGGCCGCCTGGGCGGCCGCCTCGAAATGCCTTCCGGCCAGCCGTGCGACCAGGTCTTCGCACAGGCTCTCCAGCGCCATGATCCGCACCGTCCCGTAGCGGGCCAGGCGCACCATCCGCTCGACGTAGATCTCGCGTCCATGTTCGGCGGTCTCCAGCATGGACTTGGTGAAGCCGTTGGGCACGAAGCCCCGCTTCCCGTCCTTGCTTCCGCCCACGTAAAGCACTATCGACGACATGGCCTTTCCTCTTCTTCTTGTTCTTGTCCGACCAGGCCGGGGAGTGTGGACACCTGGGCGTTAGGAACACGTGCAACAAACGTAGCCAGACCGTGTTTCCACCCGGGGACACGGTGGTTGCAGGCAGGGGACAGTCAGCCGGCGTTTAGCGGCGCCACGGCCACCAGCCATGGCCATGCAGGGCGTAGTGGTCGGCGGCGCGCTCCAGCGGGTTGCGCACCGAAATCCCGCCGCAGAGGAAATAGACCGGTACGAACAGCGGCCCCAGCAGCATGTACTGGTAGACGTGGGCGCGTTCGTGGTCGCCAAGGCGCACCTGCCGCTGGCGGCAGCGGCCGGCGCGGTGCTCGTAGGTGGCGCAGCTGGCGTCGAGGTCGGGTCCGGTGGACAGGATGACGTTGCCCAGGGTCATCGCCCCGCCCGGTCCCCATGGGTAGCCGGCAAACAGCAGCGCCCGTTCGCGTCGGGCAAGGCGGAGGCGCGCGCCCAGCGGCAGCCCCGCCAGCCCCGCCAGCAGTCCCAGCAGCGTCCAGGGCGAGGCCCACACCACGCCCAGCACCAGGGCAAGCCCACGCAGGACGCGGGCGGCGCGGCTCAATCGGACTCGTTCGGGATCAGCAGCCACAGGATCAGGTAGACCAGCACGCCCGGGAAGGCGGCGGATACGACCGAACCGACCACGTAGATGATCCGCAGCCAGGTCGAACTCCAGCCGAAACGGCGGGCAATGCCGCCCAGCACGCCGGCGATCATGCGGTCGTTGAGTGAGCGGGCCAGGCCGCTCGTGGACGTTGCACTCATGGCCGACTCCGATGGTACCTGGCCGGAGTCTAGCGCTGCCCCGCGTCGCCGCGCAGTCGTTGCAGGCGCTGCCGCAGCCACTCGCCTGCCGGGCGTTCAGGCTCGCCCGGGCAGGCCACCCGGTACGGGCGTCCGGTCAGGCTGCTACGGCTGCCGGCACGCTCGATGAACTCCTCGGCCGTACCCTCCAGGCCGCGGCGGCGGGCATGCTCGTACTTGCGCTGCAGGTGCTCGCGCGCGGCAGCGGCCTCGTGCCAGCGGCCGTTGCGCTGGAAGCGGCAGCCGGAGTCGCCCAGCGCCGCGATCAGGGCGCGGATTTCGGCATCGCTGCCGGCATTGGCCAGCGCGGCTGGCACCAGGGCCAGGGCCAGCAGGCAGGCGCTGGCCCGTGCCCGTCCGGGGGCACGGCGCGCGGCCCGCGGGAAGTGCTTGGTGAGGTCGGGATGGCCGGTGGCGCTCATGGTCGGCTTCCGGGGATGGCGCGAAGTCTGGCCGGGCGGCGCCGGGCGGCGGGACTCAGCCCTGCCGCGCCGCCAGCCAGCGCTGGATCGCCGCCGGCACCTCGCGCTGGGCACGGCTGGAGACGTACAGGCCGATGTGCCCGCCGCGGAAGCCCAGCTCGGTGTAGTCGTCGGTGCCGACCAGGCCGCCCAGCGCGCGCGAGGCCGAGGGCGGCACCAGGTGGTCCTGCTCGGCGTAGATGTTCAGCACCGGCATGTCGACGAAGCCCAGGTCCACCGGCTGCCCGCCGATGCGCGCGTTGCGGTTGATGAAGGCATTGCCCTGGTAGAACTGCTTGATGAACTCGCGGAAGGCCTCGCCGGCCTGGTCGGGCGAGTCGAAGATCCACTTCTCCATGCGCAGGAAGTCCTCGACCGCCTTCGGATCCTCCAGCGCGTCCACCAGGCCCACGTACTTCTGCAGGTTCAGGCGGAACGGCTTGAGCATCAGGTAGCTGGCGTTCATCAGGTCGGCGGGGATGTTGCCCAGCGCGTCCACGAACAGGTCCACGTCCAGCCCGCGCACCCAGCCGGAGAGCATGTTGTCCGGGGTCTGGAAATCCACCGGGGTGACCATGGTGACCAGGTTGCGCACCTTCTCCGGGTGCAGCGCCGCGTAGCACAGCGAGAACGCGCCACCCTGGCACACGCCCAACAGGTTGACCGGGCCGCCGATGGCTTCGACCAGGTGGTCCACCGCACCGTCGATGAAGCGGTTGATGTAGTCGTCGAGGGTGAGGTAGCGGTCGGAGCGGTCCGGGTAGCCCCAGTCCAGCACGTACACGTCCAGGCCCAGCTCCAGCAGCCCGCGCACCAGCGAGCGGTCGGCCTGCAGGTCGACCATGTACGGGCGGTTGACCAGGGCGTAGACGATCAGCAGCGCCGGCCCGCTGGGCTCGCGCTCGCCGACGAAGCGGTAGAGCACGGTCTTGCCGTCGCGCCAGACCTCCTCGCGCCGGGTGGCCCCGTAGTCCACTTCGCCCACCCGTGCCAGCACCTGCAGGCCTTGGGCCAGCCGGCGCTGGAACTGCATGGCTTCCTGCGCCAGCGCCAGCGGGTCGAACCGGAAGGGACCACCCTGCCCGCTCATCCGCCACGGCCTCCGCGGCTACCTCCCGCCTTGCCGGTGGCGAGGTTGCGGTTGACCCAGTCCTTGATCGAGACCACCTGCGCGCCGCCGGCCGGCTGCGCCTTGCGCGCGCGTGCCTGGGCCGGCCGGGGCGACGCGGCCGCGGGGGCCGGCGTCCGTGTCGCGGCGGCCTTGCGTGCGGCCGGTTTCTTCGGCGTCGCGACAGCCTTCTTCGCCGCGGCTTTCTTTGCCACGGCCGGCTTCGCCCTGGCGGAGGCCCTGGCCTTGGGCGCTGCAGCGGACCTGGCGGCAACAGCCTTCTTCGCCGCCGCCGGCCTGGCGGAGCGGGTTGCCTTGGCGGCGGCCTTGGCGGCTGCCTTGGGGGGCTGCGCGCTGCGCGCCCTGGCGTCGCCCCCGGCTTTGGCGCCGGTGGCTGTGGCCTTGCGCGCGGCTGGCCTGCCCGCGCCTGCCGGCGCCGCGGCGGCCTTTTCCTTGCGCGGCGCACGCGGCGTGGCGCCGGGCACCGCAGCGGCGTTGCGCGCCAGTCCCGCGGCGCGGCGCAGTTCGCGCACGCTGCGCTCCAGCTCGGCGACCTTGCGGTGCACCGCGTCCACCTCGCTGCGCCCGGGCAGGCCAAGCAGCGCGCCCAGGCGCTCGACTTCCTGCTGCAGGCCCTGGCGCACACGCATCAGCGCATTGGTCAGCGCCGCGTACTGCTGCTGGTATTCCTCCGAGAGCGCAGCCTCGGCCCAGGCCTCCTCGGCGGCGTCGATCCACAGGTCGAACAGCGCCCGCGCGCTGGCCAGCTGCTGCTCGGCGTTCTCCTGCCGCTGCTCCAGCAGGCGCTCGAAGCGGGCGAAGGCGTCCTGGCCGATGCGCGACAGCAGCGCGGTGAACGCCTCGTTGCGCTCTTCCCACTCCTGCCAGGCCGCGGCCAGCGCCTGCAGGCGCTGCTGGTGCTCGCGCGCCGGGCCCAGGCCGGGACGGCCAAACCATTCGGAAGCCTGCTGCCGCAGCGGGCGCAGCACGGCCTCGACGAACGGGCGCACCTGGTCGGGCCAGCCGGCCACGGCCGCGCCCATGCCGCCGGGCAGGCCCTGGAACACGCCGGCGAAGGGACTGCCGTCCTGCCCGCCCAGCATCTGCCTCCAGGCCGCGGCGATCTCGGCGGCGCTGCCGCCGCCCTCGGCGAACTGCGCGGCCAGCTGCTGCATGCGCGCGTACCAGTCGAACGCGGCCGGCGCGGGCTCCTCCGCCGCTTCCGGCCGCAGGCCAACGCCGAGCAGTCCGCTCCAGGTATCCCAGTACTGGCGCGCCAGCGAATCGAGGTCGCCGGGCGAAGATGCGTTGGCCATGAGCCTCTCCGGTGTCGCCGCCGATTCTAGCAGCGGCGGCGCGCAGGGCCCTTACGGCTTGGGAATATGGATGGTCTTGCTGATCATGAGCGAGCCGGACAGGGCGAACAGCAGCACCAGCGGGTGCAGCTGCCACGGCCCCAGCTGCCACTGGCCCCACCACAGGTCGGCGCCGATCCGGCCCTGCCAGGCGGCCACCGCCAGCACCACCACCAGCACCAGGCTGGTCGGGATCGGCGTGCCCTCGAAGTACTTCACCTTGCCCTCCTCGCCGGCCAGCTGCTCGGCGGTGACGTTGTAGCGCGCCAGGCGGCTGACGCCGCAGCCGACGAAGTACGACAGCACCAGCCAGTCCCAGCCGCCCTGCATGCCGCAGGCGTAGGCCAGCGCCGCCGGGGCCAGGCCGAAGGAGATCACATCGGCCAGCGAGTCAAGCTCCCGGCCCAGGGTCGAGGACGACTTGCGCCAGCGCGCCACGCGCCCGTCCAGGGCATCGAAGATGAAGGCCGCGGGGATCAGCGCCATGCCGGCCAGCAGGTCGCCCACCCGGCCGTCCTGGAGGAAGCGCATCGCCGCGAACACCGCGCCGGTGCCGCAGAAGGCGTTGGCCAGGGTGAACCAGTCGGCGAGCTGGAAGTCGCGCAGCATCGAGAAGTGGCGGGACATGCGTAAGGCCTGCGTGGGAGGCGCACAGGATACGCCCGCGGCGGTCGAAGCCGGGTGCGCGGCGGGGCTTCCGCCGCCGCGGGCGCTTGCTAAAGTCGTGGCGAGCCACCGGAGACGCCCATGCGCAACATCCTCATCACCGGCGCGGCCAGCGGCATCGGCGCCGGCATCGCCCGCGAGCTGGCGGCCGCGGGCCACCACCTGGTCGTCAGCGACCTGTCGGCCGAGGCGGCCGCCGTGGTCGCCGCGGAGATCCGCGCCGCCGGCGGTTCGGCCGAGGCGGTGGCGCTGGATGTGACCTCCGACGCCAGCGTGGCCCAGGCCCTGGCCTCGATCTCCTGCCCGGTGGAGGTGCTGGTCAACAACGCCGGGCTGCAGCACGTCGCGCCGCTGGAAGAGTTCCCGCCGGAGAAGTGGGACTTCCTGGTGCAGGTGATGCTGGTCGGCGTGGCCCGCCTGACCCGCGCGGTGCTGCCGGGCATGCGCGAGCGCGGCTACGGCCGCATCGTCAACATCGGCAGCATCCACGCCCTGGTCGCCAGCCCGTTCAAGAGCGCCTACGTGGCGGCCAAGCACGGCCTGGTCGGCTTCTCCAAGGTCATCGCCCTGGAGACCGCGGACACCGACATCACCATCAACACCATCTGCCCCAGCTATGTGAAGACCCCGCTGGTGGACAGCCAGATCGCGGCGCAGGCGCGCACCCGCGGCATCTCCGAGGAGGAGGTGGTGTCGCAGGTGATGCTCAAGCCCATGCCCAAGGGCGTGTTCATCGGCATGGACGAACTGGCCGGCACCACCGCGTTCCTGATCTCGCCGGCCGCGCGCAACATCACGGGCCAGTGCCTGGTGCTGGACGGCGGCTGGACCGCGCAGTAGCCGCGCGCCGTCGCCCATAAACCCGCCCTGCCCGCGCACCGTTTACGCTGCGCGGGCACGCAACCATGCGCGCCTGGCCGCACGCACCCACCACGCCACATCGGTAAACCCGCCGCGCCTGCGCGCTTTACCGCGCGCCGCACGGATGCAGCGGTTGCCGCGCGTGATCGAACACATGCCCACCCACCGCCTGGCGATCCGTGGAACACCGGAACCATCGATCCGCACACCGCGGGACAGTGGCGAATTTTTCGCCAGGGATCTTGACGAGTCCGTCACACAAGGCGTCGCGGTGGTTATCCACATACTTGTCCGCGAACCATCCACAGGCGGTGTGGAAAACCGCGTCCCCGACCCCGCGGGGGCTGGCGAAAATTTCGCCACCCATCTTGACATGCTTGTGCCGCAAGCGCGCGCCGCGCTTATCCACACGCTTTTCCCGCTGCTTTCCACATCCGGTGTGGAAAACGGCGCGGGGCGTGGAACATCTCACATGCGCGACCAGTTCCAGGACTGCATGCGCCCGTCGCGGTACGGCATCACCCCGTGGAATGGCCGCGGGTCGCCGTCGAACACCAGCGGCAGGAAGTTGCGGTCGCCTTCCCACATCGGCAGCTCGTCCAGGCGTTCGATTTCCACCCACTCCAGCGTGCCCTCGGGATTGGACTGCAGTGGCGTGCCGGTCCAGCCGTCGATCACGAACACGAAGCCCAGCCAGTCCTCGCCGTGCTTGCCGAAGCCCGGCCAGCTGATGGTCCCGCGCAGCTGCATCGAGGTGCACTCGATGCCGGCCTCCTCGCGGATCTCGCGGCGCATGCCGGCAAGCACGTCCTCGTCGCGCTCGATCTTGCCGCCCAGGCCGTTGTACTTGCCCAGCTGGTGGTCGTCCGGGCGCGCGTTGCGGTGGATCATCAGGACCTTCGAGCGGTCCGGCGAAAGCACGTAGCCGAGCGTGGCCACGATCGGGGTGTACGGCATGCAGTTCGGCCCCTGGCGGAAAGCGGCATTCTAGCCAGCGGCCCGCGCCGGGCCGCCGGCCGTCGTGTCAGCGCAGCAGGTGCGCGCGCAGGGCCTCGTACTCCGGCGGCACCGGCTCGGCCTGGGCCGGGCGCGCCAGCAGCTCGGCCAGGGCCGGCGGCACCTCCACCGGATGCCCGACCAGCGGCTCGACCACCGATTCGAACTTGGCCGGGTGCGCGGTGGCGGCAACCGCCCAGTCGCCATCGGTGCCGTCGGCGCGCAGCTCCTGCAGCACGTGCACCGCGGTGGCGGTATGCGGGCAGAACACCTCGCCGTGCTTCTGGCTGCGGGCCTGGATGGTGGCGCGGATGGTGTCGTCGCCGACCGAGATCGCGGTGAAGCCCTCGCGCAGCGCGACCTCGTCGCCGCCGTAAAGCCACAGCAGGCGCTCGAAGTTGCTGGGCGCGCCCACGTCCATGGCGTTGGCGAGGGTGGCCACGCTGGGCCGCGGGCTGTAGGCGTCGCCGGCGAAGAACTCCGGCAGGACCCGGTTGGCATTGGTCGCCAGCACGATCCGCCCCAGCGGCGCGCCCAGCGCGCGCGCCAGGATCCCGGCCAGGGCGTTGCCGAGGTTGCCGGTGGGCACCACGAAGTTGAGCTCGCGCCCGGTCGCCGCGTGGTGGCTGAGCGATGCGTGCGCGTAGTAGCTCATCTGCGGCAGCAGCCGGCCCAGGCTGATGCTGTTGGCCGAACTCAGCGGCACCTGCGCCTGCAGTTCGGCGTCATTGAGTGCGCGCTTGACCAGGGCCTGGCAGTCGTCGAACGAACCGGCCACCCGCAGCGCCGAGACGTTGCCGCCGAAGCAGCCGAGCTGGTGCGCCTGGCGCGGCGAGACCCGGCCGTCCGGGTACAGCACCACCACGCGCAGGCCCGGCTGGCCATGGAACGCGGCGGCCACCGCGGCGCCGGTGTCGCCGGAGGTGGCCACCAGGATGGTCAGCGGACGGTCCGCGCCGCGGCGGATGCGCGCCAGGCAGGCGGCGAGGAAGCGCGCGCCGACGTCCTTGAACGCCGCCGTGGGGCCATGGAACAGCTCCAGCACGTGGTCGCCCGGGGTGGCCAGCGGCACCAGCGGCACCGGGAAATCGAGCGCCTCGGCGCAGATCGCCGCCAGCTCCGGCTCCAGCGCGTCGCCGGCGAAAAACGGCGCCAGCAGCGCGGTGGTGGTCTCGGCCAGGCTGGCGCCAGGGCGCAGCTGGCGCGGCGCCGGCAGCGCCTGCGGCACGTACAGGCCGCCGTCGGGCGCGAGGCCGGCGGCAATGGCCTGGCTGAGGTTGACGGCGGGAGCGGCGTTGCGGGTGGAAACGAAGTTCATCATGGATCCGTCGGGGCCTGGGGCGACCGCGGCGCGGCCGGCGGTGGATGGGGGACGCGCGGCCGGCGCCGGCCGCGCGTGGCGGTTACAGCAGGGTAGCGCCGGGGCTGTCCAGCGGCGCCACCCAGGCCTGGCTGTCCAGGCCGGCGGCGGCGAACGCCGCCTGCACCGCCGGGGCCGCGGCCTCGGCACTGGCGCGGCTTTCGAACCAGCCGAACACGCTGGGACCGGCGCCGGAAATGCTCGCACCCATCGCCCCGCCGTCCAGCATCGCCGCCTTGGCCGCGGCAAAGCCCGGGATCAGCGCGGCGCGGCGCGGCTCGACCAGCACGTCGCGCAGGCCGGCGCGCACCAGCGCGGCGTCGCCGGCATGGCAGCCGGCCAGCACCAGTGCCAGGTTCGCGCTCTGCGCCACGAACTCCGGCAGCGCATAGCTGCCGGCCAGGGCTTCGCGTGCCTTGCGCGTCTCCAGCACCGCTTCCGGATGCACCAGCAGGCTGTGCCACGCCTCCGGCACCGGGATCCGCACCAGGCGGTCGGCGGTGGCCAGCACCAGCCCGCCCAGCAGCATCGGGCCGATGTTGTCGCCATGCCGGCCGCCGCTGGCCACCGCCTCGCCTTCCAGCGCGAACGGGTACAGCGCGTGCCGGGTCAGCGGCCGGTCCAGCAGTGCGTTGGCGGCCACCAGCGCGCCCACGCACGAGGCGGCCGAACCGCCCATGCCCGAGCCCAGGGCGATGCCCTTGTCGATCTCGACCTCGAAGCCGAACGGCAGCTGCAGCGCCCGGCGCATCGCCTCCAGGGCGACGCCGGCGGTGTTGCGCGAGGCTTCCAGCGGCAGCGGATGGGCGGCACCGCGGATCTGGCGGATGCGCACCTGCGGCTCGGCGATCCGGCGCACGGTGACCGTGTCGCCGGCGCCGGCCAGGGCGAAGCCGAGGATGTCGAAGCCCACCGCGGCGTTGCCGGCCGAGGCCGGGGCGAAGGCCGTGGCCTGGCGCTGCATCGCGTCGCCGCTCACAGGCGCGCCCCGCGGCCGGCGGCCACCCGCAGCAGGTCGGCGAACACGCCGGCGGCGGTCACCTCCGGGCCGGCGCCGGGGCCCTGCACCACCAGCGGGTTCTCGCAGTAGCGGCGGGTGGTGAACTGGACGATGTTGTCGGTCAGGCGCAGGTTGGCGAAGGCGTGGTCGCGCGGCACCTCGACCAGGCCGACCGAGGCCTTGCCCTGGGCATCCAGGCGCGCGACGTAGCGCAGCACGCTGTTGTTGGCCTGCGCCTGCGCCAGCCGCGCGGCGAAGCCGGCATCGACCTCGTGCAGGCGCGCCATGAAGTCGTCCACGCTGGACTCGCGCAGCGCGGCCGGGACCAGGCTCTCCACCTGCACGTCCTCGATGCTCAGCTCGCAGCCGGCCTCGCGCGCCAGGATCACCAGCTTGCGGCCGACGTCGGTGCCGGACAGGTCGTCGCGCGGGTCCGGCTCGGTGTAGCCCAGCGAACGCGCCTCGGCCACCAGCCTGGAGAACGGCACGCTGCCGTCGTAGCGGTTGAACAGCCAAGCCAGGGTGCCGGAGAAGATGCCCTCGATCGAGATGACCTTGTCGCCTGTGTCCAGCAGGTCGCGCAGGGTGGAGATCACCGGCAGGCCGGCGCCGACCGTGGCCTCGTAGCGGAAGCGCGCGCCGCTGGCCTGGGCGGCGGCGCGGATCTCGCGCCAGCGCTGCAGCGGGCCGGAGCCGGCCTGCTTGTTCGGGGTGACCACGTGGATGCCGGCGGCCAGCCACTGCGCGTAGCGGTCGGCCACCTGCGGGCTGCCGCTGCAGTCGACGATCACCATGTGCGGCAGGTGCGAATCCAGCAGGTGCGCGGTGAAGCGGTCCAGGTCCAGCGGCTCGCGAGCGGCGGCGTAGGCCTCGCGCCAGTCGCCCTCGATCCCGCGCGGATCCAGCAGCTGGCGGCTGCGCGAGGCGATCGCGCGCAGGCGCAGGTCCAGCCGCGCCCTATCCAGCAGCTTGCCGCGCGCGGCCATCAGCTGGTCCAGCAGGGCACTGCCGACGTTGCCCGGCCCGATCACGCCCACCGCGAAGGTCTGCGGCGACAGCCAGAACCCGGCATGCGCCGCGCGCAGGGCGCGGGTGGCCTGCTCGCTGTCGATCGCCACCGAGATGTTGCGCTCGGACGAGCCCTGGGCGATGGCGCGGATGTTGACCTGGGCGCGGCCCAGCGCGCCGAACAGGCGCGCGGCGATGCCCGGCTGCCCGGCCATGCCGTCGCCGACCGCGGCCAGCACGCTGATGCCCGGCACGTGCTGCACGCGCTGCACCTGGCCGATCGCCAGCTCGTGGGCGAAGGCGTTGAGCAGCGCCGCCTGGGCGCGCTCGGCGTCGTCCTGGCGGACCACGCAGCAGATCGAGTGCTCGGACGAGCCCTGCGAGATCATCACCACCGACACCCGCGCGTTGCGCAGCGCGGCGAACACGCGCTCGGCGGTGCCGGGCACGCCGATCAGGCCGGTGCCTTCGAGGTTCACCAGGGCCAGGTTCGGGCTCAGGGTCAGGCCCTTCACCGGCCGGGTCGGATCGCGCCCGGCGCTGATCCGGGTGCCCGGGTGCTCGGGCTGGAAGGTGTTGCGGATGACGATCGGCAGGCCGCGCTCGATCGCCGGGTACATGGTCTGCGGATGCACGACCTTGGCGCCGAAGTAGGCCAGCTCGCAGGCCTCGTCGTAGCTCAGCGACTCCAGCTGCACCGCCTCCGGCACCACCCGCGGGTCGGCCGAAAGCACGCCGTCCACGTCGGTCCAGATGTGCAGCTCGTCGGCCTCGAACAGGGCGGCGAAGATCGCGCCGGAGAAGTCGCTGCCGTTGCGGCCGAGTGTGGTGACGCGGCCGTTGCGGTCGCGCGCCACGAAGCCGGTGGCCACCACCCGCCGCTGCGGGTTGGCCTGGCGCCAACGCGCCAGTTTCTCCGCGCTGCTCGCCCAGTCCACGTCCACGCCCAGTTCGCCGTGGGTGACCACCAGCACCTCGCGCGCGTCCAGCACCGCGCAGTCCTCGCCCAGCGCGCGCAGGTGCATGCCCAGCAGCTGCGCCGAGTACACCTCGCCCAGGCCCTGCACCCGCTGCAGCACTTCCTCCGGCAGGCTGCCGAGCACGTGCACCGCCTCCAGCACCCGCGCCAGCTCGTCGAAGCGCTGGTCGATCCACTCCACCGCGTCGCCGGCGTGCTCGGCCAGCAGGGCCACGGCCGCGCTGCGGTGGCGCGCGCGCAGGTCGTGCCAGGCGTCGTGCCAGTCCGGCTCGCCCTCGCCCGCCGCCGCGGAGGCATGGGCCAGGGCGATCAGCGCGTCGGTGACGCCCTTCATCGCCGAGACCACGGTGACCTGGATGTCCTCGTCGCGCGCCAGCAGCAGCCGGGCGACGTGGCGGTAGCGCTCGGCATCGGCCACGGAAGTGCCGCCGAACTTGTGCACGACGGTGCGGACGGCGGACGGGCGCGGGAGGGATTCGGACGGACTTGCGACTGCGGCAGACGACATCGGAGACCTCGGTTGTGAGGCCCAGCGCGCGTATCGGTGCGGGTCGCCCCGCGCCTGATCCAGGTGCGGGGCCGTGGGTTTCGCAGTTACACGAACACGACGGGCCGCACCGGGCGGGTAATACCGGTGGCGGTGGTAATCGCGGTGGTAATGCCGGTGACCGGCGCGCACGCACGCATCCGCCGCGGCGGCGGAAGGAGGACGGCGGTGGCGTTGCGGTTCGACATGGCCGTCAAGAGGACACGATGCACAGGGGCCGTGTCAAGTGCTGCAACGCCACATCCGCGGAAAAATTTCCGTTGCCAAAGAAACAGTTAGCGCGCATGGCCGGGTACGGCACCAGCGTCGGCAACGCCTGCCAGACGATTCACGGCTGCGCTTTCGCCACCGGATCCAGTACCACCACCAGCAACGTCGCCAGCGGCCCCAGCAGCAGCGACGCCAGCCACCATCCCAGGCCGCTGCGGCCCTTGGCCTGCGCCAGGCCCGCGTTGATCAGCGACAGGGTGCCCCACCCCACGAAGAACTCCGAACTGGCCTGCATGCATCTTCCTCCTTGCGTTTGCCCCTGTTTCCGGGCGCATGCCGCACGCGCGGCGCGGCTGGCCCGCCTGCGCCGGCAGCGCCCCGCCCGGGACCGCTACCTGCGGTCCTCCTCGTACAGCTCGGCCCCGGGCACCGGTGCCAGCCACGGCTCGCGGCGCTTGACCCACAGCTCGTAGCCCGGCACCAGGCCGGACGGGGCCTGCGCCAGCACGCCGAGCTTGATCTCCGCTTCCTTCGCGTCGAGCGAGAACACCGGCGAGGCGCAGGCCTTGCAGGCGCGCTGCCCGCGGAATTCCGTGGTCTGCCTCGCGTGTTCGAAGCGCTCGGCCGGCCACACCCCGTACCAGGTGAACGCCGAACCGCTCTCCCGGCGGCAGTTGGCGCAGTGGCAGATGCCCACGCGCAACGGCTCCCCGCGCGCGAGCACGCGGACCTGGCCGCACAGGCAGGTGCCCTCGTAGGTCTTCATCGCATCGGCGCCGGCTGGAGGGAGACACAGCTTGCTACATGCGCTGCGCGGCGTGCCAGCCCGGCGGTGATGCAATGGCGGAGGCCGCGGGCGCAGCGGTGCGGGTTCCGCAGGCCAGGGCCCATGGCGCGGGCGGGAAGGATGGCAGCCCCGACACGATTCGAACGTGCGACCTTCCCCTTAGGAGGGGGACGCTCTATCCAGCTGAGCTACGGGGCCAGGACGGCGGATTGTCGCATGGCGCATGCGCGCGGCCAATCCACCCGGGCAGGGGCGCATTGCACGCCGCGGTGCACCAGGGTGCGCCTGCCGCCATTGCTAGAATCGGCCCACGCAATCCGGCCGGTGCGCGCCAGCGTGGCGCGCACCGGCCTGCATCCACCTTCCAGGAGATTCCATGTCCGCATCGCTGCTCCAGGCCCTGGGCCTTGGCGCCACCAATTCCGGCACCTACCTCGGCGACGGCCGCTGGTCCGACGCCACCGGCGCGGGCGTGCTGCGCCCGGCCAACCCGACCACCGGCGAGGTGATCGCCGAGGTCCACGCCACCACCGAGGTCGACTACGAGGCGGTGATCGCCCGCGCCCAGGAAGCCTTCAAGGCCTGGCGCACCACCCCGGCGCCGCGCCGCGGCGAGGCCATCCGCCTGTGCGGCGAGGCCCTGCGCCGGAACAAGGACGCGCTGGGCTCGCTGGTCGCGCTGGAGATGGGCAAGTCCAAGGCCGAAGGCGACGGCGAGGTGCAGGAGATGATCGACATCGCCGACTTCGCCGTGGGCCAGAGCCGCATGCTCTACGGCTACACCATGCATTCGGAGCGCCCCGGCCACCGCATGTACGAGCAGTACCACCCGCTGGGCCTGGTCGGCATCATCTCGGCCTTCAACTTCCCGGTCGCGGTGTGGAGCTGGAACTCGTTCCTGGCCGCGATCTGCGGCGACGTCTGCATCTGGAAGCCGTCCAACAAGACCCCGCTGACCGCCATCGCGGCGATGAAGATCTGCAACGAGGCGCTCAAGGCCGGCGGCTTCCCGGACATCTTCTTCCTGATCAACGACGCCGGCACCGCGCTGTCGGAGAAGCTGGTCGAGGACCGCCGCGTGCCGCTGATCAGCTTCACCGGCTCCACCCAGGTCGGCCGCATCGTCAACGAGAAGGTCGCCCGCCGCCTGGGCCGCTGCCTGCTGGAGCTGGGCGGCAACAACGCCATCATCCTGGACGAGAGCGCGGACCTGAAGCTGGCGATCCCGGGCATCGTGTTCGGCGCGGTCGGCACCGCCGGCCAGCGCTGCACCACCACCCGCCGCCTGATCGTGCACGAATCCATCTACGACACCGTGCTCGACACCCTGGTCAAGGCCTACAAGCAGGTCGAAGGCAAGATCGGCGATCCGCTGGATACCAACCACCTGATGGGCCCGCTCAACAGCGCCGAGGCCGTGCAGCAGTACCTGGCCACGATCGAGAAGGCCAAGGCCGCCGGCGGCACCGTGGTCACCGGCGGGCGCAAGCTGGACCGCCCCGGCCACTTCGTGCTGCCGACCATCATCACCGGCCTGGACAACAGCGATCCGGTGGTGCAGCACGAGACCTTCGCCCCGATCCTGTACGTGATGAAGTACGGCTCGCTGGAGGAGGCCATCGAGATGCAGAACGGCGTGCCCCAGGGCCTGTCCTCGGCGATCTTCACCCAGGACCTGAAGGCGGCGGAGAAGTTCCTGTCCGCGGCCGGCAGCGACTGCGGCATCGCCAACGTCAACATTGGCACCTCCGGCGCCGAGATCGGCGGCGCGTTCGGCGGCGAGAAGGACACCGGCGGCGGCCGCGAGTCCGGCTCGGATGCGTGGAAGGTCTACATGCGCCGGCAGACCAACACCATCAACTACTCCGACGCCCTGCCGCTGGCCCAGGGCATCAAGTTCGACCTGTAAGCGGCACCCGCGCCGCGCGGCTCCGGCATTCCGGCCGGGCCGCGCCCCGCAACCGGCACGTGGCCGTTGCAGCCGGCATGGAGGTTCCAGTGGCGGAAGACCTCAGCCCCACCACCCGCCTCAGCGACCGCGTCGCCGACTACGTCCGCTACCGGCCTGGCTATCCGCCGGCGCTGCTGCAATGGCTGCGCGAGGAACACGGCGTGGACGCTGGCTGGCCGGTGGCCGACATCGGCGCCGGCACCGGCATTTCCGCGAAACTGTTCCTCGATGCAGGCCACCCGGTGGTCGCGGTGGAGCCCAACGCCGCCATGCGCCAGGCGGCGGTCGACTGGCTGGGCAAGCATCCGCGCTTCCGCGCGGTCGATGGCCGCGCCGAGGCCACCACCCTGGACGATGACAGCGTCGGCCTGGTCTCGGCGGCGCAGGCCTTCCACTGGTTCGACCAACAGGCGGTGAAGCCGGAATGGCGCCGCATCCTGCGCCCGGGCGGGCTGGTGGCGGTGTACTGGAACTCGCGCCGGCTGGCCGGCACGCCCTTCCTGGAAGGCTACGAGCGCCTGCTGCGCGAGTACGGGCTGGACTACACCAGCGTGTCCGAGCGCTACGGCGACGACGCGCACATGCGCCGCTGGTTCGGCCGCGGCCTGCGCGGCCTGGCCCGCTTCCCGCATTCGCAGCGGCTGGACCTGGAGGCGCTGCGCGGGCGCCTGCTGTCCTCCTCCTACGCCCCGCGCCCCGGCCATCCCCGGCACGCGCCGATGATGGCCGCGCTGGACGGACTGTTTGCCGCCACCGCGGTGGACGGCCGCGTCGATTTCGATTACGACACGCGCATCTTCGTCGGCACCCCGGACTGAGATGCGCATCGCCGCCATTTCCGACATCCATGGCAACCTGCCCGCGCTGGAGGCGGTGCTGGCCGACATCGCCCGCCGCGGCTGCGACCTCACCGTGAACCTCGGCGACATCGTCTCCGGCCCGCTGTGGCCGCGCGAGACCCTGGAGCGGCTGGTCCCCCTGGACCTGCCCACCATCGCCGGCAACCACGAGCGCCAGCTGCTGGGCGACCCGGCCGGGCTGGCCCCCTCCGACGCCCACGCCCGCCAGGCGCTCACCGCCGCGCAGCTGGACTGGATCCGCGCCCTGCCCCCGCGCCTGCGCCTGGACGAGGTGCTGCTGTGCCATGGCACCCCGGGCAGCGACCTGCAGTACCTGCTGGACGACATCGCCCCACCGGTGCTGGTCGCGGCCAGCACCCACGCCGTGGCCGCGCGCCTGGACCACCCCGACGCCGCCGGCGCGGCGGTGGTGCTGTGCGGGCATTCGCATACCCCGCGCCAGCTGCGCCTGGACGACGGCCGCCTGGCCTGCAATCCCGGCAGCGTCGGCCTGCCGGCATTCGATACGGAGTACCCGGTGCGCCACCAGTCCGGCACCGGCACCCCGCACGCCCGCTACGCCGTGCTGGAGCGGCGCGGGGGCGGCTGGCACGCCGACCTGGTGGCCGTGGAGTACGACCACCAGGCCGCTGCGCACCGGGCCGCGGAGCTGGGCCGCGCGGACTGGGCCCATGCCCTGCGCACCGGGCGCATGCCCTGAACCGCGGCGGCGCCGCGGGTTTCTGGAATAATCGCCCCTGCGCGCCGCCACGGCCGCCCCGAACCCCCCAGGAAACCGAATGAACCAGATCCCCAAGACCAGCCCCCTGGCCGTCACCAGCCTCGTCACTGGCCTGCTCGGCTGGACGCTGCTGCCGCTGCTGGGTTCGCTGGTGGCCATCGTCACCGGGCACATGGCCCGTTCCGAGATCCGCCGTTCCGGCGGCACCCTCGACGGCGACGGCATGGCCCTGGTCGGCCTGGCCCTGGGCTGGGCGCCGGTGGTGCTGGGCCTGCTCGGCCTGATGGTGGTGTTCCTGTTCCTGGGCGGCGTGGCCTGGCTGGCCTCGGTGGGCTGATGTCGATCTATTCCCTGGCCCGGCCCTTCCTGTTCGGCGCCGACGCCGAGCGCGCCCATGGCCTGGGCCTGAAGGCGCTGGAGCTGGCCCATGCCAGCGGCACCATCGCCTTGCTGGCGCGCCGCAGCGCACCGCTGCCGACCCGCGTGCTGGGCCTGACCTTCCCCAATCCCGTCGGCCTGGCCGCCGGCCTGGACAAGAACGGCGCCCACATCGACGCGCTGCTGGCGCTGGGCTTCGGCTTCGTCGAGGTCGGCACCGTGACCCCGCGCCCGCAGCCCGGCAACCCGAAGCCGCGCATGTTCCGCCTGCCGGCGGCGCAGGCGGTGATCAACCGCCTGGGCTTCAACAACGACGGCGTGGACGTGCTGGTGCGCAACGTCGAGCGCGCGCAACGCAAGGGCGGCCTGCTGGGCATCAACATCGGCAAGAACAAGGACACCGCCAACGAGGACGCCGCCAGCGACTACCTGTACTGCCTGGAACGCGTCTACCCGCTGGCCGACTACGTCACCGTCAACATCTCCTCGCCCAACACCGCCGGCCTGCGCGAGCTGCAGGAGGAACAGGCGCTGCGGCGCCTGGTCGGCACCCTGCGCGAGGCGCAGGAGCGGCTGGCCGCGCAGCACGGCAAGCGCGTGCCGGTGCTGGTCAAGATCGCCCCGGACCTGAGCGACAACGACATCGACGCCGCCGCGCGGGTGCTCTCCGACCTGGCCGTGGACGGCGTGATCGCCACCAACACCACGGTCGACCGCGCCCGGGTCCAGGGCCTGCCGCATGCGCAGGAGGCCGGCGGCCTGTCCGGCGCGCCGCTGATGGACCAGGCCACCTTCGTGCTGCGCCGCCTGCGCGCGCGCCTGCCCGAGTCGATCCCGCTGGTGGGCGTGGGCGGCATCCTCTCCGGGGCCGACGCGGTGGCCAAGATGGCCGCCGGCGCGGTCCTGGTGCAGTGCTACACCGGGCTGGTCTACCGCGGCCCGGAGCTGGTGGCCGAATGCGTGGAGGCGATGCGCCGGCGCAAGGAAGCCCCCAGCCGCGGCACCGCCGACGCATGATCCCGCCGGCATGACTGCTCTCTACCAGCTGGTCCGCGACGCGGACCTCACCGCGCGCAACACCTTCCGCGTGCCCGCTCGCGCGCCCTGGCTGCTGCAGGTCAACGACAGCACCACCCTGCCCGACGCGCTGGTCCTGGACCAGCTGCGCGGCCTGCCGCTGCTGCCGCTGGGCGGCGGCAGCAACCTGCTGTTCGCCGGCGACGCGCCTGGCGCGGTGCTGGTGATGGGCGGCCGCCGGGTGGAACTGCTGCACGACGACGGCGGGCGCGTGCGCGTGCGCGCCGAGGCCGGCGCGGAGTGGCACGGCCTGGTGATGTGGTCGGTGGAGCAAGGCCTGCGCGGCCTGGAGAACCTGGCCCTGATCCCCGGCAGCGTCGGCGCCGCGCCGATCCAGAACATCGGCGCCTATGGCGTGGAGGTCGGCGAGCACATCGCCGCGGTGGAGGCCTGGGACCTGCAGGCCGGTGGCTGGGTGCGGCTGGACCGCACCGCCTGCGCCTTCGGCTACCGCGACAGCGCGTTCAAGCGCCAGCCCGGGCGCTGGATCGTGGCCGCGGTGGAATTCGAGCTGTCGCGCACCGCCGCGCCGCGCCTGGACTACGCCGGACTGGCCGACGAGCTGGCCGCCATGGGCGCCTCCGCGCCCGGCCCGCGCGAGGTGGCCGAGGCGGTGATCCGCATCCGCCGGCGCAAGCTGCCGGACCCGGCACGGGTCGGCAACGCCGGCAGCTTCTTCAAGAACCCGATCGTGCCGCAGGCGCTGGCCGAGGCGCTGCGCGCCGCGCACCCGGCGCTGCCGGTATTCCCCGGCGACGCGGCCGGTACCCGCAAGCTGTCGGCCGGCTGGCTGATCGACGCCTGTGGCTGGAAGGGCTTCCGCGACGGCGACGCCGGGGTGTCCGCCGGCCACGCCCTGGTGCTGGTCAACCACGGCCGCGCCACCGGCCTGCAGCTGCTGGACCTGGCCCGGCGCATCGCCGCCTCGGTGCGGGAACGCTTCGGGGTGGCACTGGAACCGGAGCCACGCCTGGTCGGCGCGGACTGGGGAAGCTGATGTCTTCCGCGCGCCGCCCGCTTCCGGTACCGCTGCGTGCCGCGCTGCTGATGCTGGGCAGCACCGCGCTGTTCGGACTGATGGTGGTGGCGATCCGGCTGGCCTCGGCCAGCCTGCACACCTTCGAGGTGGCGTTCTTCCGCAACTTCTTCGGCCTGCTGGCGGCGCTGCCGCTGCTGCTGCGCCACGGCCCCGGGCTGCTGCGCACGCAGCACTTCCCGCGCTACCTGTTCCGCTGCCTGGTCGGCATCTGCTCGATGCTGGCCGGATTCTGGGCGATCGGCCACCTGCCGCTGGCGCAGGCGATCTCGCTGTCCTACTCCACCCCGCTGTTCGCCACCATCGCCGCGGCGGCGATGCTGGGCGAGCGCGTGCGCGCGCGGCGCTGGGCCGCGGTGGTGCTGGGCTTCATCGGCGTGCTGCTGATCGTGCGCCCCGGCACCACCGGCTTCAGCACCGGCACCCTGGTGGCGGTGATGGCGGCGCTGCTGTCGGCGATCGTCGCCATCCAGATCAAGCAGCTGTCGGCCACCGAGCCGGCCGACCGCATCGTGATCTGGACCACCCTGTTGTGGGTGCCGATGTCGCTGGTGCCGGCGCTGGGCGTGTGGACCTGGCCGCAGGGCACCGCCTGGCTGTGGGTGGTGGCCGCCGGCATGTTCGGCACCGGCGGGCACATGCTGTGGACGCGCGCACTGAAGCTGGGCGAGGTCTCGGCGCTGACCCCGATCGGCTTCATGCAGCTGCCGATCGTGGCGGTGTTCGGCTGGCTGCTGTTCGACGAGGCGATCGATGCCTGGACCCTGGCCGGCGCGCTGGTGATCCTGGCCGCCAACGCCTACATCGCGCACCGCGAGGCGGTGCTCGCGCGGCGCGCGGCGACCGGCGCCCCGACCACCGCGGCCAAGCCCGGCGAGTGAGGTGAAAAATTTTCGGGAAATCCTTGCCCAGCCGCTTCGATATCCAGTATGATGCGCGCCCTGTCGGGGTGTAGCTCAGGCTGGTAGAGCGCTACGTTCGGGACGTAGAGGTCGCAGGTTCGAATCCTGTCTCCCCGACCAATCTTCAAGCGGTACGCAGACCGGCCTCGCGCCGGTTTTTGCTTTCCGGGATCCGGAAAAACCGCAGCCGCCGCGAGGCCATCGCATGCATGCATCCCCTTCCGCAGGCGCGGCCAGGACTTCCGGGCGCGCGCTGGTGCTGGCCGGCATCGTGCTGGCCGCGTTCAACCTGCGTACCGCGGTCACCTCGCTGACCCCGCTGCTGGACGTGCTGGGCCGCGAGTTCGGCTTCGGCCCGGCCTTCGCCGGCCTGCTGGGCATGGTCCCCACCGCCGCCTTCGCCGCCGCCGGCGTCGGCACCCCGCGCCTGGCGCACCGGCTGGGCCTGGAACGCACCGCGGCGCTGTCCATGGGCCTGGCCAGCGCCGGCCTGCTGTGGCGCGCCCTGGGCGGCTCCAGCGCCGCCCTGCTGGCCGCCTCGGCCGTGGCCCTGGCCGGCATGGGCATCGGCAACGTGATCCTGCCGCCACTGGTCAAGCGCTACTTCCCCGAGCGCGTGGGCACGCTCAGCTCGCTGTACATCACCGTGCTGCAGGTCGGCACCATCCTGCCGGCGCTGCTGGCGGTGCCGGTGGCCACCGCGGCCGGCTGGCGGGCGTCGCTGGGCCTGTGGACGCTGCTGGCGCTGGCCGCGCTGCTGCCGTGGCTGCTGGTGCTGCGCCGCGAACGCGAGCCCGGCAGCGAACTGGCGCGGGTGCACGAGGCGGCGGTGCGGCCCGGCGACGCGGCGCCGGAACTGCCGGCGGCCGCCCGCGGCCGGGTCTGGCGCACCGCCCTGGGCTGGGGCATGGCGCTGATGTTCGGCATGACCTCGCTGGTGACCTATGCACTGTTCACCTGGCTGCCGGGGCTGATGGTCGAGGCCGGCGCCAGCGCCGCGTTCGGCGGCACCATGCTGGCGCTGTTCTCGGCCCTGGGCCTGGCCAGCGCGCTGGTGATGCCGGCGCTGGCCGCGCGCCTGCGCAATCCCTACCCCATCGCCCTGCTGTGCGCGGGCTGCCACCTGGCCGGCTTCGCCGGGCTGTACTGGGCGCCGCTGGCCGCGCCGGTGCTGTGGGTGTCGCTGCTGGGCCTGGGCCCGGGCACCTTCCCGCTGGCGCTGACCATGGTGAACCTGCGCACGCGCTCGCCGGCCGGCTCGGCGGCGCTGTCCGGCTTCACCCAGGGCGTGGGCTACGCGCTCAGCTGCCTGGGCCCGCTGCTGTTCGGCCTGCTGCACGCGCGCAGCCACGGCTGGGGCGCCTCGTTCGCGTTCCTGGCCGGGTGCGTGCTGCTGATGCTGTGCGGCGCCTGGGCGGCGTGCCGCCCGGGCCACCTCGAGGACCGCTGGTAAGGCCTACTCGTCCGCCTGCGCCAGCAGGTCCGGGTGCCGCACCTGGCCCTCGCCGCGGACCACGAAGCGCTCCACGGTCAGCGCCTCCAGGCCCATCGGGCCGTAGCTGTGCAGGCGCGTGGTGGAGATGCCGATCTCCGCGCCCAGGCCCAGCTCGCCGCCGTCGGAGAAGCGCGAGGAGGCGTTGACCATCACCACCGCCGAGCGCAGCGCCTGCACGAAGCGCTCGGCGTGGCTGGCGTCGGCGGTGACGATCACCTCGGTGTGGTCGGAGGTGTAGCGCTGGATGTGCTCGATGGCTTGCTCCAGGCCGTCGACCACGCGCACCGCCAGGATCAGGTCCAGGTATTCGGCGGCGTAGTCGTCCTCGGTGGCCTCGACCATGTCCGGCACGATCGCGCGGCTGCGCTCGCAGCCGCGCAGCTCGACCCCGCGCCCGCGCAGTTCGCGCGCCGCGCGCGGCAGGAACGAGGCGGCCACGTCGGCGTGCACCAGCAGGGTTTCCAGCGAGTTGCACGCGGCCGGGCGCGAGACCTTGCCGTCGACCAGCAGTTCCAGGGCGATGCCCAGGTCGGCCGGCGCGTCCACGTACTGGTGGCACACGCCCTTGTAGTGCTTGATCACCGGCACCCGCGCGTGCTCGGCCACGAACCGGATCAGGCCCTCGCCGCCGCGCGGGATCACCAGGTCGACGATGTCGTTGAGCTGGATCAGCTCGAGGATGGTTTCCCGGCGCAGGTCCTCGACCAGGGTGACCACCGCCTCCGGCAGCCCGGCCTCGCGCAGGGCGCGCTTGAGCGCGGCGGCGATGGCGGTGTTGGAATGGATCGCCTCCGAGCCGCCTCGCAGGATCACCGCGTTGCCGGCCTTCAGGCACAGCGCGGCGGCGTCGGCGGTCACGTTGGGGCGGGCCTCGTAGATCATCGCGATCACGCCCAGCGGCACGCGCACGCGCTCGACGTGGATGCCGTTGGGGCGGTCGTAGGCGCGGGTCACCTGGGCCACCGGGTCCGGCAGTTCCGCCACCTCGCGCAGCGCGTTGGCCACGCCCTGCAGGCGCTTGTCGTCCAGGCGCAGGCGGTCCTGCATGGCAGCGCCCACGCCCTTGGCCACCGCCGCCTCGATGTCGCGCGCGTTGGCCTCCAGGATCGCGGCCGCGTCGGCCTCCAGCGCATCGGCCATCGCCCGCAGCAGCGCGTTCTTGCCTTCCGTGGACAGTTGGGCGATGGCCAGCGCGGCTTCGCGCGCCTGCAGTGCCTGGGTCTTGATGTCGCTCATGGTCGTTCCCTGCTCCTGGTTCGGTCCGGGCCATGCCGCGCCGGCCGGGGCTGGCGCCGGCTCAGGCCGGCAGCAGCACCAGGTCGTCGCGGTGGATCACGTTGCCGCCGTAGTTGTAGCCCAGGATCGACTCGATGTCGCGCGAGTGGCGGCCGGCGATGCGGGCCACGTCCACCGCCGAGTACTGGCTGATGCCGCGGGCCACGGCGCGCACGCCGCCGTCCCCGCGCACCACCACCTCGACCATGTCGCCGCGGCGGAACTCGCCCTCGGCCGCGACCACGCCGCCGGGCAGCAGCGAGGCGCCCTTGGCCGCCAGCGCGGCGGCGGCGCCGGCGTCGACCACGATCCGCGCCCCCCGCTCCACCGGCGCGTGCCGCAGCCAGTACTTGCGCGCGGCGATGCGGCTGCGCGCGGCGCGGATGCGGGTGCCATGCAGGCGGTCGTGGACCAGCTCGCGCACCACCTCCGGGCGGCGGCCGTTGAACAGCACGGTGTCGATGCCGGCCGCGCCGGCCTTGGCCGCGGCCTCCAGCTTGGTGCGCATGCCGCCGGTGCCCACGGCGCTGCCGCTGCCGCCGGCCATGGCCAGCACTTCCGCGGTCAACTCGGCCACCTCGGGCACCAGCCGGGCCTGCGGGTTGCCGCGCGGATTGGCGTCGTACAGGCCGTCGATGTCGGTGGCGATGAACAGCACGTCGGCATCGATCAGGGCCGCGACGATCGCCGCCAGGTTGTCGTTGTCGCCCAGCTTGAGCTCGTCCACCGAGACGGTGTCGTTCTCGTTGACCACCGGCAGCGTGCCCAGCGCCAGCAGCTCCTTGAGGGTGGCGCGGGCGTTGAGGTAGCGGCGGCGGTTGCGCAGGTCGTCGTGGGTCAGCAGCACCTGCGCCACCGGGCGCTCGAAGAAGCGCTGCCACAGCTCGATCAGGCGTGCCTGGCCCAGCGCGGCCAGCGCCTGGCGCTGGGCGATGGCGGCGCCGGCCTCGGCCGCGCGCGGCAGGATGGCGCGGCCGGCGGCGACCGCGCCGGAGGACACGACCACCACCTCGCGCCCGGCCAGCACCGAGGAGGACACGAACTGTGCCAGGCCCAGGGCGAAGCGCGGCGACAGCCCGTCGCCATCGGCGGCCAGCAGGCTGCTGCCGACCTTCAGCACGGCACGGCGCCAGGCCGGCAGCGGTTGCAGGTGCAGGGACAGGGCCGCGTCGCTCATGCCAGGCCCTTGCCCCGCGCGGCCAGGGTCCACTCGCGCGCCTCCAGGCTGGAACTGCCGGTCAGCGCCAGCGGATCGGCGGCGGCGACGGCCTGGGCCTCGCCAAGGCTGGCGAGGCCGCGCAGCACATAGGCGCCGCCGCTGCCGTCGGCGAACGGACCGGAAGCGGCCAGCAGGCCGCGCGCGTCCAGGTCGTCCAGGTACGCCAGGTGCGGCGCGACCACGGCCGGGTCGAAGCCCGGGCGGCGCATGGCGATGACGAGGTAGTGCTTCATGGTGCGTCCTTCCTGTCGGCAAACCGTCGTTGCACTTCCGCGGACGGCACGCCGCCCGCGTCTACCACTGCGCCAGCCGGCCCCTTACAGGGCGGCCCAGCGCGCTTCCAGCTCGGCCAGGCGCAGGTCCGCGGCCGCGCCGGGCGAGGTGCGCGCGGCCAGGCTGCCTTCCGGCGTGCGCCCCTGCCCCGCGGTGTCGGCGCTGGCCGCGGCGGCCTTGTAGGCCTCGCGGAACGGCACGCCGGCGATCGCGGCCTCGACCGCCACGTCGGTGGCATACATGCCCGAGTCGATCGCCGCGCGCAGCTTGTCCCCGCGCCACTCCAGGTTGGCCAGCAGCGCCGGCAGCAGTTCCAGCGCGGCCAGGCCGCGGGCGAAGCCGTGCACGATCGCGCCCTTGGAGGACTGCAGGTCGCGCTGGTAGCCGGAGGGCAGCGACAGCAGCTGCTCGATCTCGGTGCGCGCGGCGGCCACGCTGGCGTGGGTGGCGCGCATCAGCTCGATCACGTCCGGGTTGCGCTTGTTGGGCATGATCGAGCTGCCGGTGGTGTACTGCGGCGGCAGCGCGACGAAGCCGAACTCGGCGGTGGTGTACAGCGACAGGTCCCAGGCCAGGCGGCGCAGGTCCAGGGTCGCGCTGCCGAGGGCCTCCAGCGCGGCCAGCTCGAACTTGCCGCGCGACAGCTGCGCGTACACCGGGCTGACCTGCATGCGCGCGAAGCCCAGCGCGGCGGTGGTGTGTTCGCGGTCCAGCCTGAGGTTGACGCCGTAGCCGGCAGCCGTGCCCAGCGGGTTGCAGTCCACCAGCTTCAGCGTGTCGGCGGCGCGGATGGCGTCGTCGATGAAGGCCTCGGCCCAGCCGGCCCACCACATGCCGGCCGAGGACACCACGGCGCGCTGGATGTGGGTGTAGCCCGGGATCGGCAGGTCCTTCTCGGCGACGGCGCGGTCCAACGCCACCCGCGCGACCTCGCGCGACAGCTGCGCCACCCGCGCCAGCTTCTCCTTCAGCCACAGCCGGGTGGCGACCAGGATCTGGTCGTTGCGGCTGCGGCCGGTGTGGATCTTGCGACCTGCATCGCCCAGGCGCTCGGTCAGGCGCGACTCGATCGCCGAGTGGCAGTCCTCGTAGCGCTCGTCGAGCACGAAGGCGCCGCTGCGGAAGTCCTCGGCCAGGATCGCCAGTTCGCGCTTGAGCCCTTCCAGCTCTTCGGCCGAGAGGATGCCGATGCGCTGCAGTCCCTCGGCGTGCGCGGTGCTGGCGGCGATGTCGTGCAGGAAGAACTCGCGGTCCAGGACCACGTCGTCGCCGGCGAGGAAACGCTGGATCTGCGCGTCCACCGCCACGCCGGGCTTCTGCCACAGCAGCTCAGCCATGGGCACTCTCCTTGAAGGCCGGGATCGACGCCAGCTCGGGCAGTCCCAGCGCGATGTTGATGTTCTGCATGGCCTGGGTGGCCGCGCCCTTGAGCAGGTTGTCGAGGGTGGCCACCACCACCAGGCGCTTGCCGCCCGGGGCCACGGTGAAGCCGCCGATCTCCACGCCGTGGCGGCCGGCGATGCGGCTCACCCACGGCGCATGCTCCAGCACCTGCACCAGCGGCTCGCCGGCGTAGCGCTGCTCGTAGCGCGCGCGCACCCAGTCGGCCTTGAGCGGCTCGGCCAGCCACATGTTCACGGTCATGGTGATGCCGCGGAAGTGCGGGGCCACGTGCGGCATGAACTCCACCGGGACCCGCAGCTGCGCGGAGACCTCGCGCTCGTGGATGTGGTCGGCCAGCGCGTACGGCATCAGGTTGTCGCGCAGCAGCTCGGGGTTGTTGCGGTCCGAGGGCGTGGTGCCGGCGCCGGAGTAGCCGGACACGCCGAAGCACTGCGGCGGGCCGGCCAGGTACTCGAGCATCGGCCAGATCGCCAGCTGCATCGCGGTGGCGTAGCAGCCGGGATTGCTGATCCGCTTCTGGCCCTGGTAGCCGCCGCGGGTGATCTCCGGCAGGCCGTAGTACCAGGCCGGGTCGAAGCGGTGGTCGGCCGACAGGTCGACCACCAGCGTGTCCGGGGCCTGGGCATCGATGCCGGCGACGATCTCGCCGGACTTGCCGTTGGGCAGCGCCAGCACCACCACGTCCGCGCCCTTGGCCGCGACCTGTTCGTGGGCCAGGTTCTCGAAGCGCAGTTCGCCCTGGTAGGCGTCGTTGTGGTCGGCCACGCGCTGGCCGTCCAGCTCGCGCGAGGACACGAACGCCAGCTCCAGCTGCGGGTGGGCCGCCACCAGGCGGATCAGCTCGGCGCCGGTATGCCCGCGGGCGCCGACGATGCCGATGGAATACTTCCTGCTCATGCGTGCGAATCCAGTCGGAACCGGAGGTGGCTGCGCACCCCCGGCCATTCGGTGTCGATGATGGAGAACACGACGGAATCGCGCAGCGTTCCGTCGGCGTGGCGCCAGGCCTGGGGGGATGGCGCGGCCATGTCAGCCGACCAGGGTGGGCTGGCGCGTGCCGCAGTGGGCCACGCAACGCTCGATCCGGTCGAAGCCACCGATGCCGTACCAGAACACTTTCCACTTCTCCTGCTTGATGCAGCCGTCGGACTCGGCGTAGTAGAAGATGTTGACCTGGTTGTTGTGGCGCGAGCGCCAGAACAGCTCCGGCGTTTCCTCGCGCATCACGTTCCACACCGCCCGGCCCAGGCCCTCGCCCTGGGCGTCGTCCAGCACCGCGAACTTGTCCAGGTAGGTGCCGGCCTCGGTGCGCACCAGGACCACCGCCGCGCGGTAGTTCTCGCTGACGTAGGCGCGCAGCAGGTCGGTGCGCTCGAAGTAGTCCGGCACCAGCTCGCGGCCGAAGCTGGACTCGATCAGCGCCTTCATCCGCGCCAGGTCCAGGTCGCGCCACGACTCCACCCGCAGCACGCGCTCGCCGCGGCGCACCAGGGTGCCGGAGCCCTTGTGGGTGAACAGCTCCTTGGCCAGGTCGGCCGGGCGGGTGATCGACACCGAGGACTCCAGCGGCAGGCTGTCCAGCAGGTCCTTGATCTGCTCGATCTTGACCTTCATGCCGCCGTGGATCCACGGCTGCTGGATCAGGTGCTCGTATTCGGTGGACAGGTTGATCGAGTCGATCACCTTGCCCTTCTCGTCGAGCAGGCCGCCGGTGCCGGTGAGGAAGATGATCTTGTACGGCTGCAGTTCGCGCACCAGCTCGTTGGCGGCGAAGTCGGCGTTGATGTTGAGGATCTGGCCGCTGGGGGTCTCGCCCAGGCTGGTGATCACCGGGATCGAGCCGGCGTTGAGGCTGGCCTCGATCGGCGCCAGGTTGACCTTCCTCACCTCGCCCACCAGGCCGTAGGTGGCCTGGTCGAGGTAGTCGGCCTCGAACACGCCGCCGGTGATCGAGGTGGCGCGCACGCCGTTGCGCTGCAGCGCCTCGACCAGCTTGAGGTTGGAGGCCTGGAACACGCGGCGCACGATCGCCAGCGCTTCCGGCGAGGTCACGCGCAGGCCGTTGACGGTCTGCTTCTCGATCCCCGCCGCCGCCAGCTCGGCGTCCAGCTGCGGGCCGGCGCCGTGCAGCACGATCGGGGTCAGGCCGACCTCCTGCAGGAACGCCAGCGAGGAAGTCAGGTCCTCCAGCTCGTCGCGCAGCACCGCGCCGCCGACCTTCACCACCGCGAAGCGCTTGGCGTCGACCTGGGAGAAGCGCTTGAGGTACTGGCTGATCTCCTTGGCGCTGGCCATGCTCGACAGCAGGCGGACGATGGTCTGGCGGGTCTGGATCTGGGTCGGGGTGGCGGGAACGTTCACGGTCGGATGTCGGAGGGAAGGAAGGGCCGGCCCGGGGCCGGCGCGGAAAGGGGTTCGCTCAGCGCGGGCCGTTGATGATGCGGTGGACCGACTCGGCGTAGCCGCGCAGCTGGTCCAGGGTCACGAACTCGTCGGCGGTGTGCGCCTGGGCGATGTCGCCGGGGCCGTACACCAGCGCGGTGTAGCCGCCGGCCGAGAACAGCGAGGCCTCGGTCCAGAAGTCCACGGCGTTGCCGATCGGCAGGCCCAGGGCGTCGGCCACGTCGCGCGCGGCCAGGCGGCGCTCCTCGGCGCGGGCGATGTCGCCGGAGGGCAGGCTCGGGCCGCGGAAGGTCTCCTCGAAGTGCGCCGCGGCCGGCTCGGCGAAGCCGGCGAAAGTGGCCAGCAGCTGGTCCACGTCCATCGACGGCAGCGGACGGAAGCCGAAGCGCAGCTCGGCTTCCGGCGCGATCATGTTGGCCTTGATCCCGCCCTCGATGCGGCCGATGTTGAAGCGCAGGCCGGTGAGGCCGCCGAAACGCGCGTGCGCCAGCGACTGCACGTGGTCCAGCGCGCGGTCGCCCCAGCGCACGGCCTGGTGCAATGCGCTGGCGGCCGCGTCCTGCTGGCCGGAGGCGTGTCCGGCGCGGCCCTTGAAGCGCACCAGCACCGACGAAATGCCACGGTGCGCCAGCACCGCCTGGCCCATGGTCGGCTCGGCCACCAGCACCGCCTCGTAGGGGATGCCGCGCCCGAGGAAGGCGGCGATGCAGCGCGGGTCGTTGGCTTCCTCGTCGGAGGAGAACAGGAACGCGGCGTCGCCGTCGCCGGCATTGGCCGCGGCCACCAGGGCGGCGGCGGCGCCCTTGATGTCGCACACGCCCAGGCCGAGCACGCGGTCGTCCAGGCGGCGCATGACGTGCGGGTCGGCGCTCCAGTGCGGCGAGTCCGGCACCGTGTCCAGGTGCACGTTGAACAGGTACTTCGGCCTGCCGCGCACCGCGTACAGGCTGACAGCGCCGGCGCCGTGGTCCACCACCTGCAGCACCTGGAAGCCGGGCAGGTTCGCGCGCAGGTAGTCGAAGATGCCGCCCTCGGCGGCAATCGCGCGCGGCGGGTTGCGGGTGTCGAAGGACACCAGCTTTTCCAGGTGCGCGAGGGTGGATTGGAGCAGGTCGGTCATGGGGTCCGGTGTGTCAGGCGGAAGCGGCCGCGGACTGGTAGATGTCCGGGCGGAGGAGTTCCATCAGGGTCTGCGGCCGCGCCAGCGCGGCGAAACCGAACTGCGCGTACAGGCCGTGCGCGTCGGAGGTGGCCAGCAGGAAGCGGCGCAGGCCCCGCAGCTGCGGATGCTCCATCACCGCGGCCACCAGCTGCTTGCCGTGGCCGCGCCCGCGGTGCCCGGGCAGCACGAACACGTCGGCCAGGTAGCCGAAGGTGGCGCCGTCGGTGACCACGCGGGCGAAGGCCACCTGGCCGGCGTCCCCGAGGTAGCCGCCGAAGCACAGCGAGCCGGCGATCGCCCGCTCCACCGTCTCCCGCGGGATGCCGCGGCTCCAGTACGCCTCCCGTGACAGGAAACGGTGGATCAGGTCGAGGTCCAGTTCGCTGCGGTCGTTGCTGATGCGCAGTCGGGTCATCGTCACAATCCCTTGCTGAACCCGATGAAGCCGTCCGCACGCGCCCAGCCTTCGCTGGCGTAAAGCGCCTGGGCGGTGGCGTTGCCGACCGTGGTCTGCAGCTCGAGCCGCACCGCCCCGTGCTTGCGCGCGTCCTCGGCGGCCCTGCGCAGCAGCGCCCGGCCCACGCCCCGCCCGCGCGCCTGCGGCGCGACGAACAGGTCGTTGGGGCGCGGTGCCGACCGAGGTGAACAGCGGATACAGCTGGGTGAAGCCCAGGGCGTTGCCTTGCGCGTCCACCGCCAGCAGCAGGTGCGAGTCGCCGCGCTCCAGGCGCTGGCGCAGGAACGCCGCCGCGCGCGTCGGGTCCGACGGCTGCCCGTAGAACACGCGGTAGCCGTCGAACAGCGCCGCCAGCGCCGGCAGGTCGTCCATGCCGGCGCTGCGTACCAGGATGCGGGCGGCCGCTTCGCTCACGTCAGCGGTTGACCTCGGCCCACAGGGTGCTGCTCATGCCGAACAGCTTGATGAAGCCCTCGGCCTCCTCCACGCCCCAGTCGGCCGACTGGGCGTAGGTGGCGCCCTTGGCGTTGAGGATGTGCGGCGAGCGCACGGCCACCGCGTCGACGCGGCCGCCGCGGGTCTCCAGCACCACCTCGCCGTTGACCTTGGCCTGCGAGGACTTGAGGAAGGCCTCCAGGTCGGTCTTCAGCGGGTCGTGGTAGAAGCCCTCGTACACCAGCTCGATCCACTTGCGCGCCACTTCCGGCTTGAAGCGGTTCTGGTGCTTGGACAGCACCGCCTCCTCCAGCGCGCGGTGCGCGGCCAGCAGCGCGGTCAGGCCCGGGGCCTCGAACACGATGCGGCCCTTCAGGCCGATCACGGTGTCGCCGGTGTACATGCCGCGGCCGACGCCGTACTGGGCGAACATGGTGTTCAGCCGGGCCAGGATCTTCGCGCCCTCCAGCGGCTTGCCGTCCAGCTCCACCGCCTCGCCCTCGACGAACTTCAGGGTCACCCGCAGCGGCTCGGCCGGCCACGCGCTGCGCGGCGCGCACCAGGCGCGGGCGCCCTCGCCCGGGGCTTCCCACTTGTCGATCTCGCCGCCGGACATGGTCACGCCCAGCAGGTTCTCGTTGATGGTGTAGCTCTTCTGCTTGGCGCGCACCTCGAAGCCGTGCTCCTCCAGGTACTTCTGCTCGTAGGCGCGGGTCTGAGTGTGTTCCTTCTGGATCTCGCGGATCGGGGCGACGATGCGGTAGTCGCCCTGGGCCTTGACCGCCAGGTCGAAGCGGACCTGGTCGTTGCCCATGCCGGTGCAGCCGTGGGCGATGGCGTTGGTGCCCAGCTCGGCGGCGCGCCTGAGCGCGGCGTCGACGATCAGGTAGCGGTCGGAGACCAGCAGCGGGTACTGGCCCTGGTAGCCCTCGCCCGCCCACACGAACGGCTTGACGAAGCCGTTCCAGATCGCGGCCCCGCCGTCGACGGTGACATGGCTGGCCACGCCCAGCTCCGCGGCGCGCTGCTCGATGTAGGCGCGCTCCTCGGCATCCACGCCGCCGGTGTCGGCGAACACGGTGTGCACGTTCCAGCCCTGCTCCTTCAGGTAGGGCACGCAGAAGCTGGTATCCAGGCCGCCGGAGAAGGCCAGGACGATGTCGCGGCTGGCTGCCGCGGGATTCGGGATTCGGGATTCGGGATTGGTGGAAGCAGCTTGTGACATGGGGGCGTCTCTCTCAGAAATCAGTAGTAGGCAATGGAGGGGGGATCCGGTCCCGCTCTTTCGAATCACGAATCCCCAATCCCGAATCACCGGCCGCGCACCAGCGCGGCCATCACCGCCTTCTGCACGTGCAGGCGGTTCTCGGCCTCTTCGATGGCGATGCAGTTGGGCGAGTCCATGACCGCGTCGGTGGCCTTGACGTTGCGGCGCAGCGGCAGGCAGTGGCTGAACACGCCGTTGTTGGTCAGGGCCATCTTGGCCTCGTCGACGATGAAGTGCTTGTACTGGTCGCGGATCGGCTTTTCCGGCTCCCAGTTGCCGAAGTACGGCAGCGCGCCCCAGCTCTTGGCATAGACCACGTCGGCGCCGCGGTAGGCGTCCTCGATGTCGTGGCTGATGCGGAAGGAGCCGCCGCTCTCGGCCACGTTCTGGTTGGCCCAGCCGATGTAGCGCTCGTCGAGGATGTACTCCGGGGTCGGGCACAGCAGGGTCACGTCCATGCCCAGGCGGGTGGCGATGGTCAGGGCGGAGTTGGCCACCGCGGTGTTCAGCGGCTTGGGGTGGTAGGTCCAGGTCAGGACGTACTTCTTGCCGCGCAGGTCGGTGGTGCCGAAGTGCTCCTGCAGGGCGAGGGCGTGGGCCAGCTCCTGGCACGGGTGGGTGATCGTCTCCATGTTGATCACCGGCACCGTCGAGTACTTCGCGAAGGCCTTGAGCACGCGGTCCTCGCGGTCGTAGCTCCAGTCCTTGAACTTGGGGAAGGCGCGCACGCCGATCAGGTCCACGTAGCGAGCCAGCACGCGCGCCACCTCGGCGATGTGCTCCTCGGTGTCGCCGTCCATCACCGTGCCCAGGTCGAACTCGATCGGCCACGCGTCCTTGCCCGGCTGCAGCACGATGGCGTGGCCGCCGAGCTGGAAGGCGCCCAGCTCGAAGCTGGTGCGGGTGCGCATGGACGGGTTGAAGAACACCAGCGCGATCGAGCGTCCCTTGAGCTCGCTGCCCAGCTTGTTGCGCTTGAACGCGGCGGCTTCGGCGAGCAGCGCATCCAGGTCCGGGCGGCTCCAGTCCTGGGTGTTGAGGAAGTGCTTGAGAGACATCGATCGATCCCTTGCGGTGGTGGCCGGCGGGCCGGCGTGGGGTGATGCTTTAGCTGGAAAAAGTCCTTTGCGCATGAAACCGTTGCCGTGCCAGAAACGAAAAAACCCAGCCTGGGGCTGGGTTCTCGAACGGACAGCACGACACTCCGGTCACCCAGCGGAAAAGTGGGATTCCGGTCGGCGCGCACGCGAGGTCATCCCGGAGGCCATCCGGGCGGCGCTCGCAGCGTGCGGCTGAAGGTCGGTATTCATGGGCCGGCGATGGTCGCACGCACCTGCGGCGCGTGCAAGTCCGCAGGGCGCCTCAGGGGGAATGCGCGGGCTCGCCCACCCAGGGGGTCACCGAGACCCGGATCCGCAGCCGGTTGCCGGGGTCCTCAGCCAGGCGCGAGCGGTACTTGGTGCCCTTGTAGACGTAGTCCACGTCGTAGGCGATCGGCCGCTGGAACTGGCGCTCGACCTGGACCAGGCGGCAGTTGGCGCCGCCGCGGGGCGTGGCCGAGACCGGGGCCGGGTCCGGCTTGGCGCGCGGCGTCTCCTCGCGGAACATGCCCTTGACCGACTCCACCATCCGCTCCAGCACCCCCGGGGATTCAGCGCCGGCCTTGCTCGCCCGCGAACGCACCTCCACCACCGGGACGTCGTCGCAGCGCTCCTCGGTGCGGGTGGCGCGCAGGGTCTGGTAGACCGGCTCCACCCGCAGCACCTGGGCGTAATCGAAGCGGACGTTCTCGGCGGGAACGACCCGGACCGGTGCTTCGGGCTGTTCGCCCTTGCGGCTGTCCGGCTCCTGGGCCCCCGCAGCCAGCCCGAACGAGCAGGCCAGGCACAGCACGGGGATTTGCAACGACAGTCGCATTGGTACCAGTGGGGGGCGAACGGAGGCTCCAGTGTAGGGATCGCGCCTTGAACGCCGCTGAACCGCCGCGCCCCCGCGGCGGCCGCGGGCCGGCCACCCGGTCCGCAGGCTAGAATGCGCGGCTCGTCCCCGGTATCCCGTGCCGATGTCCCTGCGCCTGTACAACAGCCTGACGCGCCAGGTCGAAGCCTTCCAGCCGCTCGACCCCGCCTGCCCCACCATGTACGTGTGCGGGCCCACGGTCTACAACTACGTGCACATCGGCAACGCCCGCGGCCCGGTGGTGTTCGGCGTGCTGGCCGCGCTGCTGCGCCGGCGGCATGGCGCCCTGAAGTACGCGCGCAACATCACCGACGTGGACGACAAGATCAATGCCGCCGCGGCCGAACAGGGCGTGCCGATCTCGGCGATCACCGAGCGCTTCGCCGCCGCCTACCGCGAGGACATGGCCGCGCTGGGCGTGGCCGGCGACTTCGCCCCGGACATCGAGCCCACCGCCACCGGCCACATCGCGCACATGATCGCGATGATCCAGGGCCTGATCGAGGCCGGCCATGCCTACGCCGCCGAGGGCCACGTGCTGTTCTCGGTGGCCAGCTTCGCCGACTACGGCCGCCTCTCGCGCCGCGACACCGAGGAGATGCTGGCCGGCGCCCGGGTCGAGGTGGCCCCGTACAAGCGCGACCCGGGCGACTTCGTGCTGTGGAAGCCCTCCAGCGACGACCTGCCCGGCTGGGATTCGCCCTGGGGCCGCGGCCGCCCGGGCTGGCACATCGAGTGCTCGGCCATGGCCGAGGCCCACCTGGGCACGACCATCGACATCCACGCCGGCGGCATCGACCTGCAGTTCCCGCACCACGAGAACGAGATCGCGCAGAGCCAGTGCGCCCACGGCGGCGCGCCGTTCGCCCGCTTCTGGCTGCACAACGGCATGCTCAACTTCGGCGGCGCCAAGATGAGCAAGTCGCTGGGCAACATCGAGAAGGTCCACGACCTGGTGCGCGCGCACCCGCCGGAGGCACTGCGCTACGCGCTGATGTCGGCCCACTACCGGCAGCCGCTGGAGTGGTCCGACGCCCTGGTCGAGCAGTCGGTGCGCACCCTGGACCGGCTGTACGGCACCCTGCGCGACCTGGCCGGCGTGGACGCACAGCCGGCGATCCCCGCCGCGGTCGAGGCGGCGCTGGACGACGACATCAACACCCCGCTGGCGCTGGCCGAGCTGGCCCGCATCGCCGGCGAGGCGCGCAAGGCGACCGACGCCGGCGAGCGTGCGCGGCTGAAGTCCGAGCTGCTGGGCGCCGGCCTGGCCCTGGGCCTGCTGCAGCAGGCGCCGGAAGCCTGGTTCAACCGCGGCGCCTCCGGCGAGGACGACGCCCGGATCCAGGCCCTGGTGGACGAGCGCAGCGCGGCCAAGAAGGCGCACGACTTCGCCCGCGCCGACGCCATCCGCGACCAGCTGGCGGCCGAAGGCATCCTGCTGGAGGACACGCCCCAGGGGCCGCGCTGGAAGCGGGCCTGACCCGCTTCCTGGTGCCCGGGCAGGACTGCCCCGGGCTGGCGGCCGGAATCCCCCGGCCGCGCCAGGGACGGCCCGCCACAACCACAGAGAAACCCGTGACCACTTCCCCCTTCCCGCTCGAACCCACCGCCGCCGAGGCGCAGACCGCCATCCGCGACGAGTTCGCGTTCTTCGCCGACTGGGCCGAGCGCTACCAGTACCTGATCGACCTGGGCCGCAAGCTGCCGCCGTTCCCGGAGGAATGGAAGACCGAGGAACACCGCCTGCACGGCTGCCAGTCGATGGTCTGGATCGTGCCGCAGGGCAACCGCGAACGACTCGAGTTCCATGCGATCAGCGACTCGGCCATCGTCTCCGGCCTGATCTACCTGGCCCTGCGGGTTTACTCCGGCCGTCCGGCGGAGGAAATCCTGGCCACCGAGCCGGACTACATCGCCGACATCGGGCTGGCCAGGCACCTCTCGCCGACCCGCAGCAACGGCCTGGCCTCGCTGCTGGCCTTCATCCGCGACACCGCGCGCGCCCAGGCCTGAGGTGGAAGCGGCTCCGGAAAGCCTGCTCCGTTCGCCGCTGCGCGAAGGCAGCTTCCGGATCCTGCTCGGCTACCGCCTGTTCGCGATCCTGTCCTACCAGATCGTCGCGGTCACCGTCGGCTGGCACGTCTACGAGCTGACCCGCGACACCTTCGCCCTGGGCCTGGTCGGCCTGGCCGAGGTGCTGCCGTACATCGGCATGGCCCTGTTCGCCGGCTACCTGGTCGACCACCTGCCCAAGCGCCGGCTGGGTGCGCTGGCCACCGCCGGGCTGTGCGCCACGGCCGTGCTGCTGATGCTGGTCGCCGCCGGCCGCATCGCGCCGGGCGCCACCTGGCCGATCTACGCGGCCATCGTGCTGACCGGCCTGGTCCGCGCCTTCCTCACCCCGGTGTACACCGCGCTGTTCGCGCGGGTGCTGCCGCGCGCCCAGTTCGCGCGCGGCGCCAGCATCGGCAGCGTGGTGTTCCAGGGCGGACTGGTGTGCGGCCCGGCGCTGGGCGGCGTGCTGGTCGGGCTGGCCGGCAAGACGGTGGCCTACGGCGTGGCCGCAGTGCTGGCAATGGCCGCCGGCGCGGTGCTGCTGGCGCTGCGGGTGGACGAGCCGCCGGCGGAAGGGCCGCGCGCGCCGGTGTTCGCCAGCATCGGCGAGGGCCTGCGCTTCGTGTTCGGCAACCAGGTGATGCTCGGCGCGCAGGCGCTGGACCTGTTCGCGGTGCTGTTCGGCGGGGCGATCTCGCTGGCGCCGGCCTTCATCCGCGAGATCCTGCACTACGGCCCGGAAGGCCTGGGCATCCTGCGCGCGGCCCCGGCCCTGGGCGCGGTGGCGGTGGGCCTGGTGCTGGCGCGGCACGTGCCCGGGCGCAACGCCGGGCGCCTGTTGCTGTGGGCGGTAGCCGGGTTCGGGCTTTGCATCATCGGCTTCGGCCTGTCGCGGCACTTCTGGCTGTCGGCGTTCTTCCTGCTGCTGTCCGGCGCCTGCGATGGCGTGTCGGTGGTGCTGCGCTCGACCATCATGCAGCTGGTCACCCCCGACGGCATGCGCGGGCGGGTGGCCTCGATCAACGGCATCTTCATCGGCTCGTCCAACGAGCTGGGCGCGTTCTACGCCGGCTCCATGGCGCGCCTGCTGGGCCTGGTCCCGGCGGTGGTACTGGGCGGCTGCGTCACCCTGGGCGTGGTCGCCACCACCGCGGTAAAGGCGCCGCGGCTGCGGCGGCTGGATCTGCGCAAGCTCTGACCTACCCGCACCCCGCATGGCCCGACAGGACCGACGGCCTTGCCGGGCCGCCGTCAGGTGACGCGCGGCGGTGGCGGAGACGACCGCTGTGGGGTGCCGCGGACTCCGGACGGAGCCGCACCGCACCGGGGCATGGCATCGCGCGACTCCGCGTCCGGCTCCAGGGCGGAGGTGAGGGTCGTGGTGCCAGCGGCGTTGGAGAAGCGCCGGCCCGCGTCCCCGGACGCGGGCGTCCGGCGGCATGGGCGCAGTGGCGCGCGCACATGCCGGCCCACCCCGTCGGCGAGGACTGGAAAAACAAAGCCCGCCGTGAGGCGGGCCTTGTCGCCATGCTTGCGGGAGCGGGCTTACTCGCCCTGCTGCTTCTGCAGGTGCTCCCAGCGCTCCTGGGCATCGATGGTGCGCTCGGCGGTCAGGCGCGCCTCCAGGCGCTCCAGGCCGATTTCCTCGCCGGTGTCGACGCAGTAGCCGTAGTCGCCGGCCTCCAGGCGCTTGAGCGTGCTGTCGATCTTGCCGATCAGCTTGCGGTAGCGGTCGCGGGTGCGCAGCTCCAGCGAGTTCTCGGTCTCGCGGGTGGCACGTTCGGCTTCGTCGCCGATGTCGCGCACTTCGTCCTTGAGGTTCTCGATGGTCTGCTTGGACTCCTCGACCAGGTCGGCGCGCCACTGCAGCAGCCGCTGCCGGAAGTACTCCAGCTGCAGCGGGTTCATGTACTCCTCGTCGGGCGAGGGCTTGTAGCCTTCCGGAAGGATGGGACGTCCGGTGGCTTCGTCGATCTTGTATTCCACGACCTTCCTGCGGGTGGGGGCCGGGCTCACATTCTCGGGCTTTTTGGACACCACGGCGACGGCGACCTTGCCCGGGGTACCCGGGGGAGTCGGGACCGGCTTGGCCGGAGCGTTGGAACTGGGGGATTTCGGTGCGGGCACTGGCTTGTCTTGCGGAGTTGCGGCGACCGGCGCCTGGTGGACCTTGCGGGTTTCCGGCTGGGCGGTCGCGGTAACGGGTGCGGTCGTCCTGGCGGACTTGGCGGCGGGGGTTTTGGTCTTGCTGGCCGGCTTGGGAGCAGCCGGGGTGGCGACCTTGCGGGGGGCCTGCTTGGCAGCCTTGGCCGGGGTCGCCTGCCGGGCGGTGGTCTTCGCCGCCGCGGCCTTGGTGGTGGGCTTGCTGGTCCGGGTTGCCGCCGCCTTCTTCGCGGGCGCGGCCTTGCTGGCAGCCACCTTCTTCGCCGGAGCCTTCTTCGCCGGCGCCGCGGCCTTCTTCACCGCAGCCACCTTGGCGGGCTTCTTCGCCGCCGGCTTGGCGGCCTTGGTCGCCTTGGCCACCGCCACCGCCTTCTTGGCGGGCTTGGCGACCTTGCCGGCCGCCACCTTCTTGGCGGCAGGCTTGGCGGTCTTCCCTGTCGCCTTGGCAACGGGGGAAGGCTTCTTGGCCGGCTTGGCGGCCTTCTTCACGGGTTTCTTGGCAGCCACGTACGAAGGTTCCTCCGAAGTTTTCCCCGCCTCAGCGGGAAAGCGCGCCTTTATAGCCCACCCCATCCCGGGCGGCAACCTCACGGGGTGGCGGGTATCATGCGGCGGTGATCACACGCCTGCTCATCATGATGCTGCGCTTTTACAAGCGCTTCATCAGTCCCATGCTGGGGCCGCGTTGCCGGTTCGTGCCCAGCTGTTCTGAATACGCGATGCAGGCGATCGAGCGGCATGGCCCGCTGCGCGGCAGCTGGCTGGCCGCCCGCCGCATCGGCCGTTGCCACCCCCTCCATCCGGGCGGCTACGACCCCGTCCCTGACCGCCCGCACGATTCCTGCCAAGGACACCACTGATGCCCTCCATCCTCATCACCAATGCCCGCCTGGTCAACGAAGGCCGCCAGACCGAGGGCGACCTGCGCATCGAGGACGGCCGCATCGCGGCCATCGGCAGCGGCCTGCAGGCGCGCGCCGGCGAGCAGGTGGTGGACGCGGCCGGCCGCTGGCTGCTGCCGGGCATGATCGACGACCAGGTCCACTTCCGCGAGCCGGGCCTGACCCACAAGGGCGACATCGCCAGCGAGTCGGCCGCGGCCGTGGCCGGCGGCCTGACCAGCTTCATGGACATGCCCAACACCAACCCGCCGACCCTGGACGCGGCGGCGCTGGAAGCCAAGTACGCCGCGGCCGCCGGCCGCGCCTGGGGCAACCACGGCTTCTACCTGGGCGCCAGCAACGACAACCTCGAGGCGGTGCGCTCGCTGGACCCGAAGGCCGCGTCGGGCATCAAGGTGTTCATGGGCGCCTCCACCGGCAACATGCTGGTGGACGACCCGGAGACCCTGGACGGGATCTTCCGCGAGGCCCCGACCCCGATCATCACCCACTGCGAGGACACCCCGACCATCGACCGCACGATGGCCGAGTTCAAGGAAAAGTACGGCGCCGACGGCCTGACCGCCGCCATGCACCCGGACATCCGTTCGCGCGAGGCCTGCATCAAGTCCACCCGCCTGGCCATGGAGCTGGCGCGCCGGCACGGCACCCGCCTGCACGTGCTGCACATCTCCACCGCCGACGAGCTGGCCCTGTTCGAGCGCGGCCCGCTGCTGGGCGCCGACGGCAAGGTGCGCAAGAAGATCACCGCCGAAACCTGCATCCACTTCCTGCGCTTCGACCGCGCCGACTACGCGCGGCTGGGCAACTTCATCAAGTGCAATCCGGCGATCAAGGACGCCTCCGACCGCCAGGCCCTGGTCCAGGCCCTGGTGGACGACGTGATCGACGTGCTGGCCACCGACCACGCCCCGCACACCCTGGAGGAGAAGCAGAAGCCCTACCTGCAGGCGCCTTCCGGCCTGCCGCTGGTGCAGTACGCGCTGCTGGCGGCGATCGAGCTGGTGCACGAGGGCAGGCTGGACATCACCCGGGTAGTGGAGAAGGCCAGCCATGCCCCGGCGCGGCTGTTCGACGTCGCCGAGCGCGGCTTCCTGCGCGAGGGCTACTGGGCCGACCTGGTGCTGGTCGAGGACAGCCCGCTGTCCGTGCGCCGCGAGGACGTGCTGTCCAAGTGCGGCTGGTCGCCGTTCGAGGGCACCACCTTCCGCTCGCGCATCGCCTCGACCTGGGTCAACGGCCAGCTGGCGTGGAACGGCCGCGAGCTGGTCGGCGCCCCCGCCGGCCGCCGCCTGGAGTTCGAGCGCTGATGCGGCCGGTCCTGCGTGCCGCACGGCGGGCGCTGCTGGCCGCGCTGCTCCTGCTTGCCCTGCCCGCCCCCGCCCGGGACGACACCCGGGTGGTGTTCCCGGCCAGCGTGCCGCAGGGCGCGATGGTGATCGGCAAGGTGCCGCCGGGCAGCCGGGTCGAGTACGCCGGACGGGTCCTGCGCACCACCGGCTACGGCACCGTGGTGTTTGGCATCGGCCGCGACGAGGCCGGGCAGGTCGAGGTCGCGGTGGTGCGCCCGGATGGCGTGCGCAGCGTCGAGCGGATCGCGGTCAGCCCGCGTGACTGGCCGGTGCAGCGGGTGGACGGAGTGCCACCGAAGACGGTCGAGCCGCCGCCGGAGATCGCCGCGCGCATCGCCCGCGAGCAGGCCCAGGTCACCGCCGCGCGCCAGCGCGACGACGACCGCGCCGACTTCGCCCAGCGTTTCATCTGGCCGGTACAGGGCCGCATCAGCGGCCGCTTCGGCCACCAGCGCGTGTACAACGGCAAGCCCGGCTCGCCGCATTCGGGGATGGACATCGCCGCCCCCAACGGCACCCCGGTCAAGGCCCCGGCCGCCGGCGTGGTGACCTTCGCCGCCCCGGACCTGTACCTGACCGGCGGCACCGTGCTGCTGGACCACGGCTTTGGCATCAGCTCCAACTTCCTGCACCTGTCGCGGATCGACGTGAAGGTCGGCGACCGGGTCGAACAGGGCCAGGTGATCGGCGCGGTCGGCGCCACCGGGCGGGCGACGGGGCCGCATCTGCATTGGGGGATGAACTGGTTCGACGTGCGCATCGACCCCCTGCTTGTCCTGGAGCGGCCGTAACGCGGGTGGTTCACCCGCGTCGCGCGCGGCGGCGCGTTCGTCGGCATCGAAGCATCAGGCGCGCCGCGGCGCGACGTGCATCCGTGCCCGGGCGGATGCGCCAATCCGACTGACGGGGGCGACATGGCGGCGGATTCGACGTACGTTTCGCCTCCAAGACCATCGCTGGTGTCCGCGCCTTGGACCTGTTCCGCCGCCGTTTCGCCATGTGGTTCGCGTTTTCTGCCGCAATCGGCACCGGCAGCTGCGCGGCCTCCTCCCCGGCCACCGCCCCCACTCCGTCCGCCCCCGCAGGCGGTGCTCCACTTCCTGCGCATCGCCACCCGATACCGCCCCGTTCGTCCCCCGGCGAGCTGGTACCCAATACCGGGATGCGGGTGCCCCGTACAGCCACGGCCGGCGAGACCTTCACCGTCAGCGTCCCGGTCGGCGCGGTAGTCGAAGCCTTTGGCGAGCATGTGGAAGCCCAGGCCGGAGGGGAAATCAGTCTCCAGGCCCCGGAAGCACCGGGCGTCCATGTCATCCGTGTCAGGCAATCCGGTCGCGCAAGCACGGTGCTGTTCCGGATCACGATCACGCCGCGCTGAGCAGCCCTGATCCAGGCTCGCGTACCACCGGCGCGTCGCAGGAGCCCGTCTTCACACACGCATGCCTACGCGATGTGCGCCCGCCCCCGCGGCGATACCCCCGTGGCACTGCCGAACGATGGACCGCCAGTGTCGCCAGGCTGGATACCACGGCCGGCCAGGGCCGCGGCTCCGACACCATGGCCCCATCCTGCCCTCCGTGGGCTGCCACTCATACTTCATTCCCATTCCGGCGTCAGGGATACAAGTCCATTTTTTGTGATCAATTTCACAAAGAACAGATCCGTGTCATTGACTGAACCGGACCTGAAGCTAATTTCGCCTCGTGGCCGGTCACTGGCCAGGCGACTTCCACAGAGGCCTTAATGGACACGACGTTCTCCTCCCGCGGGCGCAGGGCCCGTGGACACTCGGCGCTGGCCCTTGCCATCGCCACTGGCCTCGCCTCCCTTGCCTCGGTTCCCGCCACTGCTGCCGGACCGGATACGCTGCAGCAGCAGGCCGCCAAGGCCGCGATCGCCAGCGCTTTCCGTGCCTCGAACCCGGCCGTGGCCGTGGCGCCCGCCCAGGCCCCGCTGCCGGGCGACGCCTTCAGCCGCCGCTGGACCGCGGTTGCGCCCTCCAACCCGTCCGACCCCGATGGCTGGGTCGACGATGAATTCGAGGCCGACTGGGGCTTGGCCGCCATCAACGCGCAGTACGCCTATGCGCGCGGCCTCAGCGGCGCCGGCGTGCGCCTGGGCCTGGTCGACTCCGGCACCGCGTTCCATCACTCCGAATTCGCCGGCAAGGACCATCGCGCCCTGGTGATGGCCGACCTGCTGGGCGACGGCACCCGTTGCGCGGAGGCCGTGGTGTGGAACAGCGCCGGCGCGTGCTTCTACTCGGAAGGCGACACGCCGGCGATCACGGGCACGTACTACGCCCCGGACCTGGCCCCCTACCTCAATCCGGGGTACGAGCATCTTGCGGGCAACACCCTGTTCGAGTTCGATACCCACGGCACGCACGTGGCCGGCACCATCGCCGCCAATCGTGACGGCAGCGGCATGCACGGCGTCGCCTTCGGCGCCGACCTCAGCGCCGCCCGCCTGTTCGGCGATACGCTGACCCAGCTCACCTATGCCTGCATCTTCGGCACCGATGAATGCTTCGAAGGCGGCACCTCGCCCAGCGCCAGCGCGATCGCCTACGCCTACGACCAGGCCATCGCCCAGGGCGTGCGCGCCATGAACAACAGCTGGGGCTACACCTACCATGTCTACACCCCGGGGGACGCCCTGCTTTACACCGAGCTGCTCATGCAGAGCGAGGAAGGCGAGTTCCTCCAGGCCATCGCGGATGCCTCGCTCCGTTCGGGCATGATCCAGGTGTTCTCAGCGGGCAACACCAGCTACACCGTCGCCGTCCCCGGCGTGGCCAGCCCGCACGCGACCGCGCCGGCCACCCTTCCGGCGATCCTCCCGGAGATCGAGCAGTACTGGGTCAGCGTGGTCAACCTCAATGACCAGCTCCAGCTGAGCAACCGCTCGATGAAGTGCGGCATCACCGCCGAGTGGTGCATCGCGGCCCCGGGCAGCGACATCTACTCGACCGTGCTGTCCGAGGGCGTGGACCCGAACAACAACGCCGACTCCCTGCCCGGCGACTGGGTGGTCGACTCCGACGGCAACCTGCGCTTCGAACTCGAGGACCGTACCGGCTACGAGGCGTACCAGTACAGTTCCGGCACCTCCATGGCCGCCCCGCACGTGACCGGCGCCCTGGGCCTGCTGCTGGAGCGCTTCCCGTACCTCACCGCCGCCCAGGTACGCGACGTCATGCTGACCACCGCCACCGACCTGGGCGCGCCTGGCGTGGACGAGGTCTATGGTTGGGGCCTGCTGGACCTGCGCAAGGCGATCGAAGGCTACGGCCAGCTGCGCGTGGACACCGAGGTGGTGATGAACGCCGCCGCCGGTGGCATCAAGACCTGGGAAGGCGGCGCATGGGATGACTGGACCAACGACATCGGCGGCCCGGGCCGGCTGACCAAGTCCGGCGCCGGCTGGCTGCGCCTGTCCGGTGACAACAGCTTCGGCGGCGCCACCGTCACCTCGGGCATCCTCGAGTTCGACGGCGACAACCACCTCACCTCCAACGTGCGCGTCGAAGGCGGCACCCTGCTGCTCAACGGCAGCCTCAACGACAGCCCGCTGGACGTGGCCGGCGGCGAGGCCGTGGTGAACGGCACCATTTCCGGCGCCGCCGCGAACGTGCGGGTCGGAGCCGGCATGCTGCGAATCAACGGCAGCGGCAGGCTCGACGGCAGCCCGCTCGAGGTGGTCGGCGGCATGGCCGTGGTGAACGGCACCGTCTCCGGCGCCCCCACCTACGTCGGGCCCAACGGCACCCTGGGCGGCAGCGGCACCCTCGGCGACACCCGCGTGGCCGGCACCATCGCCCCGGGCAACTCGATCGGCACCCTGACCATCGACGGCAACTACGTGCACGAAGCCGGTGCGCGCTTCGTGGCCGAACTGCTGCCGCCGGACCAGGCCGACCTGCTGCGCGTCACCGGCACCGCCACCCTCAACGGCGGCACCCTGGTGCTCAGCTCCGAGGCGGGCCAGCCCTTCGTGCTCGGCCAGCAGTACCAGCTGCTGACCGCCGATGGCGGCATCGTCGGCAACTTCGCCTCGGTCGACAACTCGAACCTGTCGCCGTTCCTGTCGGTCTCGCTGCTGCAGGGCGCGGGCACCTTTGGCGTGGACGTGATCCGCGGCGCGGCCTTGGCCACCGCCGCCGGCACCCCGAACCAGTCGGCCATCGCCGCCTCGCTCGACGTGCTGCCGGACAGCAGCAGCCTGCTGCGTGCCACCACCCAGCTGTCGGCCGCCGAGGCCCGTGGCGCGTTCGACGGCCTCTCCGGCGAAATCCACGCCAGCGCCCAGCAGGTCCTGCTGGAAGGCAGCCGCCTGGTCCGCGATGCGGCCCTGGGCCGGGCCGGCGGCAACGCGTTCGACGTGGAAGCCGGACGGGATACCGGCGCCTGGGTGGAGATCCAGCACCAGGGCGGCGAGATCGCCGCCGACGGCAACGCGGCGCGGGCCAGGTACAGCGGCAACGCCGTGCTGGTGGGCATCGACCACGCCTTTGACGCCGGCTGGCGCATCGGCGTGTTCGGCGGCACCGGCGACACCGACTTCAACGTGCGTGGCCGCGGCTCGCGCGGCGAGGCCAGCAGCACCCACGTCGGCGTCTATGCCGGCACCTCGTGGGGCAGCTTCGGCCTGTCGCTGGGCCATGCCCGCAGCCAGAACGAAGTCGAGATCAACCGCACGGTCGCCTTCCGGGGCTACTCCGACGCCCTGGCCAGCCGCTACGACGCCGACAGCAGCCAGACGTTCGTCGATGTCGGCTACCGCTTCGCCAGGGGCCGGCTGGAACTGGAGCCGTACGTCCAGTACGCCCATGTCGAAGTCGACACCGACGGCTTCAGCGAGCGTGGCGGCGCGGCGGCCCTGGCCGGCCGTGGCGCCGAGGCCCGTGCGGACCTGTCCACCGTCGGCCTGCGCCTGGCCACCCACCTGGCCGGCAGCGAGCAGTCCGATGCCTGGCTGAGCCTGCGCGCGAACCTGGGCTACCGCCATGCCAGCGGCGACCAGGTCCGGCACGCCCGGCTGGGCCTGGTCGACGGTGGCGAGGCGTTCGACGTGGCCAGCCCGGCCATCCGCGACGAGGCCCTGCTGCTCCAGATCGGCGCGGCCGCGCGCCTCTCGGCCAACAGCCAGCTGGACCTGGGCCTGAGCCATGTCGATGCCGACGTGGCCAACGACACCGGCATCAACGCCCGGTTTACGGTCAACTTCTGACCCGCTGGACGAAAAAGGGCGCGGCCTCGGCCGCGCCCTTTTTCTTTGCGTGCGGCCCTGACGCAGGCCGCGGCGTGCCGGCGAGGCTTACGCGGCCGGGCCGCTGCCGCTCACGCTGGCCACCGCGTCGTGCGGATGCAGGCTCTCGAAGTGCGAGACCGTGGCTTCGTAGCGCTCGATCCGCGGGTCGGCGGACAGCACCGAGGCCACGCGCCGGGCGGCGTCCTCGCAGAACATCAGGTTGGCGGCGTTGAGCTCGGCGAAGGCCTGCTCGTCCTCGCGCTTGACCGCGGTCTGCACCGGGGTGCCCAGCGAGGCCTCCAGGGCGTCGATCAGGGCCACCAGCGGCAGTTCGTCGAACTGCGGGCGCAGCTCCACGCGGACCCTGGCCTCGCTGCGCTGCGCATGCGGGGTGGCCGCCATGCCGCGCTCGGACGACAGCCACTGCGCGATCTCCTCCACCCGCAGCGCCTCGGCATCGCCGAAGTCGGCACGCAGGCGCGCGGCATTGGCCTGGCGCGACAGCGCCGCCGAGCACGGGCAGGTGCTGGAGTACTCCAGGGAGAATCCGAGCACCAGCTTCAGGTGACCATCCTCCAGCAGCGCCTCGATCTCCACCGGGTAGCGCTTCCAGCCGGCGTTGTCGCTGCGCAGGGCGCGGCGCAGCAGCAGCGCCTCGTAGCGCAGGCGCAGGCGCGCGCGGGTGGCCAGGCCGGCCTGGGACTCGACGCTGTCCTGCAGGATGTGGCGCAGGCCGGCCGGGGTGACCTCGTGCCGGGCCAGCTCCTGCTGCAGGCGCAGGTACAGCCGCGACATGTGGATGCCGCGCTCGCCGGCGCGGTGCAGGTTCACCGACAGGTCGGCCTGGGCCGCGACCTGGACATGGCCGCCGGCGCCGTCGGGCACGCGCACCGGGATGGCGATGCCTTCCATGCCAACCCAGTCCAGCGGACGGGCCAGCGCGGCCGGCTGGTAGGCGACGTCCGGCAGCAGGTCGCCGGCGCGGGAGAGATCGGGAGCGGGAAGGGACATGGGAGGGCTGGGGAAGTTCGGGGAAGCATCCGGCCTGGCCGCGGCGGCAGCCGTCGAATGGCCGTGGAAGCGGGAAGGACCGGACTGTCGTTGCCGTGCATTGTAACGGCTGGGGCCGGCCGGCCCGGCCGCGGCGGCGGGACGGAGTGTGCCGGCCGGTACCGCCGGTTCAGCCGCGTGCGGCGCGCCAGGAATCCCAGAGGATGCGCAGCGGATGCGCCTGGGCGCGGCGCCCGGCTGCCTGCGGCCGCAGCCGGCCGCGGGCCAGCACCGCCCAGATCCGGCGCGGCGCGGCACCGGCCACCCGTGCCGGCCAGTCCTGCAGCAGGGCCGCGGCCCATTGCCGCTGGGCGCGCTCGGCCTCCGCCGTGCCCTCCCCGCCCAGCAGGCTCAGCGGCACCGCCGCCTGCCCGACCTCGGCCAGGCGCGAGGCCAGCACCTGCGCCGCCAGCTGCTGCGGACGCGCGGCCGGCCCGCCCAGCACCACCGCCTCCACTTCCGCCACCGCCGCGGTATAGCCCTGCAGCGCGGCCAGCGCGGCCTGCGGATCGGCGGCGCGGGCACGGGCGGCGACCAGGTCCGGCAGCGCCGCGGCCAGTCGCTCCCAGGGTGCCGGCAGCGGCTCCAGCATCCGCCCGAGCGGATGCCGCGAGCGGTGCCCGGCCCAGTCGGCCAGCTCGGTGGCCCACCAGCCCAGCTTGGCGTCGGCCGGCAGCGGGTCGCCGGCGATGTTGAGGATGTCGTCGAATTCCTGCAGCAGGGCGAACCAGGCCAGCACGCGCCCGCGCTCGGCCTGCGGCACGAACACCTCGGCCACGGCCCACTCCGGCCAGCGCTGCCGCCATTTGTCCAGGAAACTGTCGAGGGCCGAGGGTGTGCTCATGGGAGTTCTTCGGTGGACGCGTGGCCCGCAAGCCGATCGTGCCGGCAGGAGACGGGAATCAGCGGCGCGGCCAGGCGGCCGGTTGGACCAGTTCGTGCGGCCGGGTGGCCACACGGTCGGCCTGCCAGGTGAGCGGATCGTCGCCGTCGAGGCGGTAGCCCCACAGCACCGCGATCGAGGACATGCCGGCTCCCTTGGCGGCCAGCACGTCGCGCTCGTCGTCGCCGACGTAGACGCAGTCGGAAGGATCGGCGCCGAGGGTGCGCGCGGCCTCCAGCAGCGGCAGCGGATGCGGCTTGCGCTCGGCATAGGTGTCGCCGCCGACCAGCACCGCGCAGCGTTCCTGCCACCCCAGTCCGGCGACCACGTCGCGGGCCAGGTATTCGGCCTTGTTGGTGATGATGCCCCAGCGCGAGCCAGCGGCTTCCAGCGCCTCCAGCATCGCGGCGATGCCGTCGAACAGGCGGCTGTGCCGGCCCAGCTCCTGCTGGTAGACCTCGAGGAACTCGGCCACCAGCGCGGCATGAGCCTCGCCCTCGGCCTCGGCGAACACGAAGGACACCATCGCCCGCGCGCCCTTGGACACGTGCTTGCGCAGTGCGTCCGCATCCACCGGGCCGAGGCCGCGGGCGGCCAGCATGCGGTTGGCGGTGGCGACCATGTCCGGTGCGCTGTCCAGCAGGGTGCCGTCCAGGTCGAACAGCGCCACCGGCGGGAACCCGCCGCCCTGCCCCACCGCAGCCGTCACGGCTTCACCGCGCAGGCCAGGTAGTTGACCGAGGTCTGCCGCGACGGCCGCGCGCGTTGGCGCAGCGGGTCGTAGAACAGGCCGCTGACGTCCTCCAGCTGCAGGCCGGCATCGCGCAGCCAGGCCGCCAGTTCGGAGGGCTTGATGAAGTCGGCATAGCGGTGGGTGCCCTTGGGCAGCAGCCGCGCCACGTACTCGGCGCCGACGATGGCCAGCGCGAACGCGGCCGGGGTGCGGTTGAGCGTGGACAGGAACAGGCGGCCACCGGGCCGCAGCAGCCTGGCGCAGGCGGCGATGATGGCACCTGGGTCCGGCACGTGCTCGAGCATCTCCATGCAGGTCACCGCGTCGAAGCTGCCCGGGCGTTCCCCGGCCAGCGCCTCCACCGACTGCACCAGGTATTCGACCTGCACGCCCGATTCCAGCGAGTGCAGGCGCGCGACCTTGACCAGCTCCGGGGCCAGGTCGGCGGCGGTCACGCGCGCGCCGGCGCGGGCCAGGGCTTCGCTGAGGATGCCGCCGCCGCAGCCCACGTCCAGCACCGTGCTGCCGGCCAGCGGCACGCGGCTGGCGACATAGTCCAGGCGCACCGGGTTGAGCACGTGCAGGGCCCGCTGCGGGCCGTCCGGGTCCCACCAGCGGTTGGCCAGCGCGGCGAACTTGTCCAGCTCGGCCTGGTGGTAGTTGGCGCTGGTGGCGGCTTCGGCGTGGGTCGTCATCGTCATTCCTCCGCGAGGCGGCCATTGTAGGCCAGCCGGCCGCGACGGCCGCGCGAGGCGCGGCCGCGGTTTGCAGGATTCAGCGGCCGAGCGCGGCGATGCGCTGGCGCCACTGGCGGGCGTTGGCGATCAGGGCCGCGGTGTCGATGTCCACCAGCTCGCGCGCGTCCAGCTTGCGGCGGCCGGCGATCCACACGTCGCTCACCTGCTGGCGGCCGACCGCGTAGACCAGCTGCGACAGCACGTGGTGCAGCGGCTGGGCCTCCAGCGCCGACAGGTCCACGCACACCAGGTCGGCCTCCTTGCCCGGTTCGATCGAGCCGATGCGCTCGCCGAAACCCAGCGCGCGGGCGCCGCCGAGGGTGGCGGCGCGCAGCGTGGTGGCTGCGTCCAGGGCGGTGGCGTCGTTGGCCACGGCCTTGGCCAGCAGGGCCGCGGTGCGCAGCTCGCCGAACATGTCCAGGTCGTTGTTGCTGGCGCAGCCGTCGGTGCCGATCGCCAGGTTCACGCCTGCGCGCTGCAGGGCGCAGGCCGGGCAGAAGCCGGAGGCCAGCTTGAGGTTGGACTCGGGGCAGTGGGCCACGTGCACGCCGCGCTCGGCGCACAGGTGGATCTCGGCCTCGGTCAGCTGGGTCATGTGCACCGCGATCAGGCGGTCGTTGACCAGGCCCAGGCGGTCCAGCCGCGCCAGCGGGCGCTGGCCGTATTCCTTCAGCGAGTCGGCGATTTCCTGCGCGGTCTCGTGGGTGTGCAGGTGGACCTGGGTGTCGAGCTGGTCGGACAGCATCCGCACCCGCTCGAAGTTGGCGTCGCTGACGGTGTACGGCGCGTGCGGGGCGAACGCGGTGGCGATCAGCGGATCGTCGCGCCACTGGTCGTGGACCTCGCCGGCCTTGTCGAAGTACTCGTCGTCGCTGCGCGCCCAGGCGGTGGGGAAATTGATCACCGGCAGGCCGACCAGGGCGCGGAAGCCGTGCTTCCTGTAGACCGCGGCCTGCACGTCCGGGAAGAAGTAGTTCTCGTTGGCGCAGGTGGTGCCGCCGCGCAGCATCTCGGCGATGGCCAGGGCCATGCCGTCGGCGACGAAGTCCGGCCCGATCACCGCGGCCTCCACCGGCCAGATGTGCTGCTGCAGCCAGGTCATCAGCGGCAGGTCGTCGGCGACGCCGCGCAGCAGGGTCATCGGGTTGTGGGTGTGGGCGTTGACCAGGCCCGGGATCAGCGCCGCGTCCGGGCGCTGCACCACCTCGGCCGCGGCGAAGCGCGCGCGCGCCTCGGCGGTCGGCAGCACGGCCACGATCCTGCCGCCGGATACGGCGACGGCGTGGTCTTCCAGGACCACGCCGTGCGGTTCGACCGGGACGACCCAGCCGGCTTCGATGAGAAGGTCGCAGGCCTGGGGGGAAATATCGGTCATGCGCTCCTGCTCACTCATTCCTGTTGCGGGTGGACATCATCCCAGCGCGGGCGGGATGCGTCACTACGTCGCTTCACGCTGGCGAAGGGCCCCACGGCAGCCGGACGGCTGTGAGACCCGGGCCCATTGGCTTTCAAAGGACTGGCGCCCGTCGGGCAGCTGCGCAGCCGATCCGCAAGCCACCGTCGGTGCCTGATTGCGCGCCTGGTGCCAGCCAGGACCACTGGCTCCGGCTTGCGCCGGGACGACGGGAACCTGGGGTTCCCGCGTCGCAGGGCCCCGGGAAGGCACGGGAATCCCGCTGCCTAAGCCATCCGCCTGCGGCGGCGCCGTTCGCGGGGAAGACGATACGGGGCCCGCGTCGCGGGCGCCTGGCGAGAGGCGCCGGATGCGGCCTTCGCCGGGATGACGATCCGGCAAGCCCGCGGCCGCCGGCGGCGGCCACGGGCCGGATCGTCACTTCACGCGGGAGACGTACTCGCCGGAGCGGGTGTCAACCTTGATCACCTCGTCCTGGCCGACGAACAGCGGCACGCGGACCACGGCGCCGGTCTCCAGGGTGGCCGGCTTGCCGCCGCCGCCGGAGGTATCGCCGCGCACGCCCGGGTCGGTCTCGACGATCTTCAGTTCGACGAAGTTCGGCGGGGTCACCTGGATCGGGGTGCCGTTCCACAGGGTCACCACGCACTGCTCCTCGCCCTTGAGCCACTTGGCGGCATCGCCCACGCCGTTCTTGTCGGCCTGGACCTGCTCGAAGGTCTCCGGCTGCATGAAGTGCCAGTACTCGCCGTCGTTGTACAGGTACTGCATGTCGGTATCGACGACGTCCGCGGCCTCGACCGAATCGGTCGACTTCATGGTGATTTCCTGCACGCGGCCGGTGCGGATCTGGCGGTACTTCACGCGGGTGAAGGCCTGGCCCTTGCCCGGCTTGACGTACTCGGTGTCGGTGATGATCGCGGGTTCGTTGTTGACCAGGATCTTCATCCCGTTCTTGACGTCGTTCATGCCGTAAGAGGCCATGGGAACTCCTTGGGTATGGCGAGGCCGCCACCTGGCGGCCGGCAGTTGGAAGCGGCGGTTAGAATGTAGGCGCCCGCCGTCGCCGGCGGGCCGTCCTCCAGACCGCACATGATACCCGCAGCCCCCACGCCCATGCAGCCGGACCCCGCGCCGGCGCCTGCCCCCGCCGCCGTTCCCGCCACCCCACGCTGGCAGCGCCTGTGGCGCGAGGCGGTGCGCGACCCGCGCGAGCTGCTGGCGATGCTCGGACTGGACGCGGTCGCGGCCGGGATTTCCGACGCCGCCGCGGCGCAGTTCGCCATGCGCGTGCCGCGCGGGTTCGCTGCCCGCATGCGCCCCGGTGACCTGCACGACCCGCTGCTGCGCCAGGTCCTGCCGGTGGTGGACGAGGAGCGGATCGTGCCCGGCTTCGCCCTGGACGCGGTCGGCGACGGCGCGGCCAAGAAGGCCGACGGCGTGATCCAGAAATACCGCGGCCGCGCCCTGCTGGTGGCCACCGGCAGCTGCGCGGTCAACTGCCGCTACTGCTTCCGCCGCCATTTCCCCTACGCCGACGAGACCGCCGCGCGCGACGGCTGGGCCGGCGCGGTGGCGGCGATCGCGGCCGATCCGGGCATCGACGAGGTGATCCTGTCCGGCGGCGACCCGCTGTCGCTGGCCACGCCCAAGCTGGCCGAACTGAGCGCGCAGCTGGCGGCAATCCCGCACATCCGCCGCCTGCGCATCCACAGCCGCCTGCCGGTGGTGCTGCCGGAGCGCGTCGACGAGGCCTTCGTGGAGTGGATGTCGGCCCTGCCCTGGCCGGTGGCGTTCGTGGTCCACGCCAACCACGCCAACGAGTTCGACGCCTCGGTGGACCAGGCCCTGGCGCGCCTGCGCCGCGCCGGCGCCCAGCTGCTCAACCAGGCGGTGCTGCTGCGCGGGGTGAACGATTCGGTCGACGCCCTGGCCGAGCTGTGCGAGCGCGGCTACGCCGCCGGGGTGCTGCCGTACTACCTGCACCAGCTGGACCGGATCCAGGGCGCGGCCCACTTCGAGGTCGACGACGAGCGCGCCCGCGCGCTGCACCGGCAGCTGGCGGCGCGCCTGTCCGGCTACCTGGTGCCGAAACTGGTGCGCGAGGTCCAGGGCGACCCGGGCAAGCGCCCGCTGTGACCCCGGCGCCACCTCAGTCCTTCAGGCCCCACAGCAGCATCGCGTCGCCGTAGGAGAAGAAGCGGTAGCGCCGTTCCACCGCGTGGCGGTAGGCGGCGAAGATCCGCTCCTTGCCGGCGAAGGCCGAGACCAGCATCAGCAGGGTGCTCTCCGGCAGGTGGAAGTTGGTCACCAGCGCGTCCACGCTGCGCACCTTGTAGCCTGGGAAGATGAAGATCCGGGTCTCGCCCGCGAACGGCTGCAGCTGTCCATCGCGCATGGCACTTTCCAGCGCGCGCACCACGGTCGTGCCCACCGCGATCACCCGGCCGCCGGCGGCGCGGGTGCGGCGCACCTGGGCCACCAGCTCGGCGCCGACGTTCAGCCACTCGCTGTGCATGGTGTGCTCGCGCACGTCCTCCACCCGCATCGGCTGGAAGGTGCCGGCGCCCACGTGCAGGGTGACGTGGCCGAACTCCACCCCGCGCTCGCGCAGGCGCTGCAGCAGGGCGTGGTCGAAGTGCAGGCCGGCGGTGGGCGCGGCCACGGCGCCGACCTCGCGCGCGAACACGGTCTGGTAGCGCTCGGCGTCGGCCGCGTCCGGCTCGCGCTGGATGTACGGCGGCAGCGGCAGGCGCCCGACCCGGGCCAGCCACTGCTCCAGCGGCTCGCCGACCTCGAAGCGCACGACGAAGAACGCGTCCTCGCGCCCCAGCACCTCGGCCTGGCCGCCGCCGTCCAGCACGATCCGCGAACCCGGCTTGGGCGACTTGCTGGCGCGCATCTGCACCCGCGCCTGCGCGTCCGGCAGCAGGCGCTCGATCAGGATCTCGACCCGGCCGCCGCTTTCCTTCTGTCCGAACAGGCGCGCCGGGATCACCCGGGTGTCGTTGAACACCAGCAGGTCGCCGGGCTGTAGCAGGTCCGGCAGGTCGCGCACGTGCAGGTCGGCGAAGTCGCCCTCGCCGGGCGGCACCACCAGCATCCGGCTGGCCGAGCGCTCGGCCAGGGGCGCCTGCGCGATCAGTTCCTCGGGCAGGTCGTAGTGGAAATCGGACTTCTTCAAGGCAGTGCCGGCGCTTGGGGGGCCGGTATTGTACGGCCGCGCGCCCGCCCGGCCGGCCTTCAGCGCTCGAACTTGGTCGACAGGATGATCGAGGACGAGGTGCGCTCCACGCCTTCCAGCGCGCCTATGCGGTCGGTCAGCTCGTCCATCGCGCCCACGTCGGCGGCCACGCCCAGCGCCACCAGGTCGTGGGCGCCGCTGACCGAATGCAGCGCGCGCACCTCGGGCATGTCGGCCAGGGCCTTGACCACCGCCGGCATGCGCTTGGGCGAGACGGTGATGAGGATGTGGGCGCGGATGCGGTCGCGCTCGTAGCCGTCGTCCAGCCGCACCGAATAGCCGCGGATGACCCCCTGCTTCTCCAGCCGCTCGATCCGGCTCTGCACCGTGGTCCGCGACAGCCCCAGCCGGCGCGCCAGCTCGGCGGTGGACTGGCGTGCGTTCTCGCGCAGCAGGGACAGCAGGCGCTCGTCGGCGGCAGATAGTTTCATGTCGACAGCATTTTTCGTCGGATCGACGAAATCCTACCGCTTATTCGCCTGATCAGCGCTGCCAAGTGACGATACGGCCCCCTTAAGATGGGGGTGAACGCGCCCCGCGCATCCTGCCGGGCGACCACCGCCCCGCCGGGGCCGGCTCCAGCGACAGCCTGTCGCCCTGCCGTCCCGGCCCGAACCGGAGGCCTGCCATGTCCGTTCTCGCCCCCCTTGCCCCGCTGCGCGCCCATGCCGGCGCCCGCCTGACCGCCGGCCTGGATGACGCCACCCTGGAACGCCTGGCCGCCGGGCATCCGGACCTGGTCGCGGCGATCGAGGCCGCCGGCGCCGCCTACGCCCGCCAGCGCCAGGACCTGGCCGACCTGCTGGACCTGGACGAGGAAGCGCAGATCGCCGCCCTGCAGGAAGGCTTCGTCAACTTCTACGCCGATGACTGCGTGACTCCGTACATCGCCCTGGCCGCGCGCGGCCCGTGGGTGGTGACCCTCAAGGGCGCGGTGCTGTACGACGCCGGTGGCTACGGCATGCTCGGCTTCGGCCACGCGCCGCCGGAGGTGCTGGAGGCGATGGGCCGGCCGCAGGTCATGGCCAACATCATGACCCCGAGCCCTTCGCAGCGCCGCTTCGTCCAGGCGCTGCGCGCCGAGATCGGGCACAGCCGCGGCGGCTGCCCGTTCGAGCGCTTCATGTGCCTCAACTCCGGCTCCGAGGCCGTGGGCCTGGCCTGCCGCATCGTCGACATCAACGCCAAGCTGCAGACCGATCCGGGCGCGCGCCACGCCGGCGCCACCATCAAGCGCCTGGTGGTCAAGGGCAGCTTCCACGGCCGCACCGACCGCCCGGCGCTGTATTCGGACTCCACCCGCCGCACCTACCGCCAGCACCTGGCCAGCTACCGCAACGAGGATTCGGTGCTGGTGGTGCCGCCGTACGACATCGCCGCCCTGCGCAAGGCCTTCGCCGACGCCCAGGCCAACGGCTGGTTCATCGAGGCGGTGTTCCTGGAGCCTGTCATGGGCGAAGGCGACCCGGGCCGCGCCGTGCCGGTGGACTTCTACAACGCCGCCCGCGAACTGACCCGCGCCCACGGCAGCCTGCTGCTGGTGGACTCGATCCAGGCCGGCCTGCGCGTGCACGGCGTGCTCTCGATCATCGACTACCCCGGTTTCGAGGGCATCGATCCGCCGGACATGGAGACCTACTCCAAGGCGCTCAACGCCGCCCAGTTCCCGCTGTCGGTGCTGGCGGTGACCGCGCATGCCGCGGGCCTGTACCGCAAGGGCGTGTACGGCAACACCATGACCACCAACCCGCGTGCGCTGGACGTGGCCTGCGCCACCCTCGGCATGCTCACGCCGCAGGTCCGCCGCAACATCCGCGAGCGTGGCGCCCAGGCAGTGCAGAAGCTGGAAGCGCTCAAGGCCGAGCTGGGCGGACTGATCACCAAGGTCCAGGGCACCGGCCTGCTGTTCTCCTGCGAGCTGGCCCCGCAGTTCAAGTGCTACGGCGCCAACTCGACCGAGGAGTGGCTCCGCATGCACGGGGTCAACGTGATCCACGGCGGCGAGAACTCGCTGCGCTTCACCCCGCACTTCGCGATGGACGAGGAAGAGCTGGACCTGCTGGTCTCGCTGGTCGGCCGCGCCCTGCGCGAGGGGCCGCGTCGGGAGCAGGTGGCGGCCGCCTGAGGGCGCGAGTCGCTTGAAGGGCTAAAACGAGGCTCAAGCGCTGACTTCGGGCAGGGGCCGCCGTGCCTTGGGCATGCGGCGCGCCCCTCGGGACGGCGGACTCCCTCCGAAGTCATGCAACCGGAAGCCCTGCCGTTGCCGCCTCACTCCCCTCGGTACCGCTCCAGCGCCCGGCCGATCAGCGCCCTGGCCTCGGCCGCATCGCCCCAGCCCGACAGCTGCACCGGGTTGCTGCCTTCCGGCAGGTCTTTGTAGATCCGGAAGAACGCCTCGATCCTTTGCCGCTCGATCTCCGGCAGGTCGGCCAGGTCGCGGATCCGCGCATAGGTCGGATCGACCTTGTCGACCGGCACCCCGACGATCTTCTCGTCGCGCTCGCCCTTGTCGAGCATGCGCAGCACCCCGATCGGGCGGAAGCGGACCAGCACGCCCGGATGCAGGGGCTCGCGGGTCAGCACCAGCGCGTCCAGCGGATCGCCGTCGCCGGCCAGGGTCCGCGGCATGGAGCCGTAGTTGGCCGGGTAGACCACCGGCATCGACTGGAAACGGTCGACGAACAGCAGGCCCTCCTGATTGATCTCGTACTTGGTGAAACTCCCGGCCGGGATCTCCACCGCCAGCAGCACCTCCTCCGGCGCCTGCCTGGGCTGGGCCGCCTGCAACGGATGACGGACGGGCGCCTGCTCCTGCCCGGCGAGAGCCGGCCAGGACAGGCAGGAAAGCAGCGCCACCGCGGCGACGCGACGGATCAGCACGTGCATGGGTTCGGCTCCTGGGGAAACGGGTGGATTCGACCGGCGGCGAAGCGGCGGCGCATCACTCCCAGCACCGGTCGGCACGCCCCTTGAGGGTCCGCGCGCGGCCGCAGGCGCGCTCCCCTATGCGGCCGTCGGCCTGCTCGACCAGCCGGGTCGCCCGGCCCTCGCGCACCAGTTCGAAGGCGTCGTACAGGCGACCGGTCGCGGTGCGCGACTCGTAGCGCAGGCGTGCGCCGTCGATCCGGATCACCTGGAACAGCTGGGTGTCCTCGGCCACCGGCGCCATCGTCGCGCGCGCCTCGGGCGAGAGCCGGTACTGCTTGGCGCCGGCCACCGAAACCAGGTACTGCGGCGTCGCCTGGCCGGCCCGCAGCCCGCCGCGACGGCCGTAGACGTGGTCGTGGCCCTGCAGCACCAGGTCGACCCGGCGCCGCTCCAGCACCGGCAGCACGTGTTCGCGCAGCAAGGCGTTGTCGCGGTCCTGGCGCGGCGAGAACATCGGCTGGTGGACCATGACGATGCTCCAGCGTCGCGGGCTGTCGGCCAGCACCGCGTCCAGCCAGCGCGCCTGGTCCCGGGCCGTGCCCAGGTCGAGGGCGGAGGTGCCGTCGAGCACCGCCACCCGCACGTCCTGGTAGTCGAACCAGTAGCTGGTGCCGCGCGCACCCGGCGCGCCGTTGCCGGGCAGGGCGAACACGACCGGCCAGTGCGCGCCGAGCACGCGACGTTCCTGCGGCGTGTCCTCGAACTCCTCGAAGTACTCGTGGTTGCCCGGCGCCGGAGCGACCACCATCGAAGTCGGCAGCGCGCCGAGGGAGGCGAACCATTCGCCCCATTCGTTGTCGTCCTCGCCGTCGCCGCCGTTGACCAGGTCGCCGGCGAACAGCGCCAGGCGCGCGTCGGGGGCGTGGCGCATGGCCTCGCGCAGCACTCGCGTGCCCAGGCTCAGGTTCTTGTTCTGGGTGTCGCCGAAGTACAACAGGGTCAGCGGCGCATCCGCGGCCGCGGCGGTGCGGGTGTGGAACCAGGCGCTCCAGCTGCGGTCGCCCTGCACCCGCCAGGCATACAGGGTGTCGGGCTGCAGCCCGCCAACCTCGGCCCGGTGCTGGTGCGCAAGCCCGTTCTCGGTCCGCAAGGGGGTGCTGCTCGCCAGCAGCCGGCGCGGGCTGCCCATGTCGGGCGAATCGCCGGCGACCACGATCTCCAGCGCGGGCGAGCGTACCGAGGCGTCGGTGCGCCAGGCCACCGCGAAGCCGGTAGCCGCCTGCTGCAGGGGCGAGGCGACGATCCGGTCCGGCGCGCCGGTCGGTGCGTGCCAGGCGGCGCCTTTCGGGACCTGGGTGTTCGGCTCGGGCGCGGCGTCGCGGGCCTGCAGCGATGCGCAGGCGGCGGCCAGCAGCAGCCCGGCGGCAATGCAGCGGATCAGCGGGCGCATGCCGGCAGCTTCAGCGCGGCGGCGATGTCGCGCCAGTCGAACGCGGCCACCCCCAGGTCCAGGTGCGAGGCGTACAGCACGCCCTGCGGGAAGCGCGCATCGCCGCGCTCGTCCAGCCAGATGCCATCGGTCAGGCCGGTGACCTCGCCCGCGAATGAGCCCGCGTGCGCCAGGCTGCGGCGGTCGAACAGGTGGAACACGGTGCGGTCGGCGAACTGGTCGCTGCCCACCCACCAGCCGCTGCCATCCGCACAGCGCAGCAGGGCGATACCCTCGGCCTGGGCCCGGTACTGGCTGGCGCCCACGTCGCGGCCGCGGTAGCGGCCCTGCAGGTCGTACTCGCGCAGGCGGGTGCCGGTGGGCACGTCCTCCTCGGCCACCAGCAGGCGGTCGTGGGCTTCGTCGCCGAACAGCGACTCCGGCACCCGGATCGCGCCGGCGGCGCTGGTGTCGCCGAAGGTCCCGGCGGCGCGCGCGCTCCAGCCGTCCGCGGCCTGGACCACCTCGTAGCGGCGGAAGCGCCGGTCCAGCTGGTCCAGCGGCGGCACGATGTCGTCGCCCTGCGCGTCCTCGCCGGCCATGTAGGCGTCGCTGACCAGTACCTCGTAGCCCTGGCCGCGGTGGCGCACCCATAGGCCGTAGGGCTGCTGCAGCCCGTCCTGGCCGAAGCTCAGCAGGGGCGCGAAGTCCGGCAGGGAGAACATCTGCACCCGCCGGTTGTCGCGCTCGACCACGAACAGGTAGCGGTCGTCGATCGTGGCCACGCCGTTGGGCCTGCGCAGCTGGCCCGGGCCCGTGCCCGGACCACCGACGGTACGCAGGCGCCGGCCGTTGTCGCCGTCGTAGACCACCAGCCGGTCGGTGGCCTTGGCGCTGGCGACCAGCATCCGCTTGCCGTCCTGGATCCAGCTGGCCGGCGAATCGATGTTGTCCTCCGGCGTGGGCGGGGTCAGGAAGGCTTCCTTCACCACCACATGCGGTACCTGGTGGTCGCGCAGCAGGACGTCGTCGGCATCGTACTGGTCGGGTTCGCGGTCCGGCACGGCGGCGGTCGGCGTAGTCGAGCAGGCGGCCAGCGGCAGCATGGCAGCCAGCCAAAGGCAGGAAGACAGGCGCAACTTCATGGTTTCCCCAGCATGGTTCCAAGGCAGGTGCCGCATCGTATGAAGCGATTGTGACAATCCGGAGAACCGACACGCCGCTGTCATCGCCCGCCCACGTGTCACACCGGTGCCATATCCGGCGGTGAAAGTTCCGTTCATTTACCACCCCACGGAACTTCCTTTCGATGAAACGCAACACGCTCGCCATCTGCCTTTCGCGCGCCCTCGCCTGCGCGGTCCTGCTGCCCCCATGCGCCGCGCTCGCCGCCCCGGCCCCGGCACCGGCACCGGGGCCGGCCGCCGCCGCCGCGGGCGAGCCCAAGCAGTTGGACGCGGTCGTGGTCCAGGGCGAGATCGCCTACCGCAACCGCGCCCCCGACATCGAACCGACCCTGGTGTACGACCTGGAGTATTTCCAGCGTTTCGAGCCCAACACCGTCGGCGACATGCTCAAGCGGGTGCCCGGCGTGGGCTTCGTCGGCAGCGACATCATGGAGTACGACGGCGCCCAGCTGCGCGGCCTGGGCGGCGGCTACACCCAGGTGCTGATCAACGGCAAGAAGGTGCCCGGCGCCGGCGACGACCGCTCGTTCTACGTCGACCGCATCCCGGCGGAGATGGTCGACCACATCGAGATCAAGCGCAGCGCCAGCGCCAACCGCAGCGGCGACGCGATGGCCGGCGCGATCAACATCGTCCTGCGCGACGCCTACGTGTTCGACGGCAGCTACGTGCGGATCGGCGCCAACCGCTGGGACGACGGCGAGGTGAACCCGACCTTCGGCGCGGTGACCTCGTTCGAGGCGCTCGGCGGGCGGCTGCTGGCCGGGGTCAACGTCCAGGACCGCTACCGCTCCAAGTTCAAGCGCTCCGACCGCTTCACCGACGACACGATGGAGGAGAAGGTCAGCTGGGAGGACCAGACCGAGGTCAAGGACGGCCGCGACTACTCGGCCAACCTGAGCTACACCGCCGAGGTCGGCGAGACCGGCCGCTTCGGCGTCGACGCCTTCTACGTCAAGACCGACCGCGACGTGACCGAGGTGTCGTTCGAGGAGGAAGTGGACGACGACGAGGTCGAGAACAAGCGGGTGCCGGGCCTGAATCCCTACGACCAGAAGAACTACGGCATCGGCCTGGACTACCGCTTCGACATGGCTGGCGGCACCACCCGGCTGAGCCTGGACCACGCCCGTTTCGAGGATTACGAAGGCACCACCGAGGGCGAGCACGTCTACGTCGGCGATGCGGCCGGCTGGGACGAGACCTGGAGCATCGACGGCGCCGAGTGGGACGAGACCGTCTACGAGGCCGAGGCCATCGACGCCAAGGACAGCGAGACCGGCTTCACCCTGGCGCATACCCGTCCGCTCGGCCGGGCCGAGCTGCAGTTCGGCATCGACGTGCGCAACAAGAAGCGCGAAAGCCTGGTCACCAGCTACGAATGGGAGGCCGACGAGGAAGGCCAGGCCGCGCCGGCCTTCCCGGCCGACTACGCCCTGGACGGCAGCGTGGCCTCGGTGATCGAGGAGAAGCGCGTGGACCCGTACGTCATGCTCAGCGGCCGCGGCGAGGTCTTCGCCTGGGAAGCCGGCCTGCGCTACGAGACCACCCGGGGCCAGGTCGAGTACATCGAGGACGAGGAAAGCGAGGGCCGCATCGACAAGGACTACGACCAGTTGCTGCCCTCGGTGAACCTGCGCTGGGACGTGACCGATGCCGACCGCATCAGCCTGTCGCTGGCCAAGACGGTCAAGCGCCCGAACTTCAACGAGCTGATCCCGGCCCTGCTGGACGGCGAGTTCGGCGACAACGACTACATCGGCAACCCGGAACTGGAGCCGGAGACCGCCAATGGCATCGACCTGGGCTTCGAGCACCGCCTGGGCCGGCGCGGCGTGGTGGGCCTGAACTTCTTCTACCGCGACGTCAAGGACCTGATCGAGCTGGTCAACACCGGCGCGCCCAGCGAGGCGGCGGTCGAGGACTACGAGGACGACATCGCCGACATGGTCGACGACGGCGACTACGCCAGCGAGGCCGAAGCCATCGCCGCCAACCCGTTCGAGGCCGAGAGCTGGTTGTTCACCTCGGCCAATGTCGGCGACGGCAAGGTCTACGGCTTCGAGTTCGACCTCTCCACCCCGCTGTCCGCGTTCGGCATGGACGACACCGGCGTGTTCCTGAACTACTCATGGGTCGACTCCCGGGTCGATGACTTCATGGGCCGGCGGCGCTTCAACGACCAGGCCAAGAGCACCTTCAACATCGGCTTCATCCAGGACCTGCCGGCCCTGGCCGCCAGCTTCGGCCTGACCTACCGCAAGCAGGGCGACGCCTACGCCCGGTTCCTCGGCGAGGAAGCCATCATCCGGTACGGCGGGGAACTGGACGCCTTCGTCGAGAAGCGCTTCGGCCGGAACTTCTCGGTGCGGCTGTCGGCCAACAACCTGCTCGACGCGAGCAAGGACGAGTTCTTCGACAAGTTCAACACCCTCGAGGACCAGCTCGACCGCGACTACGACGAGTACGAGCTCGAGACCGAGGAAGCCGGGCCCAGCTACCAGCTGGTGATGCGCATGGCGTTCTGAGCCGCGCACCGGGTGGAGCCGGCGCAGCGCCGGCTTCGCCTTTCCGCATCGACGCGTTTGCTGCAGACTTTCCAGGCCCCCATACCTGCAGGCCCGCCATGAAAGCCGTCGAAGTCCACCATCCGCTGGTCCAGCACAAGATCGGACTGCTGCGCTCGGCCGAACTGAGTACCAAGGGCTTCCGCGAACTGGTCACCGAGCTGGCAACCCTGCTGGCATACGAGGCCACGGCGGACCTGGCCACCGAGGAGGCGACGCTCCAGGGCTGGGCCGGCCCGGTGCAGGTGCGACGCATCGCCGGCGCCAAGATCAGCCTGGTGCCGATCCTGCGGGCCGGGCTGGGCATGCTGCCTGGGGTTCTCGCCCTGATTCCTGCCGCGCGCGTGAGCGTGGTCGGGCTGCAGCGCGACGAGGAAACCCTGCAACCGGTCCCCTACTTCGAACGCCTGACCGGCCGGCTGGACGAGCGCGACGTGCTGATCCTGGACCCGATGCTGGCCACCGGCGGCTCGCTCATCGCCACCATCGACATGCTCAAGCGCGCCGGCGCGCGCCGGATCAAGGGCATCTTCCTGGTGGCCGCGCCCGAGGGCCTGGCGGCGGTGGAAGCCGCGCACCCGGACGTGCAGATCTACACCGCCGCCATCGACGAGCGGCTCAACGACAAGGGCTACATCCTGCCCGGCCTGGGCGACGCCGGCGACCGCATCTTCGGCACCCGGGTCGACTGATCCGGCGTCCGGATCCGGCGGCTTCGCGCGCCACTCCCCGGCCCGTCGCGGGCCATGCAGCAAACCCGGGACGGCGGCCACCAGGCCGCCGTCCGCGCATCCGCCCTACTCTTCCACCGGCGTCAGCGCCTGCACCGCCGCGGCCACGTAGACCAGCGGCGCGTTCCAGTTGATCGCCACCTCGTTGCTGGCATAGCTGCACTCGTGGTCGAGCCACGACAGCGCCGGCAGCTTCGACGGATACGACACCGGGCAGTCGCGGCGGTCCTGCTGCGCCGGGTTCGGGCCGCCGGACAGCCAGCCCGGCACCGGCTCGCGCACGCCGTCGGCCGCCGACAGGCGGTCATGCACGTGCATCGGCGTGCGCAGGCCGAAACCGGTGACGAAGGACACGCCCAGCGGGTTGCGCCCCAGCACCCAGTCCAGGTGGGACTGGGCGGCGTCCAGCAATTCGCGCCCGCCGCCCAGGCGGTAGCCCTGCAGCATCAGCAGCGCCTGGTTGAGCACCACCGCGTTGCTGCCCCAGACGAAATCCTCGCCGCGCATGGCCAGCTTCCACGGCGACTGCGCCTCCCGCTCCTGCAGCCCGCGCGCGACCTGCAGCAGGCCCTCGCGCACCTGTCCGCGGGCAGCGTCGTCCGGCAGCCGCGGCAGGTGCTGGGCCAGCGAGATCCAGCCCAGCGCGCGCACGTCGGCCCAGCCGGGCACGCCCGGCACGCCGGCGCGTTGGTGGAATGCCTCCCAGTAGCCGGGCTCGCCGGTCAGCAGGTACAGCTCGGCCGCGGCCCAGGCGAACTCGTCCTCCAGGTAGGCATCGCCATAGGCGCCGGTACCGACGTCCGCCGGCTGCCGGTACTCGACCTGCGGATTGGCCAGGGCCCAGGCCCAGGCCTGCTGCGCGGCATCGGCCATGCGCCGCGCCAGGCCCGGGAACTGCGCTTCGTACGGCGCGTAGATGCGGCTGGCCATGGCCATCACCGCGGCGAAGTCCAGGGTCGCGGCGGTGCTCTTGGCCATCACGTAGCGCGGCGCGGTGTCCTGGTGCGGCATCACCATGGCGGAGAACTGCAGCGTGGTCAGCTTGTGGTACACGCCGCCGTCGGCCGGGTCCTGCATGGCCAGCATCCACTGCAGGTTCCACAGCGCTTCGTCGAGGATGTCCGGCACCGCATCGCCGCTTTCCGGGATGCCGGCGTCGCGGCCGCGGAAGAATTCCGGGTAGTGCTCCCACGCCGCCAGCAGGGTCCACAGGGTGATGCCGGAATTGACCACGTACTTGCCGTAGTCGCCGGCGTCGTACCAGCCGCGCGGGGCCGTGATGCGGCTGCCGGCCTTGCGCCCGGGCGAGGCCGCGGAGGCATGCACCAGCACCTTGTCGTCCGGATGCCCGGCCTTGCGCGCCCAGCGCCCGGCATGCCCGCGCGCCAGCGGCGTGCTGGCGCGGTGGAAATAGAACCCCTTCAGCGCGCCCATGGCCACGCCGGCATAGGCCCCGGCGTCGACCACGATCGGGTCGGACGGCGCCATGCCATCGACCAGCAGGCGGTAGCGGCCCGGCGTGGCGAGCGCGCTGAGGTCGGCCAGGGCCACGTCGCGCGCGGCCGGTTCCCAGTGCCCGGCCGGCTGCAGCTGCCCCTGCAGCAGCGGTTCGTCCCGGCCTTCGGCCACCACCCGGAACCGCGCCGGCGCGGAGGTTTCCACCACCACCAGCTTGCGGGCCGCCGGCGGATAGCCGAGCTGGTTGGCGCGCACCGGCGCCTGCGCCGCGCCCGGACCGGCCGCGTCGCAGCCGATCCCCAACGCCAGCAGTGTCGTGGCCAGCAAGGCCTGCATCCACTGCCGCGAAGCCGTTACCTCCATCGTTCCCCCTTTGCCTTGCGGCGTTTCTCCCGGGCGGAAAGGTAGCGGCAATGCGCGCGCGGCGGTAGACCGCCGGCGGATGCGGCGCGGCGGCTCAGGCTGCCAGGCTGTGCGCGCCCAGCGGCCGCGCGACCAGTTCGGCGACCTCGTGGATGGTGCGGTAGCGGCCCTTCTCGTCGCGCGCCACCTGGGCCAGGGCACAGCCCGGGTCGTGGGTAAAGAACAGGTGCACGTTGCGCGCCAGCTTGTCCTCGAGGAAGGCGCGCTTCTCGTCGATCAGCAGCTCGGCGTTGCGGTCGTAGCCCATGGTGATGGGCAGGTGCACCCAGGAACGGCCGGGGATCAGGTCGGCGCAGAACACCACGCCGCCGTGCGGCTGGCCGTCGACCAGTTCCGGGCCGAGGATCTCGGCCAGCATCAGGCCCGGGGTGTGGCCGTCGCTGAAGCTGAAGCGCACCGCCTGGCCCAGCGCCTGCGAGTGCGGCCCGTCGACGATCTCCAGGCGGCCGCTGGCCTCCAGCAGCGCCGGCAGTTCGGGGATGAAGCTGGCGCGGTCGCGCGGGTGCGGGTTGCGCGCGCGCTCCCAGTGCGCGGCGCCGACCAGGTAGGTGGCGTTGGGGAACAGCAGTTCCGGCGCCCTGCCCTCGGTCCACGGCGCCAGCAGGCCGCCGGCGTGGTCGAAGTGCAGGTGGCTGAGCACCACCGCGTCCACGTCCTCGTGCTCGAAACCGGCCGCGCGCAGCGATTCCACCAGCACGTGGCGGTCTTCCTGCACGCCGTAACGCTCGCGCAGCTTCGGCTCGAAGAACGCGCCGATGCCGGTCTCGAACAGCACCGTCTTGCCGTTCAGCGGGCTGGCCAGCAGCGCGCGGCAGGCCAGGTCGATGCGATTGTGCTCGTCGGGGCGGGCCCACTTCTCCCACATCGCCTTCGGCGCGTTGCCGAACATGGAGCCGCCGTCGAGTTTTTGCGAATTGCCGCGGATGGACCAGAGTTTCATGAACGAATGCTAGCGCTGCATCCGTTAAGAATCCGGAACCCGGCCGCGCCCGCTCAAGGCACGGCTTCGGCCGCGCGCACCAGGCGCACCTCGGCCTTGCCCACCGGGTTGCGCGGGTCGGTTCCGCCCTGCAGCGCGTTGCCGCGGCGATCCCACATCACCGTCTGCAGGTTGCCCCAGAAGTGGCTGGAGGCGCCGCTGGAGACCTCGCCGTCCGGCAGGTCCAGGGTGTGGCCCATGGCGCGCAGGCGCGCGGCCACCTCCGGGCTGAAGGCGCCGGTCTCGGCCTCGACCACGTCCGGCTGCCACTGGTGGTGGTAGCGCGGCAGCGCCGCCACCGCCTGCGCGTCCAGGCCGTCGGCGTAGCCGAGCACGCCCAGCAGGACCATGGTGATGATGCGGCTGCCGCCCGGGGTGCCCAGCACCGCCACGCGGTCCGGCGAAACCATGAAAGTCGGGGTCATCGAGCTGAGCGGGCGCTTGCCCGGCTCCGGCGCGTTGGCCTCGTAGCCCATCACGCCGAAGGCGTTGGGCTGGCCCGGCAGCAGGGCGAAGTCGTCCATCTCGTTGTTCAGCAGCACGCCGGTGCCCGGCGGCACCAGGCCCGAGCCGAACAGCAGGTTCACCGTCTGCGTGACCGCGGCGCGGTTGCCCTCGGCGTCGATGATCGAGAAGTGGGTGGTCTCCTCGTCCTCCAGCGGCGTGGGCAGGCCGGAGAACACGTCGCTGGGGGTGGCCTTCTGCGGATTGATGGTGGAGCGCAGGCCGGCGGCGTAGTCGCGGCTGGCCAGCACTTCCACCGGCACGTGCACGAAGCCAGGATCGCCCAGGTAGAAGGTGCGGTCGCGGAAGGCGCGGCGCATCGACTCGATGGTCAGGTGGGCGCGCTGCGCCGGGTCCAGGCTGGACAGGTTCCAGCCGGCCAGCACCTGCAGCATCTGCGCCAGGGCCACGCCGCCGGAGGACGGCGGCGGCGCGGTCACGATCTCCCAGCCGCGGTACCAGAAGCGCAGCGGCTCGCGCTCGTGCACCTGGTAGCTGGCCAGCTCCTCGGCGGTCCACTGCCCGCCCTCGGCGCGCACGCCGGCCAGCAGCTTCTTCGCCACCGGGCCGCGGTAGAAACCGTCGAAGCCGCGCTCGGCCAGCGCCTCCAGGGTGCGCGCCAGGTCGGGCTGGCGCAGCAGCTGGCCCTCCACCGGCGGCTTGCCGCCGGCCAGGAACACGGCGCGGGTGCCAGGATAGCGCTCCATCACCTGGCGCCGCGCGGCGTATCCACGCTCCAGCCGCGCGTACACCGGGAAGCCCTCGCGCGCCAGGCGGATCGCCGGCGCCAGGCTGGTCTTCAGCGGCAGCCGGCCGTACTTCTCCGCCACGTGCACCAGGCCCGCCGGCAGGCCGGGGATGGCGGCCGACCACGGACCGTTCTGGGAACGGTCGCGGTCGAGCTTGCCGTTGGCGTCGCGGTAGCGCTCGGGGGTGGCCGCCGCCGGCGCGGTCTCGCGCGCGTCGACGAACACGTCGCGGCCGCTGGCCGCGTCGTGCAGCAGGAAGAAGCCGCCTCCGCCGAGGCCGGAACTGATCGGCTCGACCACCGACAGCGCGGCCGAGACCGCGACCGCCGCGTCGAACGCGTTGCCACCCTGCTCCAGCACCTCGAAGCCGGCGGCGGTGGCCAGCTCGTGCGCGCTGGCGATGGCCGCGCCCGGCGGGCGCGCCGCCTGCGGCGCGTCGCCGCCATCGGCGGCCAGGAGCGCGGCCGGGGCCGCGGACAGGAACAGGAACGCCAGTGCCAGCAGGCGCGCGCTCAGCCTCATGGTGCAGCCTCCGGGGCATACAGTTCCGGATGCTCGCGCTGCAGGCGCCGCAGCTTCTCCAGCAGCGCCTCCTGGCTTTCCGGATGGTCGGGGTCTGGGTCGATGCACTCGACCGGGCATACCGCCACGCACTGCGGCTCGTCGAAATGGCCGACGCACTCGGTGCAGCGCGCCGGGTCGATCACGTAGATCGTCTCGCCCATCGAGATGGCCTGGTTGGGGCAGGCCGGCTCGCAGACATCGCAGTTGACGCAGAATTCGTTGATCTTCAGTGACATCGCACAGCGGTCCGGGTCATGGCCGGGGTACCTGGCGGCACCGGCCCCGCGTGGGCGGGGAGACCTTCCCGCCGGCGCCCGGCCGCGTGGCCGCGGCCGGGCTCGGGGAAATTACTTGGCCTCGACGAAGACGTAATCGGCACCGGTCGGCGCGACCACGGCATGCACGCGCGGGTTGTCCGAGGCGTCGCCGATGAACACGATGCGCACGCCCTTCAGCGAGTCCGGCTGCACGTCGGCGAACGCGGTCTCGATCAGGCCGGCCATGCGCGAGGACGCCGGCGAGCCGAAGGCCAGCAGGTTGCCCTTCTGCACGCCGCGCTTCATCGCGGTGGTGGCGGCCTCGACCTGGCGCTCGTACTTGGCCTCGAACTCCGGATCCGACTCCGGCGGCAGGTAGTACAGGAACGGGTTGTTGGTGATGGTGCCCATGTTCTCCTGCACCACCTGCGGCAGGTAGGCCTTCCAGCCGGCGTCGTCGTCGCGGGCCGGGGCGGCCAGCTTCTTCGCCTCGGTGGCCTCGTTGGCCACCGCCTCTTCCTTGTTGCCGCAGCCGGCCAGCAGCAGCGGGGACGCCACCAGGCTGGCGAGCAGGAGCGCGCGCATCGTCTTGTTCATCAGGAAATCCTCCCTTGGGTTCGTAAAGTCACTGGGAACCATCGCCCCGCCGTGCCGCCTTCAGCGCCGCGGCCACAGCCGGGGTCACGAAGCCCGAGACGTCTCCGCCCAGACGGGCGATCTCGCGCACCAGCGACGAGGAAATGAAGCTGTATTGCTCGGCCGGGGTCAGGAACAGGGTCTCGACCTCCGGGATCAGGTGGCGGTTCATGCTCGCCATCTGGAATTCGTACTCGAAGTCCGACACCGCGCGCAGGCCGCGCAGGAGCACGCCGGCGCCGACCTCGCGCACGAAGTGCGCCAGCAGGGTGTCGAAGCCGCGCACCTCCACGTTGGGGTGCCGCGCCAGCGCCTCGCGCGCCAGCCCCACCCGCAGCTCCAGCGGCAGGGTCGGGCCCTTGGCCTGGCTTTCGGCCACGCCGACGATGACTTTCTCGAACAGCGGCGCGGCGCGGTCGACCAGGTCGATGTGGCCGTTGGTGATCGGATCGAAGGTGCCGGGATAGACGGCAATGCGGCGATGGGCCACGGTTCGGGTCGTCTTCAGGGGGCCGGATTGGCGCCGCCGAGTGTATCAGCGCCCCCGGCGCCTCGGCCACGATACAGCGCCGCGCGGGCCTGCGAGGTGCGCAGCTCGCGGTGCAGGTGCCAGCCCGGCGGTGGCGCCGGTTCGCTGCCCGCGGGGCTTTCCACGTAGAGCCATGCATCCGGCGCCATCAGCGGGGGCAGCACGCGCAACACGGCGTCCCACAGGCCGGCCGAAAACGGCGGGTCGACGAACACGATGTCCACCGGGCCGGCGCCGGCCGCATCGGTGGACCCCAGCCACTGCAGGGCATCGGCCTCGACCACCCGTGCCTGCGCCCCAAGCCGCGCGACGTTCGCGCGCAGCGCGGCCGCGGCGCCGCGGTCGCGCTCCACCAGCACCGCGCTGGAGGCGCCACGCGAGAGCGCCTCCAGTCCCAGTGCGCCGCTGCCGGCGAACAGGTCCAGCACCCGCGCACCGGGCAGCGCCGGCATCAGCCAGTTGAACAGGGTCTCGCGGACGCGATCGGAGGTCGGACGCAGGCCGGCGACGTCGGCCACCGGCAGGCGCGTGCCGCGCCAGCGGCCGCCGATGATCCGCACCACCCCGGGAGCGGCGGCGGCACGGGTACCCGGACGCGGCGGCATGCGGCGGCTCATGGACGGGGCCGGCGGCGGCCGGTTTCAGAAGCTGTGACGGGTTGCGGTGCTAGCATGTGCGCCATTCTCCGATATCCCTGCGAAATGGTCAGTTTCTTCCGCCGAAAGAAGCCCGAAAGCGCCCCTGCCACGCCATCCGGAAGCCGCTTCAGCGCCGAAGAGCTCGCCGCCGCGTTCCCCCAGGCCCCGAACGCCGCCACTCCGGCAGCCCCCGCCGAGGTCCCGGCACCCGTGCCCGCCGCGCCGGAGGCGACCGGCGGCGATGCCGTCGACCCGGCGGCTGGCGCCACCCCGGTGGACCCTGCAGTGGTGGAACAGGCGCCGGCCGGCGAGGCCGTCGTGGTGCCCGCCGAAGCCGGCACGCCGGTGGACGGCGGCGCCGCCGTGCAGCCGGCGGCCGCGCCCGGGCGCATGGGTTGGCGCGAGCGCCTGCGCAACAGCGCCTTTGCGCGCAGCATCGGCGGCCTGTTCTCGCGCAACCCGAAGCTCGACGACGACCTGCTGGACGAGATCGAGACCGCCCTGCTCACCGCCGACGTCGGCGTCACCGCCACCACCGCACTGGTGGAGGGGCTGCGCAAGCGCATGAAGGCGCGTGAGTTCGCCGACTCGGCCGCGCTGCTGGCGGCGCTGCGCGCCGAGCTGGTGGCGATGCTGAAGCCGGTGTCGGTGCCGCTGCAGATCGACCCGGCCACCCGCCCGTTCGTGCTGCTGACCGTGGGCGTCAATGGCGTGGGCAAGACCACCACCATCGGCAAGCTCGCCCGCCGCTTCAAGGACGAAGGCCGCAGCCTGATGCTGGCTGCCGGCGACACCTTCCGCGCCGCGGCCGTGGCCCAGCTGCAGGCCTGGGGCGAGCGCAACGGCGTGACCGTGATCGCGCAAGGCCAGAACGCCGATGCCGCCTCGGTGGCCTACGACGCACTGCAGGCGGCGAAGGCGCGCGGCACCCAGGTGCTGATCGCCGATACCGCCGGCCGCCTGCACACCCAGGTCGGACTGATGAACGAGCTAGGCAAGATCAAGCGCGTGCTGCAGAAGCTGGACCCGGCCGCGCCGCACGAGGTGCTGATGGTGATCGACGGCACCACCGGCCAGAACGCGCTCAACCAGCTGCGCCAGTTCAATGCCGCCGTCGGCGTGACCGGCCTGGTGGTGACCAAGCTCGACGGCACCGCCAAGGGCGGCGTGGTGTTCGCCCTGGCGCGCGAGTTCGGCATCCCGATCCGCTTCGCCGGCATCGGCGAGCGCCCGGAGGACCTGCGCGTGTTCGATCCGGACGCCTTCGTCGACGCGCTGCTGCCCGAGGCGCTGGGCGCCTGAGCCCGCGCATGCACGCTGCGACCACGAGCGCGGGACGGGCGCCTGCCTGCCCCGCCGTGCGCGCCATCGCGCAGGAGCCGCGCCGTGGCCGCTGAGACGCCCGACCGCTTCGTCGCACCGCTGCTGGCCTGGTTCGACCGCCACGGCCGCCACGACCTGCCCTGGCAGCACCCGCGCACGCCCTACCGGGTGTGGCTGTCGGAAATCATGCTGCAGCAGACCCAGGTGGCCACGGTCATCCCGTACTTCCTGCGCTTCGTCGACAGCTTCCCCACCCTGCCCGACCTGGCCGCCGCCTCCACCGACCAGGTGATGGCGCACTGGGCCGGCCTGGGCTACTACGCCCGCGCCCGCAACCTGCACGCAGCCGCGCAGCGTTGCGTCGAACTGCATGGCGGCGACCTGCCGCGCGACTTCGAGGCCCTGCTGGCCCTGCCCGGGATCGGCCGCAGCACCGCCGGCGCGATCCTGGCCCAGGCCTGGGGCGATCCGTTCCCGATCCTGGACGGCAACGTCAAGCGCGTGCTGGCGCGCTGGCACGGCATCCACGGCTGGCCCGGCACGCCGGCGGTGGAGAAACGGATGTGGGCGCTGGCCGCCGACCACGTGCGCCACGTCCCGGCCGGACGCATGGCCGACTACACCCAGGCGCAGATGGATTTCGGCGCCACCCAGTGCACCCGCGCCGCTCCGGCCTGCCTGGCCTGTCCGCTGGCCGGCGGCTGCACCGCCCTGCGCGAAGGCCTGGTCGACGCCCTGCCCACCCCGCGCCCGGGCAAGACCCTGCCCGAACGCGAGGCAATCGCCCTGCTGCTGGAGGATGCCGAGGGCCGCCTGCTGCTGCAGCGGCGCCCGTCCACCGGGATCTGGGCCTCGCTGTGGACCCTGCCGCAGGCGGAAACCGAGGCCGAGCTGCGCGAATGGTTCGGGCGCGAGCTGGACGGCGACTTTGACGCCGCCGAGGCCCTGCCGGCCATCGTCCACACCTTCAGCCACTACCGCCTGCACCTGCAGCCGATGCGCCTGCGCAAGGTCGCCCCGCGCGCCCGCGTGGGCGACAATGAGGCCCAGCGCTGGGTGGCGTGGGCGGAACTGGCCGGACTCGGCCTGCCCGCGCCCATCCGCAAGCTGCTCGACTCACTCTGAAGCGACCAACGCCCATGTCCCGCACGATCTTCTGCCAGTACGAACAACGCGAGGCCGAGGGCCTGGATTTCATCCCCTGGCCTGGCGAGCTGGGCAAGCGCATCCACGCCCACATCGGCAAGAACGCCTGGAACGCCTGGCTGGCGCACCAGACCATGCTGATCAACGAGAACCGGCTGTCGCCGCGCGACCCGCAGCACCGCGCCTTCCTCGAGCAGCAGATGGAGAAGTTCCTGTTCGGTGGCGATGCCGAGAAGCCGGCCGGCTACGTGCCGCCTTCGGCAGGCTGAGCGCCCGCTCCGCGTCGCGCGGGGCCATGCGGCGACACAAACAAAAACCGCGCCCTGGCGGCGCGGATCCTGTTAATGCCCCGGCCCGGCGTCCTGCCGGTGGCCTGGTCCTTGCAGAGCGGTCATCCTGTCCTTCGCATGCCGTAACTGCCGGGGCACGCGAAGGATGCCAAATCCGGCAAAGCCTGTAAGTCGGGAAACCTTGCGTCGTGGGGTAGGAAAAAACCTACACGCGCGGCAACGCGCTCGGCATTCCAGGGTACCGGGCGGTACGGACGGGCGCCATCTGCAGCCCGCGGACCCGATGCTCGCGCGCAGCCCATGAAGAATGCGTCGGCAACCGCGGGCACATGCGTGGCCGTCGGTGGACAGTCCGCTTACCGGGATAGCGACGCGCGGAGCGATTCCTTTAACCGCGGCGCGAGGCGTGCGTGGCGGCCGGGCCATCGGCGCGGCCTGGCGGAAGCCGGAAACAGAAAACGGACCCGAAGGTCCGTTTGCGGCGAAGCCCATGCAGGCTTCCGAAGGATGGTGGCCGGGGAGGGAATCGAACCCCCGACACGGGGATTTTCAATCCCCTTCTGCGCCACTTAGAAATGTGCGGCTTTGTGCCAATTTGTATAGCCGGATCGACCGTAACTGGCTGTTACGTAGGATTTTTCCTATTGCGCACACGGGGACAGGCTGGTAGCGTTCCGCACAACCCGTCAACACTCAGGCTATGCCAAACGCTATGCCAAGCAATTTGGACAAGCGCCGCAGGTTGGATCAGGCAGGGCTAACCGCCCTCCTTTCTGAGCCCCTTCCCCCTGTCGGAAAAACCAGAACGGTCTTCGATTCGGAGATTCCCTCTTTCGCGGTGCGCATCAGCCCCCAGGGGGCCGCCACGTTCTGCATGGTCTACAGCCATAGCGGGCAGATCCGGCGGTTCACCATTGGGCGCTTCCGAACCCCTGACTCGGCCAAGCAGACCTCCGGGCGTGGCTTAACCGCAGCGGACGCGCGCCGGAAGGCCATCGTCCTTCGCAGCCGGATCGAGGAAGGCGAAGACATCGCCGCCGAGAAGGCAGCCGCCAAGGCTGAGGAGAAGGCCGCTAGGGCCGCTCTGGCAGCCAAGGCCGAGCAGGACCGCCGCAAGACCCAATTCACCCTCCAGGCGCTTCTAGATGCCTACGTCGATCACCTGCGCAATGCAGGTAAGCCGTCCGCTGACGGCGTGGCACGCACCATCAAGCGCGCCCTCTCGACCCCCTTCCCCAAGCTCGCCAACACCCCCGCCGACGAGGTTTCCGTCGAGGCTGTCATGCCGGTCTTCCACCGTCTGACCAAGGCCGGCAAGTTCCGCGAAGCCGAGAAGCTGCGCGCCTACCTCCGTGCGGCATACACGGCAGCCCGAAAGGCACGGACTGACGCGGCCATGCACGCCTTCACGGGCTTCCAGATCCGCTACAACCCGCTGGACGAACTCTCCGTTACCCGCCCCAAGGAAGCCGCTCAGGAGGCCGCCACGGCGGCCAAGGAGCGCAAGTGGGCACTATCGGAGGCGCAGCTGGCGGCCTACTGGAACCGGATCAGCGCCCTGCCCGCTCCACACGGGGCCATGCTCCGCTTCCACCTCCTGACGGGTGGGCAGCGAGTGGAGCAGCTGTCCAGGCTGACGGCTTCCGACTACGACCCGGACGCCAAGACCGTGACCCTGTATGACACCAAGGGTCGGCGGCAGGTGGCCCATGAGCACATCGTCCCCCTCCTCCCGGAAGCCGAGAAAGCCTTGGCGGACATGCGGGGACCCAATGGGCCGTACCTGTTCACCCTGTCAGGCGGCAAGGAGGGCGCGGTCTATCACACGATCCGGGACGCAATCCTCCAGGTCGCTAAGGACATGGTCGCGGCGGGCGAGATAGACCGGACCTTTACCCCCGGCATCCTGCGCAAGACCGTCGAGACCCGTCTGGCTGCCATTGGCGTACCCAAGGAGATCCGGGGCCGGCTCCAGTCCCACGGCATCGGAGGCGTCCAGGACAAGCACTACGACGCCCACGACTACGACCAGGAAAAGCGCAACGCCCTGCGCAGGCTTCGCCAAATTTGCGAAGGCAAAACGGGCACGGTGGTTCACATGCGCCGCGAGGCGTCTTAAGCGGTGCGACCGGGGAGGCGGAATCTCCCCGGCGCACCTTCCACAAACCTTCGATAGGAGAACGATCATGGCAACCGAAAGTGTAGCAATCGAGGCCTTCGCCGGTTATGAGAGCGGCGTCTTCCTGGGCTGGATCGAGGCCGTAGGCGATGTAATGCTCAACCGCGGGGAGGTGGCAGACTCTGTCACCGCGGAGAACCTTGGCGGACTGCTGATGGCCCTCTCGCGGGCTGCCAATGAGCTGCAGCAGCGCGAGCTTGAACAGGCGCGGGAGCGCCAGCCGCGATAGCCACGAGTACGACAGCCCGCCTTCACGGAGAAAGGAGTCAAGACGTGACCACCGAACACCTTCGCAGTCTTGCAGCAGATCCGCAGCTAATGCCTTACCTCCTGCACGAGACCAGAAAGATGGCGGCGGAGTCGGACTCCGTGACTGAGCTTCGTGGCGCGCTGGAGGCGCTGCAGCTGGCCAAGTCGAACCTTGCCCCATCTGTCCGCTACTTCACCCCTGGGGGCGAGGCAGAGTTGCTGGTAGACCGGACGGGGCTTATGGCCGAACTGGAAGAAGCAGAGCGCATGGTGACGGAGGCTATCGCCCGCCGTTCCAAGGGGGGTGCCTCCTGATGGCGCTTATTACGTGCCATGAGTGCAAGAACAAGCTGAGCAGCGAGGCAGCAACATGCCCAACTTGTGGCGCACCCAATCGCTGGTATGAGAGCCCCTCCAGCCGACTGCTGAAATTAGCCGGCTGGGGGGCACTCGCAGTCGTCGCATTGCTCGCTGGGTTCCTTTTTTGGGGCTATACCCTGTCCTCAACACCAGAGGGTAAGGAGCGTTCCAAGCTTCGCGATGCCATCTGGTACTGCGATAAGGAGTACGACCGAATGGCGAGGAATCCATCCACCACACCGGGCATGCTCGTAATGCACCGTGCCGCTTGCGAGAAGCTCAAAGATGACTTCCGCCAGGAATGGGGACGCGATCCCTAGGGAGCTGAGGCAATGCGATGGCAGCTGACCACATTGGAAGTCCCTCCACAGCCCCTGAGGTTCAAAGTCCCACTTGTCGAGGATTTCGACGAATGGTGCGCGCTATTCAATCAGCACAACCAGGACCCAGAAACCCCCAGCATCCATGACTGGATCGAGAGGCACTCTGCCTACTACGTCGCGCTCCCTTACGCCCGGGAGCAGTACGAAGCGGGACATATGGATGCGGTCCTTTTTGCGCTATCGAGGTGCTATCGCTACGACCTTGAGGTGCCGGATTGGGCTAGGGAAGGCCTCCTTAGAATCACCGACAGCATTGAGCTTTCCCAGGCGCGAGGATGGGATGAGGTATTGGGTCGCCCCATTCCGAAAGGCACGCATATCGCATCGGTCCGAAAGCGCCATCGACTGAGGCCAGCAGTGTTCAACGAGGTGCTGGCCGAGCTTGAGAAGGGATCCCCGATCGACGAGGCCCTCTTTGAGCGGGTGGGCCAGAAGCTCGGCGCCGGGAAGTCCCTCGTCGCGGAGCTTTACTACGAGGAGAAGAAGCGCGCGACAGAGGATTGGCCCGGATTCTTCTAATTCTGAAAACTTGCGGAAATACTCCGCCGCTCGCCGCTGACAACCTGATCGCACCCGCCACACATTGGCGCATTGGTGCGAAGAATGGATAGCAACAACACTCCCGCCCTTGAAAGGCACTACACCAGCCGAGAGGCCGCCAAGCTCATCGGCTTCACCACCTCCAGCCTGCGCAACATGCGGCTGGTCAACAAAGGCCCCCGGTGGATCGTGACCGCAGACGGCACGATCCGCTACCCGGAGAGCGCACTGCGCGACTACCTCAACGGGGTGGCGGCATGAGCGCCCCCTGTAGGTTCCACGAGCTGCCCGAGTTCAGCCTTGATCGGATGCAGGCCGAGCTGGATGCCGGTTTCCGCGACGAACTCTTGGCGCGACGCGACCGCCTGCGGCATCAGCTGAGGCCCAAAGCCCTGGCGAACCTGCACCTCGCTCAGACAACACTTGAAGACCTGGACGTTGTCATCCAGCGGCTGGAGTTTCTGCTGGCGTCTGAGGGAGGTGCCGCATGAGCACCATCCATCAACTGCGCGCCCTTTACCGCCCCTCTGCTGAGGCCCAAGCCGCCGCCCTGCCGGACATGGGCGACGGGCTGGCTGCCCAGCTGGCGAACCTTTCCCGTGATCCGAACCCGGCAGCCTGCGAGGTCATGGCTGCAAACCTTGAGGGTGCCCGGCAAGCGGTCCTGAGGCTACGCGAAGCCTTGATGGCAAGTCCGCCACCGGACGCCGCCTAAGCGCGAAGTACCGCCGCCCTTGGCAGGGCTGGCTCTCCGAAAGCTTCCAGAGCCGCGCGTCGCGTGGCGAGGGGTAAGTGTGGGCATCAATTTCTCACCGCAGATCGAGCGAGCCGTCGAGGCCCTCCAGGGCTGGGACGCGCCCTGCTACAGCTGGTTCCACGTAGATGGGGACTGGCACGGCGGGAGGCTGGGTGATGACGACCCAAGCGACCGCGATCCCGGCGCAACGCAGGCTCAGAACGGCCTCAAGGTCCGTTGGCGCGGCAGCGTGGAGGAACAAGCCGGCGTAAAGGTCGAGGGAGCAGCCGTCGGGGAGTTTCACCGCTGGTCATGCCTCAAGGGGGGCATCGTTTACATGCCCTCTTGGCGGCCCGCGATGGACGCGGCAATGGCGCTCTCGCTTATGACAATCCCCCGCCAGGAACGAAAGCCGAAGCGAGACGCAAACGGACGTGCGCTAGCCCATTGCGAGCCGAACCACCGGCATCTGCATCCCAACCTGCTGATGCTCTTTGCCCGGGAGGACGTGCCCCGCTGGCGGATCGTGAAACCGCAGCTCATGCAGGAATGGGACGGACACCCGGCGGTGCTGGATCACGCAATGGCATCCCTGATGCGACCACTGAGGCGGACCCGCGTAAGTGCGCACGAGCTGGCTCTGATGATCGGGATCCGCAAGAGGACTTACCTGGAACAGAGGAGATGCGCGGAAGCGCTGATCCTCGAACACCTGGAGATCGCAGCGCGCGAGTTTCTCTATGCGCTCGGGAACCAGAGTTTCCCTGAGAAAGCCCTAAATATTGAGGGAAACGGAATATCGCTGCCTTGCGCAGCGTGACCGCTTCACACCCTTGGCAGGGTGCTCAACTTCCAACGCGTAAGGCGCGTTGCGACACAGAATTCGACCGGGCCGTCCGCCTCCGGTCAATCGCGGGTCCCCTGCGTCAACGGAGACAGCCCTGCCACGCCTGTCCGCGTCAAAGACAACCGCTGGCCCCCCGGTCAAAGGGGGCCGTCCTTTCCGTGGCAGGAAACCCGATGCACTCCCACACCCATTCCCGAGAGAGCGCCGCCGCCCGTGTGTCCGCTCCTCTTTCCCTCGACGCCTTCCTCGCGCCATTGCGGAAGGTGCGCCGGCTTGGCGCAGACAAGGCTATCGCCTGCTGCCCCGCCCATGAGGACAAGTCCCCGTCACTCTCTGTTACGCAAGCGGGAGACCGGATCCTCCTGAAGTGCTTTGGCGGTTGCCGCACAGAGGACGTGCTGGCAGCGATGGGCCTGACCTGGGCCGATGTCATGCCCCCGCGCAACATGCCCGAGACCCCGGAGGAACGCCGCAAGGTTCGCCAGCTGATGCGCGAAGCGAACTGGGCCGCCGCGCTGGAGGTGTTGGCGCTGGAGTCCAAGATTGTGCTGCTTGCCGGGCAGACGTATGCGCCGCTGAAGCTGTTAGCTGAGGACGATCAAGCGCGACTTGAAAAGGCGGTTCATCTGATTGACGGCGCAGCCGCTGTTTTCTGCGAGGGAAGGAAATGGAGGCCGCATGGGCATTGAGGCCACAGCGCAGGCAGAGCTGGAGCGCCGCTGCCTGCGTTTCATCCCTGCCGGGCAGTTCCTCGGTCCGATCACCCCGCCCGATTGGGTTCTGGATGGGGTGGCCGAATCGGACAACCTCTCTGTCCTGTTTGGCGATCCGGGCACCGGCAAGTCTTTCCTGGCGATGGACTGGGCGGCGTGTGTTGCGACGGGAACACCCTGGCACGGTCGCCGGGTCAAAGCCGGGCCGGTCCTCTACATCAATGGCGAGGGCCGGAACGGCATCAATCGCCGCTTTACGGCTTGGGGCCTCTCGCACGGGTTGGACCTGCGGAAGTTCCCCCTGTTCCTCTCCAGTACCACCACCGCCCTGACAGATGAGACGGGGCGCGTGGAGCTGGAGGCGGTCATCTCGGACTTCATGGCCGATCACGGCCCGCCGGTCATGGTTGTGGTGGACACCCTCTCCCGCAACTTTGGCCCCGGAGACGAGAACAGCACTCAGGAGATGACCCGGGCAGTTGCGGCATTGGACGCGATCAAGGACATGACCCGTGCGTGGGTGCTTGTGGTGCACCACTCCAGCCACGCCGACAAGGGCCGAGGTCGCGGATCAATCGCCCTTCCGGCTGCAGCGGACTCGGTCTACCGCCTCACCAAGGTGGACGAGGCTGCCCGGCTGGACTGCACCAAGATCAAGGACGGCGTGATGCCTGATCCGGTCGGGCTAAAGCTCCAGGACGTTGGCTTGGACACCTACGACGCACAGGGCCGGGAGATTTGCTCTGCCGTCCTGGTGCCGATAGACCCGCCCCAGGCGAACCGGACCAAGCCCAAGGGAAAGAACCAGCTGATCGCCCTGGATCACCTACGGGAGCTGGAAGCCATGCACGGCGAGGTCCAACTGGATCTATGGAAGGCAATGCTGACCGACGAGGGACTCAACAGGAACCGAGTCCACGAGGTCATCCAGTCGCTGGAGGCTTGCGGCGCTATCAAGCTCTGCAATGGGCTTGTGTCCGAGGTCCGATAGCCCACGCAAGCGTCCGTCCGATCCGCCGGTGTATAGAACACCGGACGGACGGACGACGGCTCGGACTTGCCAGTTCGGACGTTTCGGATGCGTTTCGGACGTAGTTCGGACAGGGAATCGGACGGGGGGAGTGAAGCACTCGCCGTATTCCGTAAGTCATTGATTCATATAGGCGCGACTCGATCACGGGGATTCGCTATCCCCGATGATCGCCTCAAATATACGCGTAAGTCATTGATTCCATTGGATCAATGACGCGACCCAATGAAACCAGAACCGCTTGTCCTAGCGCTTGGACGAGCCATTAGCGCGTGCGCGACCTGCACGCAGGAGACCCGATGCACACCCCCACTAAGGAATCCCCGTCCGCTTTCATGCGGGCAGTACCCGACGGCACCCAGGACGGAATCGACCTGACCAACGGAGCGGAGCTGCCCAACAAGCTCAGCCTCATGTTCGGGCGCTGGCTGGACCAACCGCAGTTCGACGGCGACGGCGCACCCATGGACCTGACGGGTCTGGATGACGACGAGGACCTGGGCGCGCTCCGCCAGCTCCACGAGCTGAGCCTGACCCGCTACCGGGACATAACCCGTGTCCTGGCGCAGGTGCGCGACGACCCCGACCCCAGCCTCAACAAAGACGCCCGCCTCAAGCTGGCAGCCAAGGTCATCCAGCCCAAGCTCGACGAGATCGGGGAGACCGCCGCGCGGGAGCTTGCCCGAACGGAAGCCGCTATCGAGGCGGAGATGGACGCCGTAGCCGCAGAGGTGCGCCGTGCCCCGCCCGACGAGCTGGCAGTCCACCCGGACGTGCGCGCCCACTTCAAGGCCCTTGATGAGCGCGAGCGTGGCAAGCAGCTGGACCAGGCCATCGCCACCGGGGACCGCGTGACCCTGCAGGCCCTCACCGCAGGCCCGGCATACCTCGGAGGCCTCACGGCAGCCCAGCACGAGCGCGCCCGCTATGCCCTCGCCCGTCTGGTGTCCCCGGATCGCGTGCGCCGTGTGGAGGCGCTCAGGGCCGGCCAGAAGGTCGCCAGAGGAGCGGTCCACCGGCTGCAGAAGCAGGCCGCCAAGTTCATTGACTTCAACCGTGCCCGGGAACTCCTGGCCCACGACGCAAGGCGTCAGGCGCAGCTGTCCGAGGGCTAAGGAATCCAGATGACCCTTTCCATTGCCAGCCTCGGCATCAAAGTCACCACCGATGGCGTCCAGCAGGCCGCGTCTGACTTGGACAAGCTGGGCAAGTCCAGCACCACCGCAGCCAGCACCGTCGGCAAGGTTGCCCCCCAGATGGAGCGAGCCGCCCTCTCGGCCAAGCAGCTCCTCCAGCAGTTCACCGCTACGTCCGGGTCCACCGGCATCGTGGGCGACCTGATCGGCCTGTTCCGTGGCGGCTGGGGCTATGCGGACGGCGGCTACACCGGCAACGGCGGCAAGTACCAGCCAGCCGGCGTGGTGCACAAGGGCGAGGTTGTCTGGTCGCAGAGCGACGTGGCACGTGCCGGCGGTGTTGGCGTCGTGGAAGCCATGCGACGCGGCCTGAGGGGTTACGCCAACGGCGGACCGGTCGGCATTCGCGCGCCCACAGCTGGCGGCCCGAGCGTTGAGATCAACATCGAGAACAAGAGCGGCACGCGCATGGAAGCGCAGACCTCGGATCTCCGGTTCGACGGCAAGAAGTGGGTGACGAGCATCGTCCTGGAAGCCATCGGCAGCGGTCAGGCGGATTCAGTCGCCGGGCAGCGTTGGGGCGTGCGGCCCAGGGGATACGCCAATGGCTAAAGGAGAAGCTCATGCCTGCCTGTAGAACCTGCACCCATCCGGAGCGGGAACGGATCGAGTTCGCCATCGCCAATTGCATTAAGGGCCAGCACGGAGCGATGTCGGGGATTGCCGCCAAGTACGGCATCCCCCGCGCCTCCCTGGAGCGCCACCGGGACCGGCACATGACGCAGGACCAGATGGCCCGACTCCGGTTCAACGCACCCGATGCGACGGACCAGAAGATCGAGGATGTCATTCGCCAGGAAGGCGAGAACGCGATCCTCGGCCTTCGGGCGCAGCGCGAGCGGCTCCTACTCCTCCTGGACGAGCTTGAGAAGTCCGGGAGCCATGACAAGTGCGTCCCGGTGCACCGGGAGCTGCGCGGCGTCTACGAGCTTCTGGCGAAGTACGCGGGCATGGTCCCGGGCCGGAAGACCGTCACCAATAACAACCTGCTGCTTGGCGACATCACCACGTTTATGGATTTGGTGACTGAGGTCCTCAAGCCCTTCCCCGAAGCCCGCAAGGCGGTCGCGGCGGCGTTCGCCTCGCAGCAGGTCCTGGAGCATAAGCCTGATGACGACGAGTGACAGGGTCCGCCGCGCGATCTCCTGGCGGCTGGACCCGGTGCTAATGATGCGGGATGCCGGTTTCGAGCCGGACCCGCACCAGATCGAGCTTCTGGAGTGCGAGGACCCGCAGACCCTAGTGGTATGGCCCCGACAGTCCGGCAAGTCGCAGACCTGCGCAGTAAAGCTGCTGCATGGCTCCTGCTTCGACCCGGGAGACACGGTGATCCTTGCCGGCGAGAAGCAACAGCAGGCGCAGGAAGTCTTTGAGAAGGCCTACGCCATGCACTCGGAGCTTTCCAAGATTGGCGACCTGCCCAACGTGACCCGGTCGGGCGATGAGCTGATCTTTAGCAACGGGTCTCGCATCCTCGCCAAGCCCTCGACCGTGGAATCCGTCCGCGGCTACTCCGCCAAGCGGGCCTTGATCGACGAGGCGGCGTTCACCGGGGATGACACGCTGGCGAAGATCGCACCGATGCTCTCGGCCACTAACGGCCAGCTCATTTGCGCCTCCACGCCCAACGGTGCACGCGGGTGGTTCCACGACGCATGGCACCACGGCGGAGACGCATGGCGTCGCCTCACGGTGTCCGTCGACAAGCTGCCCCGGCTTTCCCAGCGCGAGCTGGCCCGCCAGCGAACCCTGCTTACGGATATCCAGTTCCGACAGGAGTTCCTCCTGGAGTGGCTGGACGCGGAACAACAGTTCTTCCCGACGGAGGTGATTCTGGCCGCGAGGCGTCCGGACATCGTGCCCCTGTTCAAGCGATTGAAGGAGGCCGCGTGAGCCTGATTGAATTCAAACACGACTTCTTTGCAGGGATCGACGTGGGCCAGGTCAATGACTGGACCGCCATCTCTGTAATAGAGCGCATTAGGGCCGTGCCCCGTCCGGACGTGCATCGGACGGTGGTGGAGGAAGCCCGGCAGGAAGCCCGTGCGACTCCGACCCGCCTGGACCTTGTCCACCTGCAACGTATCCCGCTGGGCACGTACTACCCCAAGCAGGTGGAGATCATCGCCAACCTGCTACAGCAGCCGATCCTCTCCGGCGTCACGTCTTACATGGACATCACCGGCGTGGGCCGTGGCCCCTTCGACATGCTCAAGGCGGCGAAGGTCCGGAACCTCCACGGCGTGATGATTACCGGATCGCGCGGCGAGGCTAAACAACAGCCCTACGGTTGGAGCGTCGGCAAGGCCGAGCTGGTCAACCGGGTGCAGATCGAGATGCAGACCGGACGCCTTGGCTTCGCCCAGGAGCTGGAGCTGGCCGACACGCTGGAGCGCGAGCTGATGGAGTTCCGCGTCCAGATCAATTCGCACGGAAACCAAGAGTTCAAGGCCCGCGAGGGTCAGAACGATGACCTCGTGTTGTCCGTGTCCTACGCCGTGTTCGGTGCCCTGCGCCCGATCCCGGTGCATTCAATGGATATGAGGTTCGTCGCATGAACCTGGAAGCAAAGGTAGCCGAGGCCCTGGAGGCGTTCGGCCTGACAGATCAGTCCGCGAAGGTGGACTTCTTCCGCGTGGAGTTCGGAAACGAGCAGGTCACGCTGGAAATCAAAATCAGCAAGGGGCTTTGGAATACTAGCGATGACCACTGATTACACACATCCGGACTACGACAAGTTCAAGCCGCTCTGGGATAAGGTCCGCGATGCGTGCGCTGGAGAGGACGAGGTCAAGGCCAAGGGCAAGACCTACCTCCCCGACCCTGACGAGACGGGCGAGGATGCCCCGCGACGTTATGAGGCGTACAAGCGCCGGGCGACCTATCTGAACGCTACGGGCCGCACCCTGGAGGGCCTGATCGGCGTGGCTTACGCCAACTGGCCCCAGATCGAGTGCAAGTATCCGATCCTGCTGGAGGATGCCGACGGCTCCGGCGTGGGCCTCATCGGGCAGAGTCAGGCGGTCCTGTCTGACGTACTGCAGACCGCCCGAGCGGGCCTGCTGGCGGACTGGACCCGAGGGGATGGCATCCGCCGCAGCCGAACCGTGGCCGAGCTGGAGCGCCTCGGAAGGCGTCCGTTCGTGGCCGCCTACAAAGCGGAGCAGATCCTGACGTGGGAGCGCCAGGGAACGGCCCTCACCCGCGTTGTGCTGGCGGAACAGGAGGAGTCCCACGAGGACGGCAAGGTGGTCTTCTACCCCCGCCTGCGCGAGCTGCTGCTGACGGCCAAGGGCTACACGATCCAAGTGTGGGTGAAGTACACCTCGGCCCAGTACACCCTGAAAGACACAATCGAGGTCGGGCTGCCGTATATCCCCTTCACCTTCGTGGGCGCTGTCAGCAACGACGCCAATCCCGGCAAGCCCCCGCTGCTGGACTTGGCGAACCTCAACTTCGCCCATTACCGGAACAGCGCGGACTATGAGGAAAGCGCCTTCCTGATGGGGCAGCCGCAGCTGGTGATTAGCGGTGTCACGGACGAATGGAAGGAGCAGACCGGCCCCGTTACGTTCGGCTCCCGCAAGGCCCTCGTCCTGCCCGTCGGTGGCTCTGCCACCCTCCTCCAGGCCGAGGCAAACACCCTCGCCAAGGAAGCCATGGCGGACAAGGAACGACTCATGGCAATGCTGGGTGCCCGACTGGTCGCGCCGGGTGAAGCGCCCAAGACCGCCGCACAGAGCAATGCAGAAACCAAGGCCGCGTACAGCGTCCTATCCCTGGCTTGCGACAACGTCAGCGAGGCTTACACCCGCGTCCTGCGCTGGCTGGAGACCTGGGGCACCAACGGGCAGTCCAAGGCGTCCTTTGCCATCGACACCCGCTTTAACGACCTGAGCCTCGACGCCAACGCCATCCGGGAGACCGTTGCGGCTTGGCAGGCGGGCATCATCCCGCAGTCCGACGCCTGGGCCGTCCTCCGCCGCTTGGGGGTTATCGACCAGGGCAAGACCGACGAGCAGCTGGCCGGGGAGATCGAGGCGCAAGGTCCCGGCCTGAACCTGGACGAGGTGGCCTGAGATGGCCGCCCGTCCCGACCTGACGGATGACGCCATCCGATTGCAGGTGCTGCTGGAGCGGGTAAAGGCGGGGGAGGACCGGCTGATCGACCAGTTCCTCCGAGAAGTGGCTGAGGAGCTGACCCGACGGCTCCGGAGCGCCAATCTGACGCCTGCCCAGACTGCCCGCCTGGAGTCCCTGCTGGCTGAGGTAGATGCCGCCTTACGCGGCCTGTATGGCGGCTACGTGGCCGGCCTGCAGCAGCGCGCGCTGGGTACTGCCGAGGTGCTGACCGAGGCCGAGATTCGCGCTCTGGCGCTTCAGGGCGTCGAGGCGAGCACTCCCACCGCTGCGGCCCTCCGGGCGGCTGTTACGGCTGCCCCGCTGGGTCTGCGGGGTGCGGGTGGCGGCCTGCTGCTGGAGCCGTTCCTACGCGGCTGGGCTGAGGCTGACATTGCCCGGGTACTGGGAGTGGTCCGCCGGGGCTACTTCGAGGGCCGGACCACGGAACAGGTGGTGCGGGACGTGATCGGCACCAAGGCGGCCCGATACCAGGACGGCATTGTGGCGGTCAGCCGACGGACGGCCCGGACGGTCGCGCATACTGCGCTCCAGCACACTGCGAGCGTGGCCCGTATGGACTGGTTCAAGGGGAACGAGGACATCATCACCGGGTATCGGTGGGTCTCGACCCTCGACGGGCGAACCACAGAGACCTGCCGCGCGCTGGATGGCCGTGTCTTCAAGGTTGGCGAAGGCCCGCTTCCGCCCCTGCATCCCAACTGCCGGTCCACCATCGTCCCGGTCACTAAGACATGGCGAGAGCTGGGGATCGACGCACCCGAGATGCCGGTAGGGACCCGGGCCTCGATGAATGGGCAGGTTCCAGCGGACCTCACCTACTACCAGTGGCTCAAGCTGCAGCCGCCGGGCTTCGTGGAGGACGTGCTGGGACCGACCAAGGCGGCCCTGTTCCTGCGAGGCGGGCTGACCCCGGAGGAGTTCGCCCGCCTGCAGCTAAACCGGACCTTCCAGCCCCTTACCCTTGAGGAGCTGCGCCAGAAGGTGCCGAAGGCGTTTGATAGGGCGGGGGTATGACGCGAGGGGGCTGCGGCGGGCCAGAAATCTCGCTAATTGCGCGGGCGAAGCAGTAAGGGATGACCGCTACGCCAACTGCAATGGCCGCAAAAGCTGCCTCTTGCGGAGCGCCATTGGCCGTCGCTACGCCAAGAACCAAGATTAGGCCTGCCAAGACGCAGGACAGCATGGCGATGACCCAAAAGAACGTCCTCATGTCTCTCTCCGTAGTCCAGGCTAGGCCCAGTAAATTCGCTGGGCCAGTTGAGGTTCCCGTATAGGCGCGCGTTACTTCTCGGTCTTCGTGGTGACGACGGCAAGCACAGCGGCAATTACGGCGACCAACACGAATGGAAGCGCGCCCATGACTCGCCCTATTGCTCCTGGCGGCGCCTGGAACAACGCGAAAAAGCAGCCGACGACGGACAGCAAGATTACGCCCCAGCAGACCCTATTCAGCAGCGGCATGTGACCCCCATTCAGTGACCCCGACGCCAATCGGTCGCAACGTCTGCGACTCCCCCGCCGCATCGTTACCCCATGGACGACCAAACGCAACCGCCCGACGCATCCCACCCCTTCGGCCACCTATGCCTGCGAGACACTCGCTCCCAAAAGGAGCGGATGATCGCGGAGTTCAATGAGCGCCAGAGGCGTCGGGGCAGTAGGAAACGCTGGCACGACTACTACCCGGAAGATGCCGCGAATGATGACCAGCAGCGCCCCCATCCCTGAGGGCGCCCGTGCGGCTGGATGGCACAGCAGGCCAAGGAAGTGCAGCCCAGGGGGATGGCTGCTGGCCTACGCGCACCGCACGTTGCTGGCAAAGCGGAAGATGCCTCGACGTTTTGGCTGAGGCAGTCAGGGATCTTTGGCACTTCGTGTAGGGAAAGCCCGACGGCTATTCCAACGCTATGCCAAGGCCTGAAACGAAAAACGAGCCTTTCGGCCCGTTGTCGTGAAAACCTAGCGTTTTCAATTACTTAGATGGTGGCCGGGGAGGGAATCGAACCCCCGACACGGGGATTTTCAATCCCCTGCTCTACCAACTGAGCTACCCGGCCATCTGCGCTGCGGCTTGGCCGCTGCGAGGGGCGGCATCATAACGGGCCTTTCGCGATCCGACAAGCATCCCGTTCGATGAACGTGCATCGGCCCCGCCCTTGCCGCATCCGCGGCCTGCGCCATGATGGGGTTACGTCCACTTGCGGAGCTTGCAATGAAACGGAAACGGACATGCCTTGCGGCCCTGCTGGCCACGGCCCCGCTTTCCGCCTGCGCCGGCACCCCGCGCATGAGCGACGCCGAACGCCTGCAACTGCACCGTTCGCACGCGGGCGAGCCGGTGCCCGGCTTCCACCTGCCCGGCCAGCTCAACGGCTGGACCGCGCTGGGCGACGAGGCGCTGGTGGTCTGGACCCGGCCGCGCGAGGCCTGGCTGCTGGAGCTGGCCGGCCCGTGCAACGACCTGCGCCATGCCACCGCGTTGTCCCTCACCAGCACCGGCTCGCGCGTGCAGGCGCGCTTCGACAGTGTCCTGCCGCTGGGCCCGATGGTCGGCCAGGTGGGCCGGGTCCCGTGCCGGATCGAAACCATCCGCCCGCTGGACACCGCCGCGCTCCGGCAGGCCGGGGACGCCCTGCGCGAGGCGCGGATCGAGGCGCGGGACTAGCGCCACCAGGATGGCGGCGCGTGGCCGCTTTTCCTATACGCCGCCTCGCCGATCCCTGATTGCCAGGCCCACGGCGAGGCGGCAAAGTGCGCCGGTGCAGGGGACGGCAAGACCGCGGGGAGCGGAGGGGGCCCTGTCGCATGGACTGCAGACGACTGACCGTTCAGAAGGACCATAGGGGGTGCGTCCTGTTCGACGGCGACCACCCCATTACTTCCTTTCCATCCATCGGCAAGGCGCTGGAACTGGCGCGCACCCTCGCCGTGGCCCACCACCTGCGCGCCGGGCCTCCGCTGGTAGTGGAGGTCCGCCACTACGGCCGGCACCCGCGGCGGGTCCGCCTCGACTGAGGCCAGCGCATCCGCCCGGGAGGGCAGCGCGGCGCCCTGCGCCACGGCCTGCGCGCACCTGCCCGCGCAGGGCTTCGCCGACGCCGGCCCGGGCCGGCGTGCCCCCGGCAACCACCACGGCATGGGGACGTGCGCCCACGCGCCCGGCAGCGGCGCCGAATGCGCCGCGCGAGGCACCTCCGCGCCCGGCAGCGCAACAACGGCCTCTTGCGGCGTCGGTGCTAGCATCCGGCCCAGCCGCGCCCCAGGAGACCGCATGCGCTTCCTCGTCCTGACCACGCTGCTGCTGTGCGCCGGCCTGGTGCCCACCCTGGCCCAGGAACGTCCACGGGTGGTGCCGGTCGAGACCCTGGACCTGACCCGCTACGCCGGCCACTGGCACGAGATCGCGCGCTTGCCGGTCTCGCACCAGCGCCGCTGTGCCAGCGACGCCACCGCGCACTACACCCTGCGCAGCGATGGCCGCATCGGCGTGCGCAACGCCTGCCGCACCCGGGAAGGCGAATACCTGGCGGCCGATGGCGTGGCGCGCCAGGTCGAGGGCCACCCGGCACGGCTGCAGGTGCGCTTCGCCCCGGACTGGCTGGGCTGGCTGCCGCTGGTCTGGGCCGACTACTGGGTGCTGGCGCTGGATCCGGACTACCAGTGGGCGATGGTCGGTGAGCCCGGGCGCAGGTACCTGTGGATCCTGGCGCGGGAGCCGTCGATGGACGCGATGCTGTTCGCGCGGCTGAAGGCGGCGGCCGAACGGATGGGCTACGACCTCTCCGAGCTGCTGGTGGCCGCGCCGCTGCATGGCGGCCAGGCCCCGGGGGACAGCGAAGACGATGCGCAAACCCCGTAATATCAGCCGCCCACACGATGGAGGCGGCATGAATTTCCCGCGACGGTTCCTTCCGGTCCTTGCCCTGGCCTTGGCCATGGCCCTGCTCGCCGGCTGCGGCGGCAAGGTCAAGCGCGTGTCCGCGCCGGCCGCCTCGATCCAGCAGCTGACGGTGGAGAGCGACGGCAGCTGGACCGTGGACCTGCGCCTGCACAACTACAGCAGCATGTCCATGCGCTTCGAGCGGGTTTCGCTGGCGGTCAGCGTGGACGAGCACGAGGCCGGCACCCTCGAGGCCACGCCCGCCATCTCCATCGGCCCCTCCGCCGCGGACACGGTGCGCGCCACCCTGCGCCCGCAACCGATGGCGCGCCTGGCGGTGGCCGATGCGCTGGCCGGGCGCCGCGCCCTGTCCTACCGCCTGCAGGGCAATGTCAGCGCCACGCCCGAGGAGGCCAGCAAGCCGCGCAGCTTCGAGCTGGATGCGCGCAGTTCGCTCAATCCCGCGCCCGGCCTGCAGGGCGTGCTGCGCTGAGGGCTTGACCCCGACCGTCATCTTTCGGGTATAAGCTGGAACCCGATGGAGACGGATACGGCGATGCTTGATCCGATCTTCGCCGGGACCCCGGTACCGGCGGACGCGTCCCCTTCGCTCCGCGGCCTGGCCAACGCGCCGCGCGTGCTCTCGCTGGACGCCCACGGCCGGGCCATGGACTGGATCCACTGGCAGGACGCGACCTGCCTCTACGCACGCGGCGCGGTCGCCTGGACCCTGGGCCAGCCGTGCATGCGCGTGCACGGCGGCGTCAACCGCGACACCGGCAGCCGCAGCGTGATCGAGCTGCACCCGATCATCGCCACCCGCGGCCATGCCCGGGCGCGAGCGCTGGATCCCACCCCGGCGCTGTCCAACGCCGCCCTGTTCGCGCGCGATTCCTACCTGTGCCTGTACTGCGGCCAGCAGTTCCCGCGGCCGCAGCTGACCCGCGACCACGTCATCCCCCTTTCGCGCGGCGGGCTGGACATCTGGGAGAACGTGGTCAGCGCCTGCTTCCAGTGCAACTCGCGCAAGGGCAACCGCACTCCGCACCAGGCCAACATGCCGCTGCTGGCCGTGCCCTACCGCCCGAGCTGGATCGAGCACCTGATCCTGTCCAACCGCAACATCCTGGCCGACCAGATGGCCTTCCTGCGCGCGCAGCTGCCGCGCCGTTCGCGGCGTCCGGTCTAGTCCCGCCCGGACCACCACCGGGGGCCGCGGCGCAAGCCTTGCTTGCCCCGTCACGTCCCCGGGGAGGAAAATGGGCCACCGTACGGTTTTCCGGCCCCGATGATCGACTCCCAACGCTACCCGCGCCTCGCGCGCATCGACTCGCCCGCGGACCTGCGCCGCTTCGACGAGGCCGAGCTGCCGGCAGTCGCCCAGGAACTGCGCGCCTACCTGATCGAGTCGGTCGGCCGCAGCGGCGGCCACTTCGGCGCCGGCCTGGGCGTGGTCGAGCTGACCGTGGCCCTGCACTACCTGTACCAGACGCCGGTGGACCAGCTGGTGTGGGACGTGGGCCACCAGACCTATCCGCACAAGATCCTCACCGGCCGCCGCGACCGCATCCACACGGTCAAGCAGAAGGACGGCATCGCGCCGTTCCCCAAGCGCGAGGAAAGCGAGTACGACACCTTCGGCGTCGGCCATTCCTCCACCTCGATCTCCGCCGCCCTGGGCATGGCCATCGCCCTGCAGCAGGCCGGCGACGACCGCAAGGTGGTGGCGGTGATCGGCGACGGCGCGATGACTGCCGGCATGGCCTACGAGGCCCTCAACCACGCCGGCGGCATGGACGAGGAGCCGAACCTGCTGGTGATCCTCAACGACAACCGCATGTCGATCTCCGAGGCGGTGGGCGGCTTGACCAAGATGCTGGGCCGGATGACCGGCAGCGCCACCTTCAACCGGATCCGCGAGGGCGGCAAGAAGCTGCTGGGCGACAAGAACAAGCCGCCGGCGCGCTTCGTCAAGCGCTGGGAAGAGCACTGGAAGGGCATGTTCGTGCCCTCCACCCTGTTCGAGGAAATGGGCTTCCACTACACCGGCCCGATCGACGGCCACGACCTGCCCACCCTGCTCGGCGCGCTGCGCACGCTCAAGACCCTCAAGGGCCCGCAGCTGCTGCACGTGATCACCACCAAGGGCAAGGGCTACGAGCTGGCCGAGGGCGACCAGATCGGCTACCACGCGGTCGGCCCGTTCGACCCGGCCAAGGGCCTGGTCGCCAAGCCCGGCGCGAAGAAGCCCACCTACACCGACGTCTTCAGCGACTGGCTGTGCGACATGGCCGCCGCCGAGCCGCGGCTGATGGGCATCACCCCGGCCATGCGCGAGGGCTCGGGCCTGGTGCGCTTCTCGAAGGAATACCCGCAGCGCTACTTCGACGTGGCCATCGCCGAGCAGCACGCGGTGACCCTGGCCGCCGGCATGGCCACCCAGGGCGCCAAGCCGGTGGTGGCGATCTACTCCACCTTCCTGCAGCGCGCCTACGACCAGCTGGTGCACGACGTGGCCACCCAGAACCTGGACGTGCTGTTCGCGATCGACCGGGGCGGCGTGGTCGGGCCCGACGGCGCCACCCACGCCGGCAACCTGGACCTCAGCTACCTGCGCTGCGTGCCGAACATGGTGGTCATGGCCCCGGCCGACGAGAACGAGTGCCGGCAGATGCTCACCACCGGCCTGCGCCACCCCGGCCCGGCCGCGGTGCGCTACCCGCGCGGCACCGGCCCCGGGGTGGCGGTGGAGCCGGCCCTGGAGACCCTGCCGATCGGCCGCGGCCAGCTGCGCCGCAAGGGCAAGAAGGTGGCCTTGCTGGCGTTCGGCGCCACCGTGCCGGCCGCCGAGGAGGTGGCCGCGGAGCTGGACCTGACCGTGGCCAACATGCGCTTCATCAAGCCGCTGGACCGCGACCTGGTGCTGGAACTGGCGCGCAGCCACGACGGCCTGGTGACGATCGAGGACAACGTGGTCGCCGGCGGCGCCGGCTCGGCCGTGGCCGAGCTGCTCAACGCCGAAGGCATCGCCATGGCGGTGCTGCAGCTGGGCCTGCCGGACGCGTTCCAGCACCACGCCAGCCGCGAGGACCTGCTGGCCGAGGCCGGCATCGACGCCGCCGGCATCCGCGCCTCGGTGCTGCGCCGTTGGCCGCAGCTGGCCGCGGGCGCGGGCATCCTGCCGCTGGCAGCGGGCGGCTGATCCCGGAAGGGGCCCCGCCCCCCTGGCCTTCCCGATGCCGGTCGGGTGCCGACGACGGCCGCGAAAGCGGCCGTTGCCGTATCAGCGGGTGGCCGCAGCCTCCGGCGCCTCTTCCGACGGCGATTCCCCGTCACCCTCCACCAGCTCGTCCGGCGCCTGGATGCGGTAGCCCTTCGCGGCAAGCGCTGCCAGATAGCCCTCGCGGTCGTACAGCAGGGTGTCGATGCTCATCGTGGCGAACGAGACCCTGTGCCCGGCCAGCGCCTTCTCCACCGCGGCCAGCCAGCGCTCGCGGATCCGGGCCTCGATGTCGGTGAAACCACGCTTGCGCGCGGCCTCGGCCTGCACCCAGGCATCCATGCAGTCGGCCAGCTGCCGGCGGTTGCGCGGCATCGCCCGCAGCGCGGCCACGTCACCCACCGCCCAGGCGTTGGCACGCGCCGCGATCCGCGGCAGGTCCTGCTCGATCACGTCGAGCGTGGCGGCAAAGCACTCCAGGTCCTGCGGCTTGAGCGCCTCGCCGCGGAAGTCGGCCAGGGCCTGGCGCGGGTCCTCGATCTTCAGCTCGAGCACGGTCGAGCTGGACTCCAGGCCGCGCGCCTTCAACTCCTTGGCCAGCACCGGGCCCACCACACCACCCTGGCGCAGCCGGCTGTGGTCCAGCGCGGCCTTGTAGAGCTCATATACGGCAATCAGCGGGCGCTTCTTCTCCACCCCGCGGTCGCGCCCCATGTACTGCTGCTTCAATGGCAACCAGCGCGCGTACAGCTCCGGCGGCAGCACCTTGTCGAGCGTGGCGCCGCCGGGATTGCGCATCGCCTTCATCGCCGATGGCACCAGGGTGAGGCCGCGGAAGAAACCGACATCGGCGTCGACCGACAGGCCCGGCGAGCCCAGCACCGCGCCGGCTTCGTCCAGTACCTCGCGCACCTCGCGCGCGTCCCAGTCGATGTCGCGCGGCAGCGGCGACTGCGTACCGAGGATGTAGAGCACATGGTCGTCCTTGCTGACCCGCCACAGCCCCGGACCGGGCTGGACACCGGCGACCAGCACCGGAGCCATGTCCACCACCTCCCCGTCGCCATCCAGCGGCACGGGTGGTTCGGCCTGCGCCATCGCCGCGCCGGGCACCGCCCCCAGCAGGAATGACATCCACCAGCCCAGCATGCATCGCATCCGAATCCCTCCATGGTTGAACTTCGAAAACCCGCCCGGCCGCGGCCATGCGCCATGCCGGGATACCGTCCACGCCGCCCAGCAGCACTTGAGTCACGCACCGGCACCCACGCTCATGCGCGGTCGGCCCTCGCGGCGGCCGCCGCGGTCGGCGCCCAACCACCGACATGGAGGATCGATGCAGCAGTCCGTCGCGCAGCTGCCCGCACAGAACCGCCTGCCCAGGCGCTGCCTGGCCGCCACGACCGTGGTCGCCGTCGCCGTGGCGCTCACTGGCGCATCAGACCGCAAGGGCAAGGCCGGGTTCACCGGGATCACCGTGGAACGGATCAACATGGTCAACGCCGATGGGTCGCGTACCCTGGTGCCGGCCAACGGCGAGTGCCTGCCGGCCCCGGTAGCCACCGGAGGAAGCCTCCAGCAGGCTGCCACCCGGGCCGGAGCGCGACGCGCTGGCTGCAAAGTGGCGCCAGGCCGGCGGCCACCAGAGCCGACGGCTGTTCGTCGGCCGCACCCCGGGTGACTCTTCCCCGGTGGCCCTTGCCGACAAGCAGGGCCGCCCGCGGATCAGGATGCAACCCGGTCCCGACGCAGCGCCCTCGCTCGAGTTCCTGGACGAGGATGGCAAGGTGCCGCAGGGCTTCCCTGCCACCACAGGGACCGCCCGCGCTCCTGATCGCGCCTGGCCCCCGGCCCCTGCCGTGGCGCGGCGGGGGCCACGACGAAAAGCGGCTGCCGTTACCGGCAGCCGCTTTTCGGGTACCTGAATTTGGTCGGGGTAGCCGGATTCGAACTGGCTACATTCCATTTAAATTCAATTGCTTACGCGAGCGCTCGGTCAGTCCTTACGTAGCACCTCACGCAGCCCACGCAATCAAGGACTTAGCGCCGGCGGAAGCGACGCACCCGTAACTGATTGCCGTGAAGAGACATGTAACTTACATGCTCGTTTTCGGACCTTCAATCGTCTCATCCATTGATGAGATCTCTCGTCTGAGATATCAATGCCTCTGCTAGGATGAACCGACGCGGAACGGGGACCGCACGGATGCACCATTCCAGACGTGGCAAAGGGTTTTGGATCTCTATCTGGCACCTGCTGGGGCATCTGGCTGGCACTGCGTTCATCTTCTCTGTTCTAATGTTGATCTCATGGTCGGTGGGGTATTTCGCGGACCTTCTACACAGCCATCATGAGTTCCCGCCTAGCATCTACTCTGCCGTATTGAAGATCAAACTTGTGGTCTTCTGGTTTGACGTCGCCATTAGCTCAGTCGTTCTGATCTTTGGCGGATGGCGGTTCATTACTGATCTATGGGAGTACTAACAATGCATTCGATAACGTCTCCGTTTGCGGAAGGCTTCCGTGATGCATGGGTGCTTGCCTTTGTGCTGACAGCTGCATTCAGTCGCGGCGTCTATAGAGTTCTCCGCCGCCTCGCCGCTGACTTCGTTCATCATCGACCGCTCCATGTTCGGCCGGAAGATCCGCGCCGAGCGCTCATCAAGTAGGCAAGATCCATCGACCCCAGTGACTTTTCGAATATGTCACTTGGGGCGACGTGGGTCCCCTATTAGTTCGCGGATCCTATGCGTCCTGTATAGGGCACAGATGCTGATGTATGCGAAGCATCCATTTCCGGACGGGAACTAGATCCGAGGTAGAACGCTGGCTGGCGGGCGCGCAGGATCAGATCAGGCATCCGTTACCGATCATCCACCTCCAGGATTTCACCGACCTCATCCTCGTGACTGGCGAGGAAGGCAACTAGGTTTAGCAACGAGATCGCACGAAGTCCGTTGACCTCTGTAGCGTAGTTGCTATCGATTCCATGTAGGACGGCGTGACGATTCAGACCGTCGAACCCTTGAGGAAGCTCGTCTGTATTACGGATGACGACATTCGCTTTCTCATAGAAAGCCGAAATCAAGGCCAGTCGCAGCGTGCCAGTTGCTCGTGCGTTGGGCCGCTCGGCCTTTGAGAAGAGCTTGAGCCCCATGACAT
>NZ_RRYK01000006.1:0-176778 GCF_003931635.1 Pseudoxanthomonas sp. SGNA-20 | reverse complement strand
TTGTTGCCGGAGGCGATCTCGGTGGCGCCGGCGTTGATCGCGGCCGAGGCGGCCTGGATGCGCGAGACGATGGAGGTCAGCTGGTCGACGGTGGCGTTGGCGTCGTCGCGCATGCGCGCGAACACGCCGTGGAACTGGCCCTCCATGCGCACCGTCAAGTCGCCCTGGGCCAGGGCGGTCAGCAGGCGCGAGACCTCGGCCAGGCTGATCGCGTTGGCGTCCAGCAGGCCGTTGAGCTGCACCGCCAGCTGCAGCAGGAAGCCCTGCTTGTCGCTGGTGTCGATGCGCCCGGACAGGTCGCCGGCCGCGGCCGCCTCGACCACGCGCGCCACCTCCTGCTCGACCCGGATCTCGGCGGTGCGGTCGCGCCACTCGCACACCATGCCGACGTACTTGCCTTCGGCGTCGAGGATGGTGGAGATGTTCTGCGCGAAGCAGGCATCGCCGTACTGCACCTCGCGGGCGGCACTGCCTTCGCGCTCCAGGCGGGCGACGAAGTCCTGCGCGATCTTGCCGCCGATCTCCAGGACCTCGACCGGCTGGCCGACCAGCGGCGCCTCCATGTCAAGGTGGGGCAGGGCGGCCGCGACCTGGTCCGCATGGCCTTCCAGCATCCGGGCCAGCGCCGGGTTGCGGTAGACGATGCGGTATTCCGGATCGGTGATCATCAGGCCGGTGGTGGAGGCTTCCAGCGCGGTACGGATGCGCAGGTTCTCCGCCGCGACCTTCTGGTCGCGCTCGGTGCGCTCGCGCAGGTCGTGCTGCATGCGCTGCATCGCGCGCATAAGGTCGGCGATCTCGTCCGAGCCCCGGATGTCGATGCGGCTGTCCAGCTTGCCGGTGGCGACGTCGTTGGCCACGGCCACGGCACCGCGCATCGCACCGGCCAGGTTGCGGGCGATGAAGAAGGCGATGGCCAGGCCACCGGCCACGCCCACCAGCAGCATCACCACGATGGTGGTCACCGAGGTCGCGTAGGCGGTGCCCGCGCTGGCCACGGACTGGTCGGCCTGGCGGTCGGTTTCCTGGATCAGCGCGGTGACGGCGGCGGTGGCGGCGTTGTGCAGGTCCGAGGTTTCGCCCAGGAAGGTGTCCAGGGCGTCGTCCGGCAGCTCCAGGTCGATCAGTTCGTTGACCGACTCGTAGGAGGCGCGGGCCTTGTGCCAGGAGGTGGTCAGCTCCTCCAGCAGCTTGCGCTCCTCGGCGGTCGCGGCGAGCTTGCCGTAGGCCGCCAGGGACTGGTCGATCTGCTCCGACAGCTTGGCGCTACGCTCGCGCGCGTCCAGCTTGACGGCTTCGCTGGCGCGCACCAGCCCGCGGTAGGCCGCGGTGCGGTACTCGCCCAGCAGGGCACGCAGCTCCGCCGCCACGGAGACGCTTTGCATGCTGCCCTGGGACAGGTTGGTGGTAGCCCGGTTGAGCGACGACAGCCCGTAGTAGGCGCCGACGCCCTGCGCGGCCAGCAATACCAGCACCACGCCAAAAGCCAGCATCAGTTTTGGCGTGAGCTTCAAGTTCTTGAGCCAATGCATGCAGCGTACTCCCCCGAATATTCGCGGCAATTGGGTGCGGGATGCCCGCGGGCATCCCGCCAGGTTTTTGTTGTTACTTCAGGTTGGCCAGCTTGATGTTGGCCGGCGAGGTCACCGCGATCTCGGCGCGGCTGGCGTCGCGCTGGACGGTGCCGATCACGCACACGTCGCGACCCTCCAGCTCCTCCGGAGTGGGCTTGAACTTGCCGCGCTGGTCGCCCGGGATGCGCGCGGAGAAGGTGTGGCGCGGGAACATGCCGCCCATGTACAGGAAGGTCGGCTCGCCCTCGGTGTTCTGGGCCCAGCGGGTCTTCTCGACCTTGCCGCAGACCATCACGTCCTTGCCGATGAAGCGCACGGCCTGCTCGGCGGGGACGGCTTCCTGGGCGAAGGCGGCGGGCGCCGCGGCCAGGGCGGCCATCAGGGACAAGGTCTTGGTCAAACGATTCATGGGGGCATACTCCAATGGCGGGAACGGAAAGGCGGGCCGCGCCCCGGGGGTCGCCCGGCGGCGGCCGTTTGCAGGGTTCTCAGGCAGCGGTGTCCAGGGCCTCGCCCAGGTCGGTGCTGTCCAGCAGGGTCTCGATGTCGAGCAGGATCAGCATGCGGTCGTCGAGCGTGCCGATGCCGCTGATGAAGCGGGTATCGACCGAGGCGCCGAACTCCGGGGTGGGGCGGATCTGCTCGGCGGCCAGCGGCACCACGTCGGACACGCTGTCGACCACGATGCCCACCACGCGGTCCTCGACGTTCAGCACGATCATCACGGTGAAGCTGTCGTAGCGCGCTTCCTTCAGGCGCAGCTTCAGGCGCAGGTCGATCACCGGCACGATGGTGCCGCGCAGGTTGATCACGCCCTTGATGTACTCCGGCGCGTCCGGGACGCGGGTGACCGAGTCGTAGCCCCGGATTTCCTGGACCTTGAGGATGTCGACGCCGTAGTTCTCCTCGCCCAGGGTGAAGGTGAGGAATTCGCCGGTAGAGGGGACCGGGGTGCTGCTCATTGTTTGCTCCTGCAGGGCATGTCGGCGCGATGCGCGCTGGCTTCCCGGGTTGAATCGGCCGTGGGCGGCGCAACTTTAGGGCCGGCTACACCACGCCCCGCTCGCGCGCCATGCGCTGGCGCTCGACCCGGAAGATGAACTGCAGGATCCGCTGCTCGGCGCTGGCCGGCAGGTCGGCGAAGCGGCAGCCGATCCGCACCGGGTGCCGCGCCAGCTGCTGGCGCCGCGATGTGTGCGCGACCTGCAGCCGCACCGGGATCGGGCGGCCGCCGTCGGGCAGTTCCAGGGTGCAGGCGTCCAGCTGCCCGCCCGGCGGGAAGCGCGCCTGGTCCTCCTCGCCGACGGCCAGGGCCACGCCGCCGCCACTGATGTCCACCACCCGGGCCTGCAGCGGCGCCTGGCCCTCGTGCCGCGGCGGCACCAGCACCGTGGCCACCGGCCCGGGGATCAGCTCCAGCCGGTACAGCTCGCGGCGCTGCAGCTGCAGTACCGAGGACGGCAGCGGCGCGGCGAAGGTCGCCGGTCCTTCGCCGGGGACGCGCTGCAGGCGCTGCAGGCGGAACTGGACCCGTACCCGGTCCAGCTGCGACACGCACAGCACCTGGTCGGCCGCCGCCATGCGCTGGTTGATCGCCTCCTGGCGATTGCCGTCCAGCAGCACGCCGTCCGGCCCGGCTTCCAGCAGCGCGGTGGGGCAGGACAGGCCGTCGGGCAGCAGGTGGGCGCTGATCAGGGCACGGCCGTCGACCAGCGCATGCAGCACGCGCAGCACTTCCCGCGGGTCGCGGAGCTGGTAGCGCTCCGCATCGGGCAGGTCGATGGGGGCCAAGCCTGGGTCGGTGGCAGCCGTCATCCCTTGGTGGTCGGGGCCTTGGATACCGGCCTTATCGGCCGCCGGCCGCGCGACTTGAGCGACGGCCGGCACCGCTTCAGGCGGCCTGCGGCAGCTGGCGCTGGCGGGCCAGGCCGCCGACGTCGACGATCAGGGCCACGCGGCCGTCGCCGAGGATGGTCGCGCCGGAGATGCCCGGCACGCGGCGGTAGTTCTTCTCCAGGTTCTTGACCACCACCTGCTGTTGGCCGACCAGTTCCTCGACCTGCAGCGCCAGCTTCTGGCCGTCGCCCTCGACCACCACCACCAGCGATTCGCCGGAGCCGTCGCCATAGCCGAAGGTGCCGGCCAGCGACAGCAGCGGCAGGTACTCGCCGCGCACGCGCAGCACCCGGCCTTCGCCGGCGACGGTGCGGATGTCGTCCGGCTCCGGCTGCAGCGCTTCCAGTACGTGGCTCAGCGGCAGGATCAGGATCTCGCCGCCGCTGGACACGACCATGCCGTCGAGGATGGCCAGGGTCAGCGGCAGGCGGATGACCACGCGGGTGCCGCGGCCCTCGGCGCTCTCCAGCTGCACCTCGCCGCCCAGGGCCTGGATGTTCTTGCGCACCACGTCCATGCCCACGCCGCGCCCGGACAGGTCGGTGACCTGGTCGGCGGTGGAGAAGCCGGGCTGGAAGATCAGGTCCCAGACCTGCGAATCGGTGGGGTTGTCCGGGATCGCCAGGCCGCGCTCGGCGGCCTTGGCCAGGATCTTGGCGCGGTTCAGGCCGCGGCCGTCGTCGGCGACCTCGATCACGATGTGCCCGCCCTGGTGCGAGGCGGCCAGGGTGATGGTGCCGGTCTCGTCCTTGCCGGCCGCCTTGCGCGCGTCCGGCAGTTCCAGGCCGTGGTCGATGGCGTTGCGCACCAGGTGCACCAGCGGGTCGGCGATCTTCTCGATCAGGCCCTTGTCCAGCTCGGTGCCTTCGCCGATGGTGCGCAGGCGCACGTGCTTGCCAAGGCGGCCGGACAGGTCGCGCACCAGGCGCGGGAAGCGGCGGAACACCGCATCCACCGGCAGCATGCGCACGCCGATCACCGCTTCCTGCAGGTCGCGGGTATTGCGCTCCAGCAGTTCCAGGCCGGCGAACAGGCGCTCGGCCTGGGCCGGGTCCATGCCGCCGCTGACCTGCTTGAGCATGGCCTGGGTGATCACCAGCTCGCCGACCAGGTTGATCAGGGCGTCGACCTTGTCGACGCTGACGCGGATGGAGGTCTCGGCCTCGTGCACGCCCGCGGCCGCCGGGGCGCCGGCGCCCGGGTGCGCGGCGGTCGGCGCGGCCTGGGCCGCGGGTGCAGCCGCGGCGGGCAGCTGCGGGCGGATGTCCAGCTCGCAGTCGTCCACCACCCAGGCGAACACGTCGTCGATCGCGCTGCGCGGGACCTTGCCGCGCAGGCCCAGGTCCCAGGCGATGCACGCTTCCAGCGGATCGAGCTGGGCGAATTCGGGCAGCTTCTCCAGGCGCGCGTTGACTTCCAGCGGGCCCAGGTGCTCCAGCTCGCGGATGATGCGCAGCGGGTCGTTGCCGCTCATGAACAGCGACGGCGCCGGGCTGAAGGCGATGTCCCAGCCTTCCGGCTCCGGCTCGGCGGCGGCCTTGGTCGCGGCCGCGGCGCCGGGCTGGCCCAGCTCCTGCTGCAGGCGCTGGTGCACGGCCTCGATCGCGGCGGTGTCGGCGGGGTGCCCGTGCTCGGCCTCGGCCAGCAGGGCGCGCAGCACGTCCACCGAGCCGAGCATGGCGTCGACCGCGCTGGAGGCGAGGGCGCGCTTGCCGCCGCGGATCTCGTCCAGCAGCGTCTCCAGCACGTGGGTCAGCGCGGCCATCTTCTCGAACCCGAACGTGGCCGCGCCGCCCTTGATGGAGTGGGCGGCGCGGAACACCGAGTTGATGACTTCGGGGTCGGTACTGCCGCTTTCCAGCGCCAGCAGGCCGGCCTCCATCGCGTCCAGGCCCTCGCGGCTTTCCTCGAAGTAGGTGGCGTGGAAGCGTTGCAGGTCCATGCTCATGGTGGCGCGCTCGAAACTTGGGGGTATGGCGGGTGGCCCGGGATCAGCCCAGGACCTTCTGCACGGTGGCGACCAGCTGCTCGGGGTTGAACGGCTTGACCAGCCAGCCGGTGGCGCCGGCGGCCTTGCCCTCGGCCTTCTTGTCCGCGGCCGACTCGGTGGTCAGCATCAGCAGTGGGGTGAACTTGTAGTCCGGCAGGGCGCGCAGGGCGCGGATCAGCGAGATGCCGTCCATGTTCGGCATGTTCACGTCGGTCACCACCGCGTTGAAACGCTGTCCCTGGGCGCGGTTGAGCGCGACCTGGCCGTCCTCGGCTTCCTCCACGGCGAACCCGGCCGAGGTCAGGGCGAACGAGACCATCTGGCGCATCGAGGCCGAATCGTCCACTACCAGAATGCGTGCGCTCATGCGGCGTTCTCCACTTCTTTCTTATTCAAGTCTTGTTGGTCGGTGAGCCCCAGCTGGCCGGACAGGCCCAGCAGGCGGGCGGCGTCGCGCAGGGCGTCGCTGCACCCGGACAGCTCGGTGCGGCGCCCCAGTTCGCGGCGGCTGCGGAAGAACGCGCACAGCACCTGCATGGCCGCGGTGTGCACGCGGCGCACGGCGGTGCCATCCAGGGCCAGTTCGCTGGCATCCAGGTGTGCCGAGAGGCGTTCCTTGAGCTCGGCGCTGGCCTCGATGCCGAGGTCCTCGCCCAGGGAAACGGTGTTCATCGTTTCTCCACGCAGTGGGGTCGGTCTGGATAGCGGCCGCCGCGGCGCAGGCTTTAGCGCCACGCGTCCGCGCCGGCCGGGGCCAGCAGGCAGGAGGCGTCCAGAAGCACCATCGGCTCGCCGCCGAGGCGGGCGATGCCGCGGAACAGGCCGTTGCCGGCCAGCCGCACCTGGGTGGTGCCGGGCGGCTCGACCTGGGACTGGCCGAGGGTGACCACGTCCTCGACCGCGGACACGCGCAGGCCCAGCACCTCGCCCTTTTCCTCGAGCACGACGAAGCGGGTGGCGGCGGTATCCGGTTGCGCGGGCTGGCCCAGGTGCATGCCCAGGTCCAGTACCGGCACGACCTGGCCGCGCAGGTTCATCACCCCGAGCATGGCCGGGACCGTGCCGCGCAGGGCCAGCAGCGGCACCGGCAGCACCACTTCCTGGACCTTGAGCAGTTCCAGGCCGTAGCGCTGGCTGCCGCAGCGCAGGCGCAGCCAGCGCGAGCTGTGCCCGGTGGGGTCGGCCGCGGTCGACTCATCCGCGGCGGCATGGGCCGCGCGCGGCGCGTGCGGGACCGGGGCCGGCGCGGGTGCCGGAGGCTGGGTGCGGCGGGCCACGGGAGCCGGCGCGGGTGGCGGCGGCACGGGCGCGGCGGCGGGAACCGGCGCAGGGGCCACGATGCGCGGCGCGGGAGCGGGCGCTGGGGCCGGAGCAGGGGCCACCATCGGAGCGGGCGCGGGAGCCGGGACCGCCGCCGGGCCGGGGGCGGGTTCTGCCGGGGCCGCCACTGCCGGGGCGGGCTCGACGGCGGCCGCCGCCGGGGCGGCTTCGGTGGCGTCAGCGGGCGCCGGGGTACCGGCCGCTCCATCGGGCCCGACCGCGGCCTCCGACGGAGCCTCGGCCAGGTCTGCCGCCGCATCAGCCACGGCAGCCGGAACGTCAGCCGGAACGTCAGCCGGGCGCTCGTCCATGACCGTAGCCTCCGCTCCAGGCGGCGGCGAGGGAGCCTGCGCATCGCCCGCAGGGGCCTGGGCGGCAGGCGCGGCCTCGCCGGCCGCAGGCTCGGGGGCCAGCAGTCCGTCCAGGTAGTCGTCCAGTGCCGCGACCCCGTTCATGCCGCCTGTTCCAGGGCCTGGGCATCGCTGGCCAGGATCCAGTCCAGCGCACGCCGGTAGGCGGACAGGGCACGCCCGGGATAGGCACCCTCGTCGGCAAACGGCTGCACCAGCAGTTCGGTATTGCACAGCCGGGTATCGACCGGGATCGCGTCATCCCACACGCGCTCGCCGTGTTCGTCCTGCATGCGCTTGAGTGCTTCCTGGCCGGCGCGGGTGCGGCGGTCGTACAGGGTCGGCAGCACCGACACCGGCAGCGGGCGCCGGCGCGAGCGCTCGACCATCTCCGCGGTGCGGCGCATGCCGGCCAGGCCGTGCAGCGCCAGCGGCTCGGCCTGGGTCGGGATGATCGCGCGGTCGGCCGCGGCCAGGGCGTTGATCATCAGCAGGCCCAGGGTCGGCGGGCAGTCCAGCAGCACGTAGTCGTGCTGGCCGGCATGGCGGGCCAGGGCCTGCGCCAGGGCCAGGCCGAGGCCGGGCTGGTTGGCGCTGCGCCGCTCCAGGGTGGCCAGGGCGGTCTGCGCGCACACGTAGTCCAGGCGCTCGACCGCGCTGGTCCGGGCGAGGCTCGCCAGCGGCCGCGGCGGCGTGGCGAACAGCTCCATCACGCCTTCCGGGGCCGGGTCGGCGGGCACGCCGAAGGTGCGGGTCAGGGACGAATGCGGGTCCAGGTCCACCAGCAGCACGCGGCTGCCGCGCGCGGCCAGGCCGCGGCCCAGGGCCAGGGTGGTGGTGGTCTTGCCCACGCCGCCTTTCTGGTTGGCGATCGCCCACACGCGCATCAGTCGGATCCTCCTGTGGTTCTTTCGGCTGCCGCGCCGGGCGCGGCAGCGGTGGCCGCCTGGCCGGGTGCCGCGCGCCCGGGCACCGGCTGGCTGGCTGCCACATCTGCTATCGGCACCTGCGCGCCGCTCTTGACCGCCACGCCTTCCTCCGCGCCGGGGTCCGCATCGCCGGCGGCGCCGGGCGCGGCCAGCACGATCAGGACCACGCGGCGGTTGCGGTTGCGGCCTTCCTCGGTGAGGTTGTCCGCACGCGGGCGGTGCTCGCCGTAGCCGACCATGGCCAGCCGCTCCGGGGCCACGCCCTGCGCCGAGAACAGGTGCACCACGCTGGCCGCGCGCGCCGCCGACAGCTCCCAGTTGGACGGGAACTGCACGGTGTTGATCGGGCGGTTGTCGGTATAGCCCTCCACCCGCACCGGGTTGGGGGTCTCGCGCAGCACGTCGGCCAGGCGGGTGAGCACCTCGCGCGCGGATGCGTCCAGCGCGGCCGAGCCGGTGTCGAACAGGATGTCGCTGTTGATCTCCACCTCCAGCCACAGCTCGGCGCGGCGGATGGTGATCAGGCGCGCGTCGACCAGCGGCGCCAGCGCCTCCTCCAGGCGCGTGGCGATGTTGCCGAGCTGGCGCTGGGCGCGCTGCACGGCGGCGCGGTCGGACACGTCCAGCGGCACGCCGGTGCGCATGTGCGAGGCCAGCGCCGGAAGCAGGGTGGGGTTGGGCGCGGGCGAGGGCGCAGACGGGCCGTGGCGGGCGCCGGACTTGATCGGCGAGGGCCGGTCGTAGTCCGAGCCCTGCAGCTGGAAGTTGCCGACCTGCACCGGGTTGATGGTGCGCGGCGCGCCGCCGAAGGCGGCGGTCAGGGCGTCGGCCAGCACCCGGTACTTGCCCTCGTTGAGGGTGGAGATCGCGTACATCACCACGAAGAACGCCAGCAGCAACGTCATCAGGTCGGCGTAGGGGATCGCCCAGGCCTCGTGGTTGCCGTGCTCCTCGTGCTTCTTCCTGCGCGCCATCGACGGCTCCGGGTCAGTGCAGGAAGCCGGCGAGCCTGGATTCGATGTTGCGCGGGTTCTCGCCCTGCGCGATCGCGATCAGGCCCTCGATGATCATCTCCCGCTCGCCGGTGCGGCGGCCGATGACCGCCTTGAGCTTGGAGGCGATCGGCAGGAAGAACAGGTTGGCCGAGGCGATGCCGTAGATGGTCGCGGTGAACGCGGCGGCGATGCCGTGGCCGAGCTTGGACGGATCGGCCAGGTTCTTCATCACCGCGATCAGCCCGAACACGGCGCCGACGATGCCCAGGGTCGGGGCGTAGATGCCCATGCCCTCGAACACCTTGGCAGCGGCCAGCTCCTGGTTCTCCTGGCTCTCCAGGTCGATCTCCAGCATGTGCCGGATCTGCTCCGGCTCCACGCCGTCGACCAGCATCTGCAGGCCCTTCTTCAGGAACGGGTCCTCCTGCTCGCCGACCTGCTGCTCCAGGCCCAGCAGGCCCTGGCGGCGGGCGATGTTGCTCCATTCCAGGATCTGCGCCATCAGCGCGGCGCGGTCGGCGGCCGGCGGGCGCAGCACCCAGCCGACGATGCCCAGGGCGCGCTTGAACACCGGCGGCGGGGTGTGCACGAAGATCGCGGCGAAGGTGCCGAGGATCACGATCACGAACGCGGCGGCCGACCACAGCGAACCGAGGCCGGCGCCCTTGAGGATGGCGCCGCCGATCAGCGCGACCAGGGCAAGGAGCAGACCGATGAGGCTGAGGATGTCCATATGTCGGGTTATCGGCGCACGTGGACTGGGACTTGAGCGGGAACGCCCGCCGGCATCGCCGCCGGCGCGCGGCTGCGCGGAACGGCGCACGCGCACGGCGTGCGCCGCGCGCTCACGGACTGCTGGCGCGCAGGCCGTCGACGTCCAGGATCAGCGCCAGGCGGCCGTCGCCGATCAGGGTCGCGCCGGCATAGCCGGGCAGGCCGCGCAGGGCCTTGGGCAGCGGCTTGATCACCACTTCCTCGCGGCCGCGCACCTGGTCGACGATCAGGCCGAAGCGGGCGTCGCCCATCTGCAGCACGACCACGGTCAGGGCGCCGTTGCCGGACAGCGGCTCCAGCCCCAGCCAGCGGCGGAGGTCCACCAGCGGCAGGGTATGGCTCTGGCGGTCCATCACCGGACGGCCGTCGAACCAGCCCAGCGCGGAGGGCTTGGCGTGCAGCACCTCCTGCACCCGCGCCAGCGGCAGGGCGTACACCGCCTCGCCGGCCTGCACCAGCAGGGTGGGCAGGATCGCCAGGGTCAGCGGGACGCGGATCAGGAAGCGGGTGCCGCGGCCGAGCTCGGACTGGATCTGGATCTGCCCGCCCAGCTCGCGGATGCGCGACTGCACCACGTCCATGCCCACGCCGCGGCCGGAGATGTCGGTGACCTGGGTCTTGGTGGAGAAGCCGGGCAGGAACACCAGCTGCAGGCATTCGTCCGCGCCCAGGCGTGCCGCGGCCTCCGGGTCGATCAGCCCCTTCTCGCGCGCCTTGGCGCGCAGGCGCTCCGGATCGATGCCGGCGCCGTCGTCCTGGACCTCGATGGTGACGTAGTCGCCTTCCTGCTGCGCGGCCAGGCGCAGCCGGCCCACGCGCGGCTTGCCGGAGGCCTCGCGCACTTCCGGCGCCTCCACGCCGTGGTCGATGCCGTTGCGCACCAGGTGCACCAGCGGATCGGCCAGGGCCTCGACCAGGTTGCGGTCCAGCTCGGTGTCGGCGCCAACCATCTCCAGTTCGACTTCCTTGGCCAGCGAGCGGGCGACGTCGCGCGCCACCTTCGGGAAGCGCGAGAACACCTTGCCCACCGGCTGCATGCGCGTGCGCATGACCGCCGACTGCAGGCGCGCGGTGGCCACGTCGAGGCTGGCCACGGCGCGGTCGAGTTCGTCGTCGCGCAGGCGCGCGCGCAGGGTCTTGAGCCGGTTGCGCGCCAGCACCAGCTCGCCGATCAGGTTGACGATCGCGTCCAGGCGGCGGGTGTCCACGCGCACGGTGTGCTCGGCCTCGCCCGCGGCGGCGGCGCGCGGGGGCGGGCTGGCCGGGCGCGGGGCGGCCGGCTTCGGCACGGGGTTGGGAGCGGGCGGCGGCGCAGCGGCCGCCGGTGCCGGGGCCGGCGCGGCGGCCGGCAGCGGCTTGGCCCCGGGCGGCGCCTTGCCGTGCAACTGGTCCAGCAGCGCCTCGAATTCGTCGTCGGTGATGGTGTCCGCAGCCGCGGTGGCCGGCGCGGGCGCGGCTGCGGGCTTGGCGCCGGGCGCGGCCTTGCCGTGCAGCTGGTCGAGCAGGGCCTCGAACTCGTAGTCGCTGATCAGGTCGTCGCCGCCGGCCGGCGCGGGCGCCGCCACGGGCTGCGGCGCGGCCTGCGGCTGCGGCGCGGGCGGCGCGACCAGGGCGAACTGCGCGATCAGCTCCGGCGGCGCGTGCTCCGGCTCGGTGCCGGCGGCGACCGCGTCGAGCATGGCCTGCAACCAGTCCAGCGAGCGCTGGGCGGCGTCGAAGTGCAGCGGGTCCAGTTCGGCGGTGCCGGAGCGGGCGGCGCCCAGGGTTTCCTCGGCGGCGTGGCACAGCTCGACCATCGGCTGGATGCCGAGGAAGCCGGCACCGCCCTTGAGGGTGTGGAAGCCGCGGAACACCGCATTGAGCTGCTCGCTGTCCTGGGGCGCGCGCTCCAGCTCCACCAGCTGCTCGCCGAGCCGGTCCAGGATCTCCTGGGCCTCGACGATGAAGTCCGCGGCGATTTCGGGCGTCACACCGCTCATGGCTTACAGCCCCAGTTCCGACAGCAGGGCGTCGGCGTCGTTCTGGCTGACCGCATGGGTGTCCAGCCCGGCCACCGCGGGGCCCGCCAGCGCGGGCTCGCGCGGCTCGGCGCGCGGCGGCAGGCCCAGTTCGCCGAAGCCTTCGTGGACGCGGCGCACGATCCCGGCGACGCGGCGGATGATCTGCCCGGTCAGGTCCTGGTAGCTCTGGGTCAGGGCGATCTCGGTGAGGTTGCGGCGGATGCGGTCCAGCACCTGGTCCTGGCCGTCGGTCACGCCTTCGGCGCGCAGGCCCTCGACCAGGGCGCGGCATTCGTCGGCCAGGTCCAGGGTGCGGTGGGTGGCCTGCTCGGTCATGCCGATGACGTGGTCCAGGCGCGCGCAGGCGTCGTCCAGTTCGACCCCCTCCACGCCATGGTCGTCGGCGCCGGGGACCTCCGGCAGTTCGCCCAGGGCCTGGCTCAGTTCGCGCGCCAGCCGGCCGAGGCCCTGCACGAGCGGACGGGTGCGGGCGGCGGCCAGGGCGTCGATCTCGGCGCGCAGTGCGCTTTCGTCGCCGCGGTCCAGGGCTTCCAGGGCGTCGTGCAGGCGCTGGACCAGCGCCGCACGCTCGGGGGATGCGGTGGTGCTCATGCCGTCGCCGCCAGCCGTTCGAAGATCTTGTTGAGCTTCTCCTCGAGGGTCTGCGCGGTGAACGGCTTGATGATGTAGCCGTTCACGCCGTTCTGCGCGGCCTCCAGGATCTGCTCGCGCTTGGCCTCGGCGGTGACCATCAGCACCGGCAGGGTCTTGAGCTTGGGGTCGGCGCGGATGCTGCGCAGCAGCTCGATGCCGGTCATGCCCGGCATGTTCCAGTCGGTGATGACGAAGTCGAACGGCTGCGCGCGCAGGGCCGCCAGCGCGGTGTGGCCGTCGTCGGCCTCGGCGGTGTTGCTGTAGCCCAGATCGTTGAGCAGGTTCTTGACGATGCGTCGCATCGTCGAGAAGTCGTCCACGATCAGGATCCGCATGTTCTTGTTCACTTCGTGCTCCGTTTGGCGTTGCGTGCTCAGTCGTCGTCCAGACCGGCATCACGTGATTCGTACTGGGACAGGCGGCCGCGCAGGCGCAGCACGGCCTGGCCGTGGATCTGGCACACCCGGGACTCGCTGACCCCGAGCACCGCGCCGATCTCCTTCAGGTTCAGCTCCTGCTCGTAGTACAGCGACAGCACCAGCTGTTCGCGCTCGGGCAGGTTGGAGATGGCCGCCGCCAGCTCGCGGCCGAAATCGCTGCGCTCCAGCAGCTGCTGCGGGGTGGGGCTGTTGCTGTTGACCTGCACGTCGCCGTGGTCCTCCACGTGCGAGTCCAGGCTCAGCACCTGGCCGCGAGAGGCGTCCTCCAGCAGGCGCAGGTACTCCGGCAGTGGCATGTCCAGCTTGGCCGCCACTTCCTGCGGCGCGGCGGCGCGGCCGGTGGCCTGCTCGATCTCGCGCACCGCGGCGGCGGCGTCGCGGGCGCGGCGGTGCACCGAGCGCGGCACCCAGTCGCCGCGCCGGATCTCGTCGATCATCGCGCCGCGGATGCGGATCGAGGCGTAGGTCTCGAACGAGGCGCCCTGGTCGGGGTCGTAGCTGCGGCTGGCCTCAATCAGGCCGATCATGCCGGCCTGGATCAGGTCGTCGACCTCGACGCTGGCCGGCAGGCGCGCCGCCAGGTGGTGGGCGATGCGCCGCACCAGGTCGGCATGCCGGGTGATGGCGTCGTCGTTGCTGCCGCGCACGGCGCGGTATTCGGCCACGGCATTCATGCGACCGCGCCTTGCCGGATCATCCGGTCGACGAAGAACTCGATGTTGCCGCGCGGGGCGGTCGGCGCCTGCCAGCGCGCCGCGCGGCGGGCGATCTCGGCGATGGCGCGGGCCGAGGGGCTGGCCGGGTAGGCGGTGGCGACGGCCTGCTGGCGCTGCACCGCCATGCGCAGCCAGTCGCACTGGGGCACCGCGCCGAGGAAGTTCAGAGAGACGTCGCCGAGGAAGCGCTCGCATACCCGCGACAGCTTGTCGTACAGGCCGCGGCCCTCGGCCGGGCTGCGCACCATGTTGGCCACCACCTGGACCCGGTCCACGCCGCGCTCGCGGGACAGGACCTTGATCAGGGCGTAGGCGTCGGTGATCGAGGCCGGCTCGTCGCAGACCACCACCACCGCGTCCTGGGCGGCCTGGCAGAAGGTCAGCACGCTGTCGGTGATGCCGGCGGCAGTGTCTACAACCAGAATGTCAAGATCACGCTGCAGGTCATTGAAAACATTGACAAGTCCCACGTGCTGGGCTGGCTGCAGTTCGGCCATGTGCCGGCGCCCGGAGGCGGCCGGCACCACCAGCATGCCGTTGGGGCCTTCCAGGATCACGTCCTCCAGCTCGCAGCGGCCGGCGACCAGGTCGGCCAGGGTGTGCTGCGGGGACAGGCCCAGCAGCACGTCGACGTTGGCCAGGCCCAGGTCGGCGTCCAGCAGCAGGGTGCGCTTGCCCAGCGCCGCCAGCGAGGCGGCCAGGTTGACCGACAGGTTGGTCTTGCCCACGCCACCCTTGCCGCCGGTGATGGCGATGCTGCGGACGGGGGCGAGCGGTGCGTGGTTCATCGTCGGGCGGAAGGGGCTCGGGGTTGCGGGGCGGGACTCAGGCGACGGCATGGTCGGCCTCCGGGATGTTCGGCTTATCGGCAGCCCGGCGCAGATCTTCAAGGCGAAGCACCAGGCTGGCGGCATTGGCCCGGTGCAGGTCCTCCGGGACCCGCTGGCCGTCGGTCACCCAGGTCAGCGGCAGCTGGTGGTCCACGACCACCGACAACGCGCTGCCCAGGCGCCCGGTCTCGTCGACCTTGGTCAGGACCACGCCCTGCGGGCGGGCCGGGCCGAAGCGGCGCACGACCTCGTCCAGGTCGGCGAAGTGGGAGTTGGCCGGCAGCACCAGCAGGGTGCTGACGTTGCGTGCGGCGCGCAGCCAGTTGAGCTGGTTGGCCAGGGCGCGGTCGCGCTGGCCGAGGCCGGCGGTGTCCACCAGCACCAGGCGGTAGTCCTGCAGGCGCTGCAGCAGCTGGATCAGGGCCGCGTCGCTGTCGGCCTCGTGCACCGCGATGCCCAGCTGGCGGCCGTAGCCGTACAGCTGCTCGCGACCGCCGATGCGGGAGGTGTCGGTGGTGACCAGGGCGATGTCGCGCGGGCCGTGCTCGGCCACGAAGCGGGCGGCCAGCTTGGCGATGGTGGTGGTCTTGCCGGCGCCGGTGGGGCCGACCAGGGCGATCACGCCGCCGGCCTCCAGCGGGTCCACCGGGCACACCGGCAGGCGCCGCGAGATCAGGCCCAGCATCAGGCCGCGGCCGCGGTGCATCGGGGTGTCGGCCGGCAGTTCCAGGACGATGTCGCGGGTGATCCCGGCGTCGAAGCCGTAGTCCTCCATCAGTTCCATCGCCGCCAGCCGCACCGGCGAGCCGCGCAGGCGCTCGTCGGTCAGGCGGTGCATCTCGCGCTCGATCATGGCGCGCATCTGCGCCAGTTCCTCGCGCATGGCGCGCAGCTGCTCGTCGTCGGCCGGCGCCACCGGGGCCGGCACCGCGGCCAGGGTCGGGGCCGGACTGGCGGCCGGGGGCGCCGGTTCCGGGGCGGGCGCAGGCGCCGCGGGGGCGGGACCGGCCGGGGCGGCAGGATGCGCCATGACCACCTCCGGCGGCAGCACCGAGACCGCGCGCGCGGTCGGGGTGGCCAGGGCCGCGGCCATGGCGGCGGCGAAGTCGTGCGGGGCAGGGGCAGGGGCGGCGGCCGGCGTCGGGGCCGCGGGCGCGGGCACCGGTTCACTGGCGCGCTGGGCCTCGATCAGGGCCCGCTGCACCGCGTCCTCGTCGTAGTTGCTGGCCGCGACGATCTCCACCCCTTCCTCGGTGCGGCGGTTGGAGAGGATCACGGCATCCGGTCCGTGCTCGGCGCGGACCATCCGCAGCGCGGTACGCATGTCGGCGGCAACGAAACGCTTGATTTTCATGGTTAGGGGCCGTGATTGGTGATTGGTGATTGGTGATTGGAAGAAGCAGATGCCGGGCCTCCGCGGCCTGTCCGTATCCGTGTTCTTGTTGCCTTGTTCATCCCACTTCCTTCCCAGTCCGCCGCGATCCGCTTTTTCCAATCACGAACCACGAATCCCCAATCACGGCTTTCAGTTGATTGTTCCGACCAGCTTCAGCCGCTTGTCCTCCGGTACCTCGGTGTAGGCCAGCACCGACAGCGACGGCACGCTGTGGCGTACCAGCCGCGCCAGCGAGGCGCGCACGGTGGCCGGTACCAGGACCACCGCCGGTTCGCCCTTCGCCTCCTGCCGCCCGGCGCACTCGGCCAGGCTTTGCTGCAGGCGTTCGGCCAACCCGGGCTCCAGCGCCGCGGCGCCGTTGCCCTGCGCGGACTCCTGCAAGACCCGTTCCAGAGGCGCGGCCAGGGTGAACACCGGCAGCTCCGGCGAGGCGCCGGCGATCTCCTGGACGATGAAGCGGCCCAGGCTGTTGCGGACCGCGGCGGTGAGCACGGCCGGGTCCTGGCTGTAGGCGCCGTGCTCGAGCAGGGCCTCGGCGATCTTGCGCAGCTGGCGCACCGGGATCCGCTCCACCAGCAGGTTCTGCAGCACCCGTGCCACCACCGACAGCGGCAGGGTCTTGGGCACCAGGTCCTCGGCCAGCTTCGGCGCGCTGCGGGCGAGGGTGGCCAGCAGCTGCTGCACCTCCTCGTGCCCCAGCAGCTCCGGGGCGTGCTCGCGCACCAGGTGGGACAGGTGGGTGGCGACCACGGTGGCCGGGTCGACCACGGTGTAGCCCAGGGCCTCGGCCTGGGCGCGCTGGTGCGGGTGGATCCACACCGCGTCCAGGCCGAACGCCGGGTCCTTGCCCTTGATGCCGTCGATCGGGCCAAGCGCGCCGCCCGGGTCCAGGGCCAGTTCGCGGTCCGGCTGGATCTCGGCGGTGGCTACCGGCACGCCGTGTACCAGCAGGCGGTACTGGTTGGCCTGCAGCTCCAGGTTGTCGCGGATGTGCACCGGCGGGATCAGGAAGCCGATCTCGTGGGTGAGCTTGCGGCGCACGCCCTTGATCCGCGCCATCAGCTCGCCGCCCTGGGTCTTGTCCACCAGCGGGATCAGGCGGTAGCCGACCTCCAGGCCCAGCGGATCGACCGGGCGCAGCTCGTCCCAGTCCAGCTCGCCGGCCGCCTGGCCCGGGGCGGCCGCCGGCCCGGCGGCCTCGGCCCGCGCCGCCGCGGATTCCTCCTGCTGCTTGCGCTGCCACAGCTTCCAGGCAGCAAAGCCGAGCACCGCGCCCAGCGTCAGAAAAGCGACGTTGGGCATGCCCGGCACCAGGCCCACCGTCACCAGGATGGCCGAGGCCACGCCCAGGGCGCGGTACTGGCCGAAGGCCTGGCCGACCACCGCCTGGCCCATGTCCTGGGCGCGCGAGGCGCGGGTCACCAGCATGGCCACGGCCGAGGACACCAGCAGCGCCGGCAGCTGCGCCACCAGGCCGTCGCCGATCGACAGCAGGGTGTAGGTCGAGGCGGCGTCGGCGGCGGCCATGCCGTGCTGGAACATGCCCACGGCGAAGCCGCCCAGCAGGTTGATGAACAGGATCAGGATGCCGGCGACGGCGTCGCCGCGGATGAACTTGCTGGCGCCGTCCATCGCGCCGTAGAAGTCGGCCTCCTCGCGGACCTCGTCGCGGCGGGCCTTGGCCTCCTCGCGGGTGATCAGGCCGGCATTGAGGTCGGCGTCGATCGCCATCTGCTTGCCGGGCATGGCGTCGAGGATGAAGCGCGCGGTCACCTCGGAGATGCGCCCGGAGCCCTTGGTGATGACCACGAAGTTGATGATGGTCAGGATCGCGAACACCACGATGCCGACCGCGTAGTTGCCGCCGACCACGAACTCGCCGAAGGCGGCGATCACCTTGCCGGCGGCGTCGCCGCCGGCCTGGCCGTGCAGCAGGATCACGCGGGTGGACGCCACGTTCAGCGCCAGCCGCAGCATGGTGGTGGTCAGCAGGATGACCGGGAAGATGGTGAAGTCCAGCGGCCGCTGCACGTAGACCACGGCCAGCAGCACCACCAGCGAGATGGCGATGTTGAAGCTGAAGAGGGCATCCAGCAGCAGCGGCGGCAGCGGCACCACCACCATGGCGAGCAGGGCCAGCACCAACAGTGGCGCGCCGATGCCATTGCGGGCCATTTCCAGCAGGCGGCGGGACAGCGGCTGGGAAGCGGTCGCGCTCACTTGCCGTCATCCTCCGGGAATTCCCTGACCTCGACCGTGCCCAGCTGCGGCGCGCGCCCGGTACCGGGGCGCCAGGCGCGCAGCTGGTACACGTAGGACAGGACCTGGGCCACGGCGGCGTACAGTCTCACGGGGATCTCCTTGTCGAGCTCACCCTCGCGATACAAGGCGCGTGCCAGAGGCGGCGCGGACACGATCGCCACGCGGTGGGCGTCGGCCACCTCGCGGATCCGCATCGCCAGCTCGTCCACGCCCTTGGCCACCACCTTCGGCGCGCGCATGCTGCCGCCGTCGTACTTCAGGGCCACCGCGTAGTGGGTCGGGTTGACCACCACCACGTCGGCGGTCGGCACCGCCTCCATCATCCGGCGCTGCGACATCTGGAACTGCATCTGCCGGATCTTGCCCTTGACCTGCGGGTTGCCGTCGGCCTCCTTCATTTCTTCGCGCACTTCCTGGCGCGTCATCTTCAGCTTGCGGAGCCGGTTCCACTTCTGGTACGGCGCATCGGCCAGGGCCAGCAGCAGCAGCGCCACCGCGGCGGCGCCCAGCAGGCGGCCGGCGAAGTACAGGCCGGTGCGCGCGGCGTCCTCCAGCGACTGCCCGGGCATGGCGCGCAGCACGTCGAAGCCGTGCACCAGCACCAGGCCGCAGGCGGTGCCCAGCAACGCCACGCGCAGCAGCGACTTGGCCAGTTCCACCAGGCCGTCGCTGCTGACCATGCGCTGCAGCCCGGCCAGGGGGTTGAGGCGCTCGGGCTTGGGCGCCAGTGCCTTGAGGTTGAACTGCAGGCTGCCCATCAGCACCGGCGCGACCAGGCAGGCCAGCAGCGCCACGCCCAGCAGCGGCAGCACCACCGCGAACAGCTTCAGCAGCAGCATGCCCATGTGCCCGAACAGCAGGGACGGGTCCTCCAGCATCCCCAGGTCGGGCGCCAGCGCGTTGCGCATCCAGCCGGCCGCGCCGCGCGCGAACATTGGACCGCCGGCGATCACCGCCACCACGCCGGCGCCGAACAGCGCCGCGTTGCCCAGTTCGCGCGAACGCGGGACGTTGCCTTCCTCGGCCGCCTTCTGCAGGCGTCTGCCGGTTGGCTGTTCGGTTTTTTCCTGGCCGTCCTCGTTCTCGGCCATGCCGGTCTCCGGCGCCGGAAGGGGGCCGGCGCGGGGCGGTCAGTGCAAGTTCCGTTCCAGGCGCCGGCTCAGGGCGCGGGGACGGCCATGCCGGCGTCGAACGCGGTGTCGAACAGCGCCTGCACCGGGCGCGCGATCTCGCCGGCCAGCAGCGACAGCAACAGCATGCCGGTCAGCACCGCCACCGGCAGGCCCAGCTGCACCGGATGCAGCGAAGGCGCGGCCTTGGCCAGCACGCCGAAGGTGAGGTTGGTGGCCAGCATCGCCATCATCAGCGGCAGGGCCAGGCCCAGGCCGCCGCGCAGCACCGCCGGGAACAGCTGCACCGGCACCGACAGCCCGGCCGCGGCATCGGTCCAGCCGGCGCCGATCGGCAGGGCCTGGTAGCTGCGCACCAGCATCGCGACCATGGCCAGGTGTCCGTCGCTGGCGAAGAACAGCAGGCCGAAGGCGAGGTAGAACCACTGCGCGACCACGCCGGAACTGGTGCCGCGCAGCGGGTCGTTCATCTGCGCGAACGCCAGGCCCATGCCCTGGGACACGATCTCGCCGGCGAACGCCCCGGCCTCGAACATCAGGCGCAGGCAGAAGCCCATGGCCACGCCCACCGCCAGTTCCCGGGCCACGCCCAGCACGCTGGCCGCGTCCAGGCCGGCGAACTCCGGCACCGGCGGCAGCATCGGCGCCAGCGCCATGGCCAGGGCGCCGGCCACCAGCACCCGCACCCGCACCGGTACCGCGCGGGTGCCGATCAGCGGCATCGCCATCAACATCGCCCCGGTGCGCAGCATGGTCCACATGACCGTGCCGATCATGCCGAAGGCCTGCTGGCCGTCGACCACCATCTGGGTTGCCGGATCCACCGCGCGCTCCCGTCCTCAGCCGATCAGGTGGGGGATGCGCTGGAACAGCGTGGTGGTGTAGTCGACCAGGTAGGCCAGCAGGAAGCTGCCCAGCGCGAACAGCGCCGCGGTCATGGCCACGGCCTTGGAGATGAAGGCGATGGTCGGCTCGTTGATCTGGGTGGCGGCCTGGACGATGCCGACCAGCACGCCCACCACCAGCATGGTGACCAGCAGCGGGCCGCCCACCCACAGGGCCACCTCGAGGGCGCGGCGCAGTTCGGTCAGGGCCAGTTCCGGGCTCATCTCAGACCCCGTTGAAGCTGGCCGCCAGGGTGCCGACGGTCAGCACCCAGCCGTCCACCAGCACGAACAGCAGGATCTTGAACGGCGCGGAGATCAGCATCGGCGAGAGCATCATCATGCCCATCGACATCAGCACGCTGGCCACCACCAGGTCGATCACCACGAACGGGATGAAGATCAGGAAGCCGATCTCGAACGCGGTCTTCAGCTCGGAGGTGACGAACGAGGCCGCCAGCACCGGGAACGGCACCGCGTCCGGGCCGTTGTAGGTGTCATGCCCGGCCAGGCCGGCGAAGGTCATCAGGTCGGTCTCGCGCACCTGGGCCAGCATGAACGCGCGCAGCGGCGCGGTGCCCAGGTCCCAGGCGCTGCGGAAGTCGATGTCGCCGTTGAGGTAGGGGCCGAAGCCGGCGTCCCAGGCCTTCTGCCACACCGGCATCATGACCATCGCGGTCAGGAACAGCGACAGCCCCACCAGGATCTGGTTGGAAGGGGTCTGGCCGGTGCCCAGCGCCTGCCGCAGCAGCGCCAGCACGATGATGATCCGGGTGAAGCAGGTCATCACCAGCAGCAGCGACGGCAGCAGGGTGATGCCGGTCATCAGCAGCAGGGTCTGCAGCGGCACGCTCACCGGGGCGTCGCCGATGCGGCCCACGGTCACGTTCGGCAGGGATGGCACCTGCGGCGCCGCCGGCGCGGCGGCGGCCAGCAGCGGCAGGCAGGCCAGCACCAGCACCACGACGGTCAGGAGCAGGCGGCGGGAGTTCATGTCAGCGGGTCCGGCGCAGCCGCTGCGACAGCAGCTGGGCGAAGTTGGGGAGTTCCTTGAGGTTGGGCAGGCGCGGCGCCTCGGGCGCGGGCAGCGGCTCGGGCAGCTCGTGCAGCAGGGTCACGCCGCCCGGGGAGACGCCCAGCAGCAGCTGGCGGCCGCCGACCTCCACCACCACCGCGCGCTCCTTGGTGCCCAGGTGCAGCGAGGCGACCACGCGCAGGCCGTCGGCGGGACGGAAGCCGGAGCCGGGCATGCGCTTGAGCAGCCAGGCCAGGCCGACGATCAGGCCCAGCACCAGCAGCAGGGCGAAGAACGCGCCGAACAGGCCCGGGCCCTGGGCCTGCGCCGCCGGCCGCGCGGCCTGCGCGGCGGGGGCGGCGGCCAGCAGCAGCGGCAGGATGCTCAACGCAGCCTCCGGATCCGCTCGCTGGGGCTGACCACGTCGGTCAGGCGCACGCCGAAGCGGTCGTTGATCACCACCACCTCGCCGTGGGCGATCAGGGTGCCGTTGACGTACACGTCCAGCGGTTCGCCGGCGCCGCGTTCCAGCTCGATCACCGAGCCCTGGTTGAGCTGCAGCAGGTTGCGGATCGGCATGCGGGTGCGGCCGACCTCCAGCGACAGGGTCACCGGCACGTCGAGGATGACGTCCAGGTTCAGGTCGCTGGCGCCCTGGACGGGCTCGGACTGCAGCGCGTCGAATTGCGCGGTCGCGGCAGGGGCTTCGGTGCTCATGCGGGCATTTCCTCGGGGGCGGCCTGGCGCGGCTTTTCGGCGCCGGGCGGGTGGGTCTGGACGATCTTCACCGCGTTCCTGCCGTTGGACAGGCCGAACTGGCCGGTGAACACCGGGATGTTCTCCACGCACACCGGGACGGTGGTGGACAGCTCGATCGGCAGCACGTCGCCGACCTTCAGCTGGGTGAGCTGGCGCAGGTCGATGCGCTTCTCCGCCAGCACGCTGGAGATGGTCACCTCGGCCAGCTGCAGCTGCTCGCGCAGGGTGGCGTTCCAGCTCTCGTCGCGGTCGATGCGGTCGCTCTGGATGCCGGCGTCGAGCAGCTCGCGGATCGGCTCGAGCATGGAATAGGGCAGGGTGACGTGGATCTCGCCGCCGCCGCCGTCCAGCTCGACGTGGAAGCGGCTGACCACCACGTACTCGCGCGGGGTGACGATGTTGGCGAAGTGCGGGTTGATCTCGGAGTTGATGTACTCGAACTCCACGTCCATCACCGGTGCCCAGGCCTCGACCAGGTCGGTGAAGGTCTGGCGCAGCATCAGCTGGATCACCCGCATCTCGGTGACGGTGAACTCGCGGCCCTCGATCCGGGTCGGGTAGCGCCCGTCGCCGCCGAAGAAATTGTCCACCACGGTGAACACCAGCTTGGGCTCGAACACGATCAGGCCCATGCCGCGCAGCGGCTTGAAGCGCACCAGGTTGAGGTTGGTCGGCACGTACAGCGAGTGCATGTACTCGCCGAACTTGATCAGGTCGATGCCGCGCACGGAGATGTCGGCCGAGCGCCGGATCAGGTTGAACAGGCCGATGCGCCACAGGCGCACGAAGCGCTCGTTGACCATCTCCAGGGTGGGCATGCGCCCGCGGATGATGCGGTCCTGGCTGGCGAAGTCGTACGGCCGCGCGGTGCCCGGGTCCGGCTCCGGCTCGGTGTTGACCGCGCCGGAATCCACGCCGTGCAGCAGGGCGTCGATCTCGTCCTGTGAGAGCAGGTCGTTGATGGTCATGGGCGCGCGCGGCTCACTGGGTCACGAAGCTGGTGAACAGCAGGGCTTCGGCGCAGGGCTTGCCGGTCTCGGCGCGCATCAGCTTGCGCACCTCGGCCAGGGCCTCGGCCTGCAGCGCTTCCTTGCCGGCGCGGTCGGCGATGCCCTCGGCGGTCTGCTGCGCCAGCAGCATCAGCAGGCGGGCGCGGATCGCCGGGGCGTGGCGTTCCAGCTCCGCCAGCTCGTTGTTGTCGCGGGTCATCAGCTGGATCTCCACCTGCAGGTACTTCGGGCCCTCGATGCCGCCGTTGAGGTTGACCACGAACGGCGGCTCCAGCGCCAGGTACTGGGCCGGGGCCGGCAGGCGCGGCTTGGCCGCCTCGGCGGCGGCCTGCTCGGCGGCCTTGGCGCGCTGGGAGCTCCAGTACCAACCGCCGCCGGCGCCGCAGGCCACCAGCACCGCGACCAGGGTGATGACCAGGGGCAGCTTGCCGCCGTCGCGGGGAGTACTGTTCGGCGAGTTGCGGGGGGTCCTGTCGGCTGCGGTGGCCACGCGTCGATCTCCTGTGGTTTGCGGCAAGGCCTATGCAAGCGGCGTGCCGCAAGCGCGGCGACGGTTTGACGACGAGCGGCGGCGGAGCCGGCGAAGGTCCGGCGCGTGGCCGCACGGCCGGCATGGCCGGGGCCTGGCGATCGGGATTGCGACAGGCACCTGCGCCCCGGCCGCGGACGCGGCCAGGGCGGGGCAGCAAACACGCACCATCGAAGCAGCGCGGCGGACCAGGTCCGGGGACAGCGGTGCCGCGCGACCGGCACCGCGACGGTCAGGCGTAGGCGTCGAGCAGGCCGCGTCGGGCCATCCGAACCGGCTGGGCCGTGGCCGCCGGTTCGTCGCCGTTTGCTTCGCCGCCACTCCCCTGGCGGCCTTGCGACGCCGCTTCGCGGTCGCCAGCCTGGCCGTGGCCAACCCCGGCATGGGCCAGCTCGAAGCCATGCTGGCCCAGCATCTCGCGCAGGCGCGGCAGGCTCTGCTCCAGCGCCTGGCGGACCTCGGCCTGGGCGCTGCTGAAGTCGGCGCTCAGGCGGTCGCCATCCAGCTGCAGGCGCACCTCGACCGGGCCCAGGTCCTGCGGCGAGACCCGGATGACGGCATGGCTGATCTTCTGCCCGGCCAGCCACTCCACGTGGCTGCCGACATCCTCGGCGAAGCCGGCGTCGCCCAGCTGCGGGGTAGGCAGGTGCGCCGGGGTGGCCGGTAGCGCGGCGGCGGGTGCGGCCACTGGCGCCGGGTTGGCCAGCGGCAGCACGAAGGCCGGTGCCTGCGATTCCGGGCCGGTCTCCGGGACCAGCGCCTGCAGGTGGCGCGCGGCGCCGGCCAGGGTGTCCAGGGCCTCGCCGGCGGCATCCTCCTGCGGCAGGGGTTCGGCAGCGGGGGACGGGGCGGCGGCCAGCGGGCGCGCGGCGGGGGCGGCCAGGTCCGGCAGCAGCGGGGCCGTGGCCTTGCCGGCCGCGGCGGGCTCGCCTTCGCCGGCATTGCCCGCAACAGGAGCGGGAACGGCGGCGCCGGCGGCCGGGGCCGGCGGCGCCGGTTCCGGCGGTTGCAGCAGCCAGGCCAGGCCCGGCGGGGGCCAGTCGCTGGCGGCGGCTTCGCCATCGCTGTCCGTGCCCGGGGTTTCCTCCGTGGCCGCCGGCGCGGCGGTGGCCGCCTCCGCGGATTCCTCCGTAGCCGGGCGGGCCTCGCCGGGGGCGCCCGGCAGCTCGTCCCGGGCCGGGGCCTCGTCCTTGCCCGGCTGGCGCGCCGGGGCGTCGGCGCGGGCAGGGCCCTTGCGCGCGGCGCCGGCGTCCTGCGGGCCTTCCAGCAGGCGCGCGAAATCCTGGCCCTCGCCGCCGGCGGAGGCGCCGCGCGGGGAGGGCGGGGCGCCTGCCGGGGCGGTCTTCGGCGCCGGGGCGACGGCGGCAAACAGGCTCGGGGTCACTGCGACTCTCCTTCCTGCCGGGCCTGCTGCGCGGCGCGCACGCGGCGCGCGCCCAGGTCGTCCATCTCGCGCTGGCTGCGGCGCTCGTCGGCCTTGCGTTCCTGGGCGCGGTAGCTCGCCGCCAGCTGCTCCAGCACCGCCTTGTCGCGGCTGGCCAGCAGCAGGCGGGCACGTTCGGCCTCCAGCCGCTCGCGGCTGCGGTCCACGTTCCGGCTCTGCTGTTCGACCGCGCTCTCCAGGCGGTCGAGGAAGGCGCGCCGGTTGGCCAGCTGCGCCGGGCTGATCGCGGACATCTGGCTGGCGGCGTACTCGGCGGCGTAGCGCCGCAGCTCCTCCAGCCGCGATTCCTGCAGTTCGTGCGCACGCTGGCGCTCGGCCAGCTCGCGCGCCACGGCATCCTCGTGCTCCTGCGCGCGGCGCAGCAGCGGATCGATGCGGCGGGACTGCATCATGCGGCGTTCTCCTTGTGCAGCAGGTCGGCCAGGGCCTGGCGGCTATGTTCCAGGTCGGCCGAGCGGGCCACGTCCTGGCCGAGGAATTCGACGATCTGCGGCCAGCGCGCCAGGGCCTCGTCCACCAGCGGGTCGTTGCCGCGCTGGTAGGCGCCGATGGCGATCAGGTCGCGGTTGGCGTTGTAGGCGGCGACCAGGCGCTTGAGCGCGCGGATGCGCTCGCGCCAGGTCTCGTCGGCGATGTCCTGGACCACGCGGCTGACCGAGGACTCGACGTCGATGGCCGGGTACAGGCCGGCGTCGGCGATCCGTCGCGACAGCAGGATGTGGCCGTCGAGGATGGCGCGCGCGGCGTCGGCGATCGGGTCCTGCGGGTCGTCGCCTTCGGTCAGCACGGTGTAGAAGGCGGTGATCGAGCCACGGCCCTTGGCGCCGTTGCCGGCGCGCTCGACCAGCGCCGGCAGCTTGGCGAACACGCTCGGCGGGTAACCGCGGGTGGTCGGCGGCTCGCCCACCGACAGGCCGATCTCGCGCTGGGCCTGGGCGAAGCGGGTCAGCGAGTCCATCAGCAGCAGGACGTTCAGGCCCTGGTCGCGGAACCACTCGGCGATGGCGGTGGCGCGGTAGGCGCCATGCAGGCGCGCCAGCGGCGGGCGGTCGGCCGGGGCGGCCACGACCACGGCGCGGCGCAGGCCTTCCTCGCCCAGCGTGCTCTCGACGAAGTCGCGCACTTCGCGGCCGCGTTCGCCGATCAGGCCGACCACGATCACGTCGGCCGCGGTGAAGCGGGTCATCATGCCCAGCAGCGTCGACTTGCCGACGCCGGAACCGGCGAACAGGCCCACGCGCTGGCCGCGGCCGATCGGCAGCAGGGCGTTGATCGCGCGCACGCCCACGTCCAGCGGCTGGGTGATGGGCTCGCGCGCCAGCGGGTTGATCGCGGCGCCGGCCATGCTCACGCTGCCCTCGGCGCGGACCGGGCCCTTGCCGTCCAGCGGCACGCCGTCGGAGTCGATCACCCGGCCAAGCAGGCCTTCGCCCACTTCCACGCCGCCGCGCCGGCGCACCGGCACCACGCGGGCGTTGGGCAGCAGGCCGTGCAGTTCGGCGCTGGGCATCAGCGAGGTGCGGTCGCCGGCAAAGCCGACGACCTCGGCCTCGACCCAGCCGCCGTCGGCCACTTCCACCCGGCAGGTGGCGCCCATCGGCGCCGCGCAGCCGGTGGCTTCCAGGGTCAGGCCCACGGCGCGGCGCAGGATGCCCTCGCGGATCAGGCCGCGGCCGGCGGCCGGGTCCGGGGACAGGGCGCCCAGGCGCATGGCCAGGCGCAGGTTGCGCGCGGACAGCCAGTCGGCCGGCACGGCGCCGCCGAGGGCGGGATTGCGGTCGGGGGCGGGGTTCATGCGCTGGCTCCGGCCTTGTGGATCACGCTTTCCAGCGCGCCGCGCAGGCGCGCCTCCAGGGTGCCGTCGATGCGCACCGCCTCGGCGTGCACGCGCAGGTCGCCGCGGCCCAGGGTCGGGTCGGGCACCAGGCGCGCCTCGGACACCAGCGCCAGCATCGGGGCCAGGGTCTCGATGTCGTCCGGGTGCAGGCGCACCTCGACCTCGCGGCTGGCGCCACCGACCGCGTCCAGCGCCTCGGACACCAGTTCCGACAGCAGCGCCGGGTCGGCCTCGTAGGCGCGGCCCACCAGGCTGCCGGCGATGCGCACGGCCAGCTCGCCCAGCGCGGCGGTGACTTCGTCCTCGAGGCGGGCGAGGGGGCGGGTGAAGTTGTCGAGGATGCCCTCGATCTGCGCGGTCAGCCGGCGCACCTCGGCCTGGCCCTGGGCGAAGCCGTCCTGGTGCCCCTGGGCGAAGCCGGCCTGGTAGCCCTCTTCGCGCGCTGCGTCCTGGATGGCCTGGATCTCCTCCAGGGTCGGCGGAACCGGCAGCGGCACTTCCTCCACGATCTCCGGCTCCGGTGCCGGGGGCGGTGCGATCTCCAGCTCCGGCGCCATCCAGCGCACGACGGTGCTCATACCAGCTCCTCGCCGCCGCCGCCGCTGAGGTTGATCACGCCCTCATCGGCCAGGCGGCGGACGATGGTCATGATCTCCTTCTGCGCCGCCTCCACGTCGGACAGGCGCACCGGTCCACGCGCCTCCATGTCCTCCAGCAGGATCTCGGCGGCGCGCTGGGACATGTTGCGGGTGATCTTCTCGCGCACCTTGATGTCGGCGCCGCGCAGGGCGATGCCCAGGCGCTCGCCGGAGACCTCGCGCAGCAGGGTCTGCAGCTCGCGGTCGTCCAGCTCGACCAGGTCGTCGAACACGAACATCAGGTCCTGGATGCGCTGGCACAGCTCGTTGTCGACCTTGCCGATCTCGCCGAGGATCGACTGGTCCTGGCCGCCGTCGAGGAAGTTGAGGATGTTGGCCGCGACCTTGACGCCGCCGATGTTGGACGACTTCAGGTTCTGGTTGCCGGCGAACTGTCGCTCCATGATCTCGTTGAGCTCGTTGAGCGCGTTCGGCGGGATGCCGTCGAGGGTGGCGATGCGCAGCAGCACGTCGGCGCGCACGCGCTCGGGCAGGAACTTCAGCGCCTCGGCGGCCTGGTCCGGGTCCAGGTGGGAAAGCACGATGGCGCAGATCTGCGGGTGCTCGTTGCGCACCAGGTCGGCCACCGCGCGCGGGTCCATCCACTTGAGCGTGTCCAGGCCGGTGGTGTTGCGGCCCAGCAGGATGCGGTCTATCAGGCTGCCGGCCTTGTCCGCGCCCAGCGCCTGGATCAGCACGTTGCGGATGTAGTCGTCCGCGCCCACGCCCAGCGAGGTCTGCCGCTCCAGCGCCTGCTCGAACTGCTCCATCACGTCCATGACCTGCTCGCGGCTGATGCCGCTCATGGTCGCCATCGCCAGGCCGAGCTTCTGCACTTCCTTGGCGCTCATGTGCTTGAGCACCTCGGCCGCGTCGCTCTCGCCCAGCGACAGCAGCAGCACGGCGGCGCGCTGCACGCCGGTCAGTTCGGACTGAAGACTAGGCTGCTTCATTTCCCAACCACTCCTTCACCACCTGGGCGACCCGCTTGGAGTCGGCGCGCACGGCCTCGCGGGCGTTGCGCAGGCGGTCCTCGTAGGCATCGGAGGGCAGCGCCGCCGGCGGCTGCGGGGCCTGCAGGCCGAGCTGGGCCGTGTCCTCGGCCAGCGCGGGCAGGTCCTCGCCGTCCTCGACCAGGGAGACCTCGGTGGCCGGCTCGGCTTCCTCCTCCTTCTTTGGCGCGGGCGGGGAGACGATCTGGCGGATGCTCGGGCGCAGCACGCCGAACAGCAGGGCCAGCACCACCACCGCGCCCACCAGCAGGCGCAGGGCATCGCGCACGCGCGGATCTTCCCACCACTTCGGCCCCTCGACCGCCGGCGCGTCGTCGCGCACGAACGGGGCGTTGACCACCGAGACCTGGTCGCCGCGGGCGGCGTCGAAGCCCACCGCCTGGCGCACCAGCTCCTGCAGGCGCGCCAGCTCCTGCTCCGACAGCGGCTGCAGGGCGACCTTGCCGTCCGGGCCGGGGCGCGGCACGTGGTCGACCACCACCGCGGCGGTCACCCGGCGGATGCGGCCGGCCGGCTGGCGGGTGTGCTGCAGGGTGCGGTCCAGCTCGAAGTTGCGGGTGGCGCTGCGCGAGCTGGTGCCGGCGGGCGCGGCCGCGGTGGTGCCGGGCAGCGGGGTGCCGTCGGCCTGCTGCTGGGCGACCGCGCCCGGCGGGGTGTTGCTGGTGGCGCCGGGGATGCCCTGCGGGCCCTCGCCGGCGGTGGTGTTCTCGCTGACCTGCTCGCTGCGCAGCTTCTGCGGCTCGGCGTTGAACAGCTCGCGGGCCTCCTCGGTGACCGAGAAGTCCATGTCCACCGTGACCTCGACGTTGACCCGGCCGGTGCCGGTCAGCGGCTCCAGCAGCTCGCGGATGCGCTGGTTGAACGAGGTCTCCTGGCGCCGCACCTGCTCGAACTGGGCGGCGCTGAGGGCCGAGGCGCTGTCCTGGCCGTTGCTGCTGAGCAGGCGGCCGTTCTGGTCGACCACGGTCACCCGCTCCGGGGCCAGGTCCGGGATCGAGGAGGCGACCAGGTGGACGATGGCGTCCACCTGGTTGCGCTCGAGCAGGGCGCCGGAGCGCAGTTCCAGCACGACCGAGGCGCTGGCCACCTCGCGCTGGCGGGTGAAGGCCGAGGGCTTGGGGATGGCCAGGTGCACACGCGCGTCGCGCACCGGGCGCAGGGTGGCGATGGTGCGCACCAGCTCGGTTTCCAGCGCGTGCTGGTAGCGCGCGTTCTCCACGAACTGGCTGACGCCGAAGCCCGGGTCGCGCTCCATCAGTTCGAAGCCCAGGCGGCCGCTCTCGGTCAGGCCGGAGCCGGCCAGCTTCAGGCGCGCGTCGTGCAGGTTGGCCTCCGGCACGGAGATGGCGCCGGTGGCCTGGTCGAGCTTGAACGGGATCTGCGCGGCGCGCAGCAGGTCGGCGGCCTCGGCCGTGGCCTTGGCGTCCAGCCCGGTGTACAGCGGGGTGTACTGCGGCTTCTGCGACCAGAAGAAGACGTACAGGCCGGCCGCCACCGCCAGCGAGATCGCCAGCAGGGTGCCGAGCTTCCGGCCCAGCTGCATCTCCTGCAGCTTGACCACCGCCTGGGCCGCCTTCTCGGTGGCCTGCTCGCGGTTGAAGCTGTCCTTGGAAAGAGTGATCGCCATCGTGTGTCAGTCCCTGGTCACAGCGGCATGTTCATGACGTCCTGGTAGGCCTGCACCAGCCGGTTGCGGACCTCCACCGTGGCGCGGAACGCCACCTGCGACTGCTGCGAGGCCACCATCACCCGGGCCAGGTCGGCGCCCGGCTCGCCGCGCTCGAACGCGGCCTGCAGTTCGCCGGCGCGGGCCTGGGCGGCATTGACCCCCTGCATGGCATTGGCCAGGGTCTGGGTGAAGCTGGGCACGCCGGAAACGCCGGCGGTCCCCGGCGCCTGCATCCCGGACAGCCCCTGGATCGCGTCGCCGCGGGCCACGTCGCCGGTGCGCGCGGCGGCCTGGCCGAGCTGGCCCTGGTAGGCGCGGATCTGCGACAGGATGGAACTGATCGAGTCGGTCATGGACTTCCCTTCGGCATGGGCCGTGTCGCCGCAGGCAATGCAAGCGGTGTGCCACGAGCGGAACGACGGGAAGCCGGCGGCAGGCGGAATGGGGGGAGGGAGGTTGCACCGCGGCCGGGCGGGTTCCGTGCGGCGGGCGGCAGGCGCCGGGCGCGCGTGCCGTCATTGGCATGGCGCCCCCCCGCGCTCCCGCCCCGGGGGCGGCGGTTACACCCCGGCCAGCTGGCGCACGCGGGCGATGACGCGGCCGGTGTTGCCGGCGTCGAGGTGGCGGAAGAACAGGCGCTGGACCTGGCGGTAGTGCGCGTCCGGCGCGAACGCCGGCAGCGACAGCAGCCGGTCCAGCTCGCGCAGCATGCCGTCGAAGTCGCGCGCCACCGGGCCGGGGAAGGCCAGCTCCATGTCGTAGAGCAGGCCGTTCTGGTGGTCGCGGTAGTGGTCCAGGTCGTAGGCGAAGGACAGGACCGGCAGGTCCAGGTAGAGCGCGTCGATGTAGACCGAGGAATAGTCGGTCACCACCAGCGAGCTGTGGCGCAACAGCGGGGCGATCTCGTGGAACCGGGCGTGGCCCAGGTCCAGCACCGGGGCCGCCGCCTGCGCCCCCGCCTCCGGCAACAGGCCACCGGCGTTGGCCAGGTAGTGCCCACGCACTCCCAGCACCGCACCATGGCGTTCCAGCACCCGGCCCAGGGCCGCGATCTCCGCCGCGGAGAAGTGGTAGCCCAGCTCGCGGGCGACGCTGGCGTCGCGGTAGGTGGGGGCGTAAAGCACCAGGCGGCGGCCGGCGCAAAGGGCCCGCACCCGCTCCAGTTCCGCGCGCAGGGGGGCCGGCAGGTCGGCCTCGGGCTGGACCAGGAAATCGTTGCGCGGCAGGCCCGTGGCCCAGACCCGCTCCGGTGGCAGCGGATGGAAGCTCGCTGCCATGGCATGGGCGTCCACGTCGGAGGAGGCGACCAGGCCGTCGTAGTGGCGGCGCTCCAGGCGGCGGAAGCGGTTGCGGTCGCCGTGCCGGCGCTGCTCCGGATTGGCCAGGGCGAACAGGCGCTTCAGCGGGATGCCATGCCACAGGTTGACCACGACCCGTCGCCGCAGCCAGGGCCTGGGTGCCGAGAAACCGCCATTGCTCCAGGCCAGGGACATGTCCATGGACGTGGAATTGGTCAGCAGCAACACGCCGCAGCGGGCCAGGCGCCACAGGCCGGCCAGGGTGCCGAGCTCGACCACGGTGTCCGGATCCACGCCCGGAGGCGGCGTCGAAGTGCCGCGCACGAACACCCAGGTCCTTACCCCAGGCTCGCCGCGCAGGGCTTCGTGCACGGCGCGGGCGTTCTCCACCAGCTGGCCCGGCTTGAGCGGATGGGCGAACAGCGCCCAGTGGTCGCGGCGCTTGGGCACCAGCAGGTCGAGCAGCCGCCACAGCGCCAGCAGCGGGATCCCGGTCCAGGCGTGCGCGATCCGCCGCCGCCAGGCGGCGCGCAGGATCCCGCCAGCTCTCACGCGGCCTTCTCCCGGGTGAGCGACCTGACCAGGTCGCAGATGCCGGCCACGTCGTCCCCGGAGAGGTCCGGGTGGATCGGCAGGCACAGCACGCGGCGGGCGGCCGCGTGCGCGTTCGGCAGGTTGCCCGGGGCCGCGGAAGGCAGCCCGCGGTACATGGGGAACTCGCTGATCAGCGGGTAGAAATAGCGCCGCACCAGGATGTCGTGCTCGCGCATGACCTGGTAGAGCTCGTCGCGCGACAGCGGGAAGGCCTCGTTGACCATCACCGGGAAGTAGGCGTAGTTGCCCTCCACCCCCGCCACCGGCTGCAGGCAATCCAGCCCGGGCACGCCTGCCAGGTGCTCGCGGTACAGGCCGTCGAGCCGGGCACGGTGGGCCAGGGCACGGTCGATGTGCTTGAGCTGGAGCAGGCCGAACGCGGCGCAGACCTCGTTCATCTTGCCGTTGATGCCCGGCGCCACGACCGTGGTTTCGTTGACGAAGCCGAAGTTCTTCAGGTGGTCGATGCGCTGCTTGGTGCGCGCGTCCGGGCAGATGATGGCGCCGCCCTCGAAGGTGTTGAACACCTTGGTGGCGTGGAAGCTGAGCACCGACAGGTCGCCGTGGCGCAGCACGCTGCCACCTGCATCGCGCACGCCGAAGGCGTGGGCGGCGTCGTAGATGACCTTGAGGTTGTAGATGTCGGCGATGCGCTCGATGGCCTCCACGTCGCACGGCCTGCCGTAGCAGTGCACCGGCATGATCGCGGTGGTCTGCGGGGTGATGGCCGCCTCGATCCGCGCCGGATCCAGGTTGCAGGTGACCGGGTCCACGTCCACGAACACCGGCTTGATCCCGTTCCACAGCAGGGAGTGGGCCGTGGCCACGAACGAGTAGGGCGTGGTGATCACCTCGCCGGTGACGCGCAGCGCCTGCAGCGCGGTGACCAGGGCCAGGGTGCCGTTGGCGAACAGGGCGATGTGCTCCACCCCCAGGTAGGCGCACAGGGCCTTCTCCAGGGCCTGGTGCATGCTGCCGCCGTTGGTCAGGATGCGGCTGTCCCAGATCCGCTGCAGGTAGGGGATGAACTCCTCCAGCGGCGGCAGCAGCGGGCTGGTGACCGGGATCGGGCGGGACGGTTTCATGGCGTGTGTCCTGGAGGGCCGGCGGCGTCCGGCGCGGGCATCGATGCAAGTCCCGTACCGGTGCCGCCGGCGGCGGTCATTTGACGAGCAGGGCCAGGCCCCCGGCTTCGGACGACAGCTCCAGCCGGCCGCCGCGGCCCTGCATCGGCAGGCAGGCCCGCCATTCCGGCATCAGTACGTGCCAGCCCACCCGGTACCGGCCGCAGGTCCCGTCGGGCGCGCGGTAGTGCATGACCAGCCCGTACAGCCCTGGCGCGGCCGGCAGCCGGTCCGGCGGCAGCGAGTAGCGCCAGCGGTGCGCGCCCGCCCGCCCCTCCGCCACCAGCTCGTGGACGCCCTCGCCATAGAGCGACTGCAGTTCGAAGGCGATCCCGCAGCGGGCCATGATCCCCTCGTGCAGGTGCAGGTCCAGCCCCAGGCCGTTGTCGTCCAGCGCCAGTTCCCCGACATGGAAGAAGCCGATGACCGGGAAGTCCACGCGCATGACCTCGCGCGGGACCGGAACCTCCGGGTTGTCCAGGAAGGGCTGCTGCCAGTAGCACGCCCCCTCGATCTCCACGATCCAGCTCCGCTCCTGGGTGACGCCGAGCAGGAAGCACAGCGCCTCCACCTCGTTGCGCCGGATCAGCTCCAGGTACAGGCACCGGCGCACGCCGAGCGAGCTCCAGTCCAGGTCGCCGTAAAGGGCCAGCAGTTCGTGCATGCCCTGCATGAAGGCGCGGCGGAAGGAGGGCGAGGAGACGATCCCGGGCGCCGCGTACAGGGCGCGGTGCAGGTTGGCCACCGCGATCTTGCGGCGGTAGGCCGCGGCCGCGGGAATGCCGGCGAAATCGTGCCATTCGATGACCATCGAACGGATCCGGTCGGCGAAGTTCCCGGCCTTCTGCGCGCTCTGGGAGATCGAGGCGGCCGCGCCCTCGGGGCGGGTGCGCCACAGGTACACCAGGTCCGGGATGATCGCCGTGCGCCGGCTATGCCAGTAGGCGCGGTGGACGAAGGGCCGGTCGGCGTAGAGCAGCCCCGGGTCCATGCCCAGGCCGTGCGCGCGCAGGAACCCGGTGCGGAAGACCTTGTTCCAGTAGAAGCAGTCGTGGATGACGTCGTCGAACTGCTCCACCGAGTCGAAGGTCCTGCGCTGCGACCACACGTAGGGTTCGTACAGGAACCCGGCCGCGGAACGCGCGCCGTCCACCAGCCGCGCGGCGCGCCCGATGGTGATGTCCGCGCCGGTGCGCAGCGCCTCCTCCATCAGCAGCCGGTAGCCGTCGGGGGTGACCACGTCGTCCGAGTCCACCAGCGCCACGTACTCGCCGCGGGCCAGCGAGATGCCGAGGTTGCCGGCGATCGCGCCGCCCTCGTTGGGCTTGCTGATGCAGCTGAAGTTCGGGTGCGCGGCCTCGTACTCGCGGCAGATCGCCAGGCTGTCGTCGGTGCTGGCATCGTCGATCGCGATGATCTCGATGTTGCGGTAGGCCTGGTGCAGGAGCGAATCGAAGCATTCGCGCAGGTAGGCGGAGGTGTTGTAGACCAGCACCACGATCGACAGCAGCGGCGCGGGCGTGGCGGGAGGGCTGGCGGGGTTCATGCGCGCAGGTCCAGGAGTTGCTCGGCGGCGTCGAGGTCGAACACGGGGATGCCGCAGTTGCGGTGGACATCCAGGCGCTCGGCGAAGGAATCGTCGATGAAGATGGCCTCGCTGTCGTCGCCGATCGCCGCGCTCTTCGGCGTGCGGTCGCGGAGATGCTCGATGCGCTCGAACAGTTCCGGGCAGATGCGGTGGCGGCGCAGGCATTCCAGCGGATCGCCGGCATGGCGGGTCAGCAGCACCACGGGCGTGCGGCGGGCCTGCCACTGGTAGAGCAGGGCCACCAGCAGCGGGTTGGCCGCCCCGCGCAGCACCAGGGTGTCGTCTAGGTCGAGGTACACGCGCGAATAGCGCAGGCCGGTGCGGTAGCGGTTGGCCAGGGCCCGGTCCAGGACCACCTCGTGCTCCTGCGGCAGCACCGTGAACGGACGGCCGAGGTGGGCGTAGACATGCAGCAGCGGATAGTTGATGCCGCGCATGCGCGAGAGCGCCATGGATCCGGCTATGCGCGGCGCCACCTCCAGCAGCTTCGGCACGCCTTCGCGGTCCTCGCGCACCTGGAAGAACCAGGCGCCGCGCAGGCGCAGCTCGGCGGCGATCGTGCCGGCCATCGCGACCATGGCGCCGGCATCGGACGCCGGAGCCGAACGCACGCTGATGCCGGACTTCACCCGTGCGCGGCTGCGGGGCGCGGCATGCAGCAGCCGGCCCTCGGCATCGGAGATGCAGTCCACCGTGTATTCGGCCCCCGGCAGGTACTCGCTGAACACGTAGGCGATGCCGGAATCCAGCAGCTGGCGGTGGCGTTCCGGCCCGTCCACGCGTTCGGCGCCCTGGCTGCCCTGGCCAATGGCCGGCTTGGCGAAGATCGGGTATTCCCGGGCCAGCCCCTCCACGTCGGCCGGGACGATGCCCAGGTGGCGCAGGCGGTCGTAGGTCAGGCGCTTGTCCCGGCAGACCGCGGCGGTGCCCGCATCGGGAACCGCCGCCGGCGCGCGCAGCGCGGTTGCCTCGGCCAGCAGAGGGATCACGCTGTCGTGCGCCGGCAGCACAAGGTCGATGCCCCATTCGTCGACCAGCGCGTTCAGCGCTTCCACCAGGCCTGGAGAGCCGGCCTGGGCGTCGATGCGCCGGTACCGGGCATAGGCGAACTCGCCGTGGTCGGACACCGAGGAGGCGCCGTGCAGCGTCACGTCCTTGGCATGGCGCAGTGCGGCGTGGATCTCCAGCCCGATCTCCGAGCCGCACGGGAAGACCAGTACGTTCAGGCGCATGCGCGCGCCTCCGCGGCCGGCCCGAACACCGCTTCCACCACCCGTCGCGCGGCGGCCCCGTCGGCCAGCGCGCAGTACTCCTGGCGGAAGGCGCGGTAGCGCGCGGCGTAGCGGGCCTGCACGGCCGGCAGGTCGCGCAGCAGGGCCAGCAGTTCGGGCGTGGTGCGGGCCACCGGGCCGGGCAGGTCGCGCTCCATGTCCAGGTAGAAGCCGCGGACCTGGCGCGCGTAGAGCTCGAGGTCGTAGCAGTAGAACAGGATGGGCCTGCCGGTCACCGCGAAATCGAAGAAGACCGAGGAGTAGTCGGTGACGAGCACGTCGGCCAGCGCGCACAGCTCGGTGACGTCCTCCAGCGCGGAGACGTCGATCACGTTGCCCGGCAGCCGCGCCGCGTCCAGGCCGGTGGCCAGGTGGTGGCCCTTGACCAGCAGCACCTGGTCGGGAGCCAGCGCGGCGGACACGGCGTCCAGGTCCAGGTGCAGGTCGAAATCGAAGCGCCAGGTGCCTACCGGCCGGTGGTCGCGCCAGGTGGGCGCGTAGAGCACGTAGCGGCGCCCGACCGGCAGGCCCAGGCGCGCGGCGAGCGCGTCGCGGTCGGGGCAGGGCGCCACCAGCGGGTCGGTAAGCGGGTACCCCGCCTCCAGCACCGGCCCGTCGTAGCGGAAGGCACGCCTGAAGGTGTCGGAGGAGTACGGGTTTGCGCTCAGCAGCACGGTCCAGGCGCGGGATTCGCGGTGGAAGTTGTCGCGCGCGTCGGCTTCGGGACCGGCGACCTCGATGTCCCAGCCCAGACGCTTGAGCGGTGTTCCGTGCCAGGTCTGCAGGTACACGGTCTCCGGCTTACGCCCGTGGCCGGCGAACACCACATTGTTCACCCGGTATCCGGCACGTGCGAGCACGCGGTAGTACTCGGGCGACCCCCGCCTTACACGTGGAGGATCGCCCGGAATGGGCTGCGTGCCGTCATAGGCCCATACGCAGCGCAGATCGGGTCGCAGCTCGCGCAGTGCCTCGTAGACGTAGCGGGGGTTGCCCGCGTAGGCCTTGCCCAGGAAGCTCTCGAACAGCACCAGGTCCGGTTCCAGCGGGGCGTCGCGCAGTTCGGTCTGGAAACGTGCCTTCGCGTCCTCGGCATCGGCCACGGCGGCATGGCGCGCGGCCGGCGCGGCGAGCAGCACCAGCGAGCCGGCGCTGTCGCTCAGGTAGGCGGACAGCCCGTGCCCGGCGGCCTGGGCGCGGAAGAAGTGGCGTGCGGCGCCCGCCTCCGGCGCCGGGCAGAGGTGCACGCCGGCATCCCCGGGCGACGCCGCCAGGCGCACGTCCCAGCGCAGCGGCCCCGGCCCGAGCAGCGACGCGACCGGCACCTCGGCGCATGCGTCTCCTCCGGCGTCGGCCCGCAGCGGCACGCACAGCGCACGCGCGTCAGGGCCGCGCGCGCACAGCCGCAGCCAGCGCGCCTCGGCCGGTGCCGCGACGAGCCGCAGGTGCAGCACCGGACCCCCGCCGGCCGCGTGCAGCGCCAGCGCAAGGCGCGGCGCGCTCAACCGCGGCTCCCCAGCGCCAGCACCGCCGCCGCCATGCGCATGGCCGCCGGCTCGGCGGCGGGGTCGCGCACGGTCCCGGTCCGGCGGATCTCGGCCTTCAGCGCCGAGGAGGAAATGTTCTCGGTCCGCGGCAGGTAGCGGACCGGGCAGTGGCAGGCCAGGTGGTCGAAATGGCCGGTCCAGTCCGAGCCCATCACCAGCAGGCCGGCCCCCAGCCGGCGGATGTCCTCGGCCTTCTGTTCCCAGCTTTCCTCGGGAAACACGTCGTCCACGTAGCGGATGGCGCGCAGCACCGCTTCCCGGTCGGCGTAGGACTGGGTGGACTGCTTGCGCTTGAGCGCGTTGAAGGCATCGCTGGACAGACCGACCACCAGGCGGTCGCCCAGCGCGCGCGCGCGACGCAGCAGGTTGACGTGCCCCACGTGCAGCAGGTCGAAGGTGCCATAGGTCAGGACGAGGGTCATGCGGGCTCCGGCGCGGTTATCCGCTGCAGGCGATGCAAGCGTCGTGCCGGGGTCAGTCCCGCGTGGGATGCCAGTAGGCCGAGCGCCGCACGCTGGCGGCGTCCGGCTTGTAGGCGGGCGGGTCGATCGCCAGGTGGGGGCGTTCCCAGGCCACGTCGCGCCGCACCATCCGTGCCGGACTGCCCACGGCGATGCAGTTGTTGGGGATGCGGCCGGTGACGATGCTGCCCATGCCGATGACGCTGCCGTCGCCGATGCGCGCCCCGCCGAGGCAGCGCACGCCGTACGCCAGCCAGACGTGCGCGCCGATGACGATGTCCTCGGCGGGGTTGATCCGCAGGCCGGTGTGGACGTCGAAGATGGGGTGGGCGTCGTCGGTGCGCAGCTGCACTTCCGAGGCCAGCATGCAGTCCTCGCCCAGCACCAGGCGCGTGCCCTCGCTGGCGGACAGGAAGGCGCGGGTGGTGGTGGTCACGCCGGCGCCGACCTCGACCCGGCTGTCCTCGCCCAGGCGGATCAGCGCCGAGAAACTGCCGACCGGGCCGGCCGCGCCGATGCGGCAGTGCGCGTTGGAACCGCGGAACTCCACGGCCACGTTGGCCAGGCGCGCGCCGGCATCCACCTCCAGCGTGCAGTCGCGTCCCTTGAACATGGGCGCCAGCGCGCCGAGCAGGCCGGCAGGCGCGAGCACGCGGTTGCCGCGGTCGTCCCGCCACTCGGCCAGCGAGGCCGAGGCGCGCATCTCCACGGCGGTGGCGGCGGTCACGGCAGGTCCCTCAGCCGGCCAGTTCGGCCTGCTCCCGCTCGATCCCGTACTTGCGCAGCTTCTCGACCAGGGTGGTGCGGCGCAGGCCCAGCAGCTGGGCGGCGTGGGCGACCACGCCCTGGCTGCGCTCCAGGGCCTCGCGGATCAGGCGCAGCTCGATCCCGGCCATGTACTCGCGCAGGTCCAGGCCGTCCTCGGGCAGGGCCGGCGCGACGGCGGGAGCGGGCGCCGGGGCCGGGGCGGTGGCCTCGGCCCCGACCGCGGTCGCCGAGCCCGCGGCTGGCGTCTTCAGTGCCGGCTCCACGCCGGCCGGGACGTGCGCGCGGTAGCGGGCCGGCAGGTCCTCCAGGCGCACCAGGCCGCCCGGGTTGAGCACGGCCAGGCGCTCGACCAGGTTGGTGAGCTCGCGCACGTTGCCGGGCCACGGGTAGCCGGCCAGCGCCGCCAGCGCGGCGTCGGCGAAGCGGATCTCGCCGCGGCCGGAGCGGGCCAGCTGCGCGGAGATGGTCTGCACCAGCGCCGGCAGGTCCTCGGCGCGCTCGCGCAGCGCCGGCATCTCGATCGGGAACACGTTGAGCCGGTAGAACAGGTCCTCGCGGAACTGGCCTTCGGCAATGCGGTCCTCGAGGTTGCGGTGGGTGGCGGCGATCACCCGCACGTTGCACTTGATGGTCTGGTTGCCGCCCACCCGCTCGAAGCTGCGCTCCTGCAGCACGCGCAGCAGCTTGACCTGCATCGGCAGGCTCATGTCGCCGATCTCGTCCAGCAGCACGGTGCCGCCCTCGGCCATCTCGAAGCGGCCCTTGCGCGCGGTCAGCGCGCCGGTGAAGGCGCCCTTCTCGTGGCCGAACAGCTCGCTTTCAAGCAGGTCGGGCGGGATCGCGCCGCAGTTGATGGCCACGAACGGGCCGTCGCGGCGCGCGGACTGCTGGTGGATGGCGCGCGCGCACACCTCCTTGCCGGTGCCGGACTCGCCCAGCACCAGCACCGTGGTATCGAACGGCGCCACCTGCGCGATCATGCGGCGCAGGCGCTGCACCGCGGGGCTGGAACCGGTCGGGCCGTCGCCGTCGCCGGCCGCCTGCTGCTCGGCGTCCAGGCGCTTGAGGCTGGCCCGGCGCAGGCAGGCTTCCAGCTGGGCGTGGCGGATCGGCGATTCCAGCGGCCACACCCCGGCCTCGTGCAAGCCGTGGGCGGCGGCGAAGGCGGCGGTGTCGCCCTCCAGCAGCAGCACCGGCGGCGGCAGCTGGGCGGCGCCCAGCCAGGCGAAGAACGCGCGCGCGGACTCGTCGTCGTCCAGGGTGCCGACCACCACCGCCATCCAGTCGCTCGGGCGCTGGCGGCCGGTGTTGACGTCGGACGGCGAGGCGGCCCAGCGCGGGTTGAGGTCCATGAACTCGAGCAACCCGCACAGGTGCTCGGCACGCGGCCCCTGGCTATCGAGGACGAGGATGCGCGATTCGCTCATGACGCTTGGACTCCGGCTAGGCGCTCCAGGATCGGTACCACTTCCTGGAGGTAGGACAGTTTGCTGACGAAGCCGTCGGCACCGGCGCGGGTGGCGTGCTCGCGGTGCTCGGCGTCGTCGAAATGGGAGGCGATGACGATGAAGGGCGGCTCGTCCTGGGCCTTGATCAGGCGCGTGGCCTGCAGCCCGCCCATCTCGGGCATGGCCAGGTCCATCAGGACCACGTCCGGGCGCAGGGCCTCGGAGCGCTCGATCGCCTCCAGCCCGTTGCCGGCGGTGCCGGCCACCTCGAGCCACTCCAGCTTGCGGAAGTGGCGCAGGACGGCATTGATGAATCCCTCGTGATCGTCGACCAGCAGGACGCGGATCTTGCGCATCGGGCTACTCCGGGGGGCGGGGGTCAGACGGCGCGCGCCAGCGCGGCGGGGGCGGCGGCGCGGCGGCGCTCGCGCGCGGTGGGGATGGAAAGCTGTTCGCGGTACTTGGCCACGGTACGCCGGGCGATGTGCACGCCCTGGCGCGCCAGCAGCGCGGCGATGGCGTCGTCGGCCAGCGGCCGGCCCGGCGGCTCGGACTCGATCAGGCGCTTCACCATCGCCCGCACCGCGGCGCCGGAGACGTTGGCGCCCTCCAGGCGCACGGCGAAGAACTGCTTGAGCTCGAAGGTGCCGCGCGGGGTCTGGATGTACTTGCCGCTGGTGATGCGCGAGACGGTGGACTCGTGCATGCCGATCTCGTCGGCCACTTCCTTGAGGGTCAGCGGGGCGATCGCTTCCTCGCCGCGGGCAAGGAAGGCGGCCTGGCGCTCGACCAGGACCCGGGTGGTGCGCAGCAGGGTCTCGTAGCGCATGGACAGGCCGCGGGTCAGCCAGCGCGCCTCTTGCAGCAGTTCGCGCATGGCCGCGGCGCCTTCGCCGTCGCCGGCGTGGGCCAGGGCGCGCTCGTAGCCGGCATTGATCGCCACGCGCGGGGCGGTGGCGGGGTTCAGCGCCACCCGCCACTGGCCGTCGGCATGCCAGGCCACCACGTCGGGGACCACGTAGCCGTCCGCCGTCTCCACCGCCTCCTGCAGCGGACGCGGTTGCAGCGACAGGATCAGGCGCACCGCCTCGGCGACATCGGCCTCGTCGACATCCAGGCGGGCGGCGATGGCGGCATGGTCGTGCGCGGCCAGCGCATCGACGCAGGATTCCAGGATCCGCGCGGCCAGCGGCCGCCCGGGGCAGGGCGCGGGCAGGGCAGCCAGCTGTGCCTGCAGGCACTCGCCGACGTCGCGCGCGGCCAGTCCGGCCGGCTCGCCGTGCAGCAGGCGCTGGCGCACCGCCTCGATGCGCGCGGCGGCCACGTCGAAGCGGGCGGTGGCGCGCAGCAGCAGGGCGGAGTGTTCGCCTTCCAGGTAGCCGGACTCGTCGCAGTGCTCCAGCCAGAAGGCGGCGATCTCCAGCTCGGCTGGCTCCAGTTCCAGGGCCAGGGCCTGCAGCACGCGCACGCAGGGGTCGCTGGAGCCGGGCTCGGCGATCCGCTGCATGCGGTCCTCGCCTTCGCCGCTCCAGCTGGCGCCGGGCACGTCCCACATCGAGGGTTCGGGCAGTTCGTCGAAGGCGGCGGTCTCGACGCCGGCCACCGCAGCCGGCTCGACGTCCCCGGCGGCCGGCGCCTGGGCTTCGGCCTGGGCTTCCTCTTCCAGCTCCAGCAGCGGGTTCAGTTCCAGCGCACGGGTGACCTCCAGTTGCAACTGCTGGGCATTGAGCTGCAGCAGCCGGATCGACTGCAGCAGCTGCGGCGTCAGGTTGAGCTGCTGGCCCAACTGCGCGGACTGGATGGCCTTCATCTTGCTTTTCCCCATTCGGCGCCGGTTTCGTTACGCCGATATGAAGCATCCTGCCCCGGTTGCGTCGGCGGAAGAATCGGGGGGTGCCTGATTCCTGAGGGGGTAGCCCCTACAGCGTGTAGGGTTTTTACCTACAGCGTCGTTGAAATCCTGACGCAGTGCGCATTTCGGGGACGGTGGCGCCGGAATTTCGCCGCGCCGGAACGGCTCAGCCCAGCTCGTGCTGGTGCTTGACCGCCAGCAGCACCAGTTCGCTGGCGCGGCGGCAGCCCAGGGCCTCCATCATGCGCGCCCGGTGGGTCTCCACCGTCTTGACGCTGATCCCGAGGCTGCTGGCGATTTCCTTGCTGCTGAGGCCGCGGCCGATCTGGGCCAGGATCTGGCGCTGGCGCGGGGGCAGGGCGGCCACGCCCTCGGGGCGGGCCTGGCGCGAGCGCCCCAGCAGCGGGGCGATCATGCGCGAGGAGATGCGCGGGCTGAGGAACACCTCGCCGTTGGCCGCCGCGCGCAGCGCCAGCTCCAGTTCCAGCGGGGCGGCATCCTTGACCACGAAACCGGCGGCGCCGCGGTCCAGGGCGTCGCGCACGTGCAGCGGGTCGTCGTGCATGGACATCATCACCACCCGCGTCTCCGGCACCTTCTCGAGGATCCCGCTGAGGGCCTCCAGGCCGGTGCGCCCTGGCAGGGACAGGTCGAGCAGGACCAGATCGGGGCGGTGGATCGCGGCCAGGTCGATGGCCTGGTCGGCGTTGGCCGCTTCGGCGACCACGTCCACCCCTTCGAAGGTCTGCAGCAGGCGGCTGAGGCCCGCGCGGACCAGGGTGTGGTCGTCAACGATCAGAACTCGCACGGCTTGCTGCCGATCCCCGGGAAAATTCCTGCCACCTTAGCCCATGGGCGTGGGCTTTTGTAGCCATCCGCGACCGCGTTCGCGGTTCAAGCCTAGCGGCGGCGGGCGTCGGCGACCTGGCGGCGGTGCATGCGGAACAGGTGGCGGCCCATGGCCTCCTCCAGTCCCGGGGGCAGGGCGGGGAAGCGCAGCCAGACCCAGCTGGCCTGCGGCCCGCGTGCGGCGGCGCTGACGATCACCGGCAGCTCGACGTCGTCGGGCAGCCAGTCGGCCGGCTGCAGGCGCACGCTGCCGGCCGAGTCCGGCTCCGGCAGGGCGGCGTCGGCCGCCAGCTGCAGGCGCAGCCCGCGCACCGACCAGCGCAGCGGCGTGGGCGGCAACGGCGGATTGGCCTGGCGCACCAGCCGCCCCAGCAGCACCAGTACCAGGTCCAGCTTGGCGTCAAGGCGCTGCGCCAGCAGTGGCAGTTCGCCGCGCTTTTCCTCGCCGGAGTCCTCGCTGCCGCGCAGGTCCTCGACCTGGGCCAAGCCCTGCAGCAGGGCCTCGGCCTGGGCGGTGCGCGCGGTGGCGTCGGCCAGGTAGCTGGCCGGCAGGACGGCGTCGCAGGTGAGCACGTCGCCGAACAGCTCGTGCTCGGCGGCCTGCGCGGTGGCGGGCCAGGCGGGATTGTTCATGCACTACCTCCGGGGGCTTGGCCGTGGTCGAGCTGCAGGATGTTCTGCAGCTGGAGCAGGCCCCGCAGCACCAGCTGGGGGGCGGTGAGGCTGAAGGTCTCGATGAACTGGCGCAGGTGCAGCTCGTATCCGGCCAGCATCTCGCCGGCGGCCCCGAAGTCCTCGCGTTCCAGCGCCTGGCGCAGGCAGGTCAGATCGTGCAACAGGGCGGCCAGCGTGGCGGCCGCCATCAGCGCGCCCCGGCGTAGGCGTGTACCGCGCGGTTGGCCTGGCGCTGCTGGCGCATCAGCGCCTGCAGCCGGTCCTGGCGGACGCGCATGGCGGCGATGACCTGCTGCTGGCGCTCGTGCAGCGCCTGCACGCCCTCCCGCAGCGCGGCGGCACCTTCCATCCGGCAGAACTCGTCCACAGCCCGGTCGTAGGCGTCCAGCATGGGCGGCATGGCCTCGATCTGGTCGCGCTCCAGCGCCTCCCGGATCCGGTCCATGGCCGCATGCAGTTCCGCCAGGCGGGCCGCGGCGCTCATGACGGCATCGCCACGCGCTGGGCCTGGGGAATGGAATTCCAGGCCGATTCGATCTCCACCAGCAGGTCCAGCGACTCGCGCAGCGGCGCCGGGTCGTTGTGCAGGTTGGCCTCGGTCAGGCGGCGGATGATGTAGTCGTACAGCGACGCCAGGTTCGAGGCGACCTGGCCGCCGGCCTCGTGGTCCAGCGAGCCGCTGAGGTGGCCGAGGATCGCGCAGGCCTCGCCGATGGCCTTGCCCTTCTGGGCGACGTCGCCCTGGTCAAGGCACGCCTGGGCGCGGCGGATGCGCTGGCCGGCGCTCTCGAACAGCAGCGCGATCAGCTGGTGCGGATCGGCTTCCGCGACGCGGGAGGAGATCCCGGTGCGGCGGTACTGGTCGGCGAGGTTGCGCTTGGCGGCGTACATGGTGGGGATTCCTCGGGCGTTCTACGACCGGTGGCGGACGGAGCAACCGGTCACACCCCTGTTATCGGCGGCCCGGGCCATGGCTTGAGCTGGCTCCCGGATCAGTCCTTGCTGGCCTGGGCCAGCAGTCCGTTGAGCGAGCTGGCGCTGCCCTGCAGCTGCACGATCATGCTTTCCATGGCGGTGAACTGCGCCAGGTAGATCGAATGCAGCTTCTCCATCCGCAGGTCCAGCTGGTCCAGCTGGTCGTCCAGGCGCTCGCGCTGCTTCTTCAGGCTGTCGGTGCGCTGGGCGATGGTGCCCTCGTCGCTGTCGAGCTGGGCCTTGAGCAGCGTCTTCAGCGGAGTGGTGAGCGCGCCTTCGGCGCCGAACAGCCGCGACATGGCCTGCGGCTCCGACGCCAGGGTGTCGCCCAGCTTCGCCTTGTCGAAGCTCATCGTGCCGTTCTTGTCGACGCTGATGCCCAGGGCCTTGAGCGCCTGCGAGTTGCCGCTGGTCAGGGTACGCAGCTGCTGCTGCAGCCCGCGGACCAGGATGTCGCCGGTCAGGGCGGAGGCCGTCCTGGTGTTGGCGTCGTAGCTGCTGGTCGACTTCAGGACCGAGCCGAGGCTGTTGTAGGCCGAGACGAACGACTCGATGGCCTTCTCCAGCGCCGAATTGTCCTGCTTCACGTCCAGGCGGAACGTCTCGCCCGGCTTCGCCGCGGCGAGGGCCAGGGTCACCCCGGGCACCAGGCCGCTGATGCTGTTGCTGGCGGAGGTGCGCTCGAAGCCGTCCACCCGCACCCGGGCGTCGGCGGCGGCCACCTGTTCGGCCAGGCCGCCGCCGGCCCCGTTGCTGACCGCCAGCAGCCCGCCGTCGCCACCGCTGGCGGTGATCGACAGGGCATTTGCGACGCCGGTTTCGCGGGCGGTGAACACCAGATGTTCGCCGTCGTCGGCGGTGATGACGGTGGCGCTGACCCCCTTGCCGCCGGCCGCACGATTCACGGCGCGGGCAATGTCGGCCAGGGTGGCGCCCTCCGCGAACGCCACGCTCAGGCTCTGGTCGTCCTCGCTGCCCCAGGCGATGGTCAGGGTTCCGCTGCCGATCACCGCGCCGGGCGCGTGCCCGGCCGAGGACAGCTTCTGCGCCGTGGCCACCGACAGCACCTCGACCGCATAGCTGCCGGCCATGCCTTCGGACGAGCCGGTGGCGGTGAAGCCGGCGCCTTCCTGCACGGTGGCCTGGAAGGCGGGCTTGTCCGCGGCGGACGCGAGCTTGTCCAGCGCGGTCTGCAGCGAACTGAGGGCGTTCTTCACCTGGCCCACCGCCGACAGCTTGGCGTCGACCGTGCTGGCCTGGCTCTTGATCCGGGCCTCGGTGGGCAGGCGCGCGGCCTGCACGAGCTGGGCCGCCAGGCTTGCGATGTCCAGCCCGGAACCGCCCGTCGAGATCGATGCCATGGTGTTTCCTCGCTTGTCCAGGTTGCGCTGCCGCGCAGTGCTCCGGTGTCGATAGCGGCCGCCGGCGGCGCATCTTGAGGCGCCGCCGGCCGGACCTCAGTCGGGCAGCCAGGTGGCCAGCCAGGCGCCGGCACTGGCCTCGTCCAGCATCCAGTCGCGGTGGACCGCCTCGCGCAGGGCCTCGCCGGCCCGAGCGGCCGCGTCCAGGTCGCTGAGGTGCATGCGGATGGCCTCCATCCAGTCGCGGAAGCGCCGCTTGACCCGGGTGACCGGCAGGCCGTCGCGGAACGGCTCCACGTCGCTGCACACCACCGGGAATCCGCAGGCGCCGAACTCCAGCAGGCGCAGGTTGCTCTTGCAGCGGTTGAACTGGTTGTCCTCCAGCGGCGCGATCGCCAGGTCCAGGTCCAGGGCGGCCAGGCGCGCCGGGTACTGCTCGATCGCCACGCCCGGGTGGTACTCGTGCACGTACGGGCGCAGCCGCTCCGGGCACATGCCCATGAACACCCACTCGACCTCGCCGGCAAGCGCTTCGACCACGTCGGCCACCATTTCCAGGTCGCCGCGATGGCCGATGCCGCCGGCCCAGCCCACGCGCGGGCGCTTGCCCTGGCGCCGGCCGCCGCGCAGTCCGCCCCACCACTCGGCCGGCAAGCGGTTGCGCGACACCCGGATGTCCGGGTGCAGGACGCGCAGCGCCTCGGCCAGCGGCTCGGTGGAGACCACCAGCCGGTCCACCTGCTTGAGCGCCGCACGCATGCTCTTGAGCACGTCCTGCGGCAGCTGGTTGCGATGCGCGCTCTTGAGCGGCACGTTGGGCAGGTAGTCGTCCAGCTCGGCCACCTTGAACACGTCGCTGAAGCCGGTCATGCGCCGCTGCGACTCGGCCTGTTCGGGCAGCATCTGGCGCTGGAACACCACCGCCTGCGGCGCCATCCGCTCCAGCTCCACCGGGCTCAGGTAGCGGTCGCCGACCCTGGCATCGGCCACCCCGTGGGCCGACATGGCCCGGGCCGGGTGGATCACGCGGTAGTAGCCGCAGCCGTGGCGGTCGGCGGGCAGGGCCAGGACCACGGGCAGGGGCCGCCAGGGCAGGGGATCGTGGTTCAGCCACGACGCGGTCTCGACCTGGAACGGCCGCTCGCCCAGCGAAAGGTTGAGGTTGTGCGCCGGGTCGCGCGCCAACCGCGGCAGCCATTGCCGGTACAGCTCCTCCAGCGAGGCCTTGGCCCGCTGCGCCTTGTCCTCCAGCGGCGCGGTGTCCACCCGGGCGCGGCTGGCGCCACCCTCGTGCAGGACCAGGGCATGCGGGGTCCAGACCACCAGGTAGCCGGCCTGGCCCACCCGCAGGCAGAAGTCCACGTCGCTGTGGGCGTGGCGCAGGTCGCCGCCACGCAGGCCACCCACCTCGTGGAACACGGCAGTCCGCACCATCAGGCAGGAGCCGGGGACCGCGGAGTAGTCCTGGTCCACCTGCAGGCGGTACATGTAGCCGGCGTCCTGCGGCTTGTGCCCCTCGAACGCAGGCGCCGCACCGATCCCGGCGCCCAGCACCAGGCCGGCCGCCTCCACGCTGCCGTCGGGCTTGATGAGCTTCGGCCCGACCACGCCGACCTCCGGCCGCTGGGCGTGGTTGAGCATGGTGTCCAGCCAGTCGCCGTCGACGATGGCGGTGTCGTTGTCCAGCAGCAGCAGGTACTCGCCGCGCGCTTGCGCGGCGGCGGCGTTGACCAGCGCCGGATAGTCGAACGGACCGGGATGGCGCAGCACGCGCAGGCGTTCGCTACCCATGGCCTCGATGCCGTCCAGCCAGCGGCACGCCGCCTCCTCGGTGCTGCCGTTGTCGACGACCAGCACCTCGTAGTTCGGGTAGCGGGTCTTCTCCAGCAGGGTGTCGAGGCAGCGCTGCACCAGGGCGAACTGGTCGCGGGTCGGGACCAGTACCGACACCAGCGGCTGGTCGGGGTGGCCATAGCCGACGCGGTACAGGCCGGGCAGGTGGCTGGCCACGCTCGCCCCCTCATAGCCGCGGTCGCGCAGATGGCGCAGGATCGCGCGCTCCTCCTCCGGCAGGCTGCGCAGCACCTGGAGCGGAGTGACCAGCAGCGGCTCGTGCACGTGGCCCAGGCCGGCGAAGCCGCCCGATTCGACCAGGCGCAGCAGCAGGTCCAGTTCCGCGGCCTCGCCGTGCTCCGGCGCCAGGCCGCCGGCCTCCAGCAGCACCTTGCAGTTGTACAGCCAGTGGCGGGCGTGGCTGCCCGGGGCGGACAGCAGCAGGTCGAGGTTGAAGTCCGGGCGGAACAAGGCGGAGAGGCCGCCGCCGGGATCGCGCTGCACCGCGTCGGCGTACACCGCGCGCAGCTCCGGATTGGCGACCAGGTTCACCGCCATCAACTGCATGGCCGGGGCCACGAACTCGCAGCCGGCATCGACCACCATCAGCCAGTCGCATGCGCCGGCCGCGGCGATCGCGTTGGCCGCGCCGGCCGCGCCGGCGGAAGCGCCGGCTGGCAGGGCCTCGATGCCCTGCGCTGCGTCGGCCGGCAGTGCGGTGCCGTCCGCGGCGACGCACCAGGTCTTCAGGTGCGGATACAGCTCCCGGGCCTGGGCCAGGCTGCGCAGCGTGCGGCCCAGGCGCAAGGGATCGCTGCCGTTGACCAGCACGCCGATGACCGGGTTGGCTTCCTGGGCCAGGGCGCCGGCAATGATCTGCGCCTGCGCCGGCAACGGCGTGCGCGCCTCCAGCCAGCCACGCAGGCCGCCCGGGGCCGCTGCCACCGGCTGCCTGGCACGCACGGCCTCCTGGGTGGTCTCGATGAACTTGTGCAGCTGCTTCCAGAACCGGTCCTCGATCTTCACGACCAGTTCGCGGATGCGTCCGCACTGCGAACGCGCCAGCTCGAGCGATTCCTGCGAGTCGTCCCAGGCGAAGCCGCCGCCGCCGAGGTCGGCGACGGTCTGCGGCGTGACCGCCAGGTTCTCGTACCCGGGCGCGACCAGCGGCACCACCGGGCAACCGCACATGATCGCCAGGCGGCAGGTGGTGGAGGACTCGTAGGTGTAGAGCACGCGCGCCTGGCGCAGCACGTCCGCCAGCTCGTCCAGCCCCAGCCGGTTCTCCGGCGAGAGCACCACGATGCCGGGCGGCAGGCGCGAGAAGTCCACCTCCGAGGCGGGCACGCGGTTGAGGTAGAGCAGGTCCAGCGTGCGCTCGACCTCCGGCTGCGGGCTGAAGCGCTCCGGATCCACCATCGGCACGGTAAGCAGCTGGCCCGGGCGCTCCGGGTCCATGAACTCCCTGCGGTGGTAGATGTACAGGTCGTCCGGGCCGGGATCCATCGGCTTGCCGCCGATCACGCCCTCGCGGTTGAGCATGTAGCGCACCGCCACCGCGGCCGGGATCGGCGAGCCCTGCACGATTTCCGGATAGATGGCGATGCCCGGCCGGCCTTCCGCCACGTGCCGGGCGATCATCTCGTCCGTGAGCACGGGCGTTTTCAGCGCCGGGTTGAGCACCTTGGCCCCCACCAGGTAGGCGTCCGCGCCCTCGAGGTTGAGCGCATGGCACAGGTAGTGGACGCACTGCACCCCGGACGAGGCCTCCTGGTAGTCGGGAGCCATCAGGTAGTAGGGGAAGCGCAACCTGCGGTGGAGTCTGCTCTGGTACATGGATCACCCGGGGAGTGGATGGCCGCGCGGCCCGGACCGGCGCGCGCCGTGGGGCGGCACCCGGACCGGATCCCGGAAGCGGGGCCATCCGCCGCCGGGCCGTCGTCGCGCAGCGGCTGCCGCCGGCGACCGGGAAGCTGATGCAAGCCGCGTGCCGCCGCCGGGCGCCGGAAAAAGGGAAGCCCACCCCGGTGGGACCGGGGCGGGCCTGGTGCGGTTACCGCGCTGGCCTGGCTTACTGCAGCAGGCTCAGGACGTTCTGCGGGATCGCCTTGGCCTGGGCCAGCATCGCCGTACCGGCCTGCTGCAGGATCTGGTTGCGGGTCAGTTCGGCGGTCTCCTTGGCGTAGTCGGCGTCCTGGATGCGGCTGCGCGAAGCGGCCATGTTCTCGGCGCTGACCTGCAGGTTGGCGATCGCGGAGCTGAAGCGGTTCTGGATCGCACCCAGGTCGGCGCGGGCCTCGTTCACCGACTGCAGGGCGGTGTCCAGGGCCGACAGGTTGCTGGCGCCGCTGCCGGCGGTCATCGCCTCGACGCTGAAGGACGAGGAGGTGATCCCGCTCAGGGCCGTCTTGATGTCGTTCAGGGTGACGTCGATCTTGTCGTGGTCGGTGTCGTTGGCGCCGACCTGGATCGAGATCACCGTGCCGCTGGTGTTCAGCAGGTGGATGCCGTTGAACTTGGTGTTCTCGATGACGCGCGAGATTTCGTCCTTCAGCTGCTGGACTTCCTTCTGCAGCGCCGCCTTGTCCTCGTTGGAGTTGGTGCCGTTGGCGGCCTGCACGGCCAGCTCGCGGATGCGCTGCAGGTTGTTGGAGATTTCCTGCAGGGCGCCTTCGGCGGTCTGCGCCAGCGAGATGCCGTCGTTGGCGTTGCGCGCCGCCTGCTCCATGCCGCGGACCTGGGTGGTCATGCGCTGGGCGATGGCCAGGCCGGCCGCGTCGTCCTTGGCGCTGTTGATGCGCAGGCCCGAGGACAGGCGCTGGATCGTGGTCGCCAGGCTAGCGCTGTTGGTGCTCAGGTTGCGCTGCGCATTGAGCGACATCACGTTCGTGTTGATGACTTGTGCCATTTTGAGTCTCCTCTAAGCGATTCATCCCGGCGGGTAGGACTGCGTAAGCCTTGGCCGGACCTCCGCAGGGGGGTCATCAATCTGACCGGTGCCGCTGCTGTATTCATTAACGGCGGCAGGGTTCGAAGCTTTAGCGCCGCGCCGGGATTTTTTTCTTATGCGCCAGGAACTTGCATGGCCCCAAAGGGCTTCTTTCCGGGCGCGTCCGGCTACGGTATCGATTAACGGCAGCGGCTTCCCCGGCTTTAGGGGGAGGAGCGAAAAAGAAAAACGGCGCGGTTGCCCGCGCCGTTCCGTTTCCAGGTCAGGAGGCCCGCGCGCGCTCAGCGCAGCAGGTTGAACAGCGATAGCCCCTGCATGCGGGTGAACACGGTCTGCGCCGTCTGCAGCGCGGTGCTCTCCAGCTGGAAGCGGGTGATCGCGTCGGCGTAATCCAGGTCGCGCATGCCCGAGAGGGTGGTCTTGAGCGTCACCGCGTTTGCCTCGCGCAGCGCGGCCGAGTCCTCGATCAGCGCCATCTGCGCGCCGCCGGAAGCCCGCGCGTCGATCATTGCCTCCGCGGCGCGCGCGATGTCGCGCATCGAGGACTGCAATGCGTTGCGGCGGGCCGCGCGGTCCGCCCCGGTCACCACCGGCGCTTCCAGCGCATCCACCAGCTGCTGCACCGTGGCGAACACGTCGCGCGTCCCGGACGGACCGATCTGCAGTTCGTCGCCGTCCGCGGGCTGCCCGCTGATCGAAACGCGCAGGCCACCGAACTCGATGTCCGTCTTCGCCGTCCAGGTCCCCGCGGCGACCGCGTTGCCATTGGCGTCGGACACCTCGTAGCCGTCGCCGCCGGTGAAACGGATCGTGTAGCTCTCGCCGTTCCAGCCGCCGGCGGTGCTGCGGCTGAAGCTCTCCAGCACGCCGGTGCCGGTGTTGGACGCGGCCATGCGCGCGTCCAGCACGCCGTCGCCGGTGCGGATGCGCATGAACACCTCGCTGCCCGGCAGCGTGTCCTGCACGAAGGTGCCGGGCGCGATCTCGACCTGGCGCTGGGTCTGGTCGCCGTTGTAGGCCACGCCGCCGGCGACGCGGGTGAACGGCGCGACGTCGTCGGCCGCGCCGCCGAACAGGTAGCGGCCGGCGCCATCGTCGCTGTTGGCCAGGCTGATCAGGTTGTCGCGGATCGCGCGCAGCTCGGCGGCGATGGACTTGCGGTCATCGTCCGAGAGCGTGTCGGTGTTGGCCTGCACCGCCAGCTCGTTGATGCGGATCATGTCGTCGCCGATCAGCGCGAGGACGTTTTCCTGCAGGCCCAGGCGGTGGTTCACGGTGTTGGCGTTGAGCCCGAACCGCTCCAGTTCGGCCAGCGAGCGGTCCAGGCCCACGGCGGCGCCCACGCCGACCGGGTCGTCCTTGGCGGTGATGTTTTTCTGCCCGGTCGCGACCTGCTGCTGCAGCTGCGAGAGCTTCTTCTGCCGCGCCAGCATGGTGGCCAGCGACAGGTCGTACATCAGGCTGGTGGAGATGCGCGAGTTCATCGGCGGACGGCGCTCAGGATGGACTGGAACAGGTTGTCGGCGGTGGAGATGATCTGCGCGGCGGCCTGGTAGGCCTGCTGCAGGCGCAGCATGTTGGCCGCCTCCTCGTCGAGGTTGACGCCGGCCACCGCGTCGCGCGCGGCCCTGGCGTCGTCGTGGATCACCTGCTGCGCGTCGGCCGCGTACTCGGCCTGGCGCGCGGCCGAGCCGACCATGGTGGTGAGGCCGCCGACCGCGCCGTTGAGGCTGATGGTGCCGCCGCTGACCACGCGCGCGTCGTCCAGGTTGGCCAGGCGGGTGGCATTGCCGTTGTCGCCGCTGCCGGGTGCCGCGCGCGAGATGGTGAACTGGTCGCCGGCCGCCGGGATGCCGTCGAGCACTACGCTCCAGCCGTTGGCGCTGATGCGCTGGCCCGGGGTGAAGGCGAACGGGCCGGCGCCGTCGATGGTGTACTGCCCGGCGTCGAGGAACTCGATGACCGCGTCCTGCAGCAGGGCGGGATCGGAGGCGTCCTCCACGCGCAGGCCGGACAGCGCGCCGCTGCCCACGTTGGACAGCGCGGCGTTGCCACGCACCGGCGTGGCGGCGGCAATGCGCGACGGATCGGAGATCGCCACCGAGAAGCCACCCGGCGCGCGCGCGGTCGGCTGCACCAGGAAGCGGTCGCCGATCGCGGCGGTGCCGGAAACCTGCAGCGAGATGCCGGCGACCACGAACGGGTCAGCCGCGGTGCCGCTGCCGGTCATCGGCAAGGCCTCGCCGGTGTCGGCGCGCATCGCGATCCAGCCGGTATCGCCCAGGCGCAGCACCAGGTTCTGGCCGTCGAGCGCGGACACGTCGGCGACCTGGGCCTGGAGGGTGGCGCCGCCGCCGTTGCCGGCGTGCGCGTTGACCTGCGGCGCCGGCACGTCGAAGAAGGCGCCGCCCAGGTTGCCGTACAGGTCCATGCCCGCGGCATGGCCCTGGTTGAAGGTGGTCGCCATCGCCACCGCGATCCGGCCCAGCTCGGCGGCTGCCGGGTCCAGCACGGTGTTGCGGAACTCCAGCAGGCCGCCCATCCGGCCGCCCAGCACGCGCTGGTCCAGCACGGTCCGCGAACCGCCGCCGTCCAGCGCCAGCTGCAGGCGCTCGGGACGGTAGGGATCGGCCACGGTGGTCAGCTTCGAGGCCTGCACGCCCACCACCAGCGGCTGGCCACCGGCGGTGAACACGTTGATCGCGCCGCCGTCCTGCATGACCGCGGTGCCGCCGGTGTAGCCGACCAGTTCGGCCACCAGCTGGTCGCGGCGATCCAGCAGGTCGGGCGCGGCCTTGCTGGCGTCCGAGCCGACCTCGCCGTTGATGCGGGCGATCTCCGCGGCCAGGCGGCTGATCTCGCTGGCGCCGGCCAGCAGGCTGTTGTTGATCTCCGAATCCAGCGAGGCGATGTGGCCGTCGAGCTGGCGGAAGCGGGTGGCCAGGGCGTTGGCCTCGGCCAGCACGTTCTGGCGCTCGGCGGTGGCGGCGGCGTTGGAGGACAGCGCGCTGACCGAGTCGAAGAAGTTGGACCAGGCGCCGGCGAGGTTGGTGGCGCTGTCGGAAAACAGCGCGTCCAGGCGCGAAGTCAGGGCGGAAAGCTGCTGCAGGCGCGCCAGTTCACCACCGCTGTCGAGCAGGCGCGAGGTCGCCAGCTCGTCGGCCATGCGCCGGATGTCGGCGACCTTGGTGCCGCTGCCGACGTAGCCGTAGCCGTAGTCGATCGGCGTGCGCGTGGCGAAGTCGACGCGCTGCCGGGTATAGCCCTCGGTGTTGACGTTGGCGACGTTGTGGCTGACCGTCGAAAGCGCCCGCTGGAACGCGAGCAGGGCGCCGGTGCCGGTGGACAGGACGGGCATCGCTTATCTCCTGGTGAAGCCGGCCACGTCGGCCGCGGCCAGCGCGCCGCCGGCCGCGCGCGCGGCCACGCCGGCGATCGCCTGCATGGCGCGGTTGACGGTCGGGCCATTGGCGATGGCGGTGATCTTGGCCGCGTAACCCGGATCGGTGGCATAGCCGGCGTTCTGCAGCGCCTGGGCGAAGCGGCGGACGTCGCCGCCGGCCTGCAGCGCCTTCTGGTAGCGCGGGTTGTTCTTCAGCAAGCGCACGTAGTCGGCGAAGCTCTCGGCCGGGGAGGCGTAGGCACGGAACTGCGCGGTCTCGGTGCGGCGCACGCCGCCGGCGTATTCGTGGGTGCGGGTGGTGGCGCGCTCGCCGCTCCAGCCGTTGGCCTTGATGCCGAACAGGTTGTTGGCGCTGCCGCCGCCATCGCGCTGGATCTGGCGCCGGCCCCAGCCGGTTTCCAGCGCGGCCTGGGCCACCAGGGCGCGCGCGTCCACGCCCAGTTCCCGGGCCGCGGCCTGGGCCTGGTCCCAGATGCTGGCGACGAAGTGCTCGGGGCTGCGCGGCGCGAACTCCGCCGCCGCCCGGGCCGCGGCGCCCTGCGGGACCATGCCGGTGGTGGCCGCGGCGCCCTCCGGGCCGGCCATCAGGCGGCGGACCAGCGCGTCCAGCGGCGAGCCGTCGCCGGCATCGCCGCCCTCGCGGCCGGCGATCAGGTCCAGGGCCCGATCGGCGCCGGGGGAGAGAACGTCCATCGTCCCGGCGGCACTGGCGTAGGCCTGGGCCGCGGCGGCGGCACGGGTCGGGCCGGGACGGACGTCGATGCGGGTATCCAGCGCCTTGCCGCCGCCGGCGTCGATGCCGCTCTGCCGGGCCAGCTGGCGCGCGATCATCGGCGCCAGCCCCAGGCCCTTGCCGGAAGTCAGCGCCTGCGCCAGCTGCTGGTCGTACATGTCGCGGAAGACCTGGTTCTCGTTGGGGAACAACGAGTCGCCGAAGCTGGCGTCGCGCATGCTCTTGACCAGCATCTGGGCGAACTGGCCTTCGAGCTGGCGCGCGGCATGTTCCACCCGCGCGGCGTCGGGAGCGGACTGGGGCGCCAATTCCAGCGGGCGGGCGTCGATGCGCATCAGATCACTTCCAGCTCCGCGCGCAGCGCGCCGGCCTGCTTCAGGGCCTCGAGGATGGCGATCAGGTCGCCCGGCGCGGCGCCGACCTCGTTCACCGCGCGCACGATCTCGTCCAGGGTGGTGCCGCCCTCGAAGCGGAACATGCGGCTGCCTTCCTGCGCGCTGCTGATGGAGGAGGTCGGGGCGGCCACGGTGTGGCCGCCGGCGAAGGCGCCGGGCTGGCTCACCTGCACGCCCTCGTTGATGGTCACGGTCAACGCGCCGTGGGTGACCGCCGCCGGCATCACCCGCACCTGCGAACCGATCACCACCGTGCCGGTGCGGGCGTTGACGATGACCTTGGCAGGCGCGGTGCCCGGGGTCAGTTCCAGGTTCTCGATCTGGGAGAGGAAGCTGATGCGCATGCCCGGGTCCGACGGCGCGGACACGGCCACCGTCACCCCGTCCACCGCGCGCGCCACGCCGGGGCCGTACATGCGGTTGATCGCGTCGACCATGCGCGCGACGGTGGTGAAGTCGGTGCGGTGCAGGTTGAGGGTCAGGTCGCCGCCGGCCTCCAGCACGTTGGGCAGGGCGCGCTCGATGGTGGCGCCGTTGGGGATGCGCCCGGTGCTGGGGATGTTGACCGCCACGCGCGAGCCGTCGCGGCCCTGGGCGCCGAAGCCGCCGACCACAAGGTTGCCCTGGGCGATGGCGTAGACCTGGCCGTCGGCGCCCTTCAGCGGCGCCATCAGCAGCGAACCGCCGCGCAGCGACACCGCGTTGCCGATCGAGGACACGGTCACGTCGATGGTCTGGCCGGGCTTGGCGAACGGCGGCAACTCGGCGTGGATCGCCACCGCGGCCACGTTCTTCAGCTGCGGGTTGACGTTGGCCGGCACCTGCACGCCCAGCTCGGCGAGCATGTTCTTCAGGCTCTGCACGGTGAACGGCGCCTGGCTGGTGCGGTCGCCGCTGTTGTCCAGGCCCACCACCAGGCCGTAGCCGACCAAGGCGTTGCTGCGCACGCCGCCGACCTGGGCCAGGTCCTTGATGCGCTCGGCCTGCGCCGGCGCGGCCACCAGGGCCAGCAGCACCAGCGCGCAGGCGAGGGCGCGCAGGCCGGAAATGGGGTTGCGGGACGTTGCCATGGGGCGACCTCAGTACGGGTACAGGCCGGAATTGAAGAAGCGGCTCAGCCAGCCCATCGCGTTGGACTGGGCCAGCGCGCCGCGGCCGCCATAGACGATCCGCGCCTCGCCGACCCGGCTGGAGGGCACGGTGTTGTCGCGCGAGATGTCCTGCGGGCGGACGATGCCCTGGATCTGCACCAGCTCGTCGCCCTGGTTGAGGCGCAGGTTCTTCTGCCCCTGCACGACCAGGTTGCCGTTGGGCAGGCGCTGGATCACGCTCACGGTGACGCTGCCCTGCAGGCGGTTGCTCTGGCTGGACTTGCCCTGGCCGTCGAAGCCGCGCTCGCCGTTGGCCGAGGCCGAGAGGATGTCGCGGCCCTTGAAGCTCACCGGCCCGCCGAACAGCGAGGTCACCCCGGTGGACAGCTCGCTGTCCTTGCTGACCTGGGTGGTGGCGCTGGTCTGCGCGGTGGTGGACTCGACCAGGGTGATGGTCAGCAGGTCGCCGACGTCGCGGGCGATGCGGTCGCCGTACAGCGACAGCCCCTGGCCGCCGGCGTAGATCGCGCCGGGCGTTGGCGCGGCCTGGGCCGGCATGCCCGGGACGATCGGCGCCAGCGGCGGGTAGGGGCGCACGTCGCCGGCGGCCGCGCAGCCGCCCAGCAGCAGCACGGCCGGCAGCGCCAGGACGAGGGCGGAACGGGGACGCGGGTTCATGGCGGGACTCCAGCGGCGCTAGCGCGGTCAGACGTTGTTATTGAGGAAGCCGAGCATCGAGTCGGTGGTGGAGATGGCCTTGGCGTTCATTTCGTACGCGCGCTGGGTCTCGATCATGCTCACCAGCTCCTCGACCACGTTGACGTTGCTGCCCTCCAGCGCACCCTGTTCGATCAGGCCCAGGCCATTGAGGCCGGGCGTGCCGTTCTGCGCCGGTCCGGAGGCGGTGGTCTCCACGTACAGGTTCTCGCCGCGTGCCTGCAGGCCGGCGGGATTGATGAAGTCGGTGAGGGTCAGGGCGCCGATCTCCAGCGCCTGGCCGTCGCCGGCCATCTGCACGGTGATCGTGCCGTCGGTGCCGATGGTCATCGACTGCGCGCCCTCGGGGATCTGGATGCCCGGCTGCACCGGGTAGCCGCTGCTGGTCACCAGCTCGCCCTGGGCGTTGACCTGGAAGCTGCCGTCGCGGGTGTAGGCCGAGCTGCCGTCGGGCATCAGCACCTCGAAGAACCCGCGGCCGTTGATCATCACGTCCAGGGCGCGGCCGGTCTGCTGCGGGTTGCCCTGCTGGAAGTCCTTGGCGGTGGACACCACGCGCACGCCGGTGCCCAGCTGCAGGCCGGATGGCAGCTGGGTCTGCGCCGAGGTCGAGCCGCCGGGCTGGCGCACCTGCTGGTACAGCAGGTCCTCGAAGTTGGCGCGGTCGCGCTTGAAGCCGGTGGTGTTGGTGTTGGCCAGGTTGTTGGCCACCACGGACATGCGCGTCTGCTGCGCATCCAGACCGGTCTTGGCGACCCAGAGTGCCTGATTCATGACGCGGAACCTCACGTGACGGATTGACGCCACCCCTGATGCATGGGGCGTGCCAGAACCGCGTCGGAGGCCCGTCGCGCTGGCCGTGGCGGCATGCCGTCCGCGCGCCGGGACGCCGTCGCGGCCGCGACGGGGCCGCCCGGGCGTGCGCAGGGGCAGGGCACGGAAGCAAAGGAACGGGCGCCTTGCCGACGGGGCGGGCGGCGCCCGGATGTCCCTCCGGCGGAGGGCACCGGCAGGGGACCGGAACGGCCGTCAGCCGCCCAGGCGCAGCATGGTGTTGGCCGAGCGCGCGTTCTCGTCGCCGGTCTTGATGACCTTCACCTGCATCTCGAACTGGCGCTGGATCTGGATCATCTGCACCAGCGCGCCGGCGGCGTCGACGTTGCTTTCCTCGATTACGCCGGTGGTGAGCACGGTGCCGGGTGCCTGCTGCAGCGGCTGCTGCGGGGCGATGTTGCGCATCAGGCCGTCCAGGCCGCGCTGCAGCTGCTCCGGTCGCGCCTCGACCACCTTCAGACGCCCCAGCACCGCCATGGTGTCGGCGCCTTCGCCCAGCGGGATGATGGACACGGTGCCGTCCTGGCCGATCTCCAGCGCCTGGTGCGGGGGCAGGGCGATCGGGTTGCCGTCCTGGTCCAGCACCGGATGGCCGCCGGCGGTCACCAGCTGCCCGTTCGGGGTCAGCGACAGGTTGCCGGCGCGGGTGTAGGCCTCGCCGCCGCCCGGCGCCTGCACCGCCAGCCAGCGGTCGGCGTGCAGCGACACGTCCAGCGGATTGCCGGTGACGCGCTGCGCGCCGACGCTGGAATTGAACCCCTGGTCCACGTGCAGCGCCGCCACCCGCGACGGATACCCGGCACCGCGCACCGGGAAGGCCTCGGTATTGGCCAGCACCGCCTTGAACCCGGCGGTATCGGCATTGGCCAGGTTGTGGCTGACCGTGCCCTGCGCCTGCAGCGAGGCGCGGGCGCCGGTCATCGCGATGTAGAGCGCTTTGTCCATGGGCGGGCCGTGATTCGTGATTCGTGATTGGAAAGAGCCGGCTGACCGGAATAGTGATGGTGGTTGGAGGAGCGCGTTGGCCTCCTCCAACCACCAATCACCAATCACGAATTACCGGATGTTGATGACCGTCTGGGTGGCCTGGTCCTGGGTCGAGATCATCTGCGCGTTGGCCTGGAAGTTGCGCTGCGCGGTGATCATGTTGACCAGCTGCTCGGTCAGGTCCACGGTCGAGGCCTCCAGCGCGCCGGACTGGATGCGGCCGAAGTCCGACGAATCCGGGGTGCCGCTGCGCGGCGTGCCCGAGGAGTAGGTCGCCGCCCACATGTTGTTGCCGACCGCCTGCAGGCCCTGCGGGTTGACGAAGTTGGTCAGCACGATCTGGCCCAGCGGCACGTCCTCGCCGTTGGAGTAGCGGGCATAGACCACGCCGTCCTCGGACACGTCGATCTCGGTCAGCTTGCCGGAGGCCACGCCGTCCTGGTTGACGCTGCGCAGGGCGAAGTTGCTGCCGTACTGGGTGCTCCCGCTGATGTCCAGGCTCAGCTCCAGGGTGCCGGCGCCGGTGCCCGGCGCGTAGGGATCCATGGCGACGCGGCCGTCGGCCGGGGACACCAGGGCGCCGTTGGAATCGAACTGCAGCGTGGTCGGCGCGCCGACCGGGTTGCCGTCGATGTAGTTGTAGACCTGCCACTCGTTCGGGTTGGCGGTCTTGACGAAGTACGAGGCCTGCACGTGCGGCACGCCCAGCGAGTCGTACACGGTGACGCCGCCGCTGCCGGCGTTGTAGCTGTTGGCATCGGACGGGTCGAACGGCTGCACGGTCGGCTCGGTGGCCGCGCCGGGCAGGGTGACCATCAGCTCGACCAGGCTGCTCTGGCGCGGCGGGCTGTCGGTGGTGGCCAGCTTCAGGTCGGTGGTGCGGCCGACGTCGAAGCCGCCGCTGGCGTTGGGCGCGTACACCTGCAGTCGCGCGCCGTCCGGGGTGATCACGTAGCCGCTGCTGTCGGGCTGGAAGTTGCCGGCGCGGGTGTAGAGGGTGTCGCCGTTCTTGACCACGGTGAAGAAGCCTTCGCCGTCGATGGCGAAGTCCAGGCTGCGGCCGGTCGGGTCGATGTTGCCCTGCGCGAACTGCGGGGCGATGTTGCTGACCTTCACGCCCGAGCCGATCGCGTTCCGCGCCAGGCCGTAGCTGGTGGTGGAGAACAGGTCGGCGAACTCGGCACGCGAGGTCTTGAAGCCGACGGTGCTGGCGTTGGCGATGTTGTTCGAGGTGACGTTGAGGTCGGCGTTGGCCGCGTTGATGCCGGACAGCGAGGTGGTGAAGCTCATGGCGGACTCCTGCGGAATTCGGGTGGTGCGGCTCAGCTGATGCGGAGCACGTAGTCGAGCGGGACGGTGCCCAGGCCCGGGAGGTCGAGGAACAGGCCATCGCTGCCGGCGGTGACGCTGTCGACCTTGCCGCGGACGTAGGTGTCCAGCGCCTTGGTGCTGCCGTCGTTGGCGGTGTACTTGGCGGTGATCCCGTAGCTGCCGGCGGGCGCGCGCTCGCCGAGGTGGTTGGTGCCGTCCCAGGCGAAGGCAACCTCGCCGGCGCGGTTGGCCGGGACGCTGAACTCCTTGACCGTGCGCCCGGTGGCGTCGGTGACGGTGAACTGCACCGTGCCGGCGTCGGGCGCGGCGACCGCACCGCTGGCGCCGCCGGATTCGCCCAGCGCGACCTTCGCCGACGGCACCAGCACCTCGTGCCCGACCAGGGCGGCGCCGCGCAGCAGCTGGTCGCTGCTCAGCGCCGACGAGAACGCCTTGACCTGGGTATTGAGGGTCTCGATGCCCTGCACGGTGGAGAACTGCGCCAGCTGCCCCAGGAACTGGCTGTTCTCCATCGGGTTCAGCGGGTCCTGGTGCTTGAGCTGCTCGGTCATCAGGCGCAGGAAGTCGGCCTGGCCCAGCGAGTCGCTCTTGGCGCCGTTGCCGGTCGCGGCCGGGGCCAGCCCGAGGCTGGAATAGATGTCGCTGGCGATCGCGCTCATGCGGTATGTCCTCAGCGGCCCATGGTGAGGGTGGCGATGGCCAGCTCCTTGGCCGTGTTGATGACCTCCACGCCGGCCTGGTAGCTGCGCGAGGCGGAGATCAGGTTGACCATCTGCGCCACCGGGTCCACGTCCGGGGCGAACACGTAGCCGTCGGCGTCGGCCAGCGGGTGGCCGGGCTCGTAGCGGCGCACGGGCGGGGCCTCGCTCTGCGCGATCTCGCGCACGCGCACGCCGGTCAGGGCCGGGTCCGAACCGCTGGCCTGCGCCTGGAACACCGGCTCCAGCGGCTTGTAGACCGCCTCCGGCGAGCCGGCCACCGAGTCGGCATTGGCCAGGTTGGAGGCGATCGTGCTCAGCCGCACCGACTGCGCGTGCAGCCCGGAGCCGGCGACGTCGAAGATCGGGAGGTTGCTCATGCTCGGACTCCTGTTACTGGCCGGTGATCGCGGTGAGCAGGGTGCGCACCTTGCCCTCGACGAAGCTCAGCGAGGCGCGGTACTCCAGCGCGGCGCGGCCGTAGGCGGCGCGCTCCATGTCCGGGTCGACGGTGTTGCCGTCGAGGCTGGGCTGGGAGGCCTGGCGGGTGTACTGGAACGGAGCCGCGCCGGTGGCGATGGCGTCCTGGATGTGGCGTTCGTGGGTCGCCGCGGGCACGCCAGGCCCGCCGGCGGCGCGCCCTTCGCGGGCGCGGGTCGCGGCGTCCAGGGCGGCATTGAAGTCCAGGTCCTGGGCCTTGTAGCCGGGGGTGTCGGCATTGGCCAGGTTGCTGGCGATCAGCTTCATCCGCTGCTCGCGCAGGGGCAGGGCGTCGGCGTGGACACCCATATAGGAAGAGATCGGGTTGAACATGGCGACTCCATCGCGGAAGGTCGCCAGTGCTCAGGCAAGGCGCGTGCCAGAACGCGCCGGAAGTCCGTTGCCGGGGCCGCGCGGGCGCCGGCCGGAGGGGCTCAGGCCGTCTCGGCGGCGACCTGGCGCAGGCGCGTCAGCACGTGGTCGGCCAGCTCGTGGGGGCTGTACTTGGCGACGAAGGCATTGGCGCCCACGCGCTCGACCATGGCGTTGTTGAACACGCCCGACAGCGAGGTGTGCAGCAGCACGTACAGCCCCGCCAGGCCCGGGTTGCGCCGGATTTCCGTCGTCAGGGTGTAGCCGTCCATCGCCGGCATCTCGATGTCGGAGATGATCATCGCGTAGCGCTTGCACGGGTCCTCGCCGCTGGAGAGCACCTGCAGGAGGTGTTCCAGCGCCTGGCGGCCGTCGGACAGCAGGGTCACGCCGACCCCCAGCTGGTCCAGCACGCTGCGGATCTGCTGCCGGGCCACGCGCGAGTCGTCCACCACCAGCACCTGCATCGGCGGGGCGTCGGCGGGCAGGGCCATCTCCGGCTCCAGGGTGGCGTCCATCCGCGCCTGGGTGATGTCGGCCAGCACGCTCTCCACGTCCAGCACCTGGATCAGCTCGCCCTGGAAGCGCGTCACCGCGGTCAGGTAGGTGCTGTCGGCGCCCAGGTCCGGCGGCGGATGGATGTCCTCCACCGCGATGTTCACGATCCGCTCCACGTCGCTGACCAGGAAGCCCTGCACCGAGCGGTTGAACTCGGTGACCACCAGGTACTGGGTGCCCTCGTCGCCGGGCGCCAGCCGCTCCGGGTGGCCGATCGCCAGGCCCAGGTCCAGCACCGGCACCGAGCGGCCGCGCACGTCGGCCGCGCCGGCGAACTGCGGCGGCAGGCCCGGGAGCTGGAACAGCGGCGGCCGCCGCAGCACCTCCTGGACCTTGAACACGTTGACGCCAAAAAGCTGGCGCCCGCCCAGGCGGAACAGCAACAGCGCCAGGCGGTTGTGGCCGGCCAGCCGGGTACGCTGGTCGATGCGGTTGAGCAGGTTGTGGGTCATGCCCGCGGTATCGGCCGGGGGCGGCGACGCTTGAGCCGGGCGTCTGGCACGCCGCTTGCAAGAGCCGGGCAGATTCCCCGCGACCGAAGGCCTGCATGCTCCGCCCGCGTCGATTCCTCGCACTCCTGCTCGCCTGGCCGGTGGCCTGGGCGTCGGCCACCGCGTACCAGCCGGTGGACTCGATCCGCGAGGCCGCGCTCGCCGCGGTGGGCGGTGAGGGCGAGGCCAGCCTGGACCCGGCGCTGCGCATGCCCGCCTGCGCGGCGCCGCTACAGGGCCGGCAGTCCACCGCGTCCACCGTGGAGGTGTCCTGCCCGGGCGGCTGGCGGCTTTACGTGCCGGTCCGCCAGCGCCGCAGCCAGCAGGTGGTGGTGCTGGCGCGCGGCGTGTCCGCCGGCGAGACCCTGGCCGCCGACGCCCTGTCCACCGCCCAGCGCGACGCCTCGCGCCTGGCCGGCACCCCGCTGTCGGACCCGGCCCAGGCCGTGGGCCAGGTGGCACGCCGCGCCATGGCCGCCGGCACCGTGCTGGGCGCCGGCGACCTGGCCGCGCCGCGGATCGTGCGCCGCGGCGACCAGGTCGCCCTGGTCTCGCGCCGCGGCGGGGTGGAGGTCCGGGTGGCCGGCCGCGCCCTCGGCGACGCCGCGGTGGACGAGCGGGTCAGCGTGGAAAACCTTTCTTCCCGGCGTATCCTGCAGGGGCGCGTGGTCCCCGGCGGGGATGTGCTGGTCACTCCCTGAACGCCGGCACGAAATCCGTGCTCCAGCTCTAAAGTTCCCGCCGACGCATGCCGATACCCAGCGCGTACCCCGCCCAAGGACTCATTCCCATGAGCCAGAAGATCGAAGGCAGCCTCCCGCCGCAGGCCGTGCGCAGCACGGTCCAGGTCGGCCGTACTGCCGCCGCCGGCGCCGACCGTTCGGAGCCGGTGGAAGCCACCCGCGCCGGCGACAGCCTGCGCCTGACCGGCGAAGCCGCCAGCCTGCAGGCCCTGCAGCGCGAGCTGGCCGTCACCCCCGCGGTCGACGCCGCGCGCGTGGCCGAAGTGCGCCAGGCGCTGGAGTCCGGCAGCTACCGGATCGATCCGGCGAAGATCGCCGATCGCATGCTCGAGATGGACCGCCTGCTCGGCTGATCCCGATGACCGCCCCGGCCGCCACCGACGCCGCCCTCGACCGCCTGGCCGCCGCGCTGGCCGACGAGCGCCGCGCGTTGCTGGACCACGACGTGGAGCTGCTGATGCGCTCCACCGCCGAGAAGCTGGCGGCCCTGCGCGAGCTGGAGGAAGCCTTGCCCCAGGGCCAGGCCGAGCGCCTGGCCGAGCTGGCCGAAGCCAACCGCCGCAACGGTGCGCTGCTGGCGCGCCGCCGGCGCGAGGTGAACTGGGCGCTGCGCCACCTGGGCCGCGCCGAGAGCGCCCCGGCCTACGACGCCCACGGCCAGGCCCAGCAGCTGCGCGCCAGCCGCGACCTCGCGGTCGCCTGACCCGGCGCGCTCCCCGCCGCTAGAATCCGGTGTTTCACCGGAGCCGCGCCGCGCGCCATGCCATATCGAAACCGCGAAGGCCTGATGCCTTCCCCCGCAATCCTCGACCGCCTGGGCGACAGCCTGCAGGAAGGCGTGCTGCTGTTCAGCGGATCCGGGACCCTGGCCTATGCCAATCCCGCCGCCTCGGCCCTGTGCCAGGACTGCCCACCGGGCGGGACCGACGGCAGCCTGACCCTGGAGGCGCTGCTGCCGCGCGACGCGCTGCCGCAGGCGCGCGCGGAAGGGCGCTGGAGCGGGCACCTGTCCTTCGGCAAGGACTCGATCCTGCTGGTGCACGCGTATTACTGCCCGGACGAGGGCGGCTGGTACCTGGTGCTGCTGACCGACCTGCGCAAGGTGCAGGTGTACGAACAGGACCTGCTGCGCCGCCACGCCGAGTTGAACGTGCGCCTGACCGCGGCCCAGGCCAAGCTGCTGCAGGCCGAGAAGCTGGCCTCGATCGGCCAGCTGGCGGCCGGCGTCGCCCACGAGATCAACAACCCGATCGGCTACGTGCACTCCAACCTGGGCAGCCTGCAGGAATACCTGCACAGCCTGTTCGCGCTGATCGACGCCTACGAGCGCGCCCTGCGCTCGCCAGACCCGCGCGCGATGCTGGCCGAGATCGACCAGACCCGCTCGCGCCTGGACATCGACTTCATCGCCCGCGACCTGCCGCAGCTGATGACCGAGTCGCGCGAGGGGATCGAGCGGGTGACCCGGATCGTCAAGGACCTCAAGGACTTCTCGCGCTCCGAGCGCGACGAGTCGTGGAAGCTGGTGGACCTGCACGCCGGCCTGGAGTCCACCCTCAACATCATCTGGAACGAGCTCAAGTACCACGCCACCCTGGAGAAGGACTACGGCCAGCTGCCCCCGGTGGAGTGCCTGCCCTCGGAGCTCAACCAGGTGTTCATGAACATCCTGATCAACGCCGGCCAGGCCATCGGCGAGCGCGGCACCATCCGCATCTCCACCGGCCACGCCGGCGACGAGGCGTGGGTGGAGATCGCCGACAGCGGCCCGGGCATCCCGCCGGAGGTGATGCAGCGCATCTTCGACCCGTTCTTCACCACCAAGCCGGTGGGCAAGGGGACCGGGCTGGGCCTGTCGATCTCCTACGGCATCGTCGCCAAGCACCACGGCCGCATCGACGTGGACAGCCAGCCCGGGCAGGGTTCGAAGTTCCGGATCGTGCTGCCGGTGCGGCAGCCGCGCGCGGCCGCCTGAGGCGGCAGCCGCTCAGGGGCCTTCCGGGCGCAGCGGCTGGCGCTCGGCGTGGGTCCGGAACGCCTGGCGGATGTGCTCGCGCAGCTCGTCGTCGTTCCAGGGCTTGGTCAGGAAGCGGTAGATCGCGCCGCGGTTGATCGCCTCGGTCACCGTGGCCAGGTCGGTGTAGCCGGACAGCACCATGCGCACCGTGTCCGGGTACAGGGTCTTCACCCGGCCCAGGAACTCGGTGCCGCTCATGTCGCTCATGCGCTGGTCCGAGAGGATCACCTGGACCTCGTTGGTGGCCAGCAGGTCGAACGCGTCGCGCACGTTGCCGGCGGCCAGGATGCGGTAGCCGTCGCGGCGGAACAGGCGCACCAGCGAGCGCAGCACGTTCTCCTCGTCGTCCACCAGCAGCAGGGTCTGGTCCTGCTTGGTCGAGGCGAACAGCTCCGGGCGCATGTAGCGCCGCCGCAGGACCATGCCCGCCGACTCGGCCGGCATCGGCTCGCCGAACAGGTAGCCCTGGAACAGGTCGCAGTCGCTGCGCCGCAGGTAGCCCAGCTGGGCCTCGCTCTCCACGCCGTTGGCGATCACCTTCATGTTGAGCTGGTGGCCCATGGCGATGATCGCGCGCACGATCGCCGTCTCGCGCTCGCCGGCCGGCGCGCTGCGGATGAAGCTGCGGTCGATCTTGAGCATGTCCACCGGGTAGCGGACCAGCGCGCTGAGGCTGGAGTCGCCGGTGCCGAAGCTGTCCAGGGCCAGGCGCACGCCCTCGCGGCGCAGCGCCGCCAGCCCGTCGTACACCGGCGCCACGCTGGCGGCCAGGGTGCTCTCGTTGATCTCGACCAGCAGGCTCTCGGCCGGCAGCCCGGCCTGGCGCAGCATCGCCAGTACCTCGTCGACGAAGGCTGGGCGCAGCAGCTGCAGGGTGGAGACGTTGACCGCCACGAACAGGTCGTCGAAGCCGGCGTCGCGCCAGGCGCGGGCCTGGTTGATGGCGTTGCGCAGCACCCAGTCGCCGATTTGCACGATCACGCCCAGGCGCTCGGCCACCGGCATGAAGCGCTCGGGCACCAGCAGGCCCAGGGTGGGGGACTGCCAGCGCAGCAGCGCCTCCATGCCGACCACGCGGCCGTCGCGGGCGCTGATCTCCGGCTGGAAGCGCAGGCGCAGTTCGCCGTTTGGCACCGCGTCGACGATCTGGCGCGCGATCAGGCTTTCGTTGTGCACCGTCTGCAGGCTGGCGCCGCCGTACATCTGGATGCGCTCGCCGACGTGGCTGGCCTGGCGCGCGGCGATCTCGGCCAGGTGCAGCAGGCCGTCGGCGTCGGTGGCGTGCTGCGGGCAGATCGCGACCCCGGCCTTGGTGCTCAGGAACAGGGTGTAGGGCAGCACGCTCAGCGGCGCCTCGGCCTCGACCAGCAGTTCCTCGGCCAGCTGCTCCGGCGCCGGCATCCCCGGCTGCAGCGGCACCACCGCCACGAACTCGTCGCTGCCGTGGTGCCAGACGTGGCCGCGGCCCTGCAGCAGGGCGTGCAGGCGCCGGCCCAGCTCGGCCAGCGCCTGGTCGCCCACCTCGAAGCTCATGTTCTCGTTGACCGAGGCGAAGTGGTCGATGTCCAGGTGCAGGGCCATCAGCGGCGGGCCGCCGTTGCGCGCCTGCGCGACCAGTTCCTGCAGCACCGGGTGGCCGGCGCCCAGGCGGCCGGGCGCGGGAAGTTCGTGGATGGCGGGAGACGTAGGCAGCACGCGTCCTCAACCCCGCGCGGCGTAGGGCAGCAGCAGCTCGATGCGGGTGCCCGTGCCCGGCGCGCTGTGGATGCTCAGGCGCCCTCCCGCGCTCTGCGCGCGCTCGCGCATGATCACCAGGCCCAGGCCGCCTGCCTGGGCCTGGTCGAAGCCGCGGCCATCGTCGCGGATGTGCAGGCGCAAGGACTCCTCGTCGCCGGACAGGGCCAGGATGACGTGGCTGGCGCCGGCATGGCGCAGGATGTTGGTCAACCCTTCCTGGGCGATGCGGAAGCACGCCTGCTCGACCTCGCGCTCCGGGCGCCGCGGCAGCGGCGCCACGTCCAGCGCCAGCACCACCGGCTGGTTGCGGAACAGGCTGCCGGCGTGCCAGCGCAGCGCCGCTTCCAGGCCCAGCGCGTCCAGCTGCGGCGGGCGCAGCAGCATGGACAGGTTGCGCAGCTTGTCCAGGGTGGCGTCGGCGGTGGCGACCACCTCCTGCAGGTCCTCGCGCCGCCGCTCCGCGTCCTCCTCGGCCATGGCCGCGTGCACCGACAGCTTGATCGCGGTGATCGCCTGGCCGACGTCGTCGTGCAGCTCGCGCGAGATCGCGCGGCGCTCGTCCTCCTGGGCCGAGAACAGCCGCCCGGCCATCGCCTGCAGCTCGCGGTTGACCCCGGCCAGGGCGTCGCGCATGCGCTCCGGCTCGCTGAGGTCGCGCACCAGCAGCAGCTGGCAGTCCTGGCCGCCGTAACGGGCCGCGGCGCGCGACAGCGCCACCCGGAACGGCTCGCCGCCGTTGCGGCGCATGCGTGGCGAGGCCTCGGCCAGTTCGCCGCGCAGCCAGCCGCGCAGCGCCGGCAGGTCGGCCGGCTCGACCAGGCCCGCCAGCGGTTCGCCGATCAGCGCCTCCGGGGCGCGGCCGAACAGCCCGGCGCAGGCCGGGTTGGCGTAGAACACCCGCTCCTCGCGCAGGATCATCAGCCCGTCGGGCAGGATCCGGACCAGCTCGCGGAACTGCTGCTCGCGCTCGCCGAGCAGGCGCCGGGTCTGCTGCTCCTCGGTCACGTCCTGCACCGTGCCGCGCAGGATCGCGTGGCCCTGTTCCTCCAGGCGGCGGCCGCGCAGGTGCAGCAGGCGCTCCTGGCCGCCGGCACCGAGCACCGGCAGCAGCAGGTCCAGGTGGGGCAGGGCGCCGGAGGCCAGCTCCTCGAGCATGCGCTCCAGGCGCGCGTGGCTGGCCGCGTCGGCGCCGACCAGGACCTCGGTCAGCCGGCGGTCCGGTCCCGGCGGATGCGCGGTGAGCTGGCGCATGACCGGGCAGAAGCGGGTGGCGCCGGTGGCCAGGTCCAGCTCCCAGGAGCCCAGCCGCGCCAGCTGCTGCGCCTCCAGCAGCCGCAGCCGCGCCTGTTCCTCGGCGGTGCGGTCGAGCAGCACGACCAGCCACCGCGGCGCGCCGCCGGGCGAGGGCGGCAGGTCGGTGCTGCGCAGTTCCACGTGGCGGACGCGGCCGTCGCGCGCGGTGAAGCTGGCCAGCTTCACGTGCGGCTTGCCGGGATTCTGGCGCACCTCGGCCACCGCCGCGGCCAGCTCCTCGCGGTCGCGCCACAACCTGCCGACCGCCATGCCGCGCAGGTGCTCGCGCGGCCAGCCGAGGAAATCGGCGGCCGCCGGGTTGGCATCCACGATCTCCAGCGACTGCATGTCGCAGCTGAACATCGGGTTGGGGTTGGCCTCGAACATCTCGCGGTGGCGGTTTTCCGACGCGCGCGCGCGGTCGGCCGCGCGCAGCAGCCGGTGCAGCAGGCGATAGGTGAGGACGTACAGCAGCGCCGCGCTGATGCCAACGGTGATGGCGCCCTTCCACGACTGCAGCCGGGTGAGGGCCGCCGTGTCGGTGGCCAGCAGGGCGAGCGCGCGGTCGCTGAAGAGGATCCACAGGATCCCGAACAGCAGGTACAGCAACGGGATGCGCATCGCGAGCGCACGTGCGCGGACCTTGGCGTCCGCCACGTCCTCGGCTGGCCCGGGCACCCCGGACCGGTCGTGCTGTGCCATCGGCTTGCCCCGGAACGAGAGGCGCAAGCATACCAGCGCCGGCGCCCGTGCCGGGCTCAACTACGCCGCGCCGATGCCGTTAACGGCATGACCGCCCCGGGAGCCCCCCCGGGGGAGTTTGGAGAGAGCAGGGCGTGGATTCCGGCGCAATTGCCAGCCTGTTGCAACACCCGATCGAAAGTGCCCTGCTGGTGCTCGACGCCGAGGGCCGTCCGATCGCCGCCAACCCGGCGGCCCAGGCCATGGCCCTGCCCGATGCCGCGGCCCGCTATGCCCCGCTGCTGCAGGACCTGCGCGCCAGCCTGGCCGCCGGCGAGCGCCAGGCCGTGGCCTGCAGCCTGCCGGGCCCGGACCGGCGCCTGGACGGCTGGCTGCGCGCCGTGCGCGGCCCCGACGGCCAAGCCATCGCCTACACCCTGAGCATCCCCGACCCGGAAGGCGCCAGCCGCTGGCAGGTGGCGCTGGACAGCGCCGGCCACGGGCTGTGGGACTGGGACATCGGCGCCAACCGCATCTTCCGCTCCGAGACCTGGCGGGCCATGCTCGGCTTCACCGCCGAGGACGTGCTCGACAGCAGCCTGGAATCGGCGCTGGCGATGGTCCACCCGGAGGACGTGGAGCGCCTGCGCCAGACCCTGCGCGCGCACCTGGACGGCCGCACCGACGCCTACACCTGCGAACACCGCGTGCGCCACTGCAATGGCAGCTGGCGCTGGGTCCGCGACAGCGGCCGGGTGGTGGCCTGGAGCGCCGACGGCCGCCCGCTGCGGATGATCGGCACGCATACCGCGATCGACGAACAGAAGCAGCTGGAGGAACGGCTGCGCGGGCAGCAGGCGCTGCTGGAGGAAATCCAGCGCCTGGCCGGGATCACCTCCTGGTCGTGGAGCCCGGCCACCGACAGCGGCTGGTGGCCGCGCGAGTTCTACCGCCTGCTGGGCCACCCGCCGCGCGACCGCGACAGCGCCCGCGCCTGGCTGCGGCGGATGCCGCGCGAGGCTTCGGCCGCGCTGCGGCGTGCCTGGCAGCGCATGCGCCGCGACGGCCAGCCGGTGCGCTTCGTGCTGGAGCTCACCGATGCCCAGGGCCAGCCGCTGCACCTGCAGGCCTGGGCGCGCCCGCAACTGGACGCGGCCGGGCACATCGAGCGCGTGCTGGGCCAGTTCCAGGACGTGACCGCACAGCGCCACGCCGATGCGCTGCTGCGCTGGCGCACCGAGCTGCTGGACCGGGTTTCCGCGCTCGGCCACATCGGCGGCTGCGAGATCGAGTGCGCCACCCGCCGGGTGCAGTGGACCGACGAGTGCTACCGCATCCACGGCCTGCCACCGGGCCCGATCACCCTGGACGACGCCCTGGCCCTGTACACCCGCGACTCGCGCGACGCCTTCGAGGCGGCGCTGGCGCGGCTGGCCGGCGGCGGCCCGGCCGAACGCCTGGAACTGTGCTTCTACCGCCCCGGCGGCCAGCGCGTCTGGGTCGAGGTGACCCTGGAGCTGGACCGCCGCGAAGGCCTGTCGGAGCGCTTCGTCGCCCTGTTCCGCGACATCAGCCGCGAGCGCGAGACCAGCGAGCGGATCGAGCTGCTCTCGCACTACGACCTGCTTACCGGCCTGCCCAACCGTTTCCTGCTGCGGGTCCAGGCCGAGGAGGCGATCGAGGACGCGCTGGCCACCGGCGCGACCCCGCTGGCCCTGCTGCTGCTGGACCTGGACGGTTTCAAGAACATCAACGACACCTTCGGCTACGCCGCCGGCGACGCCATGCTCAAGGCGGTGGCCGGGCGCCTGCACGCGACGCTGTCGCAGCACGACCTGTTCGGCCGCCTCGGCGGCGACGAGTTCATGGTCATGCTGCGCGCCGATGCCGCCCGCGCCGAGGCCGTCGGCATGAAGCTGATCGCGGCGCTGTCCGAGCCGCTGCCGTTCGCCGGCGAACTGCTCAAGGCCGGCGCCAGCGTGGGCGTGGCGGTGCTCGGCGGCGACGGCAACGCCTTCGACGAGCTGCTGCGCGCCGCGCACGCGGCCCTGCGCGTGGCCCGCGAGCGCGGCCGCAACTCGCTGCAGATGCACGATGCCGAGATCCAGCGCCAGACCCGGCGCCGGCTGGAGATCGAGCACACCCTGCGCGGCGCGCTGGAGCGCGAGGAATTCTCGCTGGTCTACCAGCCGCAGATCAGCATCAACGACCGCCACGCGCCGGGCATCGAGGCGCTGGTGCGCTGGCACCGGCCGGGCGGCACCTGCCACCCGGGCGAGTTCATCCCGATCGCCGAGCAGTGCGGCGAGATCGTGCGCCTGGGCGAGTGGGTCATCGCCGAGGCCTGCCGCCAGGCCGTGGCCTGGCACGCGGCCGGCCTGGACTTCGGCCGCATCGCGGTCAACGTCTCCGGCGTGCAGCTGCGCGACCGCGGCTTCGCCGAACGCGTGGTGGCGCTGTGCCAGCGCGCCGGCTGGCCCCCGGCGCGGCTGGAGCTGGAGCTGACCGAGTCCGCCCTGATCCTGGACAGCGAGAGCCTGCGCCATTGCTTCAAGGTGTTCGAACGCCACGGCATCCAGCTGGCGGTGGACGACTTTGGCACCGGTTTCTCCAACCTGCACTACCTCAACCGCTTCCCCGTGCAGCGGCTGAAGATCGACCGCAGCTTCGTCAGCGGCATGCTGCACGACGCCAATGCCGGCGGCGTCACCCAGGCCATCATCCACCTCGGCCACGCGCTGGGCATGCGGGTGGTGGCCGAGGGCGTGGAATCCATGCAGGAGCAGGATCAGCTGCGGCAATGGGGTTGCGACGAGGTCCAGGGATACGTGCACACCCGGCCGCTGCCGCCGCGTGAACTGGCGCAGTGGCTGCGCCAGGCCAGCGAGGCCGGCGTGATCGAGTGGTCGCGGCCGGTGGCGCTCAAGTAGGGGCGCCGATCCGGATCCCGGCACCACGGACGCCGGCGCTTGCCGGCGTCGTGCTTTCCGCCGCCGCCAGCCCCGTGCCTTCGTTGTCCCGGCACGGCTCCGCCATCGTGTGGTCCGGGCAAGGCCGCACCCGGGAACCCCGCAATGCGAAGTGGGCCCCAAGGCAGCCCGGCGGTGAGCCTGCAGCGCGTGGCGACGCGCCACCCCCACCAGTGCGCGGGCGCCGCAGCAGCGCGGTGCCTGCTGGAGCGCGGCGACGCCTGGGCTGCCACGGCCCCGCGCCATTATTGAAGTACGACGCACCGGTCCGCGACGCGTAGCGCGGACAAGGCCGCATCAGGGAATCGGGGCCAGTCGCGCGTGGCGGGTCGTCGATCCGGGAGCGCCAGGCATGTCCGGGCGCAGGCTGCGATCGTCCCGGGGCGTCGCCGCCGGTCGAGAACACGAGCCTTGGGGAACCTGGCCGTGCGGGCGGGAAGGGAAGCCGGTCGCGCGCCGCGACCGGGAACACGGGCCGGGATCAGGCCGCCGGGGAGGGTAGCCCGGGCACGCCCAGGTCCCAGTCCACGCAGGCCAGCAGCGGGTCGGTGGCCGTGGCAGGGGAGCCGATCGCAGCGGCGAGGGCCAGTTCCTGCAGGGCCATGGCCTCCAGCCGGGCCATCAGGGCCGTGCTGCGCGCGGCCGCGTTTTCCGGGGCCTGCACGGCAGCAGGCCCCGGTGCGGAGCCGGGGCCTGCCGGGTTGGTGCGGGTGCCGGAGGGGCTCAGAACAGCTCCACCGTGCCGGCGCCCATGCTCTGCTGGGTAACCGGCTTGTGCGGCGGCTGCTCCCACTCGCCGCGCAGTTCGCGCAGGCGCTGGCCCAGCTTCTGCAGGGCGCGGATCAGCTCGACGTCGTCGCTGCCGTTGTTGCGCTGGAGCAGCTCCTGCAGGGCCATGGCCTCGCGGTTGATCGTGTCCAGGCGGTCCAGGTGGATGTGCGCGCCGCCCAGGGCCTGGGTGGCGATGTCCTCGAACTGCAGGGCGCGCACCGCCTCGGCCACCGAGCCGTCGATGGCGCGGCCGCAGTCGGAGATCTCGCGCATGCCCTCGCTCAGCGAGGCATTGATCGCGGCCACGTTCTGCAGCATTTGCGCGGCTTCGGCGCGGGCCTCGCGGGAGCGGTCCAGGTCGCGCGAGGCCATCTGGGTCACGGTCTCGCGCACCTTGGCGATGGCGTCCTTGGAACTGTGCGCCAGCTTGCGGATCTGCTCGTTGAAGGTGGTCGAGCGCTCGGACAGGTTGCGCACCTCGTCGGCGACCACCGCGAAGCCGCGGCCGGCCTCGCCGGCGCGGGCCGCCTCGATCGCCGCGTTCAGCGCCAGCAGGTTGGTCTGGTCGGCGATCGACTTGACGTCCTCCAGCAGGGCGAAGATGCCGTCCAGGTGCTGGGCCATCTGGTCGATGTGCTGCACCGTGGTCGTGCTCTGGCCGGCGACCTGCTCCAGCGCCTCCACCAGCTGCTCCATGCGCGAGCTGGCGTGCTGGGCGAAGCGGGCCACGTCGACCCCGCCGTTGCCGTCCTGGTCGGCGATCAGCCGGGCCATGGCCTGGCTCTGCTGGCGCGACTTGCGGTTCATCGCGTCGAAGCTGCCGCCGAGGCCGGCGACCGCCTGGCGGATCAGCTCGCGGGCGCGGTCGATCTCGCTGCGCGAGCCTTCGATCTCCTTGCCGACGAAGTTGCGCAGCTCACCCAGCAGCTGCTCCTGTTCGCGAATCACGCGCGCATGTTCCCGCGACGGTCCGGAAGAGGCGGAGCCACGCAGCAGCAGCCAGGCGGCGAAGCCGAACCAGGCGAGCGTCTGGGTGGTCAGGATCGCCCAGCGCACCGGAGCCGGCCAGTCGAAACCGATCGCGATGGGAGCCAGGAGGGTCAGCACCAGCGGTGCGGCCATGCGGAAGAGCAAACGGGAATCCATGGGTGATCTCTGCGGAACCTCGTTCGCAGTATCGGCCGTAGACCCCTTGCCTTTAGCCGCCGCGCCCCTTGCCAGTGCGAACTGGTGCTCAGTTGCGATGCATGCGCACCGCTTCGGCCATGGCCTTGCGCGCGAACAGAAAGTGCCACTGGCTGCCGCCGAGCTGGCGCCACAGCCGCGCCGAGCGCACCGCCGCCAGCAGCAGGGCGCGGATCTCCGAGACCACGCCGGGCTGGCCGAGGTAGTGCGGGTTGCCCTGGACCATGATCCGCGGCCGCAGGTGGCTGATGGTGTCCGCGTACAGGGCACCAAGCGCGGACAGGACCTCCGGGTGGGTGCTGCCCAGTTCCTCGGCGCGCGCGGCCAGGCCGGCGATGCCGTTGCCCACCGCCTGCATGGTCGCCGGCTCGCCGGAGAAGCGGCGCTCCAGCTGGACCGTGGCCAGGGCCAGGCGCGGCAGCAGCGGGTCGTCGGCGCGGTTGGCCAGGTAGGCGTCGAGCAGGCGCAGGCCCGGGGCCAGCGCCGGCACGCCGCCGTAGACGTCGGCGGCGGAAGGGGCGTCGATCCGGAACACGCTGTCCAGGACGGGCTGGGCGGCGCCGGTGTCGCTGTGGCCGGTCTCGGCGATGCGCCGCACCTGCTGCAGGGACTGGGCCAGGCCGGCCAGCGCCAGCACGCGATCGCTATGGGGATTTTCCATGGCCGGTATTCTAGCTGGCGACCACAGCCGCCCGCCCGGCATCGCCCGGCACCCGGGCATCGGTGGAAGCGATCACCGCGCCCCCCAGGCAGGCCGGGCCGTCGTACAGCACCAGCGACTGCCCCGGGGTCGCCGCCCGCTGCGGGCGGAGGAAACGCACCGACAGGCTGCCGTCGTCCAGCACCCGCACCCGGCACGGCTCTTCCTGCTGGCGGTAGCGGACCTGGGCGCTGCACTCGAACTCCGACGCCGGCGCCGCGCCCTCGATCCAGTGCATGGCCTCGGTGCGGATGGTGCTGGACATCAGCCAGGGGCTGTCGCGGTCCTGGTCCACGTACAGGATGTTGGCGGCCACGTCCTTGCCGACCACGTACCAGGGCGCGGCCGGGCGGCCGCGCACGCCACCGATGGCCAGGCCCTCGCGCTGGCCCAGGGTGAAGTAGAACACCCCCGGGTGGGTGCCGATCCGCACCCCCTGCGGGTCGCGGATCTCGCCCGGCTGCGCCGGCAGGTAGCGGCCGAGGAACTGGCGGAAGTCGCGCTCGCCGATGAAGCAGATGCCGGTGGAATCCTTCTTGGCGTGGGTCGGCAGCCCGGCCTCGCGTGCGATCGCGCGCACCTGCGCCTTGGGCAGGTGGCCGATCGGGAACAGGGTGGCCGCCAGCTGTTCCTGCCCCAGCTGGTGCAGGAAGTAGCTCTGGTCCTTGTCGCGGTCGGCGCCGCGCAGCAGCCGCCAGCGTCCGCCCTCGTGCACGACCTGGGCGTAGTGGCCGGTGGCGATGCGCTCGGCCCCCAGGTCGCGCGCCGCGTCGAGGAAGTGCTTGAACTTGACCTCGCGGTTGCACAGCACGTCCGGGTTGGGCGTGCGCCCGGCGGCGTACTCGGCCAGGAAGTGCTCGAACACCCCGGCCCAGTACTCCTTCGAGAAGTCGCGGAAATGGAACGGGATGCCGAGGCGGCCGCACACCGCCACCGCATCGCGGCGGTCCTCCTCGGCGCGGCACTCGCCGCTGCCGTCGTCGTCCCAGTTCTGCATGAACAGCCCGGCCAACGGCTCGCCGGCGCGGGCCAGCAGCAGCGCGGCCACCGAGGAATCGACGCCGCCGGACACGCCGACGACAGTGCGCGGCGGCGTGCTCACAGCTGCCGCACCAGGTCCAGTGGCTGGCGCCGCCCGGCCAGCCAGTCGGCGGCCACCTGCCAGACCAGCGGGCTGCGGTGGCGGGCGGATTCGGCCAGCAGTTCGTCCGGCGCCAGCCACACGGCGCGCTCGATGCCTTCATCGAGAGTCCGATCCGGGTGGTGGAGCAGGGCGGTGCCGGCGAAGGCGAAGCGCAGGTAGTCGCTGCCGTCCGGGGCCTTCCACTGGTAGCAGCCGATGAAGGCGTCCAGGCGGATGTCCCAACCGGTTTCCTCCAGGGCCTCGCGCACGGCGGCCTCGGCCAGGCTCTCGCCCGGCTCCAGGTGCCCGGCCGGCTGGTTCAGCACCAGGCGGCCGTCGATCCGCTCCTCGACCAGCAGCAGCCGCCCTTCGCGGGCGACCACGCTGGCCACGGTGACGTGGGGATGCCAGGCCATCAGTAGTCGTCGCTCCCGTCGCCCAGTTCCAGCTCCATCAGGTCGGCGGCGGCCGCGGCGTAGGCGATGACGTCGTCCAGGGCCTGCGCGCCGGCGTCGGCCGGCAGCTGGATCACCAGTACCGCGTAGTCGCCCTGGCGCACCCAGCCACCGAGCTTCTGCCCGGCCGAGGCCTCCAGCAGGCGGTTGGCCACCGCCACCGGGAACGCGCCCGCGGCCGACCAGGCCGGCGACCACACCTCACGCACGCGGAGGCTGCCGAAGGCCTCCACCGGCGAACGCACGATGACCACCTGGGAGCGTTCGTCCTCCAGCCCGAGGACCAGGCGGAAGTCGCCGTCCTCGTCCACCTCGTAGGCGTGGCCGAGCTGGTCGAGCATGCGCGCGACCGCGCGGTCGGGGCCCGCGGCCGCGGCGGACAGGGGCAGGGCCAGCGCCAGCAGCGCGGCGGCTAGGCGGGGAAGGGCGCTCATGCGGGCATCCGGGGGGAAGGATCGGGGAATTGTCCGGCAGCCGCGGCGGCCGCGTCCATCCGCCGCGCCTTTGGGGTCGCGTGGCGCGCCGGAACGTATAATCCCGTACATGTCGAGCAACCCCCGCCACGATCACGAACACGGCACCCTGGTCGATACCGGCCGGCCTGAAGTCGCGCCGCCGCCGATGTACCAGGTGATCCTGCTGAACGACGACTACACCCCCATGGACTTCGTCGTGGCCGTGCTGCAGCAGTTCTTCGGCATGGACCTGGAGCGCGCCACCCAGGTGATGCTCCACGTCCACACCCGGGGACGTGGCGTCTGCGGTGTCTTCACGCGCGAAGTGGCCGAATCCAAGGTAGCCCAGGTCAACGAGTTCTCCCGCATGAACCAGCACCCGCTGTTGTGCACGATGGAGAAGGCCTGACCCGCGGGATGCCCCGCCCGGGCGCCGGCCTGCCGCCGGCTGAACACGGCGTTGCGCCGGCACGCTGGAATTGCCGGTGGCAGGCCGCATATTGTTGGCAAACCGCCGGAGCGAGCCATGTTCAGCAAAGACCTCGAACAGACCATCGGCCAGTGCTACAAGCGGGCGCGCGAAGCCCGTCATGAGTTCATGACGGTCGAGCACCTGCTGCTGGCCCTGCTCGACAACCCCTCGGCCCAGGCCGTGCTGCGGGCGTGCGGTGCCGACTTCGAACGCCTGCGGGTGGACCTGGAGCAGGCCATCGAGGCTTCCGTCTCCCGCCTGGCCGACGACGACGGCCGCGACACCCAGCCCACCCTGGGCTTCCAGCGCGTGCTGCAGCGGGCCGTCTACCACGTGCAGTCCTCGGGCAAGAAGGAGGTCACCGGCGCCAACGTGCTGGTGGCGATCTTCGGCGAGAAGGACTCGCACGCGGTCTACTTCCTCACCCAGCAGGACGTGACCCGGCTGGACGTGGTCAATTACCTGTCGCACGGCATCGCCAAGCTGGGCGACGAGCCCGAGCCGGGCGCCGCCTCCCCGGACGGGGAAGGGCGCGCCGAGGGCGGCGAGGGCGAGGGCAAGACCGACGTCCTCACCGAGTACGCCACCAACCTCAACGAGCAGGCCCGGGCCGGCAAGATCGACCCGCTGGTCGGCCGCGCCGACGAGATCGAGCGCACCATCCAGGTGCTGTGCCGCCGCCGCAAGAACAACCCGCTGTACGTGGGCGAGGCCGGCGTGGGCAAGACCGCCATCGCCGAGGGCCTGGCCAAGCGCATCGTCGACGGCGAGGTGCCGGAGGTGCTGGCCGACGCGGTGATCTACTCGCTGGACCTGGGCGCCCTGGTGGCCGGGACCAAGTACCGCGGCGACTTCGAGAAGCGCCTGAAGGGCGTGCTGGCCGCGGTCAAGAAGATCCCCGGCGCGATCCTGTTCATCGACGAGATCCACACCATCATCGGCGCCGGCTCCGCCTCCGGCGGCACCATGGATGCCTCGAACCTGATCAAGCCCGCGCTGGCCTCCGGCGAGCTGCGCTGCATCGGTTCGACCACCTTCCAGGAATACCGCGGCATCTTCGAGAAGGACCGGGCGCTGGCCCGCCGCTTCCAGAAGATCGACATCGTCGAGCCGACGGTGGGCGAGGCCTACGAGATCCTGCAGGGACTGAAGGCCAAGTACGAGGCCCACCACGGCGTGACCTACGCCGACGAGGCGATCCAGGCCGCGGTGGACCTGTCGGTCAAGCACATCGGCGACCGCCTGCTGCCGGACAAGGCCATCGACGTGATCGACGAGGCCGGCGCCCGCCAGCGCCTGCTGCCGGAAGGCGCGCGCAAGGAGCTGATCGACGTCGAGGAAATCGAGACCATCGTCGCCAAGATGGCGCGGATCCCGGCCAAGCAGGTCAGCGCCACCGACAAGGACGTGCTCCAGCACCTGGAGCGCAACCTGAAGATGGTGATCTTCGGCCAGGACCCGGCCATCGAGACCCTGGCCTCGGCGATCAAGCTGGCGCGCAGCGGCCTGGGCAACCCGGACAAGCCGATCGGCAACTTCCTGTTCGCCGGCCCCACCGGCGTGGGCAAGACCGAGGTGACCCGCCAGCTGGCCCTGCAGCTGGGCATCGAGCTGGTGCGCTTCGACATGTCCGAGTACATGGAGCCGCACTCGGTCTCGCGCCTGATCGGCGCGCCCCCGGGCTACGTAGGCTTCGACCAGGGCGGCCTGCTGACCGAGAAGATCGTCAAGACGCCGCACTGCGTGCTGCTGCTGGACGAGGTGGAGAAGGCCCACCCGGACATCTTCAACATCCTGCTGCAGGTCATGGACCGCGGCGTGCTGACCGACACCAACGGGCGCGAGGCCAACTTCAAGAACGTGGTGATCGTGATGACCACCAACGCCGGCGCGGCCCAGGCCTCGCGGCGCTCGATCGGCTTCACCCGCCAGGACCACTCCACCGACGCGATGGAAGTGATCCGCCGCACCTTCAGCCCGGAGTTCCGCAACCGCCTGGACGCGGTGGTGCAGTTCCAGCCGCTGGCCTTCGAGCACATCCTGCGGGTGGTGGACAAGTTCCTGATCGAGCTGGAGATGCAGCTCAACGAGAAGCGGGTGGCCATGACCGCCTCGCCGAACGCGCGCGAGTGGCTGGCCCAGCACGGCTTCGACCCGCTGATGGGCGCCCGCCCGATGGCGCGCGTGATCCAGGACCGGATCAAGCGCCCGCTGGCCGACGAGCTGCTGTTCGGCAAGCTGGTCAACGGCGGCCGCGTCCACATCGACGTGGTCGACGGCGAGCTGGTGGTCGAGGCCCAGTCCGAACCGGAGAAGCTGCTGCCGGCGACGGTCTGAGCCGAGCCGGCTTACCCGGGCACGGCCGCCAGGCCGGCCATTCCGCGGCCCAGGGCGCGCGGGATGGCCGGCCTTGTCGCTTCCGGGTGCCGGCACGCGGCGGCGACCGGCCGGCTCACTCGCGGCTGTCCGCCACCTGCTCCAGCACAGGCTCGATACGCTGCACCCGCGCCACCTCGCAGGTACCGCGGTCGGTATGCAGGGCCGAACCGCGCTGGCACAGCAGGTGCTGCGCGCCGTTGCGTTCGATCAGGCCGACGCGCGCGGCGGGCAGGGCGGAACAGTCGCGCTGCAGGGTGACCTGGTACTGCGCCCGGCCGTCGCGCAGGAGGAACTGGCGGGCGTTGCCCTGGCGGGTGATCTGCTGGTCCTGGCCAAGGTGGACGCAGCCGGGCTGTTCGGCCGGGGCGCCGCTGCCAGCCTGCGCCAGGGAGGCGGCGCACAGGAGCACGAGCGGCAGGAGGACGGTACGGGCAAGGGGCTTCATGGCACTGCTCGGAAGACGGCCCGGATTGGACCGCATTCCACGCTAGTGCCGCGCCGCCGCCGCGGAATCTGCCTGAGGTGACACCGACCTCCGGCCACCCCTGGCGGCACGCCGCGCAATGCCTGGGCGCAACCGGCGCACGAAAAAAGGCGGCCTTGCGGCCGCCTTTGCCGTGAGCGGGGCCATGCGTGCCGCCAGGCACGCCGCGGGGCTCACTTCATGCGATAGGTGATGCGGCCCTTGGTCAGGTCGTAGGGCGTCATCTCGACCTTGACGCGGTCGCCGGTCAGGATGCGGATGTAGTTCTTGCGCATGCGACCGGAGATGTGGGCGATGATCTCGTGCCCATTCTCCAGGCGTACCCGGAAGGTGGTATTGGGCAGCGTCTCGATGACAGTGCCTTCGAACTCGATGGAATCGTCTTTCGACATGCGTTTCCGATTTGCGCGAGCAGGGCGTTAAAGGCGGCAATTTTACGCGGAAAGCCGTTGCGGCGCAAAACAGCCGGTTCAGCCAGCCAGCGCGGAGGCCGGCAGCAGGCCGAAGGCGGTGGTCCAGCTGCCGACCATGCCGGGCAGGGCGGTCAGCCGCGACAGCTCGGCCTGGAACCGCGGGCGCGGCCAGCGCTCGCCGCCCAGGGAGACCAGGTGCGGGTTCTCCACCTGTGCGTCCAGCAGCGGCCAGCCCCAGCCGCACAGGCGGTGGGCCAGGGCGGCCAGGGCCACCTTGGAGCCGCCGGAGCAGGCGCTGAACATGCTTTCACCGTAGAACATCCGCCCCACCGCCACTCCGTACAGGCCACCGACCAGGCGGCCACCGGCATCGACCACCTCGATCGAGTGCGCATGCCCCAGCCGGTGCAGGCGGGCGTAGGCGGCGCGCATCTCCGGCAGGATCCAGGTGCCGTCGTGGCCCCGGCGGGGGGTCTCGGCACAGGCCGCCAGCACCGCGTCGAACGCGGTGTCGGCCCGCACCTGCCAGGCGCTGTGGCGCAGCTGGCGGCGGAAGCGGGTGGACAGGCGTACCCCATCGGTACGGAACACCATGCGCGGATCCGGGCTCCACCACAGGATCGGCTGCCCTTCCGAGTACCAGGGGAAGATGCCCTGGGCATAGGCCGCCAGCAGCCGTTCCGGCGAGAGGTCGCCACCGATGGCCAGCAGCCCGTCCGGCTCGCGCAGGGCCTGGTCCACCGGCGGGAATGGATCGTCCGGGCCGAGCAGGCGGGGGAAGCGCGCCATGGCCATGCTCAGCCGCCCTCCGCCGTGCGGAACGGCCCGTGCCTGCCCAGGCTGCGCGCATACCGCTCCACCGTCTGGCGCTCCTCGGCGCACCAGGTGGCCAGCGCCTCCCGGAACGCGGGATGGGCGATGTAGTGGCGGCTGTGCACGAACGCCGGCAGGAAGCCGCGCGCCAGCTTGTGCTCGCCCTGCGCGCCCGGCTCGAACCGGGCCAGGCCCTGCTCCAGGCAGTACTCGATGCCTTGGTAGTAGCAGGTCTCGAAGTGCAGGCCCGGCAGGCGCAGGTGGCTGCCCCAGTAGCGTCCGTAGAGGGTGTCGCCGCCGCGCAGGCAGAGCGCCCCGGCAACCGGCGATCCATCCAGATAGGCAAGAATTATCAGCATGTTGCGCGGCATTGTTCGCGCAAGATGTCCGATGAAGTCCCGGGTCAGCGCGGGCGCGTTGCCGTATTCGGCGAAGGTCTGCAGGTAGAAGCCGTGGATGGCATCCAGTTCGTCGGGCCCGGCCTCGTCGCCATGCAGGCGCCGGAACGTGATCCCGGAGCGGGCTACCTTGCCACGCTCCTGGCGGATGTTCTTGCGGTGGCGATGGTCCATGTCCGCCAGGTAGTCGTCGAACCGGCGCCAGTGCCCCGGGTTGCGCCAGTGGTACTGGACGTCGGTGCGCTCCAGCCAGGCCGCATCGAAGGCCCCGGACTCGGCCGGCAGGTGGAAATTGACGTGGGCCGAGGACAGCCCTTCGTCCTCGACCAGCGCGCACATCGCCCGTACCAGGGCCCCGCGCACGGCCGGGTCGCGCGCCAGCAGGCGCGGCCCGGTGACCGGCGAGTAGGGCACGGCGCACAGCCACTTGGGGTAGTAGTCCAGGCCGTGCCCGGCATAGGCGCGGGCCCAGGCATGGTCGAACACGAACTCGCCGTGCGAGTTGGTCTTCAGATAGCCGGGCGCGGCCGCCACCAGGGTATCGCCGTCCCACAGGGTGAGATGGCGCGGCGTCCAGCCCCATCCGGGGCGCAGGCAGCCGTGGCGTTCCAGGCCTTCGAGGAAGGCGTGGGCCACGAAGGGATTGCCGCCGTCGTGCAAGGCATCCCACTGCCTGGCCGGGACCCGGGCCAGGCCATCAAGCCAGCGCGTGCGCAGCCCGGCGCTCATGGACGCGCCATCCCGCGACCGCGGCGGCGCGCGCCGGCCAGGACGCCACCGGGATAGCAGCGTCCGGCCTTCATCGGTCGCCTCAGGCGCCCTTGTCCAGGAAGCGCTCGGCGTCCAGCGCGGCCATGCAGCCGAAGCCGGCCGAGGTGATCGCCTGGCGGTAGTGCTGGTCGGCCACGTCGCCGGCGGCAAACACGCCTTCCACCGAGGTGGCGGTGACGTTGCCGCCCAGGCCCGAGCGGATGGTGATGTAGCCGTTGTCCATGGCCAGCTGGCCCTCGAACAGGCCGGTGTTGGGCTGGTGGCCGATGGCCACGAAGAAGCCGTGGGCGGCGATCTGGCGGGTGCTGCCGTCCAGGGTGGACTTGACCCGCACGCCGGTCACGCCGGCGTCGTCGCCCAGCACCTCGTCCACCACGTGGTGCCAGACCGGCTCGATCTTGCCGGCCTCGACCTTGGCGAACAGCTTGTCCTGCATGATCTTTTCCGCGCGCAGGGTATCGCGGCGGTGGACCAGGTAGACCTTGCGGGCGATGTTGGACAGGTACAACGCCTCCTCGACCGCGGTGTTGCCGCCGCCGACCACGACCACGTCCTGGTCGCGGTAGAAGAAGCCGTCGCAGGTGGCGCAGGCGGACACGCCACGGCCCTTGTACTTCTCCTCGGAGGGGATGCCCAGGTACTTGGCGGTGGCGCCGGTGGCGATGATCAGGGCGTCGCAGGTGTAGGTGCCGCTGTCGCCGACCAGGGTGAACGGACGCCTGGACAGGTCGGCGGTGTGGATGTGGTCGAACACCACCTCGGTGTCGAAGCGCTCGGCATGCGCCTGCATCCGCGCCATCAGGTCCGGGCCCATCAGGCCGTGGGCGTCGCCGGGCCAGTTGTCGACCTCGGTGGTCGTCATCAGCTGCCCGCCCTGCTGCAGGCCGGTGATCACCACCGGCTTGAGGTTGGCGCGGGCGGCGTAGACGGCGGCGGTCCAGCCGGCCGGGCCGGAACCGAGGATGAGCAGGCGCGAGTGCTTGGGAGCGGTCATGTATAGTCGTTCGGGGAAAGAAGGGGACCCTTCGCAGGGCCGCGCATAGAGTGGCGGCCGGGCACATGCGAATCAAGGCGAACGGTTGCCGGGCTGCGGCCGGCGGCCGCTGGCGCGATGGCGTGCGATTTCCTGTGACTGGCCCGGCAGATTCGTTTAAGATCAATGCCTAACGCAGGATTCCTGCAGCCAGTTCAAGTTTGCGGAGCGACGTGGCCAAGGCATTGACGGAACGCAGCAAGTCCACCCGCGGCAAGTCGCGCGAAGCCGGCGTGGCCAGTCCCGCGCGGCAGCGCCTGTGGCGGGACCTGGCATTGATCGTGATCGCGCCGGCACTGCTGTACCTGCTGGCCTGCCTGTTCACCTATTCGCCGACCGACCCGGGCTGGTCGCATAGCGGCAGCGTGGTCGCGCCGGTGCAGAACCTCGGCGGCCGCGCGGGCGCGTGGATCGCCGACGTGCTGCTGTTCCTGTTCGGCTATGCCGCGTTCCTGGTGCCGGTGGCGCTGGGCGCGGTGGCGTGGATCGCGTTGTTCGGCCTGGGCGAGGAGGACGAGCTGGGGCCGGCGCTGCGCCTGGTCGGCACCTTCGGTTTCCTGTTCGGCGCCACCGGCATGCTGCACGTGCGCCTGATCGGCGTGTACGCCCAGGACGTGGCGCGCGCCGGCGGCGTGATCGGCCAGGCCCTGGGCAAGACCCTGCAGGCCGGCTTCGGCCCGCTGGGCGCCAACCTGTTCCTGATCGTGCTGCTGCTGGTTTCGGTGACCCTGGCCACCGGTCTGTCGTGGTTCTGGGTGATGGAGAAGATCGGCGCCGGGGTGCTGGCGCTGCCGGAACTGTTGCGCCGCAAGACCCAGCAGGCCGAGGAGTGGAAGCGCACCCGCGAGCTGCGCGAGGAGCGCCAGGAGGTCCGCAAGAGCGAGGCCCAGCGCCAGGCGAAGCGCGAGCCGGTGCGGATCGAACCGCCGGCGCCGCCGGTGGTGGAGAAGAGCGAGCGCGCCAAGCGCGAGACCCAGATCCCGCTGTTCCAGGGCGCCGGCGGTACCCCGGACGGCCTGCCGCCGCTGTCGCTGCTGGACGATCCCAAGCCGCAGGCCAAGGGTTATTCCGAGGAGACCCTGGAGGTCCTGTCGCGGCAGATCGAGTTCAAGCTCAAGGACTTCCGCATCGACGTGCAGGTGGTCGGCGCCTATCCGGGCCCGGTGATCACCCGCTTCGAGCTGGAGCCGGCCCCGGGCGTGAAGGTCAGCCAGATCAGTTCGCTGGACAAGGACATCGCCCGCGGCCTGTCGGTGAAGTCGGTGCGCGTGGTCGACGTGATCCCGGGCAAGTCGGTGATCGGCCTGGAGATCCCCAACACCAGCCGGGAGATGATCTTCCTCTCCGAGCTGCTGCGCTCGAAGGAATACGACAAGTCGCCCAGCGTGCTGACCCTGGCCCTGGGCAAGGACATCGCCGGCCGTCCGACCGTGGCCGACCTGGCGCGCATGCCGCACCTGCTGGTGGCCGGCACCACCGGCTCGGGCAAGTCGGTGGCGGTCAACGCCATGGTGCTGAGCCTGCTGTACAAGGCCACGCCCAAGGAACTGCGGGTCCTGATGATCGACCCGAAGATGCTCGAGCTGAGCGTCTACCAGGACATTCCGCACCTGCTGGCGCCGGTGGTCACCGACATGAAGGAGGCCGCCAACGGCCTGCGCTGGTGCGTGGCGGAGATGGAGCGCCGCTACAAGCTGATGAGCGCGGTGGGCGTGCGCAACCTGGCCGGCTTCAACAAGAAGGTCAAGGACGCGATCGACGCCGGCCAGCCGCTGATGGACCCGCTGTTCAAGCCGAACCCGGAGCTGGGCGAGGCGCCGCGCCCGCTGGAGCCGCTGCCGTTCATCGTCATCTTCATCGACGAATTCGCCGACATGATGATGATCGTCGGCAAGAAGGTGGAGGAGCTGATCGCCCGCCTGGCGCAGAAGGCGCGTGCCGCCGGCATCCACCTGATCCTGGCCACCCAGCGCCCGTCGGTGGACGTGATCACCGGCCTGATCAAGGCCAACATCCCGACCCGCATCGCCTTCCAGGTCTCCAGCAAGATCGACTCGCGCACCATCCTCGACCAGTCCGGCGCCGAGACCCTGCTGGGCCACGGCGACATGCTCTACCTGCCGCCGGGCACGGGCATGCCCGAGCGCGTGCACGGCGCGTTCGTCAGCGACGACGAGGTGCACCGCGTGGTCGAGCACCTCAAGGCCAGCGGCAAGGCCGAGTACATCGACGGCGTGCTGGACGAGGTGCAGACCCTGGGCGACGGCGTGGTGATTGGCGCCACCGGCCTGCCGGAGAGCAGCGGCGGCGGCGGGGACGAATCCGACCCGCTGTACGACGAGGCCGTGCGCATCGTCACCGAGACCCGCCGCGCCTCGATTTCCGGCGTGCAGCGCCGGCTGAAGATCGGCTACAACCGCGCCGCGCGCCTGATCGAGGCGATGGAGGCCGCCGGCGTGGTCAGCGCGCCGGAACACAACGGCGACCGCAGCGTCCTGGCCCCGCCGCCGCCGCGCGATTGAGGCCGTCGGCCGCCGGTCCGATGCTTTCGGCCAGGCCGCCAGCCGCCCAGGGCCCGGGTACCGGACTGGCGCCGCCATCCAGGGGGCAGGCAATACTCCCGGCCTCGCCTCCTTGTTCAGCTTCGCGGCGTCACACTTCCGCCCACCCCGATACGAAACACTGCTGCCATGTCCAATCGCTTCCGCTTCGGTCTCGGACTCCTCGCCCTGGTCCTGGTTTCCGGCCCGGCCCTCGCCGGCGCCCGCGACGAGCTGGTGCGCTTCACCAGCGGCCTCAAGGGCCTGGAGGGGCGCTTCGAGCAGCAGGTGTTCGACGCCAACGGCCGCAGCAAGGAGCGCAGCAGCGGCATGGTCGCCGTGTCGGCGCCGCGCCTGTTCCGCTGGGAGTACCAGAAGCCGTTCGAGCAGCTGATCGTGGCCGACGGCCAGAAGGTCTGGATGTACGAGCCGGACCTGCAGCAGGCCACGGTCAAGCCGCAGGGCGAGGAAGAGCGCAACAGCCCGCTGGTGGCGCTGTTCGAACCGTCGCGGCTGGAACGCCAGTTCGACGTCAGCGAGGAAGCCGTGCCCAGCGAGGGCCTGGAATGGCTGACCCTGACTCCGAAGGTCGACACCGAGGCCAGCTTCCAGATGGCGCGCCTGGGCTTCGGCCCGCAGGGCCTTGCGCGCATGCAGGTGGTCGACCTGGTCGGGCAGAAGACCGAACTGCGCTTCAGCGGCTGGAAGCGCAACCCGTCCTTCGCTGCCGGCACCTTCAGGTTCACTCCGGCCAAGGGCGTGGACGTGGTCGGCCACTGAGCCAGCGGCCGGCGACCCAATCCGCCGGCCTTGCCAGGCTGCGCGGCCCCGGCACGGGGCCCCGGCGCTCTATCATGGGCGCATGAGCCGCACCCGTCGCACCGCCGCCGCCGAGCAGGACCTGCTGGCGCCCACACCGGAAACGCCCGCCGATCCCGCCCGCCAGGAGGCCATGCGCCCGCTGGCCGAGCGCATGCGGCCGCGCAGCCTGGACGAGATGGTCGGCCAGCGCCGGCTGCTCGCGCGCGGCTCGGCCCTGCGCCGCGCGGTGGAGGCGGGCAGGGTGCATTCGATGATCCTGTGGGGGCCGCCGGGCTGCGGCAAGACCACCCTGTCCCTGTTGCTGGCCCAGTATGCCGACGCCGAGTTCCGCGCCATCTCGGCGGTCCTGTCCGGCCTGCCCGAGGTGCGCCAGGTGCTGGCCGAGGCCGGCCAGCGCTTCGACGCCGGGCGCCGCACCGTGCTGTTCGTGGACGAGGTGCACCGCTTCAACAAGACCCAGCAGGACGCGTTCCTGCCGCACATCGAGCGCGGCAGCATCGTGTTCGTCGGCGCCACCACCGAGAATCCCTCGTTCGAGCTCAACTCCGCGCTGCTGTCGCGCTGCCGCGTGCACGTGATGGAGGCAGTCTCGGCCGAGGACATCGTCGCCGCGCTCAGGCGCGCACTGGAGGACCGCGAGCGCGGCCTCGGCGGCCAGGGGATCGAGGTGGAGGAGGGCGCCCTGCGCGAGATCGCCGCGGCCGCCGACGGCGACGTGCGCCGCGCCCTGACCCTGCTGGAGATCGCCGCCGAACTGGCTGCCGACGAGGGCGGGCGCATCACCGAATCGACCCTGCTGCAGGTGCTGGCCGACCGCACCCGCCGCTTCGACAAGGGCGGCGAGCAGTTCTACGACCAGATCTCGGCGCTGCACAAGTCGGTGCGCAGCTCCAATCCCGACGCGGCGGTGTACTGGCTGGCGCGTATGCTCGACGGCGGCTGCGATCCGGCGTACCTGGCCCGGCGCCTGACCCGCATGGCGGTGGAGGACATCGGTCTGGCCGATCCGCGCGCCCTGCAGATGGCCATCGATGCCTGGGACACCTTCGAACGCCTCGGCCGCCCGGAGGGCGACCTGGCCCTGGCCCAGGTCGCGATCTACCTGGCCAGCACCGCCAAGTCCAACGCGGCTTACGCCGCGTACAACGCCGCCAAGGCCGATGTCCACCAGTACGGCACGGCCGAGGTGCCCATGCACCTGCGCAACGCGCCGACGAAGCTGATGAAGCAGCTGGGCTACAACAAGGGCTACCAGTACGACCACGACGCCGAGGGCGGCGTTGCCCTCGACCAGACCGGCTTCCCGGACGTGATGGGCGAGCGCGTGTACTACCGCCCGGTGGAGCGCGGCCTGGAGATCAAGCTCAAGGAGAAGCTGGACCGCCTGCGCGAGGCGCGCGAGGAGGCGCGGCGGCGGCGCGGCAAGCCGGGAGCGGGGAAGGGCGGCTGAGCCCGCCGCGCCGCAGCCTGCCAGCCGGCTACCCTCTTCGCCCGCGGACATCCTCCCGTCGCAACCAGGGGACGAGCACGTCCGACCGGCAGAAGGGCGTTGCCCGCAGGTGGTGTCCGGCCGCGGCCTGGCGGGTGTATATCTTCGCCAGTCCGTGGCGGCCACCGGACCGGCCGCCGGACACCAGGGGAGGCAAGGGAATGCACAGGATCCTGATTACCGCCGCGCTGGCATGGCTGCCGGCCAGCGGCGCATCCGCCCAGCAGATCCATAAATGCGTGGCTGCCGACGGCGGCGTCAGCTACCAGTCCGCGCCATGCGGCGAGGGCCAGCAGCCGGCCCGCACCTGGGACCACGGCCAGTACGCGCCGCCTGCGCCCATGCAGTTGCCGGCGGCGCGCGACAGCCGCAGTGCGCGCGAAACCGGGCGGCGAGGCTACGCGACGGCTTCCCGGCGCATCGGCACATCCACCGCCGCGGACGACCGCTGCGAGGCCGCGCGCCGCCACCGCGATTCGGTGCTGCGGAACGAGCGCGTTGGCCAGCGTTCCATCGAGCTGCGCCGCCGGCTCGACCAGCTGGTGGCCGACGCCTGTGGGAAATAGCGGCAAGCCCCGGATTGCCTGCCCGGCCGGGCCAGGCAGGGCGCCCCTCCCGCCGCCCGGGGGAGGGAAGCAACATCGTGCCCGACGCGGACCGGGATGGCGCCACGCTGCCCCGCCGGCACTCCGTTCCGGACAGGCCCCGGCCTACTTCCCGGCCTACTTCCCGGCCTGCTGGCGGCTGGCCGCCGCCAGCGCCAGGAACATGAAGTTCTCCGCGCCGCCACCGATCACGTATTCGCGCTGCTGCCAGAAGTACGGCCAGATCTTCAGCTCCGGCAGGTCGGGCCGGATCAGCGCGGTGCCGGAGATCACGCCGCCGGGGATGTAGCTCCAGTCGGCGCGGTTGGTGCCGTAGGCGACGGTGGCCGAGTTCGCGCCCACGCCCGAGGCGAAGGATTCGGTGACCTTGCCGGGGTGCACGCCCAGCACGAAGTTCAGCGCGTCCATCTGCAGGGCGTCGCTGGTGTGCTGCGGCCAGCCCTTGCGGAAGTAGTACTGGTCCACGCCAAAGCGCTGGATGTCCCAGCCGGCGCCCCAGATGTACGGGACGTAGGGGACGCGGTAGGGCGTCCTGGTCGCATCGTCCGCCAGCTTGGCCTGGTGCGCCGCGACCGCGGCGTCGACCTCGCGCAGGAAGTCGGCATCCCTGACCAGGGGCAGGGCGACCGCCAGCGAGGGGCCGGTCTTGTCGATCGCCTCCACGATCTGCGGCTTCAGCGCAACCAGCTTCTCCACGTAGGCCGGATCGCCGGTGCTTACCGCCAGCTCGGACAGCGCCGCCACCTTCGCACCGATGCTGGTCGCCCGGTCCAGCGCCCTGGCCGTGAGATCGATCGCCGCGTCCAGCGCTTCCTTGGCCATGGCCGGATTCGAGGGCTCCAGCACCCGCGCCGCCACCGCCAGGCCCGAGGCCGTCTCCAGCTCGCGGTTGGGGTTGTCCTCGGTGAACACCCAGCGGTCGTCCTGCAGCGAGGAGGTGGTCCCGGTGCGGGCACCGGCGGGCAGGGCAGGGTCGTAGGCGAGGTTGTCGGTCTGCGTGGTGACGTCGCCCAGCAGCACGTACTGCTCCAACGTGGGCTCGATCACGCCGCGGTAGGTACGGCCCAGGGCGCGGTAGCCGGCCAGCACGTTGAGCAGGCCGTGCTCGATCTGCTGGATGGCGTCGTTCACCCCGTCCGGGCGCAGCAACCGGGTTTCCTTGCGCGCCTGGTCGATGGTGGTGGCGTCGTGGTCCAGGCCGAACTCCTCGACCATCTGCGCCAGCAGCTTGATCGTGCCCATCTGGCTTTCGATGCGCAGGTCGTAGTCGCCGGCGTCGTGCCAGCCACCCACCGCCATGCCGGGAATGCGGTCACCGGGCTTGAAGCGGGTGAGGGTGTCCGGGCCCTGTTCGTAGCCGTCGAAGTGCACGCCGGGGCTTGCCATGCGCGCATCGTCCATGTGGTCCAGGCCGTGCCAGGTGCGGTAGTTCTCCGTGACCCGCATGTGGCACATCTGCGCCGGCAGGAAGTACTCCAGCGTCGGCTGCCAGACGCCGCGGTCGAACACATCGTCGTCGATGTGGAAGACGTGGGTGGACTTGCCGCGGTAGGACAGCTGGTAGCTGCCGGGCTCGCGGACCTCGCTCAGGTCGGCGGTCAGGTAGTGGTAGCGCAGGAACTTGCCCCAGGGCCTGGGCGTGTAGCGCGCCACTTCCCGCGGACCATCCTCGCCGATCCGGTACAGCACCAGCGGGTCGGCCTTGCGGTCGCGCGGATCCTGCTCGATGACCACGGTCTTGGCCTGGTGCGGGCGGTAGCCGACCTGCGAGACCTGCACCACCGGCTCGTAGCGCCACTGCGGGTCGACGTTGGGCGTCACCACCCAGGTCACCGCGTCGCGGGTGGCCCCCGGGCGGGTCACCTCGCGCACGATGTACCAGCCGTTGTTCATGTTGCCGCGGCCGTCGATCAGGTCCAGGCGGCCGCTGCGGCTCTCGATCTTCAGCCGCTGCAGCGGGTTTTCCGGCGCCACCACCAGGGTGCGGCCGCTGGCCAGCGGCGCGGTGATCGTATGTCCCTCGACCACCGCCACCGGCCCGTTGGCCTGGCGCGGGAAGGTGCCGGACTTGCCGTCCATCAGGAACGACTTGCCGAACAGGTCGCCCGGGAACAGTTCGAAGTTGAACCCGACCTTGCCTTCCCATTCGGCCGGCAGCGGCTGGTCCAGGTGCACCGAGACCTGAAACGAATGCCCGTCCAGCGGCGTCACCGCCACCTTGTAGCTGAAGTGCAGGTCGGGATACTCGATCGGGTTGAAGCCCTTGCGGTCCTTGCCCGGGTCCGGATAGCGCAGGGTCTGGATCAGGCTGCCGGTAGCCGGATCGAAGCTGGCCTTGCCGTCGCCGGCCGGGACCGGCGACCACTGGCCGGGCGAAGGCTCCAGGCGCAGGTCGCCATTGGCAGCAACGCGCTCGCCATGCTGGATCACGGTCACGCCGGTCTGGTGCCCATCCGGGTAGATGTCGGCAAACACGGTGACGTTGAGCCCAGGCGCCTCGAAGTAGCCTTGCTCGTTGAGCTTCAGGCTGGAAGCCGCCTCGGCCTGGAACGCGAGCACGACCGCGACGGCCAGCCCGAACCTGCGCTTGTGGTGCATGGAGTCTCCCCGGAATGCGATGAGGACCGGCCGGACCGGCAACCGGGGCAGAAGGTAGCGATAACGGGCAGGAAGGGCTCGCTGCAGTGTGTCATGCGGCGCCTCGCCTTAGAACATAATGTGCATTATGCGAAATAACCTGCTGTGGTGGGGTCGCCTGCTGCGGGACTGGCTGGTACACAAGCTGCATCGGCCGAAACCCTCACCCAACAACGTGGAGGCTTCCGTTGCATGGATCTGAGCGCGTCCGGTCATCGTCCCCCTTGCTGGCCCGACAGAACCCCTTGCCCTAACGCCTGCGCCGCCCAGGTGCGGGACCTCGTGGCGCGGAACCATGTGAAGCTGTCCGGCCCGTGGGCCGGATGGCGGCTAGCCGGCCGCGACCTGGTGAGCCCCGAGGGAATCCGATTCAGCCCGGAGCGACTCCGCGGGCTGGCATGGCGGCAAGAAGCCGAGGAACGCTTGGCCCACATCCGGGCCACGCACAGGCGGCCAGAGCCGCTCGTCACTGTGATCCGCGTCCGACAGAACGAAATCGGACCCCTCGCCAGCTAACGGACGCACAACAGGCGCGCACGCGCCCAGGGAATGGGTCACCAGTGGGTGGGTGGTGAGCACGCCCGGATCTACATCAACACCTGAACCCGGAACCGGATCACCACCGTGGCACCGCAGGTGCGTTGCGAGGATCGCCCAGGAGCGGCCCCAAACTCATCATTGCCCGTGCGTAGGGGGCATTGCCCCCTACACCCCCTGTCGGCTAACCTGCGGCCCCAGAAGCGGGGGGGCGCCATGGAACGAGAGCGACCGCCATATCTAGGCGAACTGCCGCGGGACAGGCGCGGAAATTGGGCCATATATGCACTCGCGGCAGCGTTATTAGCTGCATTGCTAGGAGGCTGGCGTATCTATGCGGACACAGTAGCCGCATGGCATACGCGATTCCAAAGTCCGAGCCGGAGCGAGCCTGCCACATCCCATGCGAGCCGGGCTCAGGAGATCCAGCGCCAACAGACCCTCGCCCAGATCAGGGCGCAGCGCGAAGCAGCCCAACGCCAAGCGGCACAGCAACACAGCACGAACCGCCACGGATGGAAGTGCATCGATGGAATCCTCTTCCGCCCCCTACCCGGCGGCGGCTGGGAGAACGTGCCAGGCGAGAGATGCGCTACGTCGAGGCAATAGCAGCCAGCAAGATCAGGTGCGCAACGTAGTACCCGAGAAAGCGGAAGCGCGGCAGGCGCACATCCAGACGCCCCAGCACCCACAGCACCGGCACCGACAACAACGCCCAGTCGTTGCCGTTGTAGAGGCTCAGAGCGCCATATGCAGCACCCAGCGCCAAGGCAGCGACAACGTGGCCTGTCCACGTCCTGGCGCCGAACCACAGCCGCGCACCGAGCATAAGCGCAGGGCCGGTCCACTGGTAGTCAACGAACAGGCCGAGGACCGCCCATGCTGTGAGCGCAGCCCATGCGCTCCGCGCAGTGCAGACGTATAGCCCCAGCGCCAGCGAGAACAGCACATTCACCGGCAGCCAGTACCCGAAAGCAAGAGCGTGGAACGGCTGAACGATCGCCCCAGCCACCAGCAGGCGGCGAATCGCCCGGCCAGCAGTCCCAGGGCGCGTATCCACCGCGGCGTTGTAGGCCAGCACCACGGCAAACACCGGGAACGCGACGCGCCCCACTTCCGATAGCCACTGTAGCGAGCCAGCGAACATGACCTTGTTCACGTGGTCGCCGGTCATGAGGACCAACGCCAGCCATTTCAGCAGTTCGCGGCCACCCGACGTCATAGCACCGGCCCTGCCCCGTGCACCTTTGTGACGTCTCCGGCAATCGCACGCATCGAACCGGACGACGGCGGAGGCTCGCCACTGGCCGCAATCGACGCCGGCCGCTCGACCCGCTGTTCATCGCTGCGCCGATACGGGTTGTAGGGCATACCGTGCCTGGCGACCGTGCGGCACTCAGGCTGACTCAGTTCATAGCGCGTGCCCTGCTCCGTCAGGCATGTACACGACGGTTCCCTCTCCTGCCCGTCCGCAACTTCGCCGGCGAGCGAGGACATGCAATACAGCTGAGGGTCGGCCGTGATGCTCCGCTGATCGAAAACCGGCGCCGTCCAGGGCATGGTGCCGAACCGGGGCAGATGGTCGCGGGCGTAGTCCGTGAGGGTTTCCCATTTCGGCCCGCTACCGGAGCCCTGCGCCACGGGCACGGGGGTGGACGGCGACGCGGCTGGCGCCGCGTTCGCCGTCTCTTTGCCCGTGATCGTTTCAGCAAAGGCATCGGGGCGAAGAACGCTGAAAGCCCACCAACCAAGCACAACGGCCGCCAGCAACAGCACCGGCACGGCCAACACTTTGAACGGGATGCGGGCCTTGATCGTGTGCACCTCGGCCGACTTGTAGGCCCCGAACACCGACGACGGCAGAAGGCGGGTTTTCCGCTGCGCAAGCTCGCGCTTGGCGGACGACTTGATTTCCTCGTTCAACTCGCCCCAGCTGAACACATCGATCAACTTGGTCCCGAACCGGCGCACGACGTGATGGTGGCCGCCGATCAAGCCGCGCACGAACGGGTACAGCTGATTCGGCTGCTGCGTGGTCCACACGAAGTCGAGGCCGCGATGGCGGTGCTCGGCCAGGTCGAGGACGTGCTTGGGCGTGGCCTGCCGGGTGGCATCGTGCAAATGGCCGAACCACTTCCAAGCTTCATCCACGAAGATCAGCGCGCCGTGCGGGACCACATACTCGCCGGTCTGCGGATCGCGGGCGTTCCAGTTGCGCGGATCGTCAAGAACGGTCGCAAGACCGGGCTGCAAGCCGTCGATGCCGGCCGCGAAAATCGGGCGCTCGCCCTTGGCCGCTTCTTCGAGCAGGCGCTCCATCATCAACGCGGTCTTGCCGTTGCCGGGCTGACCGGTGAACAGTTCGATAGGCATATCAAGCTCCGGACACGGACTTGCGGAAGAACACGCGGCCGGCGTTGACGGCGTGCCTGGCAGCGACAGCAGAGATAACCATGGTCAGCGCCTTGTCGAAGTTCAGAAGCCCCAGCCATTGCAGCGCGACGGCGGCGTACTCACCGCCACCCATGCCGCCCTGGGCCAGTTCTTCCAGATGATCGATAAAGGGCTGAACGCCCAAGTTGTAGGTGGCCAGCGACACGCCCGCCCACGCGAGGACGGCCATGCACATCTGCCCAATGCGGTTCTTGAACAGCCACAGAACCCCGCTGATGACGCCGGAGACGATCCAGCCGAGGATGGCGGGCATTACGCGTTACCCCCAGAGACGATGCGCAGGCTGAGCAGGCCAGCCAGAATCAGGACGAGCGAGCCGCCGAGGGACACCCAATTGCACAGCGGCGTGAGGTTGATTTGCACGGACTGGCCACCTGGCAAGGTGAAGCTGGGCGGACTGGGACAGCTACGCGACCAGCCATAGCCGCTAGCGTCCGGTTCGTATTCCTCGCCCTCGTCGGCCCACGGATTGCCGTCCTCGAGCGAATCACCGCCACCGGCATTGGAGTTGATCGATCCGGGGCCGGTGAGTAGATCGACCACGCCAGCATCACCTCCCCCGCCGCCAGTGCCGTCCCCCTTCGCAGCGATCTTCTCCAACGCGCACGCAGCGCGCCACTGCTGCAGCAGCTGCGCATATTCCAACGCGTCGCATTTTTCACCGGTGCAGACCGGAATGGCGGCGCACGATCCGCCGGACACGTTGCGGTTACGGCGCGTGTTGCAATCAATGCGCCATTGAATCCGCAATTGCATGCAGTCAATGGCACCACCATTGCACGACGGAGGCGCGTCACACGTATCCCCGCCCGACGCCGACTCCTTTGGATCATTGTCCGGGTCGTCATCATCCACATCCGCGACCCCATCGCCGTCACTATCTTTGCCGCACGTGCCATTGTCACGGCGCACTTCACCGGCCGCGCATTGACCCTCACCCGGGAGGCACTCACCGCTTGGGGCCCTGACGTTGCCGGCAGGGCACTCGTTCTGCTCATTGGTGCAAGTGCCATCGGCAGCCAACACCATGCCCGCCGGGCACGCTTCGGCCGCGCACTCTCCGCGCGAGTTCTTCGTTTGCCCCGCGGGGCACTCCACCTGCAGCGGCTCGCACGTGCTCAGAATCGGATTCCAGAATGCACCACCTGGCACGCACGTTTCCGGATACTTCGCGCTGTCGCACTGATTGCCCAGATGCATACGCGTCGAAGTGCCATCGCCGTTCCTGAACCACACAACTTCGCAGCCGTCAACACACTGCGTCGATCCACTCTTGGGCAAAAACTCGCTCGTCAGGTTCGGACGACTCGCGCACGCAGTACCGCATTTCAGCGTGTAGGGGTTGAACTCTTGCCCAGGCGGGCAGGCGCTTCCGCTCCAGTAGCGCCGCGCACCTGCCTGACGCGGCAAATTGCCGGCCTTAAAGTAGTACTGAATATACGTCCGGCCATCGCTGCTCCACGTATTGAAACCATCCAGCCCAATACACGGAGCAGAAGAGCCGTAGCCATTGCAAACCCGCATCGTAGCGTCACGGGCGGTCTGGTGAGCCGTCACAGCATCGGGGCACTGCGCTTCGCCCGTATAGTCGCCACGACAAAACGGATAGGACTGCGCTGACGCGTCCCCGAGGCCCAGCCATGCCAATGCAGCCGCCACCAGAAGCGCGGCAACGCGGCGTGCAACTGCATTGGCAAAGATGCGCCGGACGTTCATCAGTCGCCCCCGAACACGATGTAGAGCGCGACCAACCAGGCGGCAAGCCAAATCCAGCCTTCCATCGAATCACCCTCGAAAGAACAGGCGGGAGGGCTACCCCTCCCGCCGAAAGGTCGGTCACATCGCGCGACGAACCCACTTGTAGACCTTGATGCCCACCAGGACGATCAGCACCGCGCCGCCGATCGCGGCAATCGGACCGGCCGCGCCCTCGATGGCGCTGGTGACGCCCGACACGTCGACGCTGCCGGAACCGCCCGACGCGAAGGCGAACGGAGCGGTCAGGGCCAGGGCGGTGCCGGTCAGGGCGGCGAGCTTGTTACGGGTAAACATGGTTGAGCCTCCTTAGGCTTGATCGAGGAACTTGCGGAGCCGGCGGAACACGAACGCCACAGCCCACAGGAACGCAAATGCGATCCCGATGGCCTGGGCTTCCGCCACAGTCAGCGCCGGCAAGCTGCTCTGTTGCGGAATCCAGATTTCGTGCGCGCACGTGCCCGTGGACGCGTCGAAATCGCGTTCGAGACAGCCACGGACAACGTGCGCCATAGATCAGCCCTTCACCGCGCTGGCGGTCGTGGCAGGGATCGGAATCAGGTGGATGCGGCGGCCGACCTTCAACGAGTCGAAATCGCCGACTTCCAGGGACGACACATCGAGCAGGTACTTGCCCGGCGGATATGGCGGCTGGTCGTCGCCCAGGTTGATCGTGAACGGCTTCGGGAAGTCCTCGCCGGTCTCGATAGCAGCCTTCTGCTCCTTGAAAATCACTTGCGTGCCGTCCTTGCGCTTGACGGCGCGCGGCGTGGCAGTGCCCGACTTGATGATGATGCAGTTCATGCGATTGGCTCCAATTTCCATGCAACAGGCCGGCCCTTGATGAAAGAAACACGCCACGGCGAGGGCCAGAATTCGCCGGTGAGTTTGTCCACGTAGCCGCCTAGGGCTTTGCGGATATCGGCCAACGGGCCGAGTGCGTCGCGCGCATCTTTCGGGGCTTTCCACCACCGCAGTTCGCGCCTGGACTCGTCATTGAGGCCGCCGACACCATGAGTGCGGAAGCCCTTCGGGAACGCCTCAGCCATCGCGCCGCAGAACTTGGAGGCGTACTTGGCGAGATACCCGACCGCGTTGCGAGCGCGCTCCATCTTGGTCATGCCATGCGGCCACCAGCCGCGCGCGTCCGGCTTGCCCATGAAGTAGCCGCGCGGAATCCAGATCAGGAGGTGGTAGTGAGGCCGAAGGCGCTTTGTGAGTTCGCCGACCCACAGATAACGGAGGCGCGCACGCCCGCGCCCCTTTCGTCGGTTAAAGCGATCGAAGTGGCCCCGGATTCGCTTAACCAATTCGCTAACGTCACGAGGGCTTGCGTTACTTCCCTCTGCGTAGGTCGCGGTGAGCATGTACCACGCGCCACGCGCCGAACCTTTCCGCGCTTCTTCGTCATGAAGCCTCGCTCCGGTAATGATGGATTTCCGCAGGCGCATCGCCCTGATGCGGTTCTGATCGAGTTCAACCGACACGCGGCGCAGATGGCGCGTGTCACTTGTTGAGGAATGGACAAGCCCAAGGCTCGCTACGCTCGCCTTCGGAAACTTCGCGGCGCAGAGAGCCGGAGCGGCCTCAGCGGTGCGGAGCGCGGCGGCAGCCAGGAGAGAGGCGCGATTCATGCGCACACCTCGGAAAGCGCAGCGCGGCACGCCGCCTGTTCGGCCAGTTCATCCATAGCGGCCTCGCGGATGCCCTTCCAGATCTGCCGCTGCCGAGGAGTAAGACGAATCGGAAATAGATCAGCACGCGCCGACGCGGCGGCCAGCATGCCGTCCGCGAGTTCGAGCGCCATGCGTGCGCCGCGTTCGGTGTCCGTGACGCGGCTCATGCGATGCCTTCCTCGCACCACAAGCAGATGCCGTCCTCGCTCAACGTCTCGTGGCAGACCGGGCACTCGTCCAGGTCGGCCACCGGCTCGCCGTTGTACGGGTCCACAACGCCGCACTCCGGGCACTCGTCGAGATCGGGGTCAAGATCGGCCCCGCAGTAATCGCATTCGGGTTCCAGAATCATCAAACCTTCCTCCACTCGCGGTGTTGGGCAGCGCGCACCTCGCGCTTGGCGTTGCACACCAGCGCAGCGGCGCGATAGTTCGCGTCCAGGCGCTGGAAGCGGCGGAGACGACGAAAGCGGAAGAAGCCGGCGATGCCGGCGACGACCAGCGCTGCGGCGCCGATCAAGAGGACGACTGCAAGAAGCTGGCCCATGTCCCCACCCCTTGCCCCGAACCCTTGCCCCGATCCCCTGCCCCGGCTCGGGGCAGAGACCGGGGAGGGGCGCGCTCAACACCGTTGAACGCGGGGCCATGTATAAAGGGGTTGAACAGACCTGTCAACGGGGTTGAACAATGAAGACCGTCGCAGACCTGATCGACGCCGCCCGGAAGGCCTTGGGGGTGACCAGCGATGCAGAGTTCGCAAGAAAGCTCGGGGTGTCCCGAGGCACAATCGCCAACTGGAAGTCGGGCTATTCGCTACCCGATACGGTCATGTGCGCCACCCTCGCCGGCCTGACCGGGGAGCCGCTGGCAAAGGTGCTCGGAATCGTTGGGGAAGCACGGGCGGTAAGCCGCGAGGAAAAGGCCGTATGGCGAAAGCTGGCCGCTACCGCTGCCCTCCTAGCGGTGGCTGTCCTCGGCGCGGCTCAGAAGCCCGTACAGGCGGCAGAAATCGGTGCTGAGGCCGACCCGATGTGCATTATGCGAAAATCTAGTACTTCTCCCGGTGTTGCGTAGAAGTCCTAGATTGGAGCCTTCCGTCCGCAACAGAGCCTTTGTTCGATGGTACATAGAGTGTTGCTTCCTCAACAGGAAACGGCCTTTGCTCAACGTGCTTACGGACGAGGACGGCTGGCTCGGGGCTTGCTGTGCCCTTCTCATCGTGTGGACCTGATGCCTGCCAGCCTATGCGCGCTCCGCTTAGGATCGACCGGCGCACAAGCGGTGCCGACCCGCGCCGGAAGGACGACGCCTGCTGCGGGCGGTCGAGGTTCTGAGCGGACCTGCCGACTGCGCGACATGCGCGGTTGGCCCCGCCCGCGGTCGCAGCGGACAATAGTCTCCATGAAACCCCATGGCAGACCGGCCGAAGCCACTCCGGACCTGAGGAAATACGCCTGGCTGGCCATCGTGACCGCGGTGCTGACGGTGCTGCTCAAGGGCAGCGCCTGGGCGATCACCGGCTCGGTGGGCCTGCTGTCGGACGCCGCCGAATCGATGGTCAACCTGGTGGCCGCCATCGTCGCCCTGGTCTCGCTGACCATCGCCGCACGGCCGGCCGACGACGACCACCACTTCGGCCACAGCAAGGTGGAGTATTTCTCCGCCGCGCTGGAAGGGATCATGATCTTCGTCGCCGCGGCTTCGATCATCTACCTGGGCATCGATCGCCTGCTCAACCCGCGGCCGTTGGGATCGCTCGGCATCGGCCTCGCCATTTCGATCGTGGCCGCTGTCCTCAACGGCGTCGTCGGGCGGATCCTGATCAAAGGTCGGCACCCGGCATCGCTCCATCACCCTGCGTGCCGATGGCAAGCACCTGATGGCCGACGTGTACACCTCGGTCGGCGTCGTGGTGGGCCTGGGGCTGGCGTGGCTGACGGGCTGGAACTGGCTGGATCCGGTGATCGCGATCCTGGTGGGCGTGAACATCCTGGTCACCGGCTACCGGCTGATGTCCGAATCCGCCTCCGGCCTGATGGATGCGACCTTGTCTCCGCAGGACAACGCCCGGATCCAGGCCATCCTGGACGCGCACGCCGAACCGGGCCGGATCGAATTCCACGCCGTGCGCACACGCGAGTCCGGGGCCCGCCAGTTCATGGAGATGCACATGCTGGTACCCGGCGACTGGACGGTGCTGCGCGGGCATGACGCCATGGAAGACTTGGTGGAGAAGATCGTGGCGGAGTTTCCCGCCATGCGCGTGACCGGGCACCTGGAACCGGTTTCCCATCCCCGCAGCTACGAAGACATGGCCCTGTAGCCGAAAAGCTGCTGGAGGCGCCGGCGTGCGCATCTGGTTTCGACGGGCGCGCAGGGGCGGGATGCAGCTACCGGACGGTCATGCCGCACTGCCTTGGCCATCCGTCCATCTCGCGGAGTACCCGGCATGAACTCATCTTCTCCCGACATCACCATTTTGACAGGCTTACGCCGCTTCCCGATAGCTTTTCAACGCCGAACGCAACACCCGCCACGCCGAGCGCAGGAACATCAGCAGCAGCACCGTCGCAATAACAAGATCCGGCCAGCCGGCGTCGAACATCCACACACTGGCGGCAGCCAAGAGCACTGCGAAGCCTTCATAAATGTCGTTGCGCGAACACTCCCACGCCGACGCCATGTTCACGTCGCCGAATCGGTACGGGGTAAGCAGCCACAGGCACAAGGCGTTGAACGCAAGATTGATCACGGCGGCGATGCCGATGGCCTCGAAGATCGGCACCTCCGGGTGGGCCAGGCGCCAGCCGATCTGGATGGCGACCGCAACCGCGGCACCGAGGATCAGCAATCCCTTGAACAACGCCACCCTGGCCTTGGCGCGCAGGCTCGCGCCGATCACTGCCAGGCTCAGCAGATAGGTCAACGCATCACCGAGGTTGTCGAGGCTGCCCGACAGCAACGAGGACGAGCCGCTGTAGATCGCTGCGGTGATCATCATCACGAAGCTGGCGATGTTGATTGCCAGCACGATCATCAACACGCGCCGCTGCCCCGCCTCCAGGGCGCGGATATCCACCGTGCTTCCGCAGCCGCACGAATCACTCATGATCATGTCTCCGAGTCGAGCGGGCGTCCGAGGATTTGCGGCCCGCTTCCAGGTCGGCGATCCTAAACCCCGGAGTCGCTACAGAGTCAAGCCCATGAAGATCGGAGAGGTCGCGGAGCGCAGCGGGTGCCATCCCGAAACCGTGCGCTACTACGAGCGCATCGGGTTGTTGCCTGCCCCGCCGCGCACGGCGGGCGGGTATCGCGACTACCGTCCCGCCGACGCGGATCGGCTGCGCTTCATCAGCCGCGGACGCGAACTGGGCTTCTCGCTGGAGGAGATCCGCAGCCTGCTGGGCCTGGCCGAAGACGACGGGTTGTCCTGCCAGGATGTCGACCGTCTTGCCCGCGGGCACCTGCTGGACATCCGGAACCGGCTAAACGACCTTCAGCGGATGGCCTCGGAGCTCGAACGGGTGATTGGCAGTTGCAGCGGCGGCGAGCGCGGCCAGTGCGCCATCCTCGACACGCTGCGCCACCCGCCATCCTAGGTCGGCACTCAAGCGTTCTCTTCGCCACGGGCATCCTGCAGGATCTCGATGCCCCCTTTCAGGGCGATCGCCGCCACTGCGAGCCCCACGACGAGGTCGGGCCAGGCCCGCCCGGTCCACAGCACCAGTCCGCCACCCACGAGCACGCCTGCGTTGGCGATGAAATCGTTGGTGCTGAAGGTCGTCGCGGCACGCACGTTCACATTGGCCTGCCGGATTTTCTTGAGCAGCCACACGCATGTCGCGTTTACCAGGCCGGCCCCCAGCGCCATCACCATCATCGTCGTACCAATGGGCTCGGCGTCACCCAGGAACCGACGGCCCACGTCGACCAGGATCCCAGCGGCGAACAGGATCAGCAGCCAGCCGGACACTTTGGCCGCCGACCGTTTCCAGGCTTGTGAGCGACTGAGTGCGAGCAGGGTGATGATGTAGACGGCGCTGTCGGACGCATTGTCCAGTCCATTTGCGATCAGAGCGCTTGAACCGGCGGCGACGCCCGTGACCCCAAACCCCGCGGCAAGCGCGAGGTTCAGGGCGAGGACGATCAACAGGATCCGGCGCTGGTGCGCGTCGTGTATCTCGATCTTCTCTTCACTCAACTCAGTGGGCCTCCAGTTGCGGCTTCGCTGCGTCGCCGCGATGCAGAAGACGGTAAAGGGTGGGCAGGACAAGCAGGGTGAGCAGCGTTGAAGACACGATCCCGCCGATCACGACGGTGGCGAGCGGACGCTGCACCTCCGCGCCCGCGCCGACATTGAGCGCCATGGGGACGAAGCCGAGCGACGCGACCAGGGCGGTCATCAGCACGGGCCGCAGCCGCCCGAGGGCGCCGTTGAAGACCGCGTCGTCCAGCGACTGGCCTTGTTCGCGCAGGTTGCGAATGAAGGCGATCATGACCAGGCCGTTGAGCACGGCCACGCCGGACAGCGCGATGAAGCCGACGCCTGCGGTGATCGACAACGGGATGCCGCGCAGTGCCAGTGCGGCCACACCGCCCGTCAGGGCCAGCGGCACCCCGCTGAACACGATCACCGCATCCCTGGCCGAGCCAAAGGCCATGAACAACAGGCCGAAGATGAGGACCAGGGTCACCGGTACCACGACGGCGAGCCGTTGGCTGGCCGAGATCAACTGCTCGAACGTGCCGCCGTAGTCGATCCAGTAGCCCTCCGGCACGTTCACCTGCTGCCCGACGCGCTGCTGCAGCTCTTCGACGAAGCTGCCCAGGTCGCGATCACGCACGTTGGCGGTCACCACCACCCGGCGCTTTCCGTTCTCGCGGTTGATCTGGTTGGGCCCCAGCAGGCTCTCGATCTTCGCGACCTCCCGCAGCGGTACGGTCCGCGCGGTCGCCCAGCGTGGCTCCAGGCTCGACCGGTCCGCGTTCGCAACGTCGGGCAAGGGGATCGGCAGATCCTGAAGGGCAGTCGGATCGACACGCATCTGTTCCGGCAACCGGACCACGATGTCGAAGCGGCGGTCGCCCTCGAACAGCTGGCTGGCAACCTGACCACCGACCGCGGTGGCAATGGTCTGCTGCACGACCCCCGGATTCAGGCCAAAGCGCGCCAGCGCCGCACGATCCGGGACGATCGTCAGCAGTGGCAAGCCGGTTGCCTGTTCGGTGTTGACGTCGACCGCGCCCTCGACCTGCCTGGCAGCCGCCTCGACCTGTTCGGCCACTTCGACCAGCGTGTCCAGGTCGTCACCGAACACCTTGATCGCCACATCCGCACGCACCCCCGAAATCAGCTCGTTGGTCCGCATCTCGATCGGTTGCGAGAACTCGTAGTTGTTGCCTGGCAGCGTGGCCACTGCGGCTTCGATTTCGTCGATCAGCACATCCCTGCGCTTGCGTGGATCGGGCCATTGCCCGCGTGGTTTCAACATCAGGTAGGTGTCCGCCACGTTGGGTGGCATCGGGTCGGTGGCCACCTCCGCCGTGCCAATCCTGCTGAAGACACGCTCGACTTCCGGAACCTGCATCAGGCGTTCTTCCACGGCCAGTTGCATCTTCACCGACTGCTCCAGGCCCGTTCCGGGAATGCGGATCGCCTGCATGGCGAGGTCGCCCTCGTCCAAGCTGGGAATGAACTCGCTGCCCAGGCGTGTGGCGAGTAGCAGGGACACGACGACCAGCATCAGTGCCCCGCCAAGGACCCAGTTTTGCCGGCGAAGCGACCACGCAAGCAACGGCTCATAGCGCCGCCGCGTCCATTGGACCAGTCTGTTCTCCTTCTCCTCGACGCGGTTACCCATGAAGATCGCGATGGACGCGGGAACGAAGGTCAGCGACAGGACCATTGCACCGGTGAGGGCCAGCACCACGGTGATCGCCATCGGGTGGAACATCTTTCCCTCGATCCCGGTCAGCGCGAAAATCGGCAGGTATACCGCGGCGATGATGAATATGCCGAACAGGCTGGGCCGGATGACTTCGACCGTGGCAGTGGCCGTCAGGTCGTTGCGTTCCTCGCGTGTCAACGTCCGCCCAAGTCGGTGCTGCATCTCGCCAAACCGCCGCAGAACATTCTCGATGATGATGACCGCGCCATCGACGATCAGCCCGAAGTCGAGCGCACCGAGACTCATCAGGTTCCCCGACACGCCGCCACGCACCATCCCGGTGATGGTGAACAGCATGGCCAGCGGGATGACGGCTGCGGTGATGAGCGCGGCGCGGAAGTTCCCCAACAGCAGGAACAGGACCACGATCACCAGCAAGGCACCCTCGATCAGGTTCTTCGAGATGGTCTGCATCGTGCGTTCGACCAGCCCGGTGCGGTCGTAGACCGCCGTCGCGGTGACGCCTTCCGGCAGGCTCGCGTTCGCATCCTGCAGCTTCGCCGCCGCGGCCTGCGCGACGGTGCGGCTGTTGGAGCCCACCAGCATCGACACTGTGCCCAGCACGACCTCTTCGCCGTTCTGGGTGGCCGCGCCGGTACGAAGCTCCGGGCCTTCACCCACCTGCGCCACGTCGGCCACCCGGATCGGCAGGCCTTCGCGCCGGTCCAGCACGATGTTGCGGATCTCGTCGATCCCGCCGACCTGGCCGGGCACGCGCACCAGGTACTGCTGGCCGTTGCGCTCAATGTAACCGGCGCCCATGTTCTGGTTGTTGGCCGCCACCGCGTCGACGATGTCCTGCAGCGTGAAGCCGAGTGCAACCAGCTTGGACGGGTCCGGCGTGATGTGGATCTGCCGCTCGAAGCCGCCGATCGTGTTGACCTCGGTCACCCCCGGTGTGTTGCGCATCTGCGGCCGGATGACCCAGTCCTGCAGGGTGCGGAGGTCGGTGGCGGTCCACGGCGTGCCGTCCGGCTTGGCCGCCCCGGGCGCCGCGTCGACGGTGTACAGGAAGATCTCGCCCAACCCGGTCGAGATCGGCCCCATTTCGGGCTCCAGTCCTTCTGGGATCTGCGAGCGGATCTGCTGCAGGCGTTCGGCCACCTGCTGCCGGGCGAAGTACAGGTCGGTGCCGTCCTCGAACACCACTGTGACCTGCGACAAACCGTATCGGGACAGAGATCGCGTGTAGTCAAGGCGCGGCAGGCCGGCGAGTGCCGTCTCAATCGGATAGGTGACCCGCTGCTCGGATTCCAGTGGCGAGTAGCCGGGCGCCTCGGTGTTGATCTGCACCTGGACGTTGGTGATGTCCGGCGTTGCATCGATCGGGAGCCGGGTGAAGCTCCAGATGCCCACACCGATCAGCCCGAGGGTCAGCACCAGCATCATCCAGCGATGCCGAATCGAGAACCGGACGATCCGCTCCAGCAGACCGGCCTGGCGGACTGTGGTGTCAGTGGTCATGCGACGCGCCCTCCTTGCCGATGTCCGCCTTGATCAGGTAGCTCTCCGCGACGACGACCTCCTCGCCGCCGCTCAGGCCCGAGAGGACCTGCGCCCGCGTGGCATCGCGGGCGCCGAGTTCCACGTGTCGGGCCAGGTACGTCTCGCCTTCACGTACGAACACGGCGTCCTGGCCATCCATCGACTGCAGCGCGGTCAACGGCACCATCAGGTCAACCGGCTGCTGCGCGACGGTGATCCGCGCCTTGACTGCCGTTCCCGGCCGCCACTGGTTGTCGGCGTTGTCGATCGTTGCGCGGGCGACTGTGCTCTGGCTGGCCGTGGCCATGCCCGGGAGCACACGTTCGAGCGTGGTGTGGACCGTCTCGCCATCGCTCATGCGGGTGACCGCGACCGGCACGCCAGGCTGGATGTGCTGGGCGTCGGCGCCAAAAATGTGGAGGTCGACCCAGAGCTGCGAGAGATCGGCGATCTGGAACAGGGGCGCACCCTCGCTGGCCAGGCCGCCGACCGAGGCACTGCGCTCGACGACCACGCCGGAGATCGGCGCGGCAACGCTGTAGGTGCTCAGGCTCAGGTTGCTCTCGATCGTCGCCAGCGTCTGCCCGGCGCGGACCGGGTCGCCGACGTTGGCGCGCAACGAACGGATCGGGCCAGGGAAACGGGCGGTGACCTGCGCAACACGACCCTCAACCGGGGTCAGCAGGCCTTGCACCTCATGCTCGTCGGCGATCACGCCGGGGCCGGCCGGCTGGGTCTTGATACCGGACTTTTCAGCGATTTCCGCAGGGATGACCGTGCTGGCGACTTCATCCGCCTCATGGCCGTGTTCGTCGGCCTCCGTTCCGTGGTCGGCGGCGTCGTTCGCATGTGCGTCCTTGGCCGGCTGGTCCGGCTCGCCACCGCAGGCTGCGAGGACCAAGGCCAGCGCCAGTGCCGGAATCAGGTGGACAGGCTTCATGGGGTTGCTCCTTGGTTGTGTTGCAGGCCCGGGCCGGCGACGAATGCCTGGCCGGTCAGCCGCTGGATCTCGATCAGGGCGCGCTGGGCTTCCAGCGCCGCCGCCAGCTGTTGCTGCCGTGCGGCGGCGTGCTCCGCCTGCAGGCTCGACCACTCCAGATAACTGGCGGCGCCTGCGCGGTACGCGGTGGCGGCCGCGGCTTCGGCCTTGGCCAGACGTGGAAGCACGTCCTCACCTAGCCGCTGTGCTTCCAGGCGGGCCACCTCGAAGCGCCCGTGTGCCTCGGCCAAGGTCGAATAGAGGGACAACCCTGCTGCCTCGCGCTCGATCTCCAGTCCCGCCAGCTCAGCCTGCGCAGCACGAATCCCGGGCTGGGCGCGGCCCCGTGTGCCGAACGGGATGGAAACGCTCCCGATCAGACCGAAATCGTTGTCGTCGGACATGCGACGCACACCGACCTGCCAATTCAGATCTGGGATCGCCTCGCTGCGAGCAAGCTGGAGCCGGGCCTCGCGCACACGCCGCTCGTCGACGAACTGGGCGAGTTCTGGTGTGCGCTGCAGCCAGGCAGCGAGCTCTGCAAAGTCCGCAATTTCGGGCAGCGCCAGGGGGTCTCCTCCTGCGACCTGGAACGTCGGGCTGCGTTCACCCCACAATGCGGCCAAATGCTGGCGCGCGGCCATTTCGGCTTGCGCCGCCCGAGCCAGTTCTAGCCGCGCACGTGCCGCGGCCGCTTCGGCGGTCAGCACGACGGCCTCCGGCGAGGCTCCGGCCTCGTGACGACGTCGGGCCGCAGTGACGGTGCGGTCCCGCTGTTCAATGTCCATGCGGGCGATGGCGCCTTGGTGCTGCGCCGCCACGACCGCCAGATAGCGTCGGGCGACTTCCGCCAGGAGGTCCAGGCGCCGACCCTCGCGCTCCACCGCCAGGGTGTCGATCCGGCTCTGGGCAAGTACGCGGCGGGCGTCCAGCTTGCCCCCACGCTCCAGCACGGAAGCCAATGTCAGGGTGACCTCTGCGCCTGACACGCCGCTTGCGGCGCCGCTTCCAAGCACGTTCTCGACTTCGACGCCGCCGAACAGCGCTGGACGCAGGGACGCACGTTCCAGCTCCGCTTCCAGCGCGTCGCGGCGGGGACTGAACAGCCGAAGATCGGGATGGGTATCAGCTACGCGCTGGAAAGCGTCGCGCAGGGTCAGGGTGTCGCTCGCGTGCGTGGGAAAGGCCACGGCACAGACGACGACGAACGCGGCCTTGGCCGCGAATCGAAAATTCATGGATTGCTCCGAGCTAGGGGGACGACAACGGTCGGCGACTCGCCGACAGAGGGGTCACGCGTAGATCGGAGGCTTGAACGGGCTCGACAGGTGCGCCGACGGCAAAAGGACGGGCTTCGTGGCCATCAGCTGGCCCGCGGGGGATAGCGCGGACAGTTGCGCTACCCCGGGCAGCAACGCTGCAGTGAAGCCGCAGCAATGCGCGAAGTGGACGAACATGTGCAGCGTTTCGGACTCCCCTTGACCCTGCTCGCCAGGCACGGCTTGCTCCCCATCGGAGATGCCGGTGCGCAGTTCATGCTGATGGGTCCCGGATGGGTCATGCGCAAGGGCGTGGATCTCGCCCACAGCTGCGATCACGGGCTGCAACAGGAGGCCAAACACTAGCAGCCCCAGGAGCACAGCCTGCGCGGCGATAGGCGGCGAACGGAAGCGAAACCGGGACATTGCGCGGAAGCTACCCGATCTACCGCTTGTTACACAATCACCCAAGGCGTTCCGAGGCTTCCCTGAGATAAGCCGACGGGCATGCACGCCAAGCGCGCGCTTTTCGACGTTGGTGACCCCTTCCGATGCCTTGATGACCGCCTCTTCTGCGGTTCGAAAACGGCGACAGCGACCACTATCTGCACGCGCGTGGGAGTGATAGGGCGGACACCCGAACACCGACCCCGATGCGTTGTCGCTGTATTCATCCGGCGTTTACTTCGGGATGTATACTCAAGCGCATGCCTTTCCGCGCGCTCATGATGCGGTTGTTCCTGATCGTTGCCTTGCTGGCGAACGGTCCGGGCATCGCTGGCGCGTCCATGCACATGACGGAGCACCTGAGCAACTCCCCGGGTGACGCCGCCCACGTGACAGCGACGCAGACAGCGGCCGACTGCCACGGGGCCGGAGTGATCGCTCCGGTGACCGACGACCACCATCATCCGCAGGCCGCTGATCACACCGGGACAGCACCACCGTTGGGCGACTGTTGTGAGACGGGCAATTGTGGTGCCTGCATGCACCACTGTTGTTCAGCGGCAATCGCCGGGTCGGCACTCGCCGATTTCACCGTCCGGTACCGACAAACCGTCGAACCGTTCCTGTCAGTGCACGCGTCCGCTGCACTGACCAATCTTTGCCGACCTCCGATCGGCTAAGTGTCGCCGCGCGCCTTTTAAGGCGCTGATGGGCCCTGTTCGCTGCTCCGCACCGACAGGGAAACGCTCGCCTCGCGAGCCCTCGTCACTCTCCCGGAGTTCCCATGTCATCCGATCTTTTCGGCCGTGCCGAGGGGCTGTCCGCCCCGTCGCGCCGCCGCTTTGTCCAAGGCCTTGCCGCCGGAGGCGCCGTTGCAGCCCTCGGCCTGTGGCCCCGCTCCAGCTGGGCCGTCAAGGCCGAAGGCGTCCCCAATGTGCTCTCGGGCACCGACTTCGACCTGACCATCGGCGAGACGCCGATGAACTTCACCGGTGCCACGCGCCCTGCGATCACGGTCAACGGATCGATCCCAGCGCCCCTACTGCGCTGGCGCGAGGGCACCACGGTCACCCTGCGGGTCCGCAATGCCCTGCCCCCCGGCTCGATCCATGGCGACCAGACGTCGATCCACTGGCACGGCATCCTGCTGCCGGCCGACATGGACGGGGTGCCCGGGCTGAGCTTCAACGGCATCAACCGCGGCGAGACCTACCAGTACCGCTTCAACGTCGTACAGGGCGGCACCTACTGGTACCACAGCCACTCCGGTTTCCAGGAGCAGGCCGGCCTCTACGGGCCGCTGGTGATCGAGCCGCTGGAGCCCGAGCCCTTCGGCTATGACCGCGATTACGTGGTCATGCTCAGCGACTGGACCGACCTCGATCCGAAGCGCCTGTTTGCCCGGCTCAAGAAGCGGTCGGATTTCGACAACTTCTCCAAGCGGACGGTTGGCGACTTCTTCGCCGACGTGAAACAGCACGGCCTGGCCGCCACGGTCGAAGACCGCAAGATGTGGGGCCGGATGCGGATGACGCCGACCGACCTGTCGGACGTCAACGGCAACACCTACACCTACCTCATGAACGGCATGACCTCGCTCGGCAACTGGACCGGGCTGTTCCGGTCGGGCGAGAAGGTCCGCCTCCGCTTCATCAACGGCTCCGCGATGACGTACTTCGACGTGCGGATCCCGGGCCTGAAGATGACCGTGGTCGCAGCCGATGGACAGTACGTGCATCCGGTTTCGGTCGACGAGCTCCGCATCGCCACCGCCGAGACCTTCGACGTCATCGTCGAACCCACCGGGCAGGATGCGTTCACCATTTTCGCCCAGGACAGCGGCCGTACCGGCTACGTCAGCGGCACGCTCGCCGTCAGGCAAGGGCTGCGGGCTCCCGTGCCCAACGTCGATCCCAAGCCGATTCTCACCATGGACGACATGGGCCACGGCGGAATGGGTGGCGGCGGCCATGACATGTCTTCGATGTCTCACAGCGCAATGGCCGGTGGTGCAACCGGCGGCATGGATCACAGCGGTCACGACATGTCGGCGATGGCTGGAGGCGCAATGGCCGGCGGAAGCATGGCCGGCATGGATCATGGCACCGGCGGGAGCATGGCCGGGATGGACCACGGTGCCGGCGGCATGCAGGAACACCCTGCCACCGAAACCGGCAACCCCCTGGTCGACATGCAGACGATGGCGCCCGCGCCCAGGCTGGATGACCCGGGCATCGGCTTACGCGACAACGGCCGCCGCGTGCTGACCTACTCCGACCTGCGCAGCACGTTCAGCGACCCGGACGGGCGTGAGCCCGGTCGCACGGTCGAGCTGCACCTGACCGGGCACATGGAGCGTTTCGCCTGGTCGTTCAACGGAGTGAAGTTCGCTGATGCCGAACCGCTGCGCCTGAACTACGGCGAGCGCATGCGGATCGTGCTGGTCAACGACACGATGATGTCGCACCCGATCCACCTCCACGGCCTGTGGAGCGACCTCGAGGACGAATCGGGCAACTTCATGGTGCGCAAGCACACCATCGACATGCCGCCGGGCACCAAGCGCAGCTACCGCGTGCGTGCGGATGCCCTTGGCCGCTGGGCCTACCACTGCCACCTGCTCTACCACATGGAAGCCGGCATGTTCCGCGAAGTGCGGGTGGAGGAATGAACGCCATGATCCTTTCAAGTCGTCATCCCCTGGCCGTCGGCCTGGCCTCCGCATTGTCTCTCGCAGCGGGCTTCGCGCCGGCGTGGGCGCAGGAGACGGACCACGCCTCGCACCACCCGGAAGCGAAGCCCGCTGCGACACCATCGTCACCCAAACCTGTTGACCCACACGCCGGACATCAGCCGACTCCGACAGACAAAAGCTCCAATGATCACGGGACCATGGACCACGGAAACATGGACCACGGCGCCATGAAACACGGGGCTACGGACACTGCCGGCAGCGATCACTCCACGATGGATCACTCCACGATGGATCACTCCACGATGGATCACTCCGGAATGGATGACTCCGGCATGGACCACGCGTCCATGGGCCATCAGCCTGGTGCCAGCCAGGATCTCCCGGCGAACGCGGAGCCGCACGAGCCCATTCCTGCCATCACCGCGGCCGATCGGGCCGCGGCGTTCCAGGACCTCGATGCGCACGTAATGCACGGCGAATCGATCAACTCCTACTGGTCGCTTGATCGGCTTGAGGCCTGGGACGCGGATGAGGACGGCACCGGCATGGCCTGGGAAGCGAAAGCCTGGGTCGGCTCCGACTTGAACCGGCTCTGGCTCCGCAGCGAGGGCGAGCGTGCGAGCGGATCCACCGAGTCGGCGGATGTGGAAGTCCTGTACGGTCGGGCCATCGCCCCCTGGTGGGACGCGGTCGCCGGTGTCCGCCATGACTTCGGTTTCGACGGCGGTCCATCGCGCACCTATGCCGCGCTTGGTGTCATCGGTCTCGCCCCGTACAAGTTCGAAGTCGAAGCGACCGCCTACGTGGGCGAGTCCGGCCAGGTCGGTCTCGGCGCGGAAGCCGAATACGAAATGCTGTTCACCAACCGGTTGATCGGCCAGTGGCTGATCGAGGGCGAAGCCTGGAGCAAGGATGATCCGGCGGTTGGAATCGGCAGCGGACTGAGCAAGGTCGCAGCCGGTTTCCGGCTGCGCTACGAGTTCCATCGACAGTTCGCGCCGTATGTCGGCGTGGTCTGGGAGCGTGCCTACGGCGGAACCGCAGACTTCCGTCGCGCGGAGTCCGGTGATGTCGAGGACACCCGTATCGTGGCGGGCGTGAGGATCTGGTTCTGATCGGAGTACTCGTATGCAACCGAAGACTCGCAAGCGTGTTTGGTTGATCGGGGTTCCGCTGGTTGTCGTGGCCGGTACGGCGGGCTTCATCTGGGGCGGCGTGTACAACGTCGCCGCCGATGACATGCACACGAAGCCCGTGTATTTCCTGCTCGAAACCGCACGCGAGCGCTCCATCCTGGCGCGTGCGGGAAGGTTGGACGTCCCGCCGGGCCTGGACGATCCAGCGAGAATCGTGCAGGGCGCGGGCAACTACGCAGCGATGTGCGCCGGGTGCCACCTGGCCCCGTCGATGGCCGAAACCGAGTTGAGCCAGGGCCTGTATCCGGCCCCGCCGGACCTCAGTAAACACAAGGTCGACGTGGCCAAAGCGTTCTGGGTGATCAAGCACGGGATCAAGGCCAGCGGCATGCCCGCCTGGGGCAAGAACATGGAGGACGAGTACATATGGAACATGGCCGCGTTCCTGCAGGTGCTGCCCACGCTCGACGCGGCTGCATACACGGAACTGGTCGACAGCAGCGAAGGCCACGCGCATGGCGGCGGCGAGACACACGACGACGACCATGACGAGGCGGCGACGGAGGATCACCCTGCCCAGCCCACAGCCGGGAGCGACGCGATGCCGCACGCGCAGTCGCCGGGTATGGACGATGACCACGGAAAGCGTGTTACCGACACAGAAGTCCGCGCGGTAGAGCATCGCCATGCCGATGGCAAAGTGCAGTCTCCACCTTCACCCCATATGACCGAGGCCGAAGACGGCCCTGCGCACACTCACTGAAAACCTGGAGTTGAACAATGAATGCAACAGCAATTTCGTCTGGCCTCGCGCTGATGCTGGCAATGGTGTCGCCCGCAATGGCGCAGACGGCACAGTCGCATGCACATCACCCCGCCGCTGCGGCAGCGGCGGACGTAGACGTGCCGGCCGCCGCGAAGGCCGCCGTCGACGTGGCGGAGCGCTTCAACGCCGCCCTCTCCAGCGGCGACCTGGCCACGGTCGAAGCCCTGCTCGCTGCCGACGTTCTCATCCTCGAGTCCGGAGGTGCAGAACGCAGCCGCGAGGAATACATGGACCATCACGCAGTCAGCGATGCGGCGTTCCTCAAGGGCGCCCATCGCCAGCTGCTCCGTCAGCGTGCACGAACCGCTGGCGAGTTCGCGTGGGTCGGAACCGAAAGCGAGCTGCACGCCCAGCAGGACGGCCAGCCACTGACCGTCCAGAGCACCGAGACGATGGTGCTGAAGCAGACCACGGACGGCTGGCGGATCGTCCACATCCACTGGTCCTCGCGGACCAGGCGCTGAGCGGAGAACCGGAAATGAAAGCCTGCAGATTGAACCGACTGGCGTGGGCGGCTTTTGCGGTCGCCGGCTTGGGTGCCTGCACCCAGACGGCGACACCCGCGCAATCCACCATCGCACCCGCTGCACAGGTCGTCTCTGAAACAGCCGACGCCACTCCCGCTGCCCTGCCACGCATGACCGTCCACAAGACTCCGACCTGCGGGTGTTGCGGTAGCTGGGTCGACCACGTGCAGAAGGCGGGCTTCACCGTGGATGTGCACGACATGGATGACCTGGGTCCGGTCAAGGAGCGTCTGGGTGTCCCCTATGCAAAGGGCTCCTGCCACACGGCCGAGGTCGGCGGATACCTCATCGAGGGCCATGTCCCGGCCGAGGACATCAAGCGCCTCCTCGAAGAAAAGCCGGACGCACGCGGCCTGGTCCTGCCGGGAATGCCGCTCGGCTCGCCGGGCATGGAGGTCCCTGCCGGGCGACAACAGCCGTACACGGTCGAGCTGGTCCGTCACGACGGAACCACCGAACCCTTCGCACAGCATTGATCCGTCGGAGCAACAGGGGCGGTGTTGCGGGCGCGCCGAGTCTCGTCCGCGAGGAAGAAGGAGAACCACATGACCCACCATTCCGCGGCACACCGGTCCCAGGCCATGAACGAGTGCATCGACAACTGCACGCAGTGTCATGAGATCTGCCTGGAGACCATCAACTATTGCCTGACCAAAGGAGGTGCCCACGCGGCCCCGGAGCACATCGCACTCCTTGCGACGTGTGCCGATATCTGCGCAACCAGTGCCGACGCGATGCTGCGCGGTGCCAGCGTTCACGACGTGGTTTGCGGTGCCTGCGCGGAGGTCTGCCGCCAGTGCGCCGATGCATGCGACGCCATGAACGACCCGGAGATGGCGCGCTGCGCCGAAGTTTGTCGCCGTTGCGCGGAAAGCTGCAGCGCCATGGCGGCTTGACGCGTCGAGGATCCCGCCTGAGCAGGCGGGATCCTCATCTGCAATATCAAAGCTGACCAACCGTGTTTTCGGTGACAGCCCGACATCCAACGCATGTCGGGTCCAACACAGCACGGCCCCCAACGGGGCTTAGCATCACATTCGCAATGAGGATTAATCACTATGAGATCATCAAACGTCCTTCGCTCCTTCGCGCTCGTCCTCGCGATTGCGGCTGGGCAGTTCTCCCTGCAGATCGCGCACGCCCACGCCGCGCTGCAGCAGTCCACACCGGCGGCAAATGCGGTGGTGGCCTCGCCAGACCAGATCGATCTCGTATTCAACGAAACATTGATTCCGCGGGCGTCGCGTCTCAAGTTGCTCATGAAGCACGGCAGTTCCACCATGCCGATCGAGAATTTCACGACCGAGATCGTCAACAACGGCAAGACCCTGCGTGCCAAGTTGCCCCAGCCGCTGGCTCCGGGCGTCTATACCGTGGAATACCGCGCAGTCGGTGGCGACAACCACCCCATGACGGGCAGTTTCAGCTTCACGGTGCGCTGAGGAGCCACAAATGCTCGACCTGTCGGCTTATGCAGTGAGGTTCCTGGAATACCTAGTCCTCATGGTTCTTTTCGGGGTCCCATTGCTCGGGTGGTACGGTTCGCGTCGAGCGGCACTCACCGATGCCCTGGCCGGATGGCCACTTATGGGCGTTCTGTTGGTGAGTGCCACCGTCGGTCTCGTGCTCACCGGGGCCGAAGTCGTCTTCAAGACCGCGGGCATCATGGGGATGCCGGTCGCCGACGTTGATCGCGCATCGCTTGGCTGGTATCTGCTCGAGACGTCCGCGGGCCGGGCAGCGATGGCGAGAGGCGCGCTGCTGCTCGCCCTGATGTTTGTGCTTGGATGGCATCGTCGCCGCGGGAAGGTGGAGCCCGCCTTCCCGCTGGCGGTGACGCTGGCGGGCGGCGCACTCGCTTCTCTGGCATGGAACGGCCACGCGGCCGCTGGTGAGGGCGTGGCAGGCGCGGTCCGGCTTGCTGCGGGCCTTGTCCATCTTCTTGCGGCAGGCGGCTGGATCGCAGCGGTCCTGATGTTCCTGGGGATGCTCCTGCGCGGCAAGGAGGCCTCCGGCAGCGGGCGTCTGCGATCAACGCATGACTTTCTGCATGGATTTTCGACGCTGGGAACGATTTTCGTTGCTGCGCTCGTCGTGTCCGGCATCGTGCACTACGGGGATCTCACCGCGTGGTCGTTTTCGGCCCTGTTTCAGAGCACCTACGGGAAGTTGCTGCTGTTCAAACTGGCTCTGTTCGGCGGAATGCTGGGTTTGGGAGCGCTGCACCGATGGACGCTGGTGCCGCGCCTGGGACGGGCGCTGACCAGCGGAGATCCCGCGCAGGAGGTGCGGGCTTTGCGGCAGAGTGTTACGGCTGAGGCCGCGCTGGCCATCTTGATCCTGGTTGTTGTTTCAGTGCTCGGGACGCTCAGCCCCGAATAGCTGTGTAACCCCCAATGGCACACTGCCTTGGCAGTCCATCCCCACTAAAGCGAGCATCGGCATGAACTCACCGTCGTCCCATGACCATCACTCCGCAGGCGCTGTCCCTGTCGAGACTGCAGATGGACGGGTAACCGACCCAGTCTGTGGCATGCAGGTAGATCCCGCCACCACGCCGCATCATGCGGACCACGCCGGCGCCCATTTTCACTTCTGCTCGGAGCGATGCCGCGCGAAGTTCGTGGCTGATCCCGAGCGCTACCTGACGTCCCGGGACGAACCCGAGGTGGCACGGCCCGGCGCCATCTACACCTGCCCGATGCACCCGGAAGTTCGACAACAGGGTCCAGGCAACTGTCCCTTCTGCGGCATGGCGCTGGAGCCGGAAATGCCCAACCTGGAGGACGACGACAATCCGGAACTTCGCGACTTCTCGCGCCGGTTCTGGTGGACGCTTCCGCTGACGGTGGTGACGCTCGTGCTGGCCATGTTCGGCCAGTACCTCCCGCGTATCGTGCTGGGCGGCGTGCAGATCCTGCCGCTGTCGATCGACCTGCAAACCTGGGTCGAGCTGGTCCTGACCACACCGGTCGTGCTGTGGGCCGGCTGGCCGTTCTTCGAGCGCTGCGTGCAGTCGATCCGCAACCGCAGCCCGAACATGTTCACCCTCATCGGGATTGGCGTTGCGGCCGCCTTTGGCTACAGCCTGGTCGCCACGCTGGCACCCGGCTTGTTCCCGCCGTCGTTTACCGAGCACGGGCGCGTCGGTGTGTATTACGAGGCGGCAGCGGTAATCGTATCGTTGACGCTCCTGGGCCAGATGCTGGAGCTGCGGGCACGTTCGAAAACCTCCGCGGCGATCAAGGGCCTGCTCGGTCTCGCGCCCAAGGAAGCACGGCGGGTCAACCCCGACGGTACCGAGGAAGACATCCCGCTGACCCACGTGCATGTCGGCGATCACCTGCGCGTGCGTCCTGGCGAGAAGGTGCCGGTGGATGGCGAAGTGGTCGAGGGCCGCTCCAGCGTCGACGAATCGATGCTCACCGGCGAGCCGATCCCGGTCGAGAAGACCGCGGGCGACCAGGTCATCGGCGCGACCCAGAACGGCACTGGCGCACTGGTGATCCGCGCCGCCAAGGTGGGTTCCGATACGGTGCTGTCGCAGATCGTGCAGCTGGTCGCGCAGGCGCAGCGCTCCCGCGCGCCGATGCAGCGGATGGCTGATACCGTCGCCTACTGGTTCGTGCTCGCAGTGCTGGCGATCGCGGTGGCCACCTTCTTCATCTGGGGCTTCTTCGGCCCGGACCCGGCCTGGACCTTTGCCATCCTGAACGCGGTCTCGGTGCTGATCATCGCCTGCCCCTGCGCGCTGGGCCTGGCGACGCCGATGTCGATCATGGTCGCCACGGGCAAGGCGGCGCAGGTGGGCGTGCTGTTCCGCGATGCCGAAGCCATCGAGCATATGCGCCGCATCGACACCCTGATCGTCGACAAGACCGGCACGCTCACCGAAGGGCGCCCGGCCTTCAAGGAAGTCGTGGCCTTCGAGGGCTTCGACGCCGACCAGGTGCTGCACCTGGCGGCCAGCCTGGACCAGGGCAGCGAGCATCCGCTGGCCGATGCCATCGTGGCCGAGGCCCGACGCCGGAACTTCGAGTTCGACCGCGTGGAGGACTTCGACTCGGTGACCGGCATGGGTGTGCGCGGAACCGTAGCGGGTCACGCGCTTGCGTTGGGCAATACCGCACTCATGGATGATATGGGCGCCGATCCCGGTGCGCATGTCGACGTCGCCGAGCGTCTGCGCCGCGAGGGTGCTAGCGCCATGTTCCTCGCCGTGGACGGTCGCTTGGCGGGTCTGATCGCGGTCGCAGACCCGATCAAGGCGTCGGCCGCGACCGCCATCAATGAGCTGCACGCCGCCGGGCTGCGCATCATCATGGCCACCGGTGACGGGCTCACCACCGCACGGGCCGTGGCCACCGAGCTGGGCTTGGACGAGGTGCATGGCGAAGTCCGCCCCGAGGACAAGGCCGAGCTGGTGCGGCGCCTCAAGGGCGAAGGCCGGCGGGTGGCGATGGCCGGCGACGGCATCAACGATGCTCCCGCGCTGGCCGCCGCCGACGTCGGCATCGCCATGGGCACGGGCACCGACGTCGCGATGTCCAGCGCCCAGATCACCCTGGTCAAGGGCGACCTGCGCGGCATCCTGCGCGCCCGCAAGATCTCCCAGGCCACCGTGGCCAACATGAAGCAGAACCTCACCTTCGCGTTCCTGTACAACGCGCTTGGGGTGCCGGTCGCGGCCGGGGTGCTCTACCCCGCGTTCGGGATCCTGCTGAGTCCGATGGTCGCGGCGCTGGCAATGAGCTTGAGTTCGGTATCGGTGGTGGCCAATGCACTTCGCCTGGCCAAGTCGGCCGCCGTACCGCCCTCGCCGACGGCACCCGTGCGGGACCGTACCTTGGGCCTCGCCAGGGATTGACTTGAGTCAATTGCATCGGTCCTGGTAAGAGGTAAGCTCAAGTCATGGTCCGCATCCGCCATCGGAATTGGTTCCAGCGCACCGCCCTCCTCGCGATGGCGGCGCTGCTCTGGTCCCAGTTCGCTTTGGCCGGCCATGGCGAGTGCCTGGATCTCCCAGGTACGCCGGCGGCTTTTGTCGCTGCCGCCACCGACACCCGACACGACCATGGCCACGCTTGCGATGCCGAGCTCCCCTCGGCGAGCAAGGCCCTGTGCGACGCGCACTGCACCGAGGGTGGCATCTCGGCGGACAGTGGGCGCATCCCCTCGATTCCGCCGCTCCTTGTCGGAGCATGGTTCTCCTGGTTCGCAGTCGCCGAGAGTGGGGATGGTGCACCGGGTGTCACGTCCACATGGGTGGATTCGCCACCCAGGCCCGCCTGGCACCGCCCCACCGCCCATCCCGCGGCACTCCTGCTGATCTGATGCCCGGACGCTGACTGCTCCGCACACCGGTGCGGCGCAGTGCTGTGCGTTCGTGCCGTGCGCGTCACGGCATGTGTTCCTGCCTCGTCCGAGCGACCTGCGTCGTGTCGGCCCAAGGACACTGATATGGCATCCCTGTTCGACCCGATGCAGGCCAGGCGCCTGCACCCTTACCCGCTGTTCCGCCGTCGGCCACTGCTCCGGCACCTGCTTGCCTGCGTGTTCGCCGGCGGCTTGTGGACGCTGGCGCTGCCCGCGACCGCCACCGAACCCATCCCGGGGCACAGCCTCGAGTCGATCCGCACCTGGGTTCTGGAACACAACCCCGAGCTGCGGGCCATGGACTTCGAAACCCAGGCCGCCGAAGCGAGGATCCTTCCCGCAGGTGCCCTGCCCGATCCGATGGCCTCGGTTGGATTCCGCGGCCTCGATCCGGACAAGCCCTGGCGCACCGCCGGTGCCGAGCGCGAGGTGAACTACGCGCTGCGCCAGCGCTTCCCGCTCTGGGGCAAGCGTTCGCTGGCCCGCGAGGTCGCCACCCATGAGGCCGAGGCGATGCGGCTGGAGCGCGAAGCCACCGCGCGCACGCTGCTCGCCGAGGCCGAAGCCGCCTACGTCCGCTACTGGCACGCCGACCAGGCGGTGGCGGTGCTCGACCGCCGCATCGCCCTGCTCCGCCAGGTCGAGGAAATAGCCGGCGTGCGCTACGCCCTGGGTCGCGCGGCGCAGCAGGATGCCATCCGCGCCCAGGTCGAGCAGACCAGCCTACAGCGCGAGCGGATCGAACGCCTCGCGACCAAGCAGGAGGCGGCCGCCACCTTGAACGCGGTGCTGGGGCGCCGGTCCGATGCACCGCTGGCGACTCCCGGCGAGGCGCCGCGCCTCGCCGTCCACAGCGCCTCGCTTGCCGAGGCACTGGATGACGCCGATGCGCATCCCGCGGTGCGCTCGCAGCAGGCCCGCGCCGAGGCGGCGCGCACGAACGTGGTGCTGCAGCGTCGCAACCGCTTTCCGGACATCACCCTGGGCGTGGGTGCGATGCAGCTCGGCAACGGCCTCGAAAGCACCGAGCTGATGCTCGAGGTCGAGATCCCGTTCCAGCAGCGTGCACGCCGCGAACGCGAGCGCGAATCGCGCCTGCTCGAAGAAGCGGCGCTGGCGCGGATGGACGCCACGCTGCGGGCCGTCGAGGAACGCGGCGCCTCTGCCTGGGCGCAGTGGACCAGCGCACGCGACCGCCGCGAGCTGATCGAGAACACGCTGCTGCCGCAGGCCGACGCCACCTGGCAGTCCGCGCTGGCCAGCTACCAGGTCGGCGAAGTCGACTTCGGGACGCTGCTGGAAGCACTCAATGAATGGCAGGGCGCCGACCTCGCACGGCTCGATGCACTGCGTGACGAACTGTTGGGCGCCGCCGCCGTGCGCGCCATCGAAGGAGAGATCCGATGACCCGTGTCCAGACCCTGTCGCTCGCCATCGGCGTCGCACTCGCCGCCCTCGCCGTCGGCTGGATGGCCGGCCGCGCGACGAACGATGCTCCGAGCGCAGCCACGTCCGCCGAAGCGCCGGCCGCGGAACGCAAGGTGCTCTATTACCGCAATCCCATGGGCCTTCCGGACACCTCGCCGGTGCCGAAGAAGGACCCGATGGGAATGGACTACATCCCCGTCTACGAAGGCGAGGAGGCCACCGCGCCCGGCACCGTCGTGCTGACGCCGGAGAAGGTGCAGACGCTCGGTGTGCGCACGGCGGTGGTGGAACGCGCGCCGCTGGCCGCCGGGGTGCGCGCCAGCGCCACGCTGGAGATCGACGAGACCCGGCAGTACGCGATCGCACCGCGTTTCGAAGGCTGGATCGAGCGCCTGTACGCCGACCAGACCGGCATGCGCGTGCGCCGCGGCCAGCCGCTGATGCGAGTGTACAGCCCGGAGCTGATGGCGGCGCAGCAGGAGTACCGCGTCGCCGATGCGGCGGCGCGCAAGCTCGCGCAGAGCGATCCGGTCAGCGCCGCCTCGATGACGCGCCTGCGCGATGCGGCGGTGGCCCGCCTGCGCAACTGGCAGATCGCCCCGCGCCAGCTCGGACAGGGCGACGGCAGCTTCGTGCTGACCTCGCCGGCGGACGCGGTGGTGATCGAGAAGCCGGTCGTGCAGGGCGCGCGCTTCGAGCCGGGCGAGACCGTGCTGCGGCTGGCGGACCTGTCCACGGTGTGGGCGGTGGCGCACGTGCCAGCCGCGCAGGCGGCGGAGCTGCGGGTCGGACAGGCCGCGCGTTTCGAATCCACCACCCTGCCCGGCCGTCGCTTCGACGGCACGGTGACGTTCGTGCAGCCGGTGCTGGACACCGCCACGCGCACGGTGCAGGTGCGGGTGGCGCTGCCGAATCGGGACGGCGTGCTGCGTCCCGGCCTGTTCGGCGCGATCGTGCTGGAGCGCGACGACCCGACGCCGGTGCTGAGCGTGCCGCGCTCGGCGGTGCTCGACAGCGGACTGCGCCAGGTGGTGCTGGTCGAGCGCGCGCCCGGCCGGTTCGAGCCGCGCGAGGTGCGCACCGGGCGGCGCGCCGGCGATCGCGTCGAGATCCTGGAAGGCGTGCGCGAAGGCGAACGCGTGGTGGTGGCGGCGAACTTCCTGATCGACGCCGAGAGCAACCTGCAGGCGGCGTTGCAGGGACTGGGCGCGCACGCCGGCCACGGTGGGTCCGCACCCGCCGCACAGGCGACCGCGCCCGCGGCGGTGGACCACGCCGGACATGGGCCGGCGATGCCACCGGTCGATACGAAGAAGGACACGCAGCCGGCCCCGGCCACGCCGCGACCGACGCCGCAGGCGCCCGCGCATCCGTCGCCGGCGCCGGCCGACCCGCACGCGGGCCACGCCCCGACCGCGTCGCCCGATCCGCACGCCGGGCACGCCCCGCCCCCGCCATCCGATCCGCACGCCGGCCACGCGCCGGCAACCGACGGCACGCACGACGGCCAGGAGGACCGCTGACATGCTCGGCCGCATCATCGAGTGGTCGGTCCGCAACGTCTTCCTGATCGCGGTGATGACGCTGGCGGTGATCGCCGGCGGCGTCTACGCGCTGCTGCGCACTCCGCTGGACGCGCAGCCGGATCTGTCCGACGTGCAGGTGATCGTGTTCACCGAGTATCCGGGGCAGGCGCCGCAGGTGGTCGAGGACCAGGTCACCTACCCGCTCACCAGCGCGCTGCTGTCAGTGCCGAAGTCGAAGGTAGTGCGCGGTTTCTCGTTCTTCGGCGCCTCGTTCGTCTACGTGATCTTCGAGGACGGCACCGACCTCTACTGGGCGCGCTCGCGCGTGCTCGAATACCTCAACTTCGCCTCGAAGAACCTGCCGGCCGGCGTCACCCCGAGCCTCGGGCCGGATGCCACCGGCGTCGGCTGGGTCTACCAGTACGCGCTGCAGGGCAAGCAGCGTTCGCTCGACGAGCTGCGCGCGGTGCAGGACTGGTACGTGCGCTACCAGCTCGCCAAGGCGCCGGGCGTGGCGGAGATCGCCAGCGTCGGCGGCTTCGTGCGTCAGTATTCGGTCACCGTCGATCCGGCGCGCCTGCGCGAGTACGGCATCCCGCTGGCGCGCGTGTCGCAGGTGGTGCGCGAGAGCAACCGCGATGTCGGCGGCCGCGTGGTCGAGATGGCCGAGACCGAATACATGGTGCGCGGCCGCGGCTACCTGCGTGGCGTGGAGGATATCGAGAACCTGGTGCTGAAGGCGGAGGGCGGCGCGCCGGTGCGCGTCGGCGACGTCGCCCACGTCGAACTGGTGCCGGACGAGCGCCGCGGCCTGGCCGAGCTCGACGGCGAAGGCGAGACGGTCGCCGGCATCGCGGTGGCGCGCTACGGCGAAAACGCGCTGGCGGTGATCCACGGCCTGAAGGAGAAGCTGGCCGAGATCCGCGGCGGCCTGCCCGCGGGCGTCAGCCTGCGCACGGTGTACGACCGCTCCGAGCTGATCCACCGCGCGATTGCGACCCTGCGCACCACGCTGATCGAGGAGAGCCTGATCGTCGCGCTGGTCTGCCTGGTATTCCTGTTCCACGCCCGCAGCGCGCTGGTGGCGATCGTGATGCTGCCGGTCGGCGTGCTGATCGCGTTCATCGCCATGCGCGTGCTCGGACTCAACAGCAACATCATGAGCCTGGGCGGCATCGCCATCGCCATCGGCGCGATGGTGGACGCGGCGATCGTGATGATCGAGAACGCGCACAAGCACATCGAGCGCGACGACGGCACGCGCAGCCGCGCGCAACTGATCATCGACGCCTGCCGCGAGGTCGGCCCGGCGCTGTTCTTCAGCCTGATGATCATCACCGTCTCGTTCCTGCCGGTGTTCGCGCTGGAGGCGCAGGAAGGACGGCTGTTCCGGCCGCTGGCGTTCACCAAGACCTTCGCGATGGCCGGCGGCGCGCTGCTGTCGATCACGCTGGTGCCGGTGCTGATGCTGCTGTTCGTGCGCGGCCGGATCGTGCCGGAGGCGAAGAACCCGGTGAACCGCGTGCTGATCGCCGGCTACCGCCCGGTGATCAACGCGGTGCTGCGCCACAGGCTCGCCACCCTCGTGCTGGCGGTGGTCGCGCTGCTGGCCACGCTATGGCCGGCATCGCGCCTGGGCAGCGAGTTCATGCCGACGCTCAACGAAGGCACCCTGCTCTACATGCCGGCCTCGCTGCCGGCGATGTCGGCGACCAAGGCGGCGCAACTGCTGCAACAGCAGGACCGCATCATCAGGAGCTTCCCCGAGGTCGAATCGGTGTTCGGCAAGGCCGGACGCGCCAACACCGCCACCGACCCCGCGCCGCTGGAGATGTTCGAGACCGTCATCAACCTCAAGCCCGAATCCGAATGGCGCGAGGGGATGACGGTGGACAAACTGATCGCCGAAATGGACCGCGCGCTGAGTTTCCCCGGCGTCGCCAACTCCTGGACCATGCCGATCAAGGCGCGCACCGACATGCTGGCCACCGGCATCCGCACGCCGGTCGGCATCAAGGTGTTCGGCCGCGACCTGGCGCAGATGGAGACGCTGGCGCGGCAGATCGAGGCGGCGGTGCGCAAGGTGCCGGGCACCACCAGCGCCTACGCCGAGCGGCTCACCGGCGGCTACTACCTCGACGTCGAACCCGACCGCGCGCGGCTGGCGCAGTACGGCGTCACGCCCGGCGAGCTGCAGGACGTGGTGGCGGCCGCGCTGGGCGGCGAGATGGTGACCACGCTGGTGCAGGGACGCGAGCGCTTCGGGCTGATCGTGCGCTACCCGCGCGAGCTGCGCGACGATCCGCAGCGCATCGCCGACAACGTGCTGGTGCCGACCATGGACGGCGCGCAGGTGCCGCTGGGCGAACTGGCCACGGTGGTGGTGCGCAAGGGTGCGCCCAGCATCCGGACCGAGAACGCGATGCTGTCGGCCTACATCTACGTCGACACCCGCGAGAGCGACATCGGCCGCTACGTGCGCGCCGCGCAGCAGGCGGTGGCCGAGTCGGTGAAGTTCCCGCCCGGCACGTACGCCACCTGGAGCGGGCAGTACGAGTACATGCAGCGCGCCGCGGCGAAGATGCGGATCGTGGTGCCGGTGACGCTGGCGCTGATCTTCCTGCTGCTGTACCTCAACTTCCGGCGCGTCACCGAATCGCTGATCGTGATGCTGTCGGTGCCGTTCGCGCTGGTGGGCGGCGTCTGGCTGATGTGGGCGCTGGACTACAACCTCAGCGTGGCGGTGGCGGTCGGCTTCATCGCGCTGGCGGGCGTCGCCGCCGAGACCGGCGTGGTGATGCTGATCTATCTCGACCACGCGCTGGAAGCTCGCGCCGCGCAGCGCCAGGCCGAAGGCCGCTCGCTGGATGCCGGCGATCTGCGCGACGCGATCATCGAAGGCGCGGTCGACCGCGTGCGCCCGAAGATGATGACCGTGGTCGCGATCATGGCCGGCCTGCTGCCGATCATGTGGAGCAGCGGCACAGGCTCGGAAGTCATGCGCCGCATCGCCGCGCCGATGGTGGGCGGCATGGTGTCGTCGACGGTGCTGACGCTGGTGGTGATCCCAGCACTGTACTCGTTGATCAAGCAGCGGCAGCTGGCCAGGAAGCGGCCAATGGCTGCTGCGCTGCCGGCGGACGTGTCGTGATGTGGCCGACCTTCAACGCGCCAGGGCAAAGGCGGTCCGCGTGTGCGTTGACCCAAGATTATCGCTGCGGGAGCACTCGATGCCTTGGTGTGGATGGAGGCGTGTCAGCCGAGCTTGACCTGTGTGCGGGACACAGGTCTAGCGTGATCACCATCTTTCCTGGAGCGCGCCAATGATGGGCAAAGACGAAGCAGCGCCGCAGCTGATGACGGTCAGGGCATTTGTCGATGTGAAATGGAATGCGTGTTGCTTGCTGCGGGGCATTTTCTTGGCCGCAGACAGCCGCGTAGGACGCGGCTGGGGGCAAGCGGACGCGCGCCCTCAAGAATTCCATGCGCTCGCCCAGGAGGCGGTTTGTTGACGCCTCTGGCAAGCCGGGGGCGGTTGCTTGGCGCTGGCGGCGACCAAGGGGCGCATGTTGGCGCTTAGTCGAAACCGGGGCAGCTTGTTGGCTTCGGACCCGCCGAGAAATCACTTCCTCGGAAACAAGTCACTTCTTAGGTTTCAATCACTTACGAGGGGGGCGATTGCTTGGCAGCAGACACTTGGTTTTCCGCTGCTGCGGCCCGCCGCCAGGCACCGCCGCCATCGCTGCCAAGGCGGCCTATCTTCCCGGAACCGTCAGCAGTAAGCCCCGGCGCGGCCATCACCAACAAACCATCTGGATATGAACCAAGCTGCAGGCTGGCCGACGCGTCCAGCCGCAACCGGCGCCTGGTTGGATCCGTGCCTCGTTGGATCCATTGGATCCATGCCGCCGCCGGGCCACCCTTGGTTCTGCGCGCCACGCCAACGCAACCGTGCCTGCCAGGCTGGACCCACTTTGGCCTTCGCTGATCCCCGAGGTGCGCGCCTGCCTCGCCGGACGTCCACGATGGAGGCGCGCCAGACGCTGATCACAGTCATGCGTCACGCGGTCGAACGCAGCCTGGTCAGGATCGACCGGCGTGGCGGCGGTCCTTGGGTGTGGACATCGCGTCGGCTCCCTGGTGTGGAGACCCCCTGTGACATTGGGTCCTCGGCATGCCACCCATCCGGAGCAAGCAACCTCAGCGCATATTGCTGCCGTCCCCGCACTATATGACTAGAACTACATCCAATGTCGGCGAATGCGCAGGACCGTCGGGAAGCGGTCGCGCGTCAGCGCACCAGGGTTATGAAGAGTTTAGTGGTTTATAGCGAATCCGCTATAAATCGATGCCGCCGCAGCGCCAGACCCCGGATCGCCGCCTTCCGCGCTTCAATCACGTGCCCTGGTGCACGCCATCGCGCACGTCCGTCCTCCGCGGAAGATGAGGGCGAAGACCGGCTCCAGGCCGCCTGACGCTCCATCGCATTTCCGGCAGGACTGGCGAGCGGCGCCGGCCTGCCATCCGCTCATCCCGGCGCCCTCAGCCCGCCTCCCTCGCCCACTCCTCCGCATCCGCGCCGGCCGGGATGTACAGCGGCGCGGCAGGATCGTTGGTCGCGCGCCAGACCGCCTGCGCCACGTCCGTGGACCGGGTACCGGGTCCGACCGAGTCGGCCATGCGCGCGATGGTGTCCTGCATGAAGCGGCCATACACCGCATCGTCGATCCCGCGCAGGCCGCGGCGGGCGGACTCGCGGAAGCGGGTATCGCCGGAAGAGCCCGGCAGCACCAGGTGCGCGCGCAGGCCGAACTGCGCGATCTCGGCGGCGAGCGATTCGGTGATCGCGTTCACCGCGGCCTTGGAGGCGCGATACGCGCCAATCAGCGGCAGCGGCCTGTAGGTCGCGCTCGAGGTCACGTTGACGATGACCCCGGATCCGCGCGCGCGCATCTGCGGCAGTACCGCCTGGGCCATCGCGATCGTGCCGAAGGTGTTGGTCTCGAACAGGCGGCGCACCGTTTCCATGTCCATCAGCTCGAACGGTGCGGGCGCGCCGAAGCCGGCGTTGTTGACGAGTACGTCGACCTCCCCTGCCCCGGCGACGGCAGCCCGGACGCTTTCCGGATCGGTGACATCCAGCGGCAGCACGAGCAGGTTGGCCGATGCCGGCAGCAGGTCGTCGCGCGGGGTGCGCATGGTGGCGACGACGCGCCAGTCCCGCGCCAGGAAATGGCGCGCGGTTTCCAGTCCAAAGCCGGAGGAACAGCCGGTGATCAGCACGGTCTTCATTCGGTGGTCTCGCGTGTGGTGGGCGAGCCACCACGGTATGCACCCTGCCCCGTACTGCCTACAATCGGAAGTCCATACTTCGTTTGCAGGAGTCCGGCCATGGTCGATCCACTGGCGGAAGTGGTCCTGCTGCTCAAGCCCGCCGCGCGCTTCTCCAAGCAGGTGGTCGGCGCCGGCCCGTGGCGGGTCAGCCGCTCGGATGCCGGCGAGCCGTTCTACTGCGCGGTGATCGAGGGCGGTTGCCGGCTGGCGCTGGAGGGACGAGACACGGTCGTCCTGCAAGCCGGGGATTTCGTCCTGGTCCCCGCCGCCTACGGGGTCACCATGTCCAGCCTGCACGAAGTGGATCCTGCCACCCACTCCGTCCCTGTGCTGCTGGCCGAAGGCTCCTACAGGATCGGCGCGCCGCGCGGTCCCACCGACCTGCGCATCCTGGCCGGCCACTGCAGCTTCGATTCGCCCGATGCGGCGCTGCTGGTGCCGCTGATGCCGCAGCTCATCCATGTCCGCGGCGAGCCCCGGCTGGCGACGCTGGTGCACATGCTCGGCGAGGAATCACGCGAGGATCGGCCGGCACGCGAAGTGGTGCTGGCGCGCCTGCTGGAGGTGCTGTTCATCGAAGCCCTGCGCTGCACCTCCGGATCGGGAGCCGCGCGCGGACTGGTCCAGGCCCTGTCCGATGCACGCCTGGCCGCGGCGATCCGCGCGATGCACGCGTGCCCTTCGAGGAACTGGACCGTGAACGAGCTGGCAAAGGAAGCCGCCCTGTCCCGCTCGGCCTTCTTCGACCGGTTCAACCGGGTGATGGGCATGCCGCCAATGGAGTACCTGCTGGCCTGGCGCATGGCCCTGGCGAGGGACCTGCTCGCGAACGGTGGTATCGGCATCGCCGACGTCGCCGAGCGCGTCGGCTACAGCTCGGCCAGCACCTTCAGCGTCGCGTTTGCACGCCATGTCGGTTGTCCGCCGGCGCGGTACGCACGCGGTGCGGCGCGCCCCGACACGCGGCGGCGGGACGAATCATCACCCGACCCCTTCGACGCAAAGCGTGCGGCAATGGCCGTTACCACGGCCGCAGGCGCGCCGCCTGGATGACCGGCGGGGCGGACGCGGGCGCTGCCGCGCCCGGTTACTCGCTGCGCTGCGCGGTATCGCGGCCTTGCGCGAATTCCGGGAAGACCTCCGCCAGCGGCTTGGTCTCCGGCAGGATGTAGAACACGCCACCGCGCGCGAAGACCGGCTCGATCACCTGCCCGTAGAACTCCGGCGCGACGTTGATGCAGCCGTGGGTGATGCGGTTGTCGTCCGGCTGCGGCGAGGCGAGGCGCTCGGCACGCTTCTCGGAACGGACGCCGGTAGCCGTCGGATGGATCGAGACGCCGGAGTCGTAATCCACCCAAAGCACGCGCCCGGCATCGAGCGAAGGGCCGAAGCCGCCCACGAAGCGGCCGGCCGGCGTGGTGCGGTCCTTGCCCGGGATCTCGCGCAAGGCCAGGCCGGCGATGCCGGGGGCGATGTGGTCGCCGACGGCCGAGCCGAACAGCGCAGGCGCCGCGCCGCGCAGCCGGCCATCGCCGCCAAACACCAGGATCTGGGCCGCGGCCTTGTCCATGATCGCGAACGGATAGCCTTCGCTGTCGCGGGTGGCGACCACCCAACCGGCCAGTTCGATCACCGTGTCCGCCACTTCCTGGCCCTGCGGAAGCAGGTCGACGGCGGCGGCCGGCGGCGCGGCGGCCTCCTCGGCGACGGCCATGGCCGGGTTCACGAGTGCCAGCGCCAACGCGAGACAGCTGGCACGGATCGCAGGATGCATGCGGCTGATGGGACTACTCCTCTGGAACCGGGCGAAGAACGGCCCGGTGCCAGCAAGGCCACCGGGCCGGGGTTTGGAACTGTCGCCGACCCCGATCAGCCGCGGGGCTGGCGGCGCGGGGCGGCCTCGAGCTGCTGCACGCGGCTTTCGATCTGGTCCAGGCGCCGGTTGGCCTGCTGCGCGGACTGGTTGGCGGACTCGGCGCTCTGGGCCGCGTTCTGCACCCGGCTGTCGAGCTGGTCAAGGCGCGAATTGATCGTGGCGAATTCCTTGTCGTAGGTGGCGCAACCAGCAAGACCCGCGGCGACAACCACCGCCACGCCGAGCGCACGCACCATCGCCACGTTGTTCTTGATCAGGGACATTCCAATCCTCCTTCGTCAGGGGCTTCGGAATATAGCCGGCTTTGCGTCAAAGCCATACGGCGACTTCAGCGCCAGTTCGGTTACGTGCACGGTTCGTGAAAAAGTTCGTGCTGCGCATCGCAGTGCGCGCCTCCAAGCGCATTGCAGGAGGAATGTCCGCCTGTTCGTGATGCATCGCAACACTCCGCCGCCCCTGCGCTGCACTTTGCGCCTGGCCGGACGCCTGCAGCCTGGCACTGCTGCAGGCAGCGCCCACGAGCGCCGCGGCGCTCATGGGCAGGCATTGCACTACGATCGGCTCGACGCCTTCGCGCGCGCGGGGGCGTACGCGGCGCGCGACCGGATCATCCTGTCCCACCCCCCGTGCAAGACCGTGCCTGGAGATGCTGATGAGACTGCCGATGCTCGCGATCCTGGCCGGGCTTGCGGCAAGCCCCGCGTCGGCCGGCGACGTGCCCGCGAGCGACAGCCATGGCATTGCCACCGCGGTGATGCAAGCCGATGCCCGCGCCCTGGCCGTGGTCGGCAAGTCGGACACCGCGGCCCGCCATGCAGGACGCGCCGGTTACTACCGCACTCTGGGCGACCTGGCGCAGTCGACCCGTTGGGCACGCGCGTGCATCGCCAACCCGCAGGTCGTGGCCGAGCCCGGACAGCAACTGATGTAGCTCTGCCGCAGCCTGTTGGCCGGCAACCTGCTGCTGGCTGGCGACATCGGTGGCTGGGCCGTGGAGATGGAACAGGTGCGCGTGCTCTACCGCGAACACGTCGCCCCTTCGCTGCGCCCCGGCGGGGAACTGGCCGCGGTGGCCCGGCCGCGCTTCGAGGCCTTCACCGGATGGCCGCGCCAATGGACCCTGCACGCGACGGCCGCGCCGGGCACGCGCGTGCCCGTGGCCGATGGCCCCGGCGTTCCCGTGGTGCGCGGCAGGATCCGCGGCGGCCGCGACGGCAAGGCGCGCGACGTCGAGGTGGACTTCATCATCGATACCGGCGCCACCCATTCCCACGTCAGTCGCCGCGCAGCGCAGGCGATGGGACTGGAGGTGCGGGACGGCTTCGGCGTCGATGCCAGCGATCCGGCGCGGTGGGCGGAGATCGGACTGGCCACGCCGGTAGACGTGGAGCTTGGGGGAATCCGCTTCGGCGACGTCGCCTTCAGCGTGCCCGACGCGATGGAGCCGGCCCTCATCGGCCTGGACCTGCTCGCCCGCCTCGGCCCGCTCAGGCTGGGCGCGGACGAACTGGAAGTCCTGGCGGAACTTCCGCCAGGCTGCGACGCGCAACTGGCGGCCACCTCGTTGCCGTGGGGCGGCCAGTACGCACTGCGCCTCCCGATGCAGATCGGCCGGCGCAAGGAGCTGGTCTTGCTGGACACCGGCAACGGCGCTTCGCTGGAGATGGCCGGCACGGACCTGTCCGCGTTCCCGCAGGCAGCCCTGGTCGAACGCAGCCGGCTGACGATCCACGGCCTGCAGCGCGTGCGCCATGCCGAGGCCAGCGCACCAGTCAGTTTCAACGGGCACGCGGCCGAACTCCCGACCCGGGTCACTGACCAGCCGGCCCGGGTCTTCCCGGTCTCGTGGACGGCGGGCTACGGACTGCGCACGCGCTACGACTTCCACGTGGACGTGGCCACCGCGCACGGCTGCCTGCTGCCGCGCGCCGCCCGGCAGGAGCAGCCACCATCCGCGGCTCGCGGCCCTCGCCAGGCGCGCAGAACGCGAGCGAAAAGCCAAGCGCACGCCACCCGCGAAGCAGGTGCGTCGGATGCAGGATTACCGGGAATCCGGCGTGCGGCGGCGCCGGGAAGTTGGTGGAGCCAGCCGGGATCGAACCGGCGACCTCTTGCATGCCATGCAAGCGCTCTCCCAGCTGAGCTATGGCCCCACGAGCATCGGCCTCCAGGCCTTTGCGTACCGCTGGAAATGTGGCGTCCCCACGGGGATTCGAACCCCGGTCGCTACCGTGAAAGGGTAGTGTCCTAGGCCTCTAGACGATGGGGACGTATCGTCGCTTCGCCCAACCGGGGTTGGATTTGGTGGAGCCAGCCGGGATCGAACCGGCGACCTCTTGCATGCCATGCAAGCGCTCTCCCAGCTGAGCTATGGCCCCACGAAGCTGAGGGCGCGAATCTTAGCTAGTCCCCGTAACTTGCGCAAGCATTTCTTCACCGGAAGTTTCATCGACCAGCGGACGCAGCTCCGGATCCAGCGCCACGCGCCCGTCGAACACGAAGCAGCGGCCCTCGTAGCCGAGGCCGCCGACCTGTTCGAACCAGCCCAGGATCCCGCCTTCCAGCTGCAGCACGTTGTCCATGCCGTCCTGGCGCATCCACAGCGCGGCCTTCTCGCAGCGGATGCCGCCGGTGCAGAAACTGACCACGGTGGCGCCGGCCAGGGACTCGCGGTGCGGTTCCAGCGCCGCCGGCAGGTCGGTGAACTTGGTGATCGGGAGGGCAGCGCGCCCTGGAAGGTGCCGTAGGCCACTTCCTGCGCATTGCGGGTATCGAGCATCACCACCGGCCGCCCCTGGTCGTCGCGCCCGCCCCGGGCCAGCCAGCGCGCCACCGTGGCCGGCTCCACCGCCGGGGCGCGCGCGCCCTGGGCCAGTGGCGTGGCCTGCGGACGGCGGAAGCTGATGATTTCCGGCTTCACCTTCACCTTGAGCCGGGCGAACGGCACCGCGGCGCTGCGGCTGTAGCGCGGCCTCAACGCGGCCAGGCGCGGGTCGCCGCGCAGCCAGTCGACGAACCCGCGCAGGACCGCTTCCGGACCGGCCAGGAACAGGTTGATGCCTTCACCGGCGACCAGGATGGTGCCCTTGAGGTCGTCGGCAGCGGCGCGCTCGCGCAGGCGCGCGGCCAGCGCGTGCGGATCGTCGATGTGGACGAAGAGATAGGCGGCAAGATTGAGCATGGCGCCATTGTAAGGCGCCGCCCCTGCCCGCCCTTCAGCGCAACAGCCACCAGGGCAGGGCCAGGGTCAGCGCCAGCACCGCCAGGATCGCAGCCAGCCGCGGCAGCACGAACCCCGGCCGCTCGCGCAGCAGCTGCAGGAAGGATTCGCCCTCGCCACGACGTTCGCGCTCCTGCGCCTCGGCGCGCAGGCGCACGCGCCGTTGTTCCTGGTATTCGTCCAGCAGCGCACGTGCGCGCGGGTAGTCGGCCGCGTCGCGCAGCCACAGCCCGGGCGCCGAAAAACCCAGCAGCCCGGCTCCGGTCTCGTACCACTGGAAGCCGTGCTGCTCGAGCAGGGCCCGCACGTCGGCGGCTTCGTCGTCGGGAACGTTGCGCAGGGAAAACAGCAGCTTGGCCATGCGCGCATGATACGCGGCATCGCCGCGGCGGCCGCGGCGGTTTACCCTTGCGTCCCCCAACGGACCTGCCGCCATGCGCCGCTTCCTGCTCCGCTCCACCCTGCTCTGCTCCGTCCTGCTGGCCGCATGCAGCGAACCCGGTCCGCCGCCCGGCGGCTCGGTGGCCGAGCTGCAGCGCATCGACGAGGTGGTCGGCAAGGGCGCGGTCGCCAGCGCCGGCGACAAGGTCACCGTGCACTACACCGGCTGGCTGTACGACGAGCGCGTGCCGGAACGGCGCAGCCGCAAGTTCGACAGCTCGCTGGACCGCGGCGAGCCGTTCACCTTCGTCCTCGGCGCCGGCCAGGTGATCCGTGGCTGGGACGAAGGCGTGGCCGGCATGCGCGCCGGCGGCCGCCGCACCTTGTTCATCCCGGCGGAGATGGCCTACGGCCGCCGCGGCGCCGGACGGGTGATCCCGCCCAATGCCTCGCTGGTGTTCGAGGTCGAACTGCTGGACGTGGGCAGCCGCTGATCCATGCCTGCCAGCACCATCACCCTGCCCGGCCTGGCCATCGTCGGCGGCGGCCCCGCCGGCCTGATGGCCGCCGAGGTCGCCCGCGCCGCGGGCGTGGAAGTGGACCTGTACGAGGCCAAGGGCTCGGTCGGGCGCAAGTTCCTGATTGCCGGCAAGGGCGGGCTCAACCTCACCCATGCCGAACCCATGCCCGGGTTCGCGGCGCGCTACGGCGTGCGCGAGGCCAAGGTCGCGTCCTGGCTGGCCGGCTTCGGGCCGCAGGAGCTGCGCCAGTGGGCGCGCGGCCTGGGCGTGGAAACGTATGTCGGCAGCTCCGACCGGGTGTTCCCGCTGGACCGCAAGGCCGCGCCACTGCTGCGCGGCTGGATGCGGCGACTGAAGGAACAGGGCGTGCGCTTCCACGTCCTGCACCGCTGGGAAGGCTGGGACGAAGATGGCGCCCTGCGCTTCCGCAACGGGGACGGCGACCTGCGCGTGCGCGCGCCGGCCACGGTGCTGGCGCTGGGCGGCGGCAGCTGGCCGCAGCTGGGCTCCGACGGCGCCTGGGTCGAGGCCGTGCGTGCGGCCGGGATCGAGGTCGCGCCGCTGGTGCCGTCCAACTGCGGTTTCGACGTGGGCTGGAGCGCGCACTTCGCCGAGCGCCATGCCGGCGCCCCGCTCAAGCCGGTGGTCGCGCACTGGCAGGACGCGGACGGCACGCCGCACTCGCTGCAGGGCGAATGCGTGGCCACCGCCACCGGCATCGAAGGCTCCCTGGTGTATGCGCTGTCGGTGCCGCTGCGCGAGGCCATCGCCCGCGACGGCCAGGCCGTGCTGCAGCTGGACCTGGTGCCGGGGCGCGAGCTGCTGCGCCTGCGCGCCGAACTGGCGAAACCGCGCAAGGGCCGCAGCCTCAGCGAGCACCTGCGCCGCCAGGCCGGCGTGTCCGGGGTCAAGGCCGCGCTGCTGCGCGAGGTGCTGGATGCGCAGGCGCTGGCCGACATGGATCGGGTCGCCGCCGCACTCAAGCGCCTGCCGCTGGTGCTGAAGCGTGCCCGGCCGCTGGCCGAGGCGATCAGCAGTGGCGGCGGCGTGCGCCTGGAGACGCTGGACGCGGACCTGATGGCCAGCGCCCGCCCCGGCGTGTTCTGCGCCGGGGAAATGCTGGACTGGGAAGCGCCGACCGGCGGCTACCTGCTGACCGCCTGTTTCGCCAGCGGCCTGCGCGCCGGTCGCGCGGCCGCACGCTGGGTACAGGCACGCAACCGCTGACCTCGCCGCGGGGGCGCGGCGCAGTCCATCGCGCTCGCGCCCGATCAGTTCACTCCGCCGCCAACGGCCAGCGTTGCAGCACCTCGTAGCGGACCCCGCCACTGCCGTGCACGCTCTGCAGCAGGGCGAACCCGTCCACGCGCCAGTCCACCGGCGCTACCGGCTGCACCGGGAAGCGCACGCTGGCGCGCCGGCGCACGGTCACATGCGGGGCGAACGCCGGGCCGGCCGGGAGCCGGATCCGGCGCCCGGCCAGGGCCATGGCCAGCGCCTGGTGCAGCCGCTCCAGCGCCGGTGGCGGCGCCGAGGGCCGCAGTACCCAGATCGCCTCGCCGCGGCCGAAGCACTCGGCCTGGTCCAGGCGCAGCACGAATCCCGCCTGGCGCACCTGCGCCGCCGCGGCGCGGGCGTCGTCCGCCAGCGCCTGCGGCAGCTGCGACCACTCGCCCAGCCAGTGCAGGGTCAGGTGCAGGCGTTCGTCGGGCACGCCGGCGCCGCGCTGCGGCGGCTGGCCGGCTTCCAGCGCCTGCCGCGCGGCGCGGATCGCGGCCGCTTCGGCCGCCCCCGGCAGCAGGGCGAAGAACAGGCTGTGGCGTGCGTCCGCGGCGGCGAACAGGTCGCCCATCACCTGCGCTCAGACTGCGGCGGTGACCACGATCTCGACCTTCCAGGCCGGATCGGCCAGGCGCGCCTGCACCGTGGCGCGCGCCGGAGTGTGGCCCTGCGGAACCCACTCGTCCCAGGCCTGGTTCATGCCGGCGAAATCGCCGATGTCGGCCAGGAAGATCTCCGCGCGCAGGATCTTCGTCTTGTCGGTCCCGGCCTGGGCCAGCAGCGCGTCGATCGCCTGCAACACCTGGCGGGTCTGCCCGGTGATGTCCTGGCTGGTGTCCTCCGGCACCTGCCCGGCCAGGTAGGCCACGCCGTTGTGGACGGTCATCTCGGACATGCGCGGGCCGACGTCGAAACGCTGGATCATGGGAGTTCCCTGCTTGCGGAGGAGGCCGCGGCGCGGCCGGGCGGCGCAGCATACAACGCCACCGCACCGACGACAGTGGCCCGGGGGTTCCCCGGGAACTGCCTGGCACCATCACCGGCACCGGCCCACCCGCCTTCCCGGATCCGGGCGTACACTCGGCGCAGCATGGACCGGGAGGTGGGTCATGTACGCACTGGCGCTGGCAGCGGCCCTGGCCGCATCCCCGGCGGCCGAACCGGCTGCGGCCCTGCCGCCGCCGCCCACCCTGCCCACGGTCCAGGCCGTGCAGCACATCCCGGGCATCGACGAGGTACTCGAGATCCCGCCCGACTTGCGGGCGATGCTGCAGGAACGGGTGATCGCCCGCGGTGGCAGCCGCGAGGACCGGATCGAACGCCTGGCGGCGATGGTGCTGGAAGCCGGCGGCCTGGCGCTGGAGTACGACAACGACCGCACCCGCACCGTGGCCGAGACCTGGCGCGACCGCCGCGCCAACTGCCTGTCCTTCACCCTGGTGTTCGTCGCCCTGGCGCGCGCGGCCGGGCTGGAAGCCCGCGTCCAGGAAGTCGGCGAGGTGCTGGCCTGGTACCGCGACGCCGGTGTGATCTACGGCGCCAGCCACGTCAACGCCGGCGTCCGCGCCGGCCTGCGCCGGTACACGCTGGACGTGGAGCGCAACATCCTGGCCATGCGCGACCGCCCGCGCGCCATCGACGACATCCGCGCCCTGGCCCACTTCCGCAACAACCGCGGCGCCGAGCTGATGGCCGCCGGCGACCTGGAAGGCGCGCGCGCGCAGCTGGAGGCGGCGCTGGAGGCCGATCCGGAGTTCGTGCCGGCCCTGAACAACCTGGGCGTGCTGGAGCAACGCGCCGGCAACCTGGACGCCTCCGCCGCGGCCCTGCGCGCGGCCTGGCGGCTGCAGCCGGCGCACACCGCCACCCTGTCCAACCTGGTGAACCTGTACCAGCGCAGCGGCCAGGCGGAGCTGGCAGCCGATTTCGTCGCCCGGCTGGAGCAGGTGCAGCGCAGCGATCCGTTCGCCCAGTTCGTGCTCGCCCTCGGCTGCGAGGAAGCCGGCAACTACGCCTGCGCCGTCACCCACTACCGCAACGCCATCCGCCTGCATGGCGGGCAGCACGCGTTCCACTTCGGCCTGGCGCGCGCCTACTTCCTGTCCGGCCACCCGGACCTGGCCCGGCGCGAGATGGCGCGCGCGGCCAAGCTGGGCGACACCGACCGGGTGCGCGCCATGTACCGGCGCAAGCTGGAACACCTGGAGCACTGGCCCGGGAACGGCCACGCCCTGCATGCGCGCTAGACTTGCGCGATGGAAACCATCGATTTCGAACTGCAGGGCGAACACGTCGAACTGAACCAGCTGCTCAAGCTGGTGGGCCTTTGCGACAGCGGCGGCGCCGGCAAGGCGCTGGTGGCCAGCGGCGTGGTCCAGGTCGACGGCGCCGTGGAGCTGCGCAAGACCTGCAAGATCCGCGCGGGCCAGACCGTGGCCGCGCCCGGCGTGCTGGTGCGGGTGCAGGCGCCGGCATGAGCCCGGTCCGCGCGCCCCGCGCTCTCCTAGAATGGTGGGCGAAGCGGCCGGCGCGGCCGCATGCAAGCGACGCGGATGAAGCAATACCTGCCCGCCTGGAGCCAGGGCTGGCTGGGCACGATCGTGCCGATCGCCCAGGCCCTGCTGATCGTCGCGGCCGCCTGGCTGCTGCAGCAGCTGGTGCGCCGGCTCGTGCGCCGGCTGATGGACCGCCGCGGCCTGCCGCCGGAGATGGGCATGGCCCTGCACCGGGTCTCGGCCGGCCTGATCGGATTCGGCGCACTGCTGCTGGTGCTGGAGCGGCTGGGCGTGTCCGGCACGGTGCTGTGGACCGCCTTCACCAGCTTCGCCGCGGTGGGCGCGGTGGCGTTCTTCGCCGCCTGGAGCGTGCTGTCCAACATCTTCTGCACGGTGCTGATCTTCACCACCCGCCCGTTCCGCCTGTACGACTACATCGAGGTGGTGGAGAACGGCGAGAAACCCGGCCTCAAGGGCCGCGTGGTCGACGTCAACCTGATCTACACCACCCTGCAGGAAGTGGCGCGCGATCCCGACCACGCCGGCAGCAGCCTGCAGGTGCCCAACAGCATGTTCTTCCAGCGCGTGGTGCGGCGTTGGCGCGGCAGCGAGGTACCGGCCGCGTGGCTGGCGCCGCCGACGGTCGAAGGCGGCTCGAAGTAGCCCGCGCTCAGCGCAGCTGGCTGTCCTTGCTGCCGCGGCGGTTGTAGCCGGCGAAGCCGGTTTCTTCCCCGTCCTGCGCGGCCTGGCAGGTCACGCACAGGCGCACGCCGGGTACCGCGCGGCGGCGCGCCTCGGGGATCGGCGCATCGCATTCCTCGCAACGTTCCAGGCTGGGCCCCTTGGGCAGGCGCGCGCGGGCGCGCTCGATCCCGTCCTTGACGGTCGCATCGATCTGGTCGTTGACGGCGTTGTCGCCGGCCCATCCGGTCGCCATGGGAACCTCCTGCTCGCGGTACGCATACAGGGTGCCCGCGGGGACGTGAATCCCCGGCAAGTGCCAGGGCCGCCCCGGCGGAAAGGGCGGGCTTCTCAGTCGCGCCCCCCACCCTCGAGGTCGTCGAGGATCGGGCACTCCGGCCGGTCGTCGCCATGGCAGCGGCTGGCCAGTTCTTCCAGGGTGCGCTGCATGGCCTGCATCCGGGCGATGCGCTCGCCCAGCTCGGCGGCGTGCTGCAGCGCCAGCTGCCTGACATCGGCACTGGCGCGCGAGCGGTCCGACCACAGCGCCAGCAGCACCTGGACCTGCTTCATGCCGAAGCCCAGCGAACGCGCCCGGTTGATGAAACGCAGGCGGTGCACGTCGGCCTCGCCATACAGCCGGTAGCCGGCGGCGGTGCGCGGCGGCGGCGGGACCAGGCCGATGTCCTCGTAGTGGCGGATCATCTTGGCCGACACGCCCGAACGCGCCGCCGCCTCGCCGATGGAGTACAGGCCATCGTCCGCCCGCCGCCCGGCCGCGTGCTTCATGGCGCCTGCCCCGCATCGGCCGCCGGACGCCAGCGCCGCAGTAGCAGGGTGTTGGCGACCACGCTCACCGAGGAGAACGCCATCGCCGCGCCGGCCAGTGCCGGGCTCAGCAGGCCCGCCGCGGCCAGCGGGATGCCGATGACGTTATAGGCGAAGGCCCAGAACAGGTTCTGGTAGATCTTGCCGGTGGTGCGCCGGGACACCTCGATGGCATCGGCCACCAGCCGCGGTTCCGGGCGCATCAGGGTGACCGCCGCCGCATGCATGGCCACGTCGGTGCCCGAGCCCATGGCGATGCCCACGTCCGCCGCGGCCAGCGCCGGCGCGTCGTTGATGCCGTCGCCGACCATCGCCACCACGCCGCCGGACTTCAGCGCCTGGATGGCCGCGACCTTCTGCTCCGGGCGCACCTCGGCCTGGACTTCGTCGATGCCCAGCGCCTGCGCCACCGCGCCAGCGGCGCCGCGGTTGTCGCCGGACAGCATCACCGTGCGCACGCCCATCGCGCGCAGGCTGTCGATCGCCGCGCGCGCGCCGGGGCGCGGTTCGTCGCGGAATGCCAGCAGGCCACGCAGCCGTGGCTGGCCGCCCTCCTCCACCGCCAGCCAGGACAGGGTGTGGCCGCTGGCTTCCAGGTCCTGCGCCCGCGGCAGCAGCGGCTCCACGGCCACGCCGGCTTCCTGCATCAACGCCCGGTTGCCGATCCAGGCCAGGCGCCCATCGACCTTGCCCCGCACCCCGCGGCCCGGCAGCGCCTGCAGTTCGCTGGCCGGCACCGACTGCCCGCCCTCGCGCAGCACCGCCAGCGCGAGCGGATGCGCGCTGTGCTGCTGCAGCGCCGTGGCCAGGGCCAGCAGCGCCTGGCGGTCGCCATCGACCGCCACCGCTTCCAGCAGGCGCGGCTCGCCCACGGTAAGCGTGCCGGTCTTGTCGAAGGCCACCACCTTGATCGAGCGCGCCAGTTCCAGCGCATGCGCGTCCTTGACCAGGATGCCGGCGCGCGCGGCCACGCCGGTGCCGGCCATGATCGCCGTCGGCGTGGCCAGGCCCAGGGCGCAGGGACAGGCGATCACCAGCACCGCCACCGCGTTGAGGATGGCGCGGTCCCAGTCGCCGCTGGCCATGCCCCAGCCCAGCAGGGTCAGCAACGCCAGCCCCAGGATCACCGGCACGAACACCGCGGCGACCCGGTCCACCGTGCGCTGGATCGGCGCCTTCACCGCCTGCGCGTCCTCGACCAGGCGCACGATCCGCGCCAGCGCCGTCTCCGCGCCCACCGCCGCGGTGCGCACCACGACCACGCCCTCGGCGTTCACCGCGCCGGCCGTGACCCGGTCGCCCACGTCCTTGGCCACCGGCACCGATTCGCCCGTGACCAGCGACTCGTCGGCGTGGCTGCGCCCTGCCTCGACGATGCCGTCCACCGGGAAGCGCTCGCCGGGACGCACCACCACCAGGTCGCCCACCGCCACCTGTTCCACCGGCACTTCCGATTCCCCTTGCGCGGTACGCAGGCGCGCCGTGGCCGGCCGCAGTGCCTGCAGGGCACGGATCGCCTCGGTGGCCTGGCGCTTGGCGCGCCCTTCCAGGAACTTGCCCAGCAGGACCAGGGTGGTGATCGCGGCCGAAGCCTCGAAGTACAGCGGCGCATGCGTGCCCTCGCGCAGCAGGTGGAACAGGCTCAGGCCATAGGCGGTACTCGTGCCCAGCGCCACCAGCAGGTCCATGTTGCCGGTGCCGGCGCGCAGCGCGCCCCAGCCGGCGCGGTAGAACCGCGCGCCCAGCCAGAACTGCAGCGGCGTGGCCAGCAGCAGCTGGATCCAGCCCGGCAGCATCCAGTGCTTGCCGAAGGGCATGCCGGCCATCGGCAGGACCAGGGGCGCGGCCAGCACGATGGCAATGGCCAGGTGGCGGGCCTCGGACGACAGTCGCGGCTTGGCCACCGGGGTGGCCCGCGCTTCCTGCGTCGCGGCCTCACCTTGGCCATCGGAAGATCCGGGGGCAGGCGCCTCCGGCCTGGCGATGCGGTAGCCGGCCTTGCGCACGGCCTCGGCCAGCAGCGCCGGATCAGCGGGTCCGGCGGTACGCACCCGCGCCCGCTCGGTGGCCAGGTTGACCGAGGCCTCGACCACGCCCGGCACCGCGGCCAGGGCGCGCTCGACCCGGCCGACGCAGGAGGCGCAGTGCATGCCCTCGATCGCCAGTTCGGCCTCGCCTGCGGGCACGCGGTAGCCCGCCTTTTCCACCGCGGCGACCAGTTCGGCCGCCGGCGGCAGTGCCGCGCCGCGGACCTCGGCGGTAGCGCTGACCAGGTTGACGCTGGCCGATTCCACGCCCGGCAGCGCCGCCAGGGCGCGCTCGACGCGCCCGGCACAGGACGCACAACTCATTCCTTCCACCGGCAGGCGCAGGGCGGCGGGAGCTGCGCCGGCGGCGGGGATTACAACGATGTTCGGGGTATCCATGGCGACCATGGTGAACCTTCCCATCATGGGAAGGTCAAGTTCGGGATTCGGGATTCGGGATTCGGGATTCGGGATTCGGGATTCGGGCCGTGACCTTGCCTCACCGCCACTCCCGGTTCCCGCTCCCACGAATCACCAATCCCGAATCACCAATCACCAATCTACGAGAACACTGGCTCCAGCAGCCGGAAGGTGCCGGCGTCGGCGTCCATTTCGACCTGGCCGCCGACCGGCACGATGAACTGCTCGCGCAGGTGGCCGATCTGCGCGCCGCGGTAGGCGGGGATGCCCAGCGGGAGGACATGGTCGTCGAGGATCTGTTCCACGGTCAGCGAACCGTAGCCGGCGCCGGGCTCGCAGTCCGTGCACTGGCCGAAGATGAAGCCCGCGATGCGGTCCAGCACCCCGGCCAGCTTGAGCGTGGTCAGCATCCGGTCCACCCGGTACGGCGCCTCCTCCACGTCCTCCAGGAACAGGATCGCCCCGTCGAACGCCGGCAGGTACGGCGAACCGGCCAGGCCCACCAGCACCGACAGGTTGCCGCCGAGCAGGCGGCCGCGGGCGCGGCCGCCGCGGATGGTCATGGTGCGGTTGCGGCGCGGGACCAGTTCGTCCGCGTCGTCGTCCGGCGGGTTGCGGTACTCCAGCAGTTCTCGTTCGAAGAACACCCGGCGGAACTGGTCGACCACGAAGCGGTTCCAGCTGCCGGCGCCAATCGGGCCGTGGAAGGTCACCAGCCCGGGCCGCGCCTGGATCGCGCAGTGCAGCGCGGTGATGTCCGAATAGCCCAGCAGCACCTTGGGATTGCGCCGGATCAGCGCGTAGTCCAGCAGCGGCAGCAGCCGCGCCGCGCCGGCCCCGCCGCGCACGCATACCAGCGCCCGCACCTTTGGGTCGGCGAACATGCGGTTGATGTCGCCGGCGCGGTCGGCGTCGCTGCCGGCCAGGTGGCCGCGGCGGTTGCCGTAGTGCTCGCCGGCGCGCACCTCGAAGCCCAGCGCCTGCATCGCCTCGGCCGCCAGCTGCAGCTTGAGCCTGTCGTCGGTGGCCGAGGACGGGCTGACCAGGCCCACGGTGTCGCCGGGCCGCAGCGCCGGCGGCAACAGCCGCGCCGCGGCCGCGGCCCGCGCCCGCCCGGGGCCGGCCAACGCCAGCAGGGAGGCGGCCATCGCGCCGCCGAGGAACTGCCTTCTGTGCATGGGTTGCCTCCCGTCGCCAGTGGCGAGCCTAGCAATCGCGCGCCCGCCGCAGCCAGCCGCCGTCGTTGTCGCGCTCACGCGTTGCGGGCGAAGATTGGCGACCTTTCGTGCCAGGTATGTCCATGCCCCACCCTTCCATGCGGCGCCGCTGGATGGTCGCGACTGCACTCGTGCTCCTGCTGGTGCTGCTTTCGTGGGCGGTGATGCGCTGGCGCGGCCCGGCACTGCCCGGCTATGAGGTGGCCGCCGGTCCACTGGTGCAGAACGTGGTGGCAACCGGGCGGGTGGCGGCGCTGTCGCGGGTCCAGGTGGGTGCGGAAATCTCGGGCCTGGTGCTGGAACGGCGGGTGATGGAAGGCGACCGCGTGGCCCCGGGCGACGTGCTGGTGGTGCTGCGCGCGACCGACCTCGAAGCGCGCCGCGACGAGGCCCGCGCTGCCCTGGAAACCCTGCGCCGGACCGACCGCGCCGACGCCCAGGCGCGCTACCGCCAGGCCCAGGCCGACCTGGCCCAGGCCGAGCGCGAAGCCACGCGCCGGCGCGAGCTGGGCGAGCGCCAGCTGGTCTCGCGCGAAAGCGTGGAACAGGCCGCGCAGGCGCTGGTCGCCGCCCGCGCCGCGGCCGAGCAGGCGCGCGTGGCCGCCGCGGCGGTGGCCAGCGGCGGCGCCCTGGAAACCCAGGCGCTCGAACGCCTGCGCGCGGCCGAGGCCGACCTGGAGCGCGCGGTGATCCGCGCCACCGTGGCCGGCACGGTGCTGGCCCGCCAGGTCGAGCCCGGCGACACCGTCACCCCGGGCCAGGTGCTGCTGGAGATCGCGGCCGATGCGCCCGGCGAGATCCTGCTGCCGCTGGACGAGAAGAACCTGGCCCTGCTCGAGACCGGCCAGCCTGCGACCTGCGTGGCCGACGCCTTCCCCGGCCGCCCGTTCGCCGCCACCGTGTACCACATCGCCCCCGGCATCGACCCGGCGCGCGGCACCGTGGACGTGCGCCTGCGCATCGATCCGGCCGCCGACTTCGTGCGCCAGGACATGACCGTCACCGCGACCATCCTCACCGGCCGCCGCGACAACGCCCTGGCCGTGCCCAACGACGCCCTGCTCGGCAACGAGCCGGGCGCCAGCCGCGCCGAGGTGCTGCGCGTGCGCGGCGGCCGCGTGCAGCGCGTGCCGGTGGCGCTCGGCCTGCGCGGCCTTGCAATGACCGAGATCGTCGAGGGCCTGGCCGCCGGCGACCGGGTGCTGGCCGCCGGCGCGCTGGATCCGGCGGAACTCCCGCGCGACGGTGCGCGCGTGCGCCTGCGCGCGCAACCCCTGCCCGCCCCGCAGCCGGCCGCCACGGAGGGCGAGGACCGCGCCCTGCCCGCCGCCGTGCAGGGTGGCGCCGGCTGAGCATGTGGATCGAGGCCACCATCGCCATGCGCTTCCTGCGCCAGGGACGCGCGCAGTCGCTACTGATCCTGTGCGGGATCGCGGTGGGCGTGGCGGTGATCGTGTTCGTCACCGCGCTGATCTCCGGGCTGCAGCAGAACCTCATCGAACGCACCCTGGGCACCCAGGCGCACGTGCGGGTGGAAGCGCCGCGCGAGGTCAACCTGCTGGCGCCGGCGCAGCCGGGAACGCTGCAACTGGTGCTGGAGGACCCGCGCCCGCAGGCGCTGCGCCCGATCGACAACTGGCTGCAGGTGCGCGACGTGATCGGGCGCCTGCCGGGCGTCACCGCGGTCTCGCCGGTGGTCTCGGGCCCGGCGTTCGGCCGCCGCGGCGATGCCACCGAATCGGTGGCCCTGGTCGGGATCGACCTGGCGCGCTACCTGCGGGTGATCCCGCTGCACGAGAACATGGTCGAGGGCAGGCTGGACGTCGGCTCCGGCAACGGCGTGGTCGGCCGCAAGCTGGCCGAGGACCTGGGCTTGCGCACCGGCGGCAAGCTGCGCCTGGACGCCGGCAAAGGCCGCGAGGCGGTGATCAACGTGGCCGGCATCTTCGAGCTGGGCGTGCGCGAGCTGGACGCACGCTACGTCTACCTGGACCTCAAGCAGGCGCAGTCGCTGCTGGCCCTGCCTGGCGGCGCCACCGTGATCGACGTGACCGTGGAGGACGTGTTCGCCGCCGACCGCATGGCCGCGCGCATCAACGGCCTGACCGGGCTGAAGGCCGAGAGCTGGATGCAGACCAATGCCCAGCTGATGAACGCGCTGGCCTCGCAGAGCATGTCCACGCGCATGATCAGCTTCTTCGTCGCCATCTCGGTGGCGCTGGGCATCGCCAGCGTGCTGGCGGTGAGCGTGGCCCAGCGCACCCGCGAGATTGGCATCCTGCGCGCCATGGGCACCCGCCGGCGGCAGATGCTGCAGGTGTTCCTGGTCCAGGGCGCGGTGCTGGGCCTGGCCGGCTCGGCGATCGGCGCGCTGGCCGGCTGGGGCCTGGCGGCCGCGTTCAATACGTTCGGGCCGAAGCTGTTCACCATCGACCTGCCGCCGATCCTGGTGCCGGCGGCAATGGCACTGGCCACCCTGGCCGGCACCGGCGCGGCGCTGGTGCCAGCCTGGCGCGCCTCGCGCCTGGACCCGGTGGAGGCGATCCGCCATGCCTGAGCCGCGCGAGGTCCTGCGCCTGGAAGGGCTGCGCAAGTCCTACAACATCGGCCAGCCGAACGAGGTCGAGGTCCTGCACGGCATCGACCTGCGCCTGGACAGCGCCGACTTCGCGGCCCTGGTCGGTCCCTCGGGCTCGGGCAAGAGCACCCTGCTCAACCTGGTTGGCCTGCTCGACTCGCCCACCGCCGGCGAGCTGTACCTGGGCGGGCAGCCGACGCGGGAGATGGACGACGAGGCGCGCACCGCATTGCGCGGCCGCCACATCGGCTTCGTCTTCCAGTTCCACCACCTGATCGGCGCGTTCACCGCGCTGGAGAACGTGCTCATGCCATGGATGGTGGCCAACGGCAAGCCGACACCGGAGATCGTGGACATCGCCCGCGGCCTGCTGGCCGACGTCGGCCTGGAGAAGTTCGCCGACCGCCGCCCGGACCAGCTCTCTGGCGGCCAGCAGCAGCGCGTGGCGATCGCCCGCGCCCTGGTCACCCGCCCTTCCCTGCTGCTGGCCGACGAACCCACCGGCAACCTGGATACGAAGACGGCGGCTTCGGTGTTCGAGCTGCTGCGCCGCTTCAACGAGCAGTTCGGCTGCGCGGTGCTGGTGGTGACCCACGATCCGCGCCTGGCATCCACCTGCGACCGCACCATCACCCTGGTCGACGGCGCCATCGTCTCCGACGAACGCCACCCGCAGCCTCGCACCCCGTAGCCCGGACAAGGCCGCAGGCCCGCATCCGGCAATGGAGTGCCCGCGACCTTCGATCACGTGGAGGCCTCGCCCGTTCCCGGGGGCGCTTCGCTTACCCGGGCCGCGGAGCAGGCGCCGATGTTGACGCAGGCCCAAGGTCGCCCCCGCTACGGTGGCCGCCACTCCGCATCCTGCAAGGAACCGCCATGAAATCGACCGCGCTTTCCCTCGCCCTGGCCGCGGGCCTGGCGCTGCTGGCCGCCGGCTCCCTGGCCATCGTCGAACCCGTGCACGCCGCGCCGCAGGGCCCGACCGCCCCGGCCAATGCCCCGTTCAAGGTCACCGAGATCAAGCGCTTCGAAGCGCCCTGGGCGATGACCTTCCTGCCCGATGGCCGCCTGCTGGTCACCGAGATGGCTGGAACCCTGCGCCTGTTCGATCCGGCCAGCGGCAAGCTGGGCACGGTCGGCGGCGTGCCGAAGGTGGCGCATGGCGGCCAGGGCGGTCTGTCCGACGTGGTGCTGCATCCGGACTTTGCCCGCAACCAGCTGGTCTACATCAGCTACAGCGAGGCCGGCGAAGGCGGCACCGCGGGTGCGGCGGTGGCGCGGGCGAAGCTGGTGCCCGACCAGGCCGGCGGCGGCCAGCTCGAGGACCTGCGGGTGATCTGGCGCCAGGAGCCGAAGGTCAGCGGCCAGGGCCACTTCGGCCAGCGCATCGCGTTCGACCGTGACGGCAAGCTGTGGATCAGCTCCAGCGAGCGGCAGAAGTTCGATCCGGCCCAGGACATGAAGGCCAACCTGGGCAAGATGATCCGGCTCGACGACGACGGCAGCGTGCCGGCCGACAATCCGTTCGCCGACCAGGGCGGCGTGGCCGCGCAGGTGTGGTCGCTGGGCCACCGCAACATCCTCGGCGTGGCCTTCGACGGCGAGGGCCGGCTGTGGGCGCACGAGATGGGGCCCAAGGGCGGCGACGAGCTCAACCTCATCGAACGTGGCGCCAACTACGGCTACCCCATCGTCTCCAACGGCGACCATTACGACGGCAAGCCGATCCCCGACCACGACACCCGCCCGGAATTCCACGCCCCGGCAGTGAGCTGGAACCCGGTGATCTCGCCGGCCGGCTTCGTGATCTACAGCGGCGACCGCTATCCGGGCTGGAAGGGCTCGGGCCTGATCGGCGGCCTGTCGTCGAAGTCGCTGGTGCGGATCGCATTTGACGGCACCGACGCCCGCGAGGCCGAACGCTTCGACATGGGCCGCCGCATCCGCGAAGTCGAACAGGGTCCGGACGGCACCATCTGGCTGCTGGAGGACGGCACCCGCGACGGCCAGGGCTGGCTGCTGCGGCTGGACCCGAAGAGTTGAAGCCACGGCCGCCTGGACACCGGGGCTACGCCCCCTGCCGCGTGGCAGTCCCCGAAAGCCCCGGATCCCGGCGTGCACGGGGCGGCATGGCGAGGACACGCCTCCACCGTCCGGGTGTCGATTCCGGGCCGCGCCGGACGACGTACAGGAAGAGATCACCGCGCGGCGGCCGCCAGGCGCCGCGCGGCGAGTGGCCCGCCCCTGCAGGAGACATCACCATGGTTGCGCGCAACACAATCTGCCTGTGGTACGAACGCGACGCCCTCGAGGCCGCGCGTTTCTACGCCAGCGTCTTCCCCGACAGCTCGGTCGGCCGGATCTTCCGCGCCCCGGCCGATTTCCCCTCCGGCAAGGCCGGCGACGTGCTGACCGTGGAGTTCACCGTGCTGGGCCTGCCCTGCGTTGGCCTCAACGGCGGCCCGCACTTCAAGCAGACCGAGGCCTTCTCGTTCCAGGTCGCCACCGCCGACCAGGCCGAAACCGACCGCTACTGGGACGCCATCGTCGGCAACGGCGGCCAGGAGAGCGAATGCGGCTGGTGCAAGGACCGCTGGGGCGTGTCCTGGCAGATCACCCCGCGGGTGCTGCTCGAGGCGATCAACAGCCCGGACCCCGGCGTGGCCCGGCGCGCCTTCGCGGCGATGATGACCATGCGCCGGATCGACGTGGCGAAGATCGAGGCGGCCATCCGCGGCTGAGCCGCCCCGCCCTGCCAGCCCCCACCACACGGGTCCGTACGCCTTTGGTCGCGCAGCGCAGGATGTGACGCACTGCTAATATCCGCGCACCGACCGGTTAGGGGGACCGATGCCCGGAGTTGCACCGCTGCGTAAGCCCGGGCGCGCCCTCGCGCTCGGGGCTTGCGCTTTCGCCGCGCTGCTTGCGGCGCCGCCGGTCCAAGCCCTCACCCCGGACCGGCCGATCGGCCAGTTCACCCACGTCTGGTACGAGAACCAGCTGCCGCAGGGCACCGTGCTCGGCATCGCCCAGCACGCCGACGGCACCATCTGGCTGTCCACCTACGCCGGCCTGGCGCGGCACAGCGGCCAGGGCTTCGACACCTTCGAGCCGCGCAACGCACCGGTACTGCAGAGCTCGGCCATCACCGCCGTGGCCAGCGACGGCGACCAGGGCCTGTGGGTGGGCACGCTCAACGGCGGTCTCTACCACCGCCGCGGCAACCAGCTGCGCCAGGTGGCGCTGCCGCAGGGCGCCGACAGCGTGTTCGGCATCGTCACCGATGCCGGCGGCGCGCTGTGGGTGACCACCAACCTGGGCGTGGTCCGGATCGCCGACGGCGATGCGCGGCTGCTGGGCGACGCCGAAGGCTTCCCGCCGCGCGGCTTCTACCGCGCCATCGTCGCCGACCCGGCCGGCGGCGTGTGGATCGCCGCCGACGGCGTGGGCGTGGTGCACTGGGCCGGGGACGGGAGCGGCGCGCGCCTGTACGACGCCCACGACGGCCTGCCCTCCAACGCCGTCTACAGCCTGACGATGGACGCCTCCGGCACCGCCTGGGTCGGCACCCAGAACGGCCCGGCCTACTTCCGCGACGGCCGCTTCCACCGCGAGCGGCGCATCGCCGCGCTGGACCAGAGCCGCATCTACACCCTCTACGGCGACCGCGAGGGCACGGTCTGGTTCGCGCCGCTGGGCGCCGGCCTGTGCCGCCTGACCGCCGCCGACTTCTTCTGCGACGACAGCCTCGAGGGCCTGCACGGCGAGACCGTGCGCTCGATGCTGGAGGATCGCGAGGGCAACCTCTGGATCGGCACCACCTCCAGCGGCGTGCACCGGCTGAGCCAGTCCAAGCTGGTCACCATCACCGCGCCGATGGCCTCCAACGCGGTGCGCGCGGTGCACCCGGCCGCCGATGGCACGCTCTGGATCGGCACCGATGGCGGCGGCCTGGCGCGCTACCGCGAGCCGTACCTGGAGCCGGCGGAGGCCTACAACCGGCAGCTGCCGAGCCAGCTGGTGCGCGCCATCCTCGGCGACGCGGCCGGGCAGCTGTGGGTCGGCGGCACCGAGGGCGTGATCCGCTTCGACCGCGCCGGCCGCGCCCGCCACTTCAGCATCGGCCACGGCCTGCCCGGGACCATCGTGTTCGCGTTCGCCCCGGCGCGGGCCGGCGGCATGTGGGTCGGCACCCTGCAGGGCGTGGCCCGGATCGACGGCGGCCAGGTGCACGTGGCCGAGCCCACCCGCGGCGACGACGTGCGCTCGCTGTACGAGGATCCGGACGGCCGCCTGTGGATCGGCCTGCGCAGCGGCCTGCGCTGCCTGCAGGGCGGGCGCCTGGACGACTGCGGCGTCGGCGGCCTGTCCGGCAGCGTGTTCGCCTTCCATCCCGGCGAGGACGGCAGCCTGTGGCTGGGCACCGGCAACGGCATCGTCCATGTCCGCCGCGGCGTGGCCACCCGCTACGCCGAAGACGCCGGCTTCCACGGCGATGCGGTGTTCGCGCTGCTGGACGACGGCGACGGCAACTTCTGGTTCAGCTCCAACCGCGGCATCGGCCGCATCGCGCGCTCCGACCTGGCGGCGCTGGACCGCGGGCATGCGCGCAAGGTCGCGCCGCAGTGGTTCGGCACCGCCGACGGCATGCTCAACGCCCAGGGCAACGGCGCCTCGCAGACCCCGGCCGGGCGCACCGCCGACGGCCGCATGTGGTTCGGCACCGCCAAGGGCCTGGTGCTGGTCGATCCCGGGCGCATGCAGGGCAACCCGCAGCCGCCGCCGGTAACGGTGGAGCGCCTGCTGGTGGACGGCGTGGAAGTGGATCCGGAGGGGGCGCCGCGCCTCGCCCCCGGGGTCGAGCGCCTGGAACTGCACTACGCGGCGATGAGCTACGTGGCGCCGACGGCGGTGCGCTACCGCTACCGGCTGGAGGGCTTCGACCGCGGCTGGAACGAGGCCGGCAACATGCGCCGCGCCCACTACACCAACCTGCCGCCGGGCGACTACGTGTTCCGGGTGGTGGCCAGCAACAACGACGGGGTGTGGAACATGGAGGGCGCCAGCCTGCACTTCACCCTGCTGCCGCGCTGGCACCAGACCTGGTGGGTGCGCGGCCTGGCGCTGCTGGCCCTGGCCGGGCTGGTGGTGCTGGGCGTGCGCCTGCGCCTGCGCGCCGCACGCATCCGCGAGCGCGAGCTGACCCGCGAGGTGGCGCTGCGCACCGAGGCCCTGCGCGAGGCCAACGAGCGCCTGCGCCGGATCGCCGCCAGCGACGCCCTGACCGGCATCCCCAACCGCGGCGAGTTCAACCGCCGCCTGCGCGAGGCCTGGAACGACCACGCCAACCGCGACGCGCCGCTGGCGGTGCTGCTGGTCGACGTGGACGACTTCAAGGCCTACAACGACAGCTACGGCCACCTCGGCGGCGACACCGCCCTGGTCGCGGTGGCCAACCGCCTGGCCGACATGGTCGGTCCCGGCGAAGGCCTTGTGGCGCGCTACGGTGGCGAGGAGTTCGCGGTGCTGCTGCGCGACTGCGACGCCGAGGCGGCGCTGGACCGCGCGCAGCGCATGGTGGCCGGGATCCGCGCCTGCGCCATGCCGCACCGCGCCTCCAGCGTGGGCGATGCGGTCACCGTCAGCATCGGTGCGGCCAGCGTGCGCCCGGCCGACGGCGCCAGCCCCGACGACCTGCTGCGCAGCGCCGACGCGGCCCTTTACCGGGCCAAGGCCGACGGCCGCGACCGCGCCCTGCCCGCCGGCGAGGTGCCGCCGATCGTGCTGCCGTTCTGAACGGCAGCCGCGGCCTGGCGGCCGGCCCGCGCCCGGGGCGCGTACACTGCCCCCTCGATCCGACGAGAGTGCAGATGGCCAAGCCGAACTATTCCTTCGAGAAGCGCCAGCGCGAGCTGGCGAAAAAGAAGAAGCAGGACGAGAAGGACGCGAAGAAGCGCGCCGCGCGCGAAGCCAGGAACGGCACGCCGACGGCGGGATGAACGATAACGGGCCCCGCCCCGCCTGCATCTGGGTGGACGCCGATGCCTGCCCGGTGCCGGTGCGCGAGATGCTGTTCCGCGCCGCCATGCGCGCCAGGGTGCAGCTGACCCTGGTGGCCAACCAGTGGCTGCGCACCCCGCCCTCGCCCTTCATCCGCGCCATCCAGGTGCAGGGCGGCTACGACGTGGCCGACGACGCCATCGCCGAGCGCGCCGGGGCCGGCGACCTGGTGGTGACCCAGGACATACCGCTGGCCGCCCGCGTGCTCGCCAACGGCGCGCTGGCGGTCAATCCGCGCGGCGAGCGCTTCACCGCCGACAACATCGCCGAGCGGCTGTCGGTGCGGAACTTCATGGAGGAACTGCGCGGCGCGGGGGTGCAGACCGGCGGCCCGGCGGCCTATGGCCCGCGCGAGCGCCAGGCCTTCGCCGCGCAGCTGGACCGCTGGATCGCGCAGCGGGGGAGTTGAGCCGCGCATCCGGAGGACGCCGCCGCACGGCGGCGCCCCCCGTACCGGTCAGCGTTCGACCGGGCGTGCCTGGTCGACCTTGAACGCCGCCTGGCGCCCGGGCGCCCCGGTGCCCGGCTGGCCGCCGCCGACAAACACGCGGTAATTGCCCGCGAACACCTGGCGCTCGCCCTCGGCGGTCACCGCGCTGAGGTCGCGCGGATCCAGCGCGAACTCCAGCACCCGGCGCTCGCCCGGGGCCAGGTGCACGCGCTGGAAGCCGCGCAGCGCGATCCGCGGCAGGCCTTCGATGTCGGGGAAGTCCAGGTACAGCTGCGCCACCTCGTCGCCGGCGCGCTTGCCGGTGTTGCGCACCTCGGTGACTACCTTCAGCCCCTCCTGCGCGCCGCCCGGCGCCGGCTCCAGCCTCAGCGGCGCATAGGCGAACGTTGTGTAGCTGAGACCGTGGCCGAACGGGTACACCGGCTTGCCTTCGAAATAGCGGTAGGTGCGCCCGCGCATGGCGTAGTCGTCGAACGGCGGCAGGTCCTCGACCGAACGGTAGAAGGTCAGCGGCAGGCGCCCGGCCGGGTTGGCGTGGCCGGCCAGCACGTTGGCCACCGCCAGGCCACCGGACTGGCCCGGGTACCAGGCCTCGATGATCGCCGCGGCATGCTGCTTCGCCCAGGCCAGGTTCACCGGGCTGCCGTTCATCAGCACCACCACCAGCGGCTTGCCGGTGGCGCGCGCGGCCGCCAGCAGCGCCTGCTGGTCGGCCAGCAGGTCCAGGCTGGTCTTGTCGCCGCCCTTGAAGCCCGGCACCTCGACCGGCGCTTCCTCCGCTTCCAGGTCCGAGGTCAGGCCGACCACCGCGACGATCACGTCGCTGTCGGCCGCCGCCGCGCGCATGCGTTCGAGCGGGTCCTCGACCACCCGCTTCCACAGCAGGCCGATGCCGGCCAGTACCCGCGCCTCGCTCACCACCTTGACCGGGTAGCGCTTGCCCGCTTCCAGGTGCACGGTTGCCAGCGTCGGCAGGCTGTTCCAGGACGCGCCCTCCAGGTCCAGCAGCGGCTTGCCGTCGAACTCCAGCGAACCATTGAAGCCGCCCAGGCCCAGGCGGTAGCTGCCGGTTTCCGGCGGCACCAGGTAGCCGGTCCACTCCACGCGGTGGATGTCGTGCACCTGGGCCAGGTCCAGGCTGCGGCTGTTGACGTCCGCCTCCACCCGCTCGACCACCGGTTGCTCCTCGAAGCCCACCTGCGCGATCCAGGCGTCCATCTGTCCGGGCTCGAACCGCGCCGGCGGCTTCTGCCGGGTGTTGTAGTAGCGCGCCAGCAGCCCGGGCCGTCCGTCCGGCGCCAGCAGCGCCGAGTTCGGCACCGGATCGCCGTCGGTGTAGGTCGGCGAGAACGGGACGTGGGCGAGCGTGGCTTCGGGCATGGCCTTGCGCAGGCCTTCCAGCACCGAGACCGGCGGCGCCGACTGGGTGGAGGAATAGTTGCCGCGCAGCACCCGGGTGGCGTCGGCCAGCGGACCGACCACCGCCACCTTCGCCCGCGGGCGCAGCGGCAGCACGCCGTCGTTCTTCAGCAGCACCAGGCTCTTCTCCGCCGCCTCCAGCGCCAGCGCGGCGTGTTCCGGCTTGCCCAGCTCCTCCGGCGAGGCGGTCTCGGTGGACACCGGGCGCAGGCCCGGCAGGTCGCCGGTGCGGTAGCGCGCGGCGAACAGCCGCACCAGGGCGCGGTCGACGTCGGCCTGGGTGATCAGGCCGCGCTCCAGCGCCTCGCGGTATGGCCGCGACAGGCCGGCGGTATCCACCAGGGTGGCGCCGTTGCACTCGTTGTCCACGCCCGAGCGCATCGCCGCGGCCACCGCGGCGGCCGGGTCGGGCGCGTAGTGGTGGTGCTTGCTGATGTCGGCCACCGCGTCGCAGTCGGAAACCACGTAGCCCTTGAAGCCCCAGGCGCCGCGCAGGTAGTCCTTGAGCAGCAGGTCGTTGGCGCAGGCCGGCTGCCCGTCGACCCGGTTGTAGGCGCACATCACCGAGCCGGCGCCGCCCTCCACGATCGCGGCGCGGAACGCCGGCAGGTAGGTGTCCTCCAGGTCGCGGCGGGAGACGTAGACGTTGGCCGAATGCCGGGTCGATTCGGGGCCGCTGTGCACCGCGTAGTGCTTGGGCGTGGCGACGATGTCGTACCACTGCGGATGCTCGCCCTGCACGCCGCGCACGTAGGCCACGCCCATGCGCGCGGCCAGGAACGGGTCCTCGCCGTAGGTTTCCTGGCCGCGGCCCCAGCGCGGGTCGCGGAAGATGTTGATGTTCGGCGACCAGGTGTTGAGCCCGGTGCCGATGCGCCCGGTGCGGCCGGTCTGCCGCGCCAGCGCGTGCAGGCCGCGCACCTCGGTGGCGATCACCTGGCCCACGCGCCGCACCAGGGCATCGTCGAAGCTCGCGGCCAGGCCGATCGGCTCGGGGAAGTTGGTGGTCGGCAGGGTGCCCATCGCCCCGTGCAGCGATTCGGTCCACCAGTTGTAGGCGGGCACGCCCAGGCGCGGGATCGCCGGCGCGGTGTTGAGCAGCTGTTCCAGCTTCTCCTCCGGCGTCAGCTGCGCCACCAGCGCCGCGGCCAGCTCGCGCGCCGGATCCGCAGGCTCGCCGGCGGACGCGGGTGCGCCAGCCTGCGGCGCACCGGCAGCGGGCATCGCCGCGGGCGATGCAGTGCACAAAACCAGCGCCAGCAGCAGCGGGCTGGCACGCAGCGATCCGACCATCCGATTCCTCCCGTGGAAGTCCATTCCGCGCCTGCGGAAAGCGATGCCAGAGGGTAGCCGCAGGCCTGCGCATCGGCGATTCCAAAACGCATATCCCAGGGATCTTTTTTCCTATACCGGCCCAATCGCGCCCCTGCCCTGGCTTATGCTCGCCGCGCCCCGCATCCAGTACGAACGCGCTGCCCGCGCACGAAGGCGGCGGCCACCCGGCGCGGGCCGCGACCACAACGACACGGACGACCAGAGGGAGGAGACGCAATGCCACTGAATTCCTGTTTCGGGCATGCCAGGCAGGCCATCCGCCGCAGCGGCGGACCGCTGCTGCTGGCGCTGTTGCTGGTTGGCGCCGGCCTGGCCCCGGCCAGCGCCAACGACGACCGCATGACCCCGATCCCGATCCCCGAGCAGCCCAACGCGATCAAGCTGCCTACCGGCCCGCTGCCGGACGCGAAGAATCCGGAAGCCTGGCACAAGCAGTACGGCAGCATGTTCGCCCGCAACGTCACCGAGGCGACCCTGACCCCGTTCCTGCCGGATCCGGCCATCGCCACCGGCGCGGCGGTGATCGTCGCCCCGGGCGGCGGCTTCCGTTCGCTGTCGATGGAGAACGAGGGCTGGGACGTGGCCCGCGCGCTCAACAAGGAGGGCGTGGCCGCGTTCGTGCTCAAGTACCGCCTCAACCAGACCCCGGCCGACCTGGAGGGCTTCGCCGAGTCGATCCGGCAGATGCTGTCCGGCCCGCGCCCGCCGCGCGACCCGGGTGCGTTCGATGCGGCCAAGATGCTGGCCCCGCAGCTGGCCGACGCGCGCGCCGCGTTCGCCCTGGTGCGCAGCCGCGCCAAGGAATGGAACATCGATCCGGACCGCATCGGCATGATCGGCTTCTCCGCCGGCGCGATGCTGACCCTGACCACCGCCCTGCATGGCGAGGACGCCAAGCCGGCCTTCATCGGCAACATCTACGGCCCGATCTCGGCGGTCGACAAGGTGCCGGCCGATGCCCCGCCGATGTTCGTGGCCCTGGCCGCCGACGACGGCCTGTTCAGCAACCAGGGCTTCGGCATCGTCGAGAGCTGGCAGAAGGCCGGCCGTCCGGTCGAGTTCCACTACTACGAGCAGGGCGGCCACGGCTTCGGCATGTACCAGAAGGAGACCACCAGCACCGGCTGGTTCGAGGCCTGGGCCGCGTGGCTGAAGATGCACGGCTACCTGGACCGCAAGAAGTCCTGAGCCTGCCCGGCGCGGGTCAGCGGTACGGCCCTGGCCCGCGCCACACCAGCTTGCCGAGGTGGAACACGTAGCGCACGCTGATCACCTCGCGCGCATCGCCCACGCCGATCATCTCCGGCGAGGCCGGATCCAGCATGCGGCACTTGCTGGCACCGCGCCGCAGCGCCACCTCCGCCGGGCAGACCATGCGCTGGCGCGTGCCCGGCAACGGGATCGCCACCTCGGTCATGCCCTGCGCGATCCAGTCGCGCAGCGTCTGCTCGGCCATCAGTTCGTACACCACCTGGTAGCCGCCCACGTCCATGGTCGGCTCGCCGCCGGTATCCACCTGGTCCGGGCGGCCGTTGTTGTCGACCACGCCGGCCTCGCGGCTGTTGCCCTGCGGCACCAGTTCCTCTTCCGCCGTTCCCGGCGGGCGCCCGTTCCACGGATGCGGCGGGCGCGGCGCGTCCACGCTCGCCGGCTGCGCCCGGCGCGGCTGCGGCCGTGGTTGCGGCTGCGGCGGTTGCGGCCGCGGTTCCGGATCGGCCGGCAGCAGCACGCGCCGCGGATCGGCCAGCTCCCGCGCATCCAGCTGCCGCGGCGGAGCGGCTTCCACCGGCTCCGGCTCGGGCGCGTCCGGCAACTCGGGACCGGGCTGCGGCTGGCCGACGAAATCCACCCGGATGCGGCCGGCGCTGGAGGCACCCTGCGGCGAGGTCACCACCGGCGGCGGCTCGGCTGCCTTCAGCAGGAGCAGCACCATCAGCAGGTGCAGCAGCGCGCTGGCCAGCGCGGCCAGCCAGGGCTGCAGGCGGTCGATGCGCGGTACGTCCGCCGACGGTGGGGGCGTCGCCGGTGGATTCATGCCGCGCGGGCGTAGTGGAAGCTGGCCCGCATGCGGGAACCGGAAGGTGGCGGGAAAGGAATCCGCATCCTAACGCGAGTACCCGCTCCGGCCACGCAGGAAGGCAGGCGCGTTCATGTGGAATCCGGCGTGGCTGCTTCCCTGTCGGCGCCGGTGCTATGGTCGCGCCGCACCTGTCCCCTGCCGTGCCGGAGACCGTCCATGCCCTCGATCCGACCCCAGGCCCGGTCCCTGCTGGTGCTGGCCCTGGCCAGTTCCATTCCCGCCGCCGATGCCGCGCCGGACCCGGCCGTGGCCGAGCACGTGTTTGCCGAAGCGCGGCGCCTGTGCGAGGCCGAGGCCGGCGCGTTGTGGGGGCGCTCGCTGTGCGGCCCGGTGATGCTCGTCGATCCCGCCGACGCCGGCGTCGTCGCCAGCCACGCCGATGCCGGCGGCGTGCTGGTCCGGCTGGGCGCGGTGTACACCGGCACCCTGCCGGCGGACGCGGTGATGTCCAACACCGCCATGGAATGGTCCGGCACCCGCTGGACCCAGCTGCTGTGGCCGGTGCCCCAGGATCCCAACATGCTGCGGACCACCCTGGTCCATGAGCTGTTCCACCGCATCCAGCCGGAGCTGGGCCTGGATCGCGGCGAGGCCGGCAACCGCCACCTCGACACATTTCAGGGCCGGTACCTGCTGCAGCTGGAATGGCGCGCCCTGGCGCGCGCGCTGATGGCCGAGGATCCGGCGCAGCGCCGCGACCACGTCGCCTCGGCGCTGGCCTTCCGCGCGGAGCGCCGGCGCCTGTTCCCGGAAGCCGCGCACGGGGAGACCGCGCTGGAGATCAACGAGGGCCTGGCCGAGTACACCGGCGTGCGCGCGGGCCTGGCCTTCGCCGAACAGCGCCGCGCCCACGGCGTGTACTCGCTGGCCGCGTTCATGGAGGCACCGGGCTTCGTGCGCTCGTTTGCCTATGCCAGTGGCCCGGCCTACGGCCTGCTGCTGGACGAAGCCGATCCGGCCTGGCGCGGCAAGCTGGACGCGGACGCCGACCTCGGGCGGATGCTGGCCGCCGCGCTGCGCCTGGATCCGGATGCGGCCACCGGCCTGGCGGCGCGCGAACGCCGCTACGATCCGGACGGCGAGGTGCTTGCCGCCGAGCAGGCGCGCGAGCGCCAGCGCCAGGAACGGCTGGCCGGCTGGCGCAGGTCGCTGCTGGAAGGCCCGGTGCTGGTGCTGCCGCTGCAGTCCACCCGCTTCCAGATGAACCCGCAGACCGTGGCCGCGCTGGACGATGTCGGCACGGTCTATCCCGAGCTGCGCCTGGGCGACCGCTGGGGCGAACTGGTGGTGGACGGCGGTGCGGCCCTGGTCCATGCCGACCGCAAGCGCGCGGTGGTGGCGCTGCCGGCCGGAAGCGACGGCCTGCGTGGCGAGGGCTGGACACTGTCGCTCAAGCCAGGGTGGAAGCTGGTGCCGGGCGAGCGCGAGGGCGACCTCACCCTCGCCGGCCCCGCGCCCTGAGGCTTACCCGCGGCTGCGCCTGCTCCGCGCCGGCATCGTCCCCTGCGGCAGCTTGCGCGTGGCCACCGCGACGATGGCGGCGCTCGACAGCAGGGTGCCCACCACCAGGCCGGTCACGGCCAGCAGGCCGCGGGTGGAAATGCACGCGCTGGCACGCAGGGAGACCTTGCCGGCGCGGATCCGCAAGGCGGTGGTATGGACGTCGCTGCCGCCCCGGCATGGAGCCGGCTGGCGGCGCTGGGAATCGTGGGCCATCGCATCGTTTCCGCGGGAGGAACCGGCATGCTCGGTGCCGGGCCGTGAACGCCGCGCGCGCGCCATGGCGGCGGGCATGGCCTCGACCGCGGCCTCACCGCCACCCGGCCAGCATGGGCCAGCCTTCCGTCCGGACCTGCCCATGGCCCGTCCCCGCCGCGCCCCTGCCCGCCCCGACGACCGCGGCCGCCATGCCGCGGTACACCTGCCCGGCCTGGACATCGACGGCTACAGCCTGTCGGTGCCCGATCCACAGGGCGACGGCTTCATCGGCGACCGCGCCAGCCAGACCGCCTTCCGCGGCCTGGTGGACGCGGCGCGCGAACACCACCTCACCGCGAAGGATCCGTTTGGCCGCAAGCCCTCGCGCGCACTGAAGAAGGAACATATCGACCTGGTCCTGGTCGGCGGCGGGCTGGATGCCTCGCACGCCATGCACCTGGCGGTGGAGGAATACGCACGCCAGCTGTGCTACGTGGTCCAGGTGTTCATGGCCCGGCCGGAGTGGCGCGGCGTGGAGCGCATCGTGATCGGCGGCGGCTTCCCCGAGCACCAGACCGGCGGCCTGGCCATGCGCCGCGCGATCCGCCAGCTCGAGCTGGCCGATACCGGGGTGGGCCTGCTGCCCTTGCGCCACGATCCGGACGAGGGCGGCCTGCTTGGCTGGTCGCCGCTGCTGCCGCAGGAACTGCACGGCCATGACGCCTTCCTCGCCGTGGACATCGGCGGCACCAAGCTGCGCTGCGGCATCGTCCGCCACCGGCTGCGGCACGATCCCACCGGCGGACATGGCCAGGTACTGGAGAGCATGGTCTGGCGCCACAAGAGCGACCGCCCCAACCGCGAGGCCGCGGTGCGGCGCATGGCGGCCATGCTCAACGGCCTGGCGGCGATGGCGCGCACCCTGGGGCTGAAGCTGGCTCCGTTCGTGGGCATCGCCTGCCCGGGCACGATCGAGCCGGACGGCTCGATCTCGGCCGGTGCACAGAACCTGCCCGGCGACTGGGAACGCCCGTTCCACCTGCCCGATGCGCTGGCCGCGTACCTGGAACCGGTCGGCGGCCGCGCACCGGCGGTGGTCATGCACAACGACGCGGTGGTGCAGGGTCTCAGCGAACTGGACCGCATGCACGACGTGCGCTGCTGGGGCGTGCTCACCATCGGCACCGGCCTGGGCAACGCCACCTACACCACGCGCTGAGCGGCCGCGGGCGGAGCGTCCTCCACCGCGGCCGCAGGCGCGCGTCTCAGTCCTGCTGCTTCGGCGGCACCACAGCGTGCAGCAGCGGCTCCACCCAGTCCTCGCGCTGGAAGTCGTAAAGCACGAAGTCGCTGGAGAACTGCCAGTACAGGTGGGCGAAGCCGCGCTTCTCCGCGGCGCGGGCGACGGTCCGGGTCCACAGCACCCGGTCCTCCATCGGCGCCTTGTCGTAGGCGCCGTACTCGCCCAGCAGGATCGGGCGGCCGTGCCTTCGCGACCAGGCCTCGACCTTGTCGAAGTCGCTCTCGATCTTCGCCACCTGCGCCGGCGTGAAGCGCACGCCGGTCTTTTCCGAGAACTGCGGCTCCACCCAGCTGGCGCCCTGGTGGGTGAAGGCGAACGGCTCGTAGTAGTGGAAGGTGACGACCAGGTGGCGGTCGTCCTCCGGCAGGCGCAGGGTGTCCAGCTCCTCGAGGTTGTTCCAGCGGGTCGGGCCGACCACGACGTTGCGGGTGGGATTGGTCTTGCGCACCACCTGCAGCAGCTTCGCCAACAGCGCGTTCCAGGCCCTGGCGTCGAGCGCTCCGTGCGGTTCGTTGAGCAGCTCGAACACCACCGAATCGGGCTGGGCGGCATAGCGCTCGCCCAGCTGGGTCCAGACCTGGACCAGCTTCGCCTCGCAGGCCGGCACGTCCTTCACGCAATCGTTGAAGTCGTGCACGTCGAGGATCACCTGCAGGTCATTGTTCCTGCCCCAGGCCAGGACCTGGTCCAGCTTCTCCAGCCAGGCCGGATCGAGGCGGTTGTCCTGGTCCAGGTGCGGGAAGGTGAACAGCACCACGCGCACCGTGCCCAGGCCGGCCTGGCGGATCCTGGCGAAATGCTCCTCGCGGTAGTTGCCCTGCCCGCCCGGCTGCCAGTACGGGTCGTAGCCCAGCACGTTGACGCCGGCGCCCATGCGCACGACCTGTTCGTGCGCCGACAGCGGCGGTTGGGCCATGGCCTGCGGCAACAGGGCCATCAGGCCCAGGCAGAGACCGGCAAGCAGGCGGATTCCGGACATGCGCTTTCCCCCTCTTCGCGTCGTCATGGGCAGGTGCCCGCGGGCCGTCCACCATAGCAGCCGGCCTGCGCGCCGCGCATGCCCCGGCCCGCGCGCCTCAGCGCACGCGGCCGCGGGGCGAGTAGTCCACCAGGCGCAGGGTGCGGTCCTCGATGTCGCCGACGAAGCGCCCGTGCCGCGCCGCGGTGGCGCGCTTGATCGCGGCCCATTCCGGGTCGGCCATGAACCGTTCCCAGGCCGCCACCATGGTCGCCTCGTCCGGCCAGCGCAGCAGGTAGACGAACTCCGGCCCCTCCTCCGTGCGCGCCTCCCACATCGCCACGATGTCGAAGCCGTGCCGGGCCATCAGCCGCGCGGCATGGTCGCGGAAGCGTTCGTGGAAGGCGATCCGGGTCTGGTCGTAGATCCGGTAGATGCGCAGCTGGTGGACCGGGCCGTCCTGCGCCACCGGATCGGCGGCGATGGCGGGGCTGGTGATGGCGTTGCGGAAGCAAGGAACAGGGAAAGCGCGGTCGTCCGGAACATCGGGAGGTACCTGCGTGGGGGCCTAGGGTTCCGGACAGGCCGCAGGCAGCGCAGGTTCCCGTGCGCGCGCGACGTCGATCACGGTCCGGCCCGCCGCTCGCTCCCCGACTTCCGCAACACCGCCATGCGCAGGTCGCTCTCGTGTGCCAGCGGTTCGGAGTACAGCAGCCGCCGCTGGTCGGGCGAGACCTGGAAACCCCAGCCCTCGAAACCGGGCTGCAACACCAGCAGGTCGCGGCGCGTACGGCTGTCCGGGTCGAACAGGGCCAGCCGCGGCGGACCTTGCTGCGGACGGCGCACGTAATGGATGCCCGCCGCGGCCGGGACCCAGCGGTCGACGTCGCCAGCGTCCAGGTCCACATCCAGGCGCGTGGCCGGCGGCGGCGCCTGGCGCGCCCAGTCCAGCCGCGGCATGCGCCAGATCCCGCCGGTATCCGGCCGCGCATACAACAGCCAGCGGCCGTCGGCCGATTCGCGCGGCCGCTCGCCGGGGCCGTCGCCGAGCGCCACCGGTTCGCCGCCGTCCAGGGACTGGGCCATGACCCGCCACTGCCCATCGTGGTTGGACTCGTAGTACAGCCAGCGGCCATCGCGCGACCAGGCCGGATGCCGCGCATCGCGCGCGCCGGTGGTGACCCGCCGCGGCGGGCCGCCGTCGGGCGCGACCAGGTAGATCGCGCTGGTGCCGTCCGGGCTTGCATCGAACGCGATCCAGCGCCCGTCCGGCGACCACGCCGGATTGTCGATGAAGGCGCCGCCGAAGCCGGCCACCTGCACCGCCTCGCGGCCATCGCTGCGGCTGACCCAGATCGCATGCGGGCCGCCGCGGTTGGAACTGAAGGCGATGCGCTGCCCGTCTGGCGACCACGCCGGGCTGGAATCCCAGCGCGTGCTGCGCAGGAACGGGCCGGCGTCCACCGGGCTGCGGCTCTCCAGGTCCACCAGGCGCAGCTGCGAGCGGTGCGCCCAGTGCTCGAACACGATCGCCTCCACCCCGGCCGCGGTCGCCGGCTGCTGCACCACCTCGTTGCCCAGCGCCAGCTGGCGCAGGTCGCTGCCGTCGGGGGCGGCCGACCACAGCGCATACATGCCCGAGCGGGTGGAGGTGAACAGCAGGCGGCGGCCGTCCGGCGACCAGGCCACGCCGTTGAGCTTGCGGTTGTCGAAGGTCAGGCGCGTGGCCGCGCCGCCGTCCAGGCCAGTGCGGTACAGGTCGCGGGTGACCTCGTTGGTCGCGCGCACGAACACCAGGTAGCTGCCGTCAGGGGCGAAGCGCGGGTCGAGGTCGCCGAGGGTGCCGCCGGGCGGTTCTGTAAGCACGCGCCGCTCGCTGCCGTCGATGGCCGCCAGCACGATCCGGTACGGCGCGTCGGCGGCCGCGCGCGCGGCATAGGCCAGCCAGCGTCCGTCCGGCGAGATCGCCATGCCGCGCACGGCCTGTACCTGCGGATCGGCCAGCACCCGGGTGGAGGCGCCGCCGAGCGCGGCGACGCGCATGACCGCCAGGCCATCCGCGTCCACCCGCGCGTACAGCAGGCCGCGGCCGTCCGGCAGCCACAGCGGATAGTGCTCGTCGCCCGGGCTGCGGCTGAGGTTGAGCGTGTCCTCGGCACCCACCGTCTTCACGTAGACGTCCAGCCCGCCCGCGCCGCCGCCGTCCCAGACGAAGGCCACGCGGCTGCCGTCCGGCGACAGCGCCGGCTCCACCTCGCGGCCGACGTAGCTGGTCAACGGCTGCACCTCCCATTGCGCGTCCACCGCATCGCCCGCCACCGGCCCGTCGCGCCAGGCCAGCCAGGCCACCACCGCCGCGGCCGCCAGCAGCAACGGCAGCAGGTACCACGCCCGGGCCGGCGCCCCCGCCCTGCCGGTGGCGGGCGCAGCTGGCGCGGGCTGCGCCGGCGCCTTGGCCGGGCCGGGCGCCGGGGCCGGCCGCGGGTCGGGCACCGCCATCGCCACCCGTGCCGGCGCGATGGGCGCGAGCAGGCGGTAGCCGCCCTTGCGTATGGTTTCGATGTAGCGGGGGCTGCGCGGGTCGTCGCCGAAGATCCGCCGCAGCTCGGAAACGGCGCGGTTGAGCAGGTAGTCGTCGCCGAGCGTGCCGGCCCAGACCGTGTCCAGGAACTCCTCGCGGCCGACCACGTGGCCCGGGCGCGCCGCCATCAGCAGCAGCACCTGCATCACCTTGGGCTCGACCTGGTGGACCTGGCCGCGCACGGTGATGCGGTTGAGGCTGGGCTGGACCAGGGCTTCGCCGGCAGTGAAGTCCGCGCCGGCGCCGGCCCCGCCCGCCACAGCCGCGTCCTCGATCCTGCCGATGGCCCTGTACTCGCTCACGGTCTCCCGTTCCGGCCGGCGCCTGCATCGAATCTATAGCAAAACCGCAGCTTCCCTCCATTTGCCCGTGGCGGTCGCGGCGCTTCCATCGGCGCAGGCGGCACGACGCCGCGCTGCCTGCAAGGGAGGATGTCCATGCACCGTTACCGTCTCCTGTATGTCCTGGCCGCTCTCTTTGCGCTGCTGCCCGGCCCTGCCCGGGCCCAGGCCGCGGATGGGGCCACCCTGTTCCAGCGCAACTGCGCCGGCTGCCACGGCCCCAACCGCGAAGGCACCAGCCTCGGGCCGCCGCTGTCGCCGGCCACCTACCGCTACGGCGGCACCCGCGGCGACATCGAGCGCATCATCCGCCGCGGCATCCCGTCCCAGGGCATGCCGGCCTTCGGCGGCACCCTCGGCGAAGCGGAAATCAACGCCCTGGCCGATTTCCTGCCCACCCGCGCCACCACGCCGGAAGAGGAGGCACCGCCGCAGCCACGCCAGTCCGATCCGGTGCCCGGCGTGGTCGAAACCCTGGACTACGCGGTGCGCGCCGAAGTGTTCGTCGATGGCCTGCAGACCGTCTGGTCCATGGCCTTCATCGACCGCGACACCGCCCTGGTGGTAGAGCGCGCCGGCCGCCTGCGCGTGGTGCGCAATGGCGTGCTGGACCCGCGCCCGGTCGCCGGCACCCCGCAGGTGTATTCCAGCAGCCACCGCTGGAACCAGGGCGGCCTGCTCGACGTGGCCCTGGACCCGGACTACGCACGCAACGGCTGGATCTACCTCAGCTACAGCCATGCACTCAATCCCGGCGCGCCGGAGGAGGAGATCCGGGCCATGACCCGGGTGGTGCGCGGGCGCATCCGCGACCACGCCTGGGTCGACGAGGAGGTGGTGTTCCAGGCCGACGAATCCAGCTACGACGCCCATGCCTGGCACTACTCCGGGCGCCTGCTGTTCGATTCCACCGGCCACCTGATCATGCCGGTGGGCGACCGCGGCACCCCGGAGCGGGCGCGCGACCCGGCCGATCCGGCCGGCAAGATGCACCGCATGCGCGGCGACGGCACCCCGGCCGGGCATCCGTTCGGGCGCGAGGGCGTGCTGCCGACGATCTACAGCATCGGCCACCGCAACGCCCAGGGCCTGGCGCTGGATCCCGAAACCGGGCGTATCTGGGCCACCGAGCACGGCCCGCGCGGCGGCGACGAGCTCAACGTCATCCGCGCCGGCGGCGACTACGGCTGGCCGGTGGTGACCTACGGCATCAACTACGACGGCAACGAGATCACCCCGCACACCCGCGCCAAAGGCGTGGAGCAGCCGCGCCACTACTGGCGGCCCTCGATCGCCACCGCAGGCCTGGCCTTCTACCGCGGCGACGAGTTCCCGCTGTGGAACGGCAAGCTGCTGGTCGGCACCCTCGGCCGCCGCGAGCTGCGCCTGCTGACCCTGGACGGGGACCGGGTGCTGCACGAGGAGGTCATCTTCCGCAGCCCGGGCCGGATCTACGAACCGGTGGTGGGACCGGACGGCGCGATCTACCTGTGCACCGACGACCCGGGCCAGATCATCCGCCTGACCGCCGCCGCGCAGCGGCGGATCTGAGCCGCGGCGCCACCACCCGGCCACGAACGCCATTGGTGGACGTGCACGCGGCGGGGCCGGCGCTCATCCCTCCCCGAACAGCGCCGGCCCCGCCTCGCGCATGAAGATGCGCAGGGTGACCGGGCCCACGCCGCGGAATTCCAGCAGGCGCCGTTCGAACTCGGCGCGGTCGCCGGCCGCCGCGTGCACGCCGAGGATGCCGCCGCCGTAGTCGTCCAGCAGGGTGCGGCACAGCTGCGCCAGGCGGCTGGCGGTGGACTCGTCGTAGCGCCGGTAGCCGCCCTCGCCCAGCATCCGTACCAGCTGCGCGTGGCTGCACGCGCACAGCCGGGCGGGCGTGTCGCAGCCGTGTTCGCGCACGATCACCTGCCAGGTGCGCGCGGCCGCGGCGTGGCTGATCCGGTTGCCAAACAGGAACGCCGCCAGGAACCAGGCGAACAGCGAAGCCTCGTCGCCGGGCCTGACCTCGAAGCCGAGGTCGCGCGGCAGCAGTTCGCGGTGCATGGCTCCTCCGGCGCGCGGATGTGCGCCTACCGTACCGCTTCGGCGGCCGGCGGCGGGCTGATCCGCTCCGGCACGCGCAGCGGCTGCCCGGCATCGTCGAAGAACGGCGAGCGGCGCACGCCGCGCAAGCGGCCCCCGATGATGCGCGAGCCGACCTGGACCACGGCGCCGGCCAGCGCCAGCGGGGTGGCACGTACCGGCCCGGTAGCCGACTTGTGGTTGGCCACCACGCGCCCCGGCGGCCCGGCCAGTGCCTGCACCTCGGCCGGCGAGACCACCGCGGTCGCCAGCACGCCCGCGTACTGCACCTTCGGGTCGGCTGCGGTATTGGCCAGCGGCGAGCGGCAGCAGGCCGCGTACCAGCGCAGCACGCGCCCGCTGAAGGTGGCGCAGCGCAGCTGCTCCAGTCCGCGGGTGAAGCGCATCCGCGCCGGCACCACGGCCAGCACGTCCGAGCCACCGCGGTCGTCCACCAGGCCCGGTCCACCGAGCCAGCGCGCCCAGGCCTGGCAGTCCCTGCAGTAGCAGGTCAGGCGCGCGTACACGCCAGACGGTTCGATCTCCCCCTGCACCGTTCCGCAACGGCACTGGATCCGGACAGTCATTCCCTGGCCCTCCGTCGAACTTGCCCCGGCACGGGGCCGGCCCATTCTGGCCCGGCCGATCAGCCTGCGCTGCGATCCCGCGCACGTTCCACGCGGAAGTCGATCGGCTTGTAGCGGAAGTTGTTGGACTGTCCGGCCGAGCAGGCGGTCATCGCCACCACCAGCGGCATTTCCACACGCAGGCGTACGTGGTCGCCAGGCTTGCTCAGCGGCGGCAGCACCGCGATCCGGCCGTCGGCCTCCACCGCCACGTGCATGAAGATGTTGAATGCCACCGGCACCCGGTCGCGGCTGACGCCCCAGGGCGCCAGCGCCCGCGCCAGGTTGCCCTCGCAGCCCGGGCGGCCTTCCGCCTCGCCGTAGAGCTTCTCGAACATTTCCTTCGAGCACGGAGTGAGGGTGAAGTCGTGGCGGCCGCAGGTGTCCTCGAGGATGGTGAACATCGGCCGGCTGCGGTTGGAGTACAGCACGTCGCCGGTGCTCAGCCACAGCCGGGAGGCGTAGTCGATGCTGCGCCCGGAAGAGAGGTACTCGTCCAGGTCCTCGCGGCAGAACGCGGTCAGGTCGCTGACCTGCTGGCCCATCGGATCGATCACCACCAGCTCGTCGCCGGCGTCCAGCTCCACCGCATGGCCGGAGCACGGCGGGATGCGGATGGTCTCGCCCGCCGTCATCGCGGCTTCCTCGCGTGGAAGGGACAGGTCCAGTCCGCCTCGACCTTGCGGCCGCTGTACTGGCGGGTTTCCGGCGCGCTGCCGAAATCGGCCAGGTTGGGATTGATGCTGCCCTGCAGCGCGGTATCGCGCTTGCGCGTGGCCGCCTGCATCTTGGCGTAGCGCCCGTCGGCGCGCAGGCGGTCGAACTGGCGGTGCGAGTTGAATACCAGCACCGGCACTTCGAAGCGGCGCGCGATGCGCGAGGCGCCCGGGTGCAGGCCGATCACGAAGAACGGATGCGTGCCCAGGCTGAGGCTGAAACGCGGGTCGTCCGGGTCGCGGCTGACGTCCGCGGCCCAGGGCGTGCCGCGGCGCGCGTCCAGGTCGTGCAGGTGCTGCAGCTGCGACCACAGCATGGCCTCGAAGCGGCGCTCGTCGGTGTCGCAGGGGCCGTCGAACAGGGCGACGAAGGAACGCACCGTGGTGTCGTCCGGATCCATCGCGTCGATGCCGCGGGCGAAGGCCACCAGCGCGTCCAGCAGCGGCGCGTCGTTGCGGCGGTCGCCCAGCCGGCCGAACTCGCGCGGTTCGATCGCGCCGCGCGCCAGCGCCGCCTTGGAACCCACGCAGGGGAAGGCGGGATCGTCGATGAAGGCAAGGAAGCGTTCGGAGAGTCCGCCGCGGGCGGGGCGGACGGTGGGCTGGGTCGCTGCGGTATTCATGGCGACGCACCCTATCGGCGCGGCGCGGACGGCAGCGTGTAATCGGCACGCCGGGCCGATCCGCGGTCAGAGCCCGTTGGGGAGCATGACGGGCGCGCGAAGCCGGCCGCTGCGATCCAGGCTTTGCTATCCCACGATTCCAATCCGCGATGGCGACCGGTGTCGGCCCGCTTGTGGCCCGCGTGGCATGGCAAGCTTCGCCGGCCTTTCCACTCCGGAGCCCGATCGATGGCGACACCGTTCCGCCGCATCCTTGCCCTGCTCTGCAGCCTGCCCCTGCTTGCCGCCCTCGCCGCGCCCGCGCTGGCCGCCGACGGCAAGAAGACCTTCGTGATGGTCCACGGCGCCACGGCCGGCGGCTGGGAATGGAAGCGCACCGCCCGCTTCCTGACCGACGAAGGCCATACCGTCTACCGCGTGACCCTCACTGGCCTGGGCGAGCGCGAGCACCTCAACAGCACCGAGGTGGACCTGGAGACCCACATCAACGACGTGGTCAACACCATCCTGTTCGAGGACCTGCACGACGTGGTCCTCACCGGGCACAGCTACGGCGGCATGGTGGTCACCGGGGTGATGGACCGCATTCCCGAGCGCCTGGCGCACGTGATCTTCCTGGACGCGGCGGTGCCGGAGGACGGGCAGTCGTTGTGGGACATCTTCGGGGCCAACCAGCCGCTGCCGCCGGACCGCTTCAAGGACGGCTTCATGCAGGTGCCGTGGGTCAAGCCCGGCGACAAGCCGCCGTACAGCGTCAAGCACTCGATCAAGTGCTTCAGCCAGCCGGTGTCCTTCCGCAACCCGGCCGCGCGCGCCCTGCCGGCGACCTACGTCGCCTTCGTGCCGGAGGGCCAGACCCTGGAGGAGCGCGCGAAGATGGACCGCGGCTGGCAGCGCGCCCAGGAGCGCGGCTGGGGCATCCGCACCTTCCCCGGCGGCCACGTCGCCCAGCAGGAGGATCCGCAGGGCGTGGCCAGGCTGATCGCCGAGATTGCCGAAGGCAGGCCGGCCTCAAAGTGACCCGGCGCGAAGCCCTCTCCGGCAGGTGCGGGGAGGGCTTCGTCCATGGCAAGCGCCCGCGCGGGCGCCCTGCCCGCATCGGCGCGGCTGGCGGGATCGCTCAGTCCGCGCGGTGGATCAGCTCGCCGGCGCGCAGGGTGTATGCCACGTCGGCCAGCGCCTCCACGCCCTGCTCCGGGTCCGCCCCCAGCACCACCAGGTCGGCCGCGAAACCCCGCGCGATGCGCCCGCGCGTGTCGGCCTCGCCGAACATGCGCGCCGGCGCGGTGGTGAGGCTGGCCAGCACCTGGCGCCAGTCGAGCCCGGCCGCGGCCAGCAGCTGCAGTTCGCGGGTGGTATCGAAGTCCTCGATGTAGCCAGCATCGGTGCCGAACAGCACCTGGCCGCCGGCGGCCTGCAACGCCGCCACCTGCGCCTCCGCATTGCCGACCAAGCGCTGGACGACCGGCTCCGGCACCTGCTCGCGGCGGATTTCCAGCTCGAACATGGCCAGGGTCGGCACCAGGGCCACGCCTTCGGCGACCAGGCGCTGCACCGTCGCCGCATCCCACGGGCCGGATGCCGGCGTGGCATGGGCCAGCACATCGGCCCCGGCCTGCAGGGCCACGACCAGGCCGCCGGCATCGGTGGCATGGGCGAACACCGGCTGCCCGCGGTCACGGGCGACCTTGCCGATCGCACTGGCCACCGCGGCATCCATCAGGCGCACACCCTCGCTGCCGCCGACGATGGAGCCGGTGAACAGCTTCACCCCGCGCGCGCCCTGCGCCAGCTGCTCGCCCGCGCGGTTGCGACCGGCCTCGGCATCAACCACTTCCGCCACGTCGCCTTCGATGCCGAGGTCGTGGCCGCGGACATAGATCGGCGTGCCTCCCGCCGGGAAGAACGGCACGCCGGTGCTCAGCACCCGCGGACCAGTGACCTCGCCGGCCTCGATCCGGCGCACCAGCGCCTGGGCCTCGCCCGGTGCCGAGGCCAGGTCATAGACCGTGGTGAAACCCCATTGCCCGTACTGCTCGCGCAGGGTGGACTCAAGCTTCGCGGCCGGGGCCTTGCCGACATTGCGGTAGGCCGGCCCCAGCAGGTGCGCATGGCTGTTCCAGAACCCGGCCACCACCACCTTGCCGCTGGCATCCAGCGTCCGCGTGCCTGCGGGGGATGGCGACCTCGCCAGCGCGGCCAACCGCCTCGATCCGGCCATCGCTGACCAGGACCACCGCGTTCTCGATCGGCGCCTCGTATGGCGAAGGCTGGAGCCGCCCGCCGACGATGGCCAGGTCGGCCGCGTCCGCCGGCGTGGCAAGGGCCATCAGGCCTGCCGCCAGCAGGCAATGGATTCCGTTCCTGCACATGCTGATCTCTCCTGTCAGGCCGCAATGGCAGCGGCGACCCACAACATCCTCCGCACCCTCAAGGCCGAGCACGACGAGCTGCGCGCCCTGTTCGAACAGATGGAGCAGACCAGCGACCGCGCCGGCAGGAAGCGCACCGAGCTGCTGGGGAAGATCGAGGCCAACCTGATGCCCCACGCCAAGTGGGAGGAGACCGTGTTCTATCCGGCCTTCGCCGAGCGCGCCAACCGCGAGGGCCTGAAGATCCATGCCGAGGCCGTCGAGGAACACCGCGCGGTCGAGAAGACCGTGATCCCGGACGTGCACGCCGCCGACGTCACCACGCCGCAGTTCGCCGGCCGGGTGAAGGTGTTCGGCGAGCTGATCGACCACCACGCCAGGGACGAGGAGAAGGAGATGTTCGCCATGGCGCGCAAGCTCTTCACCGCGCAGGAGCTGGCCGAATTCGACGAGGCCTACGAGGAATGGAAAGCCTCCAGTGCCTCGACCCTGGTCTCGGCGGTGGCCGGGGCCAAGACCGGGATGAAGGCCGCCGTGCGCAAGGTGACCCGCAGGGCGCAGTAAAGCCGACCCGCAGTGCGCCGGGGCAACCCGGCGCCGTACCTGCTTCGCGTTTTCGTCCAGCCTGGCCCGGCTCAGGGCGTCGCCAGCGGCTCCTTGCTGTCGCTGTACCTCACCGAGCGGAACACCCCGCCGCCGTTGGCACTGCAAAGCCCCGGCTCCCAGGTGGCATGCGGTGCCAGGCCATACCGTACCTGGCAGTCCCAGCCCCCGGCGGTCATGAAGCACATGCGCACGTCGACCGGCGCGCCGCATTCATTGGAGACGATGCCCTTCAGGCCGCTGGTACTGCCGCACTGGTGCGGTGATGTCACGGGCTGTCCTACGCAGGCATCGGCGCGCTCGCGGGTCGAGGCCTGTGCCGACGCCGACGCCGAGGCCGACGCCGCGGCGCCAGGAGTGCCTGCGGCATTGGCGGCGTACGCCTGCGCCTGGCTTGCGGCCTGCCGCGCCTGCAGGGCCTGGCGCTCGCGTTCCCGCGCCTGGCGCGCCAGCTCCTCCTGGCGCATCACCTCGCGCGCGTGTGCGGCATCACGCGCGGCACGGGCGTTGGCTTCGGCTGCCGCCTGCTGGGCACGCTGCTCGGCTGCGCGCCGGTTGACGTCGGCATAGGTTGCATGGAGGTCCGCGCGCGACTGCGCCTCGCGCGCCTTGGCCCCGTCCACCGCACGTTCCAGCGCCAGCCAGGCAGCGGAAGGCTGCGCCGGCTGGTTCCATTCGGCTTCCGCCGCCGCCTCGGCCGCCCAGCGCGCCTCGCGTGCCGCCGCTTCCGCCTGCGCCTGCCGCAGCTCTGCCATCCACTGCTGGTCCCTGGCCTGCTTGCGCCTGATGGCGTTGGTCATCGTCACCGAGACCTCGCCGTTCGGCATCCACTGGAACTGGCGCCGGGTGTCGGTGGTCAGGACCAGGGTGTGCGCGGTGACGACAACCCTGCGGCTGTGGGCGATGGCCTGGGCCGGGGTCACACCCTGGCCTGGCAGCGTGCGCACGTTCCAGGTCTGGCCATCGAAGGCCTCCACGTACTCGCGGATGTCCGGCTGACCGGGCCCCTTGACGGTCCAGGTCCCGGTCGCATCGTCGAACACCACCGTGGTGAGCTGCTCGGTGAACGCGCTCCCGTAGCCGAGGGAGGCGTACCTGGACCGGAAGCCGCCCGTAGTCTCGCTGACCTGGATGGCCGCTTCGCCATTGGGCAGCAGCCATTGCCCGGGTTCCACCGCGTTCCTTTCGGAGTTGACCAGCGCTTGCCAGTAACCCCGGTTCAAGGCGTTCTGCGCCGCCAGCGCCTCGCCCTCCAGCACCGGCATGGGAGGCAAGTCGTAGTGCACCGTGCGGGACACCGACATGGGCTCATCGCCCCACAGCCCGACGTCGAGGTTCTCCCGTATCACCAGCAGCCCGTCGGCACGGGCGACAAGGCGGAGACGTACCCCGTAACCGGAGAACGCTCCCGAATACGAAGACAGCCGCAACTGGTCGTTGCCGAACCAGTGCGCATTCAACAGGCGCTTGTAGCCGAAGGCCGATTCCAGCATCTGGAGCTTGTCACCTTTCCGGCCGGCTGCCGCCAGCACGTAGCGTCCGAGCGACTGCCCGTCCTGGTCCCATAGCTCGATGACCAGGTGCCCGCCTTCCCGCCGCAGCTGCACGGCACCCTTGCCGTCGGCGGCCAGCAGCCTGTTGCCGATGAACCGCTCCAGTTCGCGCATCGCCGGGCCCGGGCCGGGGGCTGCCGCGGCAACCCCTGAAGAATCCGCCACTTCGTCTGCCGCCTCGTCCGGCAATGCCGCGGCCAGCCCTTCTGCCGGAAGCCGGGGCTGCGTGGCGCTGTCCTCGTTGCCTGCCGTGCCGGCCTCGGCCACCGCGACGGCATCCTGCCCGGTTCCGCCGTCGGCCTCGAAGAAGAAACGGTTGTAGCGCGTGGCCGGCTCGACCGACACAGGCCGCCCATCCTTCACCTTGGCACGGCGGATTTCCCACTGCCCTGCATCGTTGAAGCCGGCAAGGTAGGTGAACTTGAGCAGGCCGACGCCGACGAACAGCACCTGCCCGTCTTCCTGCACCGTGCCCCGCCACTGCTTGCCACCCATGTAGGAGCCGGTGAGCAGCAGGGTTCCGGGTGCGGTATCAGGGCGGATGCGGTCGCTGTGCGCGACCCGGCCATCGCCCGGGTTCACGTACTCCTGGACCAGCTCCTCGCCTTCCCTGGCCCAGTACCAGCGCAGGCGGTAGCCGTCCGGCCCAGCGGCCGCGGTACGGCCTGGCAGTGATGCGTACTGGCCCCACACCGGGTCCCCTCCTGCCGCCTCCGCCGGGGCGTAACCGCCCAGGCACAGCAGGGCCACGACCAGGATCCGCTTCCAGTCCGTCAGTTGCATGGTGCCCCCCCCAGACGCCCTCCCCAGGCGCTGGCCCAAGATCCATCGGCCGCCTGCCGAGGTCAGACACGGGCAGCCAGATCAGGCTGAATACGGCGCCAGTCCTGGTCGGCCAGGCCGTAGCCCCGAACGCGGCGTCACTGCAGCGCGGACTCAGGACTCCACGTCCGGCATCACCGCCGGCATCGGCCCATCCTGGGTGCGGGTCCGCTCCAGGTAGCGCATGGCCTCCTGGTGGTAGGCCTCGTGTCCCGGCGCCAGGTGCGGCACCAGCAGGCGCACCCAGGCGCGGGTTACACGACGGGTCTCGTCCGGGCAGTGCGCGGCACGGGCGGCGGTCAGGTCGCCGGTGTCCACCAGGTGCGCGAAGGCCTGCGGGTCGGTCCCGTAGATCATGCATTGCAGGTTGAAGTAGCGCTGCTCGGCCAGCGCGTGCTCGTCGGCATAGGCTTCCAGGTTGTAGGCGCCGGTGCTGCGCGAAAGCATCCAGTTGGCGGCCAGGCCCAGGTTTTCGGTGACCTGCTCCGGGCTTTCGTCCAGCGCCGCGAAGCGCAGCATCAGGATCGCCGCCAGCTGGTCCACCGCATCCTCCTGGCGGCCGGTGACCGGCAGGTCGAGCAGGTGCACCAGGGCGTGCCCGGTCTCGTGCAGCACGATGAAGCGCACGTTGGCGCGCACGTAGCGCAGCGGGTGTTCCTTGCCCAGGCCCAGGGCCTGCTGGTGCTCCACGCCGCGCTCGTAGAGCGTGCGCAGGGTTTCGTAGCACAGCACCACTTCCGCCCGGTCCGGGCGGTAGAACGCGCCGAACTCGCCGCACTCGGCGGCCACGTAACGCAACGGGCGCGGCAGCGCGAACATGCCGTCGATGGCCTGGATCTCCGGCAGCTGCCGCAGCAGGTCCACCTCGCGCACGCGGCGGTGGATCTGGCGCAGGTCCGGCGAGGCCGGGGCCTCATAGGCGTAAGCGAAGCGCGGCGCCGTAGCCGCCTGCCGACCCGCCGGCGTTTCCTGCCCCGCCATCGCCGGCAGGATCGCGAGCATGCCGGGCATCACGAGGGCCAGGGCGGGAAGGCGGATCCGGAACGGCATCGGGCGCGGTCTCGTGCGGGTCGGGCGGCAAGCGTAGGGGAAGCCGCCGCGTCCTGCACGTCGCGCCGTGCCGTCAGAGCGCGGCCAGCTGCAGTTGCGAAGCGGCCTTCAGCACCACCCGCGGCACGCCATCGCGCAGGCCGACGTGGCCGGATACGCATACCTCGCGCCCCTCCAGCCGGGTCTTGAGCAGGGAGGCAAACGCGTAGCGATGGTCCTCCCAGATCACCGCCTCCAGCCGCTGCCGCGACGGGAACGGCTGGCCCACGCTGATGAAGACCGGCTTGCCGCGCAGGTCGTCGCGCAGCATCACCCGCACCACCGGCCCCTGCAGGGCTACCGTGGTGCCGACGTGGCTGTGCGCCGCCTGCCAGGGCAAGGGGTTGCGGCAGGAACTTCCCTCCGCGGCCGGCGCGCTTCCCTCCGTCGGCGTGGCGGCAGCGACGGTCTGCCCGGCAGCGGGCGCAAGCCGGGGCTCCTGGCCGGTATCGCCCGAAGCCTCCGGGCCCGCGGCCAGGAACACCGCCAGCATGCCCATGCCCAGGACCACCAAGGGCCGGATCCAGGTCCTCATGGCGATCGCCCCCGATGCTCCGGCGTTGCGCCAGGCCAGTCACGGGTCGCCCCGCGGTCACGCATCGACCCGCCCCGGTCGCGGGCAAGCCATCGATCCCGTTCCACGATGTCCCCCTCTGTCCCACAGGACAAGGTAGCGAATGTAACAGCCAAACCGCGATTGGCGTCACATTGCCCGACCAGCGGGCGAAGAACGGGATAACCGGCCTGCAGGGCTCAGCGGGCCCCTCCCCTGGCCTCCAGATCCGCCAGCTGCACCAGCGAGATTCCAAGATGAGGCGCCAGGGCGCGGTCCACGAAGGCCTTGTGCGAGGCCCCGACCAGCAGCATCACCCGCTCCGGCCGCGGCGACGCCGCCACGTCGAGCACATTGGCCGCCATGCGCTGGTTGCGCAGTTCCCACATGGCGTAACAGAAACGGTGCACGCCATCGGCGCGGTCCTGCACCAGCCACCCGTGCCACTGCATGGCGTCGTCCCGCTGCACGGCTTCGCTGTTGAGCTGGCGCAGCAGCGCAAGCATGTCGTGGCTTTCCGCCGCCTGGTCGAAGAGGTGCTGCATGCGCCGGGCCGCCGGCGTCGCCCGCCACTCCTCGCCCCAGGCCTGGCGCGAGGCTTCCTCCAGCGCCGTCTCCGGGAGCGCCAACGTCCGCACGGCTTCGTACTGGCTATCCACCGGATCCAGCCGCTGCAGGGCCAGTCGCCGCGCCAGCGGCATGGCCAAGGCCGCGATCTCGTCGCTGGCCGCCAGCCTCTGGTCCAGGGCCTGCCGGGTGGGCTCCGGCACGACCTGCGCCCTGGCCCTCGCTTCGGGAGACAGGTAGGACCACTGCAGTGCCGCCGAATCGAACTCGTAGGCCGCCAGCAGCAGGCCCACCAGTTCCACCCGCGCCGGCTCGGCCAATCCGCCCGCATCCGCCAGCAGCGCCTCGGCCTTCGACCGGGCCATGGCGCGGTCCACGCCCAACGCCTGCTGCATGGCACGGCCGTGGGTGACGATCGGCCCGGCAAACTGGTCCAGCACCTGCTGCGCACCGCGATCATGCGCAGCGCGCTCCAGCAGCAGCGCCACCTCGTCCGGCGGCAGCCGCTCCACCGCAATGCGCGTCGGCGCGAACCGCGCCAACAGGTCCAGCACGCCGTCCAGGTGCGCCGGCTGGATCCAATCGATGCCGGCCAGGTGCGCGGTGCCAACCACCAGGACCTCGCTGCGCAGTTCCGGGCGCATAAGCGGTCCCAGCTGCGTTTCCACCGCCGAGCCCGGCGCCACGGGGGGAGCGGCGGACGCCGGCGGCAAGGCCAGCAGCAGGCCGAGCATCAACGGCGGGATGCAGCGTGGGATTCGCTCCATGGTCGCACTCCGTTCGAGTCGGTAGCCGGCACGGTCATCACGAACCTAGCGCCGTGGCCGCCTGGGTCCATGGGGCAAAGGTCACAGGCATGCTCCATCCCATCCGTCCCCCAACGTGGAGCAGGTGATTTCCGCCGCCAAACTGGTAGCCTGGCGCGCATGCCGGGACTGCATCGCGGGCTGTACGAACAACTGGTCACCGAGGCGCTCGAGGACGCCCTTTCCGAGCTCGATGCCCGACACAAGCCCGTACGGGAAGCATTGCATCCGGCGGAGGCGGCCGATCGCATCGCCCTGCATCTGGCGTCGCTGGTGCGCCGGGCCATCGATTCCCTGGACAGCAAGCAACGGGTCCAGGTGGGCACCCGGCTGGCGCGCGAAATCGCCGAGCTGCTGGCCGCCCAAGGTCGCGGGGTGGAAGCGACTGACCGGCTCTCGCCCGCTGGCGACCTGCTCCGGGCGGTTGTCGCCTTCCGGCCCGATAGCCAGCCGGAGGAGATCCCGCCGCCAGCCACTCCGCTGCTGGACACGACGCTGCTGACCAATGCCCCGGGCGAGCCCCACATCGGCTTCCAGCTCCGCTCCGAGGTCGCCTCGGCGGACCGCATCGACGTGCTGATGGCGTTCGTGCGCAATACCGGCATCCGTCCGTTGCTGGAGCTCTTGCGCCAGCACGTGGACCAGGGCCGGCCATTGCGGGTTCTGACCACCACCTACACCAATTCCACCGAGCTATCGGCGCTAAAGGCGCTGCGCGACCTCGGTGCGCGGATCAAGGTGTCCTATGACACCTCCAGTACCCGCCTGCATGCCAAGGCCTGGCTGTTCCATCGCCACTCCGGTTTCTCCACGGCCTATATCGGCTCCTCGAACCTGACCCACTCGGCCCAGGTCACGGGCCTGGAATGGAACGTGCGTGTCTCCGGTGCCCGCAATCCGGACGTCATCGACAAGTTCTCGGCCGTGTTCGAGAGCTACTGGCAACATGACGACTTCCGCGACTTCGACCCGGACGAGTTCCAGGAGCTGACCCGGAGCCGGGCGGAAGGCCCGCAGGTCTATCTAAGCCCGGTCGAAATCCGCCCGGAGCCATTCCAGTCGCGGCTGCTGGAGCTGATCGAGCTGTCGCGGCTACAGGGCCACCACCGCAACCTGCTCGTTTCCGCGACGGGCACGGGCAAGACCGTCATGGCCGCGCTGGACTACCAGCGGTTGCGCAAACGCCTGGCAAGATCGCGGCTGCTGTTCGTGGCCCATCGCCAGGAAATCCTGGAACAGAGCCTGGCCACCTTCCGGCATGCGCTGCGCGACCCGGCATTTGGCGAGCTATGGGTCGGCGGCGCACGCCCTGCCCGCTTCGAGCATGTGTTCGCGTCGATCCAGAGCCTGACGGCCAGCGGCTTGCAGCACCTGGCACCCGACCATTTCGACGTGGTGATCATCGACGAGTTCCACCACGCCGCCGCACGCACGTACAGGGAGCTCATCGAGCACCTGGCACCCTTGGAGCTGCTGGGCCTGACCGCCACCCCCGAACGTGGCGACGAAGAGC
>NZ_RRYK01000005.1:0-223714 GCF_003931635.1 Pseudoxanthomonas sp. SGNA-20 | reverse complement strand
AGTGTCTACGAAACACGGGGCGATTCACCGGATCGGGTTCGTACTCTCCAAAAACAAAAGGGCCAGAGCCGATAAAAATCGGACTCTGACCCTGCTTTCTTGCCTTTCCCGTTTACCCGGTTCTTTAAGTAATCGACCCCACATTCAGCCTTCACTTACCAGGCGGCTTGATACCACCTCGGCGCTTCAAGCTCGCCGCAACACGGAAAATGTCTGGGATGTTAATTTTCCCGCTAGAACGTTGCTCCGTGACGGCGATTCGGGTCAACGCATCAAGAATTGCTCCCTCACTAGCAGAAGGAGCCTGAAGCTCCAAAGGGCCTAGATACTTGCCACTTTCAACATCCTTCCGAATCTTTCTAACTAAGCCGTCCTGTCGCCATTTAGCAATAATGGCCTCAGCAGCGCAGGGAACCTCCATGCCAGACAGGCTACTGAGTGCACTTCGGATCCAAACGTGATCCTCCGCGAGCTGATCCAGACGAACCTGCGAAGCCCGTTGCACACCTTCTTTGATCCCGTGATGGTCAATTGCTTGCTTCTTCGCCATTGCCTGGTCATGCACCCCGCGATCGGCCGCAACCTTAAGCGCCGTCAAGAAAGTACGCGGCGCTGTTTGACCATGGGCATCGCCAAGGTGATTGGGCAGCCACGTGTAGGTTCGACCTCGACGGTGATTGTTCCCCATGAATTCGCCGGCCAAAACGGTGAACAAGTCCGCCTGAGCGCGCTCATCAGACTTGATCGCTTCGGGCAAAGCGAAAATGCCCATATCTTCCCGCAACTCAAGTTTCACTCCCTTAAGGAGTGCAGCAAACGCCCCCTTGGAAACCGTAGAGTTGGCCAACCAGCTATAGAGAAGACCATAGAGATCTGTAGTAGACCACTTGAGCTCCACACGCTCAGCGCGAAGCTTAGATGCGTCTGGAAAATCAAAGACAAGGCGATCGTCACCCTGATCTGGGCGCACGAAAATCTTGGCACGAATAGACGAATAACTTCGAAGTGACAGCGAGAGTCGCAGAAGGCCCCGCGTGAGCTCTCGAACCACCTGCCAGTTGGCGCCCAGCCGGTCTAGCGCGTCGAAGACGAGAAGCTGCTTGACACCCTCACGCCGCAGCCGGGCATCGGCTGCGACCATTGCACGCTCGTACTCTTCGGGATGCTCGTTAATGAACGCACAAGCTTTCTCGAAACTCTCGCTCTCCCACGTCCTATCAATAGCTTTTAGCAGCACACTACGCCAAACTGTCTCTGGTCGAATCCCCTTTTCAAGAAGAGAACGCAACACATTAGCCGATGGCGCAGCGCCTTTGCTGAAATCATCTCCGGAGAAACCCAGGGACGCACGCACTGAAGCCAAGTTCAATTTGGGATAAGCCAGCGCGAGAACCCGCCTCGTATCCTCGTCAATTAGGGCGCCAGACCAGAAACTCTTCCCGACACCCCGATTGCCCACTACGATCGCACGATCCGGATCGAGAGCACCTTCATGCCCCCTCGGTGCATACATTTCCTTCGGATCAGGCGGCCTCGAAGCATTATGTGAGACATCCAGAGGAAGCTGCTGCAGGCCTCCGCGAAGATCGGCCACAACCTGAATTGTAGGCCTCATCACCTAATCCTCAGTCGCTCACGCGCAGCATCGATGAACGCACCAAAGGTTGCGTCGAAAGCACGCCCAGTCAACAGGTCCGGACTGTCCACAGGATCAAAATCCCGATAGTTAGAATCATCCAGAATGATCCACGAGGCATGAGGCGCCGCATCATCATCCAGACTGAAGGAGAAATCACCGGTCTGGTCGTACAGCCATTCGGAGAACAGCTCGAAAGCCTGGTCACGAAACTCATCTTGTGCGCTGGAATTCGCAGCAGCTTTGGCGTGAACCATTTTTAGGCGCAGCCGCCACTCCCCATCTTCCTCCGTTACGAACCTAGAGAGATGCGCGAGAGCGTACCGATAGCCAGAGAAAGTTTGGAGGGTTTTGTGACCAAATAGCAGTACATCCGCATTGAGCCCAAGCACAGCGGCAGCAGTCGACTCGTTAAGCCCAGCTCTGGCGTCGATCAGAACCGCATCGTAGCGGCGACGATCCACGAGCGAGTCAATTAGCATTGAAATCCGGGAGGAAAGCGGCCTAACCCCCCCGTCTGCGCGGTACGCTCTAAAAAGCTTCGCCAGGTAGTTCTCTGGCCTAGTTACGGACACCAGCCCGGCTGCCGGGCATACATGGATCAATCCCGCACCTTCGACAAGAGTGCTCACACCCACGACGTCGCCAACAATCGCATCCAGATCGATATTCCCGACCGCGTCCTCAAGGAGATAGTCAACCACACCAAACTTGGGTCTTTCAGTTTCCTTCAAGAGCTGGTCGCCTACTCCCGGCGCTTCAAGATCCAGGTCGAGTACAAGAACGTTACCGCCGCCACGCGCAATGCTAGCCGCCAAGGCTACAAGAGCAGTTGTACGACCCACACCACCTTTTAGACTCCAGAACACCATGCGTGGTGGACCATCTTGGTCTTCGACCCTAGGCTTCCGCAGCCAATCTTGGCCTGCAGCCCGCTTATCGACGAGCCTGACGAAAATCGTCTGGCCGCCGAGAATTACCCGCTCTGGAAGTATTAGGTGCCTCTCGTTTACAAGCGGCGACTCCACGTCGCGGATAATATTATCTGGCACTGTGGCGGAATACTTCCCCAGCGCCCCCGCCACGACCGGCCGGAGATCAACCGCAAGCGCTTCGTTCCAGCATGCATAATTCACAACCAGCTGAAGCTGTCCGGACGGACTGCGAACGAAGGCACCATTTTTGAGGAAATCGTCTGCACCTGCAGCGACTACGAGTTCGCAAAACTTCGTCAACGACTCATCGAATAGGATTGTGCTCATACTTATCCCTGAGGGTGGCGCAGTCACCTTGTCCACAAGATCGGCTCGAGCGGCACTCTTACTGCTGGGCGCCCATTATGCAAGAGGGCCGGCGCTGGCGCCGGCCCTCTCAGCGATCCAACACCTTAGAGCTGTTTACACCCCAACCGGGTTCGCCTTCTCCGGATCGATCTTGTAGAGCTTGATCGCCCTGGCCACATCCTTGCCGGTCATCTTGCCCTCCTTGGCCAGGGCCGCGATCGCCGCGTGGGCGATGTAGTAGCGGTCCACCTCGAAGAAGCGGCGCAGGTTGGCGCGGGTGTCGGAGCGGCCGAAGCCGTCGGTACCCAGCACGGTGTAGCTCATCGGCACGAAACCGCGGATCTGGTCGGCGAACACGCGCACGTAGTCGGTGGCGGCGATGGCCGGGCCCTGGCGGCCCTCCAGCAGCTGGGTGACGTACGGCTTGCGCGGGGTCTCCTCCGGATGCAGGCGGTTCCAGCGCTCGGTGGCGAAGCCTTCCTTGCGCAGCTCGTTGAAGCTGGGGCAGGACCAGATGTCGGCGGTGACGCCGAAGTCCTTGTCCAGCAGCTCGGCGGCGGCGATGGCCTCGCGCAGGATCGTGCCCGAGCCCATCAGCTGCACGCGCAGCTCGCCCTTCTTGGGCTTGCCGGCGTCCTTCAGCAGGTACATGCCCTTGATGATGCCCTCGGCCGCACCCTCCGGCATCTCCGGATGGGTGTAGTTCTCGTTCATCAGGGTGATGTAGTAGTACTCGTCGATCTGGTCCTCGAGCATGGCCTTCATGCCGTGCTGCATGATGACCGTGACCTCGTAGCCGAAGGTCGGATCGTAGCTGCGGCAGTTCGGGATGGCGCCGGCCAGCAGGTGGCTGTGGCCGTCCTCGTGCTGCAGGCCCTCGCCGTTGAGGGTGGTGCGGCCGGAGGTGCCGCCGAGCAGGAAGCCGCGGGTACGCATGTCGGCCGCCTGCCAGGCGATGTCGCCCACGCGCTGGAAGCCGAACATCGAGTAGTAGATGTAGAACGGCAGCATCGGCACGTCGGACACCGAGTAGCTGGTGCCGGCGGCCATCCACGACGCGATCGCGCCCGGCTCGCTGATGCCCTGCTGCAGCACCTGGCCGGACTGGTCCTCGCGGTAGTACATCAGCTGGTCGGCGTCGACCGGCTTGTACTTCTGGCCGAACGGGGCGTAGATGCCGATCTGGCGGAACAGGCCTTCCATGCCGAAGGTGCGGGCCTCGTCGGCCACGATCGGCACCAGGCGCGGACCGATCTCCTTGTCGCGCAGGGCGATGTTGAGCGTCTGCACGAAGGCCATGGTGGTGGAGTAGGCGCGGTCGCCGCTGGACTTGAGCAGGCGCTCGAACTTGTCCAGGCCGGGCACGGCGAAGGACTTGCTGGCCTTGCGGCGGCGCTGCGGCAGGTAGCCGCCCAGCGCGGCGCGGCGCTCCTTGAGGTACTGCACTTCCGGCGAGTCCTCGCCGGGGTGGTAGAACGGAACCTGCCCCGCCTCGGCCAGCTGCTTGTCGCTGATCGGGATGTTGAAGCGGTCGCGGAACGCGCGCACGGCGTCGTCGTCCAGCTTCTTGGTCTGGTGGGTCGGGTTCAGCGACTCGCCGGCGCTGCCCATGCCGTAGCCCTTGACCGTCTTGGCCAGGATCACGGTCGGCATGCCCTTGGTGTTCACCGCGGCGTGGTAGGCGGCGTAGACCTTGTGCGGGTCATGGCCGCCGCGGTTCAGGCGCCAGATGTCCTCGTCGGACATGTTGGCGACCATGGCGCGGGTCTCCGGGTACTTGCCGAAGAAGTGCTCGCGGGTATACGCGCCGCCGAAGGCCTTGCAGTTCTGGTACTCGCCGTCGACGGTTTCCATCATCAGCTTGCGCAGGACGCCGTCGGTGTCCTTGGCCAGCAGCGGATCCCAGTAGCTGCCCCACAGGACCTTGATGACGTTCCAGCCGCCGCCGCGGAACACGCCTTCCAGCTCCTGGATGATCTTGCCGTTGCCGCGCACCGGGCCGTCCAGGCGCTGCAGGTTGCAGTTGACCACGAAGATCAGGTTGTCCAGGCCCTCGCGGCCAGCCAGGGCGATGGCGCCCAGGCTCTCCGGCTCGTCGGTCTCGCCGTCGCCCAGGAAGCACCAGACCTTGCGGTCGGACGGCTCGATCAGGCCGCGGTGCTCCAGGTACTTCATGAACTGGGCCTGGTAGATCGCCGCCAGCGGGCCCAGGCCCATGGACACGGTCGGGGTCTGCCAGTAGTCCGGCATCAGCCAGGGGTGCGGGTAGGAGGAGATGCCGCGGCCGTCGACTTCCATGCGGAAGTTGTCCAGCTGGCTCTCGCTGATGCGGCCTTCCAGGAACGAGCGGGCGTAGATGCCCGGGGCGCTGTGGCCCTGGATGTAGAGCAGGTCGCCCGGGTGGTGGTCGGACGGGGCACGCCAGAAGTGGTTGAAGCCCACGTCGTACAGGGTCGCCGCCGAGGCGAAGGAGGCGATGTGGCCGCCCAGGTCGCCCGGCTTGCGGTTGGCGCGCACGACCATCGCCATGGCGTTCCAGCGGATGATCGAGCGGATGCGCCACTCCAGCTCCGCGTTGCCCGGGCTCTTGGCCTCCTGGTGCGGCGGGATGGTGTTGACGTACTCGGTGGTGGGCGAGAACGGAAGGAACGCGCCGGAGCGGCGGGTCAGCTCGACCATGTCCTCCAGCAGTGCATGCGCACGCTCCGGGCCGTCACGGTCGATCACCGCCTTGAGCGATTCGATCCACTCGCGGGTCTCTACCGGATCCGGATCGTTGTGCAGCACATCGTTCAGCCAGTTCATATCACTCCCATTGCCGCGCGTGGGGGGCCGCGGCGTGACGTTCTTGTGGACCCCGGAGTTTACCGCACGGGTGGCACCGGCCGCTTCGCTACGGGTGCGTATGTGCGGTGGGACAGGCTTTTTCACCGGTGTGAATTGCGAGGGGGAGACGGGCCGCCGACCGCACCAAGGCCCGCCTGGCGGCACGTCTGGCGGATAGTCTCCGTTGCAACCAGTGGCGGCCGCGACTGACAGGGCTGTTGCCGGGCGACGCACTGCACGCCCACCGGATCGCAGCCGGAGCAGGTTTTGTTGCGTCGCAAAAACGCCAGCAAACGACCGTGTGTGGGGTCGGGGCACTACATAACGGGGTCGCGACTGATGGCCCTGATCCAGGTCAGATCGATGGGCGTTGGCCGTGCCGGGCGGGCGATGCGGAGGCACGCCTGATCCAGCGCCGATGCGGGTGCCGCCGGACACATGCTTGCCGGGTTGCTCCCGCGCCCGGCGGGTAGGAGCCGGGACGAAAGCGTCGACCGCGACCATGCCGCTGTGGGAGCCCACCCGGGCAGGTTGGCCTGCAATGCCGGCGACCTGGTCGCTGGAGGGACTGCGGCATGGCCCCACCGCCGCCGGGTGCCTGAAGAACCGTTCAGGCATGGCTTCCGATCACCACGTGGCCTTTGCATCTGCCCCCATACGATCCAGTACTGGCAGCCCGACCCCCGGGGCGCCTCCGCAGGCCGCCGTATCCCTGCGGGACTGGAGACCGACGCAATGAGCCAGCTCAGGATCGACCCCACCCCGCCGCACAACGGCGTCCAGCGCATTGCCGTCAGCGGCCGCCTGGACGCGGGCAGCTATCCGGAGCTGGACCAGGCGCTGGATCCGCTGCTGGCCGACGACCGGGTGTCGTCGGTGGTGCTGGACCTGGAAGGCCTCAACTACATCAACAGCGCCGGCATCCGTTCGCTCGAGCGGGTGCGCCGCGCCCTCGCCGCCCGCCATCGCGCCGTTCTGCTGGTCAACCCGCAACCCCAGGTGCGGAAAGTCCTCGACGTGGTCGAGGCGGTACCGGTCGAGGAGGTGTTTGCCTCCTACGAGGAGGCCGACGCGTACTTCGACGTCATGCAGCGCCGACTGGTGTCCAAGGTGGCGGCGCACGCGCCGGAAGCCGGCGCGGACGGCTGATCCCTCGGCCTCAGCGCCGTCCCGTTCCGTTGCTTCCCTGCCTGCGCTGCGTTATCCGGGCCGGCAGAACACCGAACCTGCCCACCTCGCTGCAGCCACGACGGTCTAGCTGCACTCCTGCGAAAGCTTGACGTGGGTGTCGTACGCCGCGTGGGCAATCGTCATCAGGCTTGCGCGGTTATGCCATGTCCAAGCGAAGGCAAGGAAGGCGAACAGCATCAGCGGCAGACTGTTCCTGGTCTTCATAGCGGCAACCGAATGTGTACGTCCATCACGCGAGCACGCATGTTTCACGCGCCCCCCAATGTCATCCCGTAGTACGCCACCGACAGGACAAGCAGGGCATTGGATGCAAGATGCAGCATCCAGGTATGGAAGAAGGCGACCTTTGCCCCGTCCTTGCGTGCCAGGCAATACATGACCGAAAGGGATATACCTCCGGGCAGTCCGTACACCAGGCCATTGAAAGGGCCATTCATCACAAGGTGCAGGACGAAGAAGACAAGCCCGGCCAAGGCACCGCCTACATAGAGGGCCACGGGCTTCCCCCTGCCCAGCTTCAAGCTCGCCTCGACAAGAAGCGAATGAATGAGGGCCGTTTCAAGGAACGGCATCACCAGGATCACGGGAAGCAGGTTAGGCAGCTCGAGGAACCTGGCAGGATTCACCGGGCCAGCCAACAAGTCGCGGCACAACAGGCCAAGAAGCAAGCTTGCGAGATAGTCCAGAATCAGGATGAGCGGCAGATAGTTCATGCACTGCTCTCAGAGGCAGGGGCGCGGCAATCCGCGCCCCTGGTCATTACTCACCGCGGAAGGTATCCCGGAGGGACCGGTACGCATCCGCCACGGTAAACATCACGTGGGCGGTGAAATCCACCAGACCATCGTAAATGTTGGTCAGGGTCTTCCCCAGATTGCCAGGATCACCTTCGACGCTGACCTTGGCACAGAGGTCGCCCTTGCAGACCTCGCCCGCCATCTTCATGCCCCCGCAAACATACGGGACTTCGTCGACTTTCAAGATACGCATCATCCACTCCTTGGATTCTGCGTGCGGACCACCCCTGGCCCGCACGGCCGGCCCCCGCCGGCCATCGCTATTTTTCATATCCGGCAAGGCGCCGCCAGAGCCCACGCCCTGAATCTCGGGTCAGAAAACTCCGACCCGATCCGTCGCGTCGGCAGACTGGCGTGTGGACGGCGACGGCCTGCCCGAATGCGCGGCACCCGTCGCCATGCACGCCAGCGGGGCTCAATCCCCCCCACCCCGCTCCAGCTGCTGGCGGATCTGCGCGTCGACCGCGGCGATGGCGGTCATGTTGAGGATGCGGCGCGGGGTGGCGCTGGTGGTGAGGATGTGCACCGGCTTGCTGATGCCCATCAGGATCGGGCCGATGGCGACGCCGTCGGTGAACACCCGCACCAGGTTGTAGGCGATGTTCGCCGCCTCCAGGTTGGGCATCACGAACAGGTTGGCGCGGCCCTTGAGGGTGCTGTTGGGCATGATCTTGCCGCGCAGCAGCTCGTCCCAGGCGGTATCGGCCTGCATCTCGCCGTCCATGTTCAGGCGCGGGCTGCGCTTGCGCAGCAGTTCGCGCACCTGGCGCATCTTCAGCGCGTCCTTCGATTCGTGGCTGCCGAAGTTGGAGTGCGACAGCAGGGCCACGTTCGGCTCGATGCCGAACAGGCGCATGCGGAACGCGGCCTGCAGCGTGGCCTCGGCGATCTGCTCGGCGGTCGGGTCCTCCTGCACGTGGGTGTCCACGAAGAAGAACACGCCCTGCTGGTTGATCACGCCGGTCATGGCCGAGGTGGACTGCACCCGCGGCTCCAGCGGGATCACGCTGCGCACGTAGCCCAGCTTCTTGTGGAAGCGGCCGACGATGCCGGTGAGCAGGGCGTCGGCTTCGCCGCGCGCCACCATCACCGCGCCGATCAGGGTCGGGCGCGAGCGCATCAGGCTCTTGGCCGCGGCCACGGTCACGCCGCGGCGCTCGGTCAGGGCGTGGTAGTGCTGCCAGTACTCGTTGAAGCGCGGGTCGTCGTCCTGGTTGGTGATCTCCACGTCCACGCCGGGGCGGATGCGCAGGCCCAGGCGCTTGATCCGGGTCTCGATCACCTCCGGGCGGCCGATCAGGATCGGGAACGCCAGGCCCTCGTCGACCACGGTCTGCACCGCGCGCAGCACCACTTCCTCCTCGCCCTCGGCGTAGGCCACGCGCTTGAGGTCGGAGCGGGCGCGGTCGTAGACCGGCTTCATCATCAGGCTGGAGCGGTAGACGAACTGGCCGAGCTTCTCGCGGTAGGCGGCCATGTCCTCGATCGGGCGCTGGGCGATGCCGGAATCCATCGCCGCCTGCGCCACCGCCGAGGACAGCTCGACCAGCAGGCGCGGGTCGAACGGGCGCGGGATCAGGTAGTCGGGGCCGAAGCTGGGGATCTCGTCGCCGTAGGCGCTGCCCAGGTCGGAGGCTTCCTTGCGCGCCAGCGCGGCGATGGCGTGCACGCAGGCGACCTTCATCGCCTCGTTGATGCCGGTGGCGCCGACGTCCAGCGCGCCGCGGAACAGGTAGGGGAAGCACAGCGCGTTGTTGACCTGGTTCGGGTAGTCCGAACGGCCGGTGGCGATGATCGCGTCCGGGCGCACGCGGCGCGCTTCCTCCGGCAGGATCTCCGGATACGGGTTGGCCAGCGCCAGGATGATCGGGCGCTCGGCCATGGTGGCGACCATCTCCGGCTTGAGGATGCCGCCGGCCGACAGGCCCAGGAAGATGTCGGCGCCGGTGACGATCTCCTCCAGGGTGCGGGCGTCGGTGTCGCGCGCGTAGCGGCGCTTGTCCGGGTCCAGGTCGGCACGGCCGGTGTGGATCACGCCGCCGCGGTCGAAGGCCAGGATGTTCTCCGGGCGCAGGCCCAGCGAGACCAGCATGTCCACGCAGGAGATGCCGGCCGCGCCCATGCCGGTGGTGGCCAGCTTCACGTCCTCGATCTTCTTGCCGACCACGTGCAGGGCGTTGACCACCGCGGCGCCGACGATGATCGCGGTGCCGTGCTGGTCGTCGTGGAACACCGGGATGTTCATCCGCTCGCGCAGCTTGCGCTCGACGATGAAGCACTCCGGCGCCTTGATGTCCTCCAGGTTGATGCCGCCGAAGGTCGGCTCCAGCGAGGCGATGATGTCGACCAGCTTGTCCGGGTCGGTCTCGTCGATCTCGATGTCGAACACGTCGATGCCGGCGAACTTCTTGAACAGCACGCCCTTGCCTTCCATCACCGGCTTGCCGGCCAGCGGGCCGATGTTGCCCAGGCCCAGCACCGCGGTGCCGTTGGAGACCACCGCCACCAGGTTGCCGCGCGCGGTCAGCTCGCTGGCCTGCCGCGGGTCCTCGACGATCGCCTCGCAGGCATGGGCCACGCCCGGCGAATAGGCCAGGGCGAGGTCGCGCTGGGTGAGCATGGCCTTGGTCGGCGAGACCTTGATCTTGCCGGGGCGCGGGAAGCGGTGGTAGTCGAGGGCGGCCTGTTTGAAATCTTCCTGTTCGGACATCGATCGGGTTCGGCGCGGCACAAGGGGGCTCGATTCTAAGCCCTCCGGCGACGCAGCGACCCCCCTTGCAATCGCGGCCGCAGCGGCGCCGGCGCGACGCACGTGCTTCGATGCAGTGCAGCAATCGGCGTATCGGCGCGGCGCTTGCGGCATGACAGCGTTGGCCAGCGCCCTCAGCGCAGGCCTTCGCCGATGTGGTCGATGCGGATGCGGTTGGCGAACAGCGAGAACGCCAGCAGCCCGGCCAGGCCGCCGGCGCGTTCGATCCATGGCGGCAGCCACTGCGGCGGCTCCAGGGTGCCGTCGGCGAACAGCGGCTCGAAGCGGACCACGTCGTCCAGGGTCATCTTGCCGGCCAGCAGCCAGCGGCACAGGCGCAGGCGGTCGCGTTGCAGGGCCAGGCGGAAGAAGGTGTGCACGCCGACCAGGCCGCGCAGGTACACCGTGTCCTTGGTGAAGGCGCAGCCCCCGGAGAGCGGCACGCCGCGGAACACGCGCTGGGCCGAGGCGAAGCTCTCCTCCTCGCCCTGCCCGGCGCCGAGGAAGTAGCCGAATACCTGCAGGAAGTCCGCGCCGTCCAGGGCCATGGCCACCGCCTCGGTGCGCAGGCTGATGCGCTTCATCCGGCCGATGTCGATGCTGCCGGTGATCAGCTCGGCCAGGGTGGCCAGGCCCTCCTGGGTGGCGGTGACCCGCGGCGAGGCCAGGGCCAGGCTCGGCAGCACCTCCTGGTTGCGGCCGTTGAGCGCGGTCAGCGAGTGCACCAGGGCCTCGTGGTGGAACAGCTGGCGGCGGTCGTAGTCGCTGAAGGCGGCGCCGGCGCGCAGGCGGATGCGGGTGGCGCCGGCGGCGGCCTTGGCGATCAGCTCCGGGTCCAGTTCGACCTGGACCACGCGCCGGCCGAAGAACTCGTCCAGGTCGCCCTGCAGCTGCAGCGCCAGCGCGGTCGCGGAGACGGGCACCTGTTCGGCCGGGGAGAACAGCTCGTGGTCCAGCTCGCCGGCGATCTGGATGAAGTGGTGCGCGGCCTCGCGGGTGGTGGGGCCGTCGCCGGGCAGCGGATCGTCCGGACGCCCGAACAGGGCCACCGCCTCGGCCCCGGCCCGGGCCGTGCCCAGCGCCTCCAGCAGCCGCGCCGCGCGCTCCCAGCTGGCGGCCGACTCGCGCAGGTAGATGCCCAGCGGGTGGCCGGGGTCGGCGGCGGCGGCCACCGCGCGCAGTTCGGTGCGGGCGGCGGCGAAGTCCAACTTCGGGTACTCGACCCGGGGCAGCACCGCCCGACCCTGGCGCCAGGCGGCCAGGAAGGCGTGCTGCACCGCGGCCGGCCAGCTGGCCAGGCCGAGCAGGCGGATGCCGCGCGCAGCCCGGACCAGGCGCCGGTCCAGTGCGGCATGGCGGGCGATGGCGTCGGTCATCGGCGGCTCGGCGGCGCATGGGGCCCGGGTGCCCCGCCCGCACCGTACCGCAAACCCGGCTAGCGCCGCGGGCGCGGGGCCGGACGCCTGCGCCCGGCGGGGCCGCGGGCCTCGTTCTTCTGCGCCAGGCGTTGGGCCAGGCGCGCGGCGGCACCGGCCACCTCCTCGCGCAGCTTGAGGTAGTTGGCCAGGCGCTTCGGGTCCAGGGTGCCGGCCTCGATCGCGGCCAGCACCGCGCAGCCGGGCTCGTTGCGGTGGCTGCAGTCGTTGAAGCGGCACTGGGTGGCCAGCTCCTCGATGTCGCCGAACCCGCCGTCGGCCAGCTCCTCCTCGCCGGTGGGCTTGAGCTCGCGCATGCCGGGGGTGTCGACCAGGCAGGCGCCGGAGGGCAGCGCGATCAGCGCGCGGTAGGTGGTGGTGTGGCGGCCGCGCGAGTCGTGGGCGCGCACCTGGCCGGTCTTCATCCGCTCCTCGCCCAGCAGGGTGTTGGTGAGGGTCGACTTGCCGGCGCCGGAGGAACCGACCAGGACCACGGTCAGGCCTGGCGCCAGCCACGGCGCCAGCTGTGCCGCGGCGCCGCCGTCGCGGGCGTTGAGCGCCAGCACCGGCACGCCCTGGGCGCGCACGCCGGCCAGCGCTTCCAGCGCGGCTTCCGGATCGGCCCCTTCCAGGTCGGCCTTGGTCAGCACCACCACGGGCTGCACTCCGCCGCCGCCGACCAGCAGCAGGTAGCGCTCGATCCGGCGCGGGTTGAAGTCCGCGTCCAGGCCGCAGACCACGAAGGCGGTGTCGACGTTGGCCGCGATCACCTGCTGCTGGTAGTGCTCGCCGGCGGCGGCGCGCTTGATCGCGGTGCGCCGCGGCAGCAGGGCGAGGATGCGGCGGCCGTCGTGCAGCACCCAGTCGCCGACCGCGGCGCGCTCGTGCGCCGGCACGCCATCGGGGCGGAACACCGGGCGGCGCATCCATTCCGGCGGTGACTCGGCGCGGAAGCCGGCGTCCGGCGCGTCGGCCAGCACGTAGCCGGTGCGGTGCTGCTCGCTGACCCGGGCCGGGCGGGCCTGCGGATGCGCCTGGAACAGGGCCTGCCAGGCCGGGTCCTCGGGCGGGCCGGCCCAGGGCCAGCCAATCCGTTGCAGGGCGGTGTAGTCGGGTCCGGGGAGGTTCATCGGCAGGCATTGTAGTGCCCGGCCGGTTGGCGGCAGTGGCGGCGCGCCGGGTTGCTGGCGCTGCCAGCTTCCGTTTCGACCGAAACGGCCGCCAGGACTGGGCTTGCGGTCCCACCGGGGGGCGTTTTTTTTCGATACCATGCCAGACCTTGCCACGCCCGCTGGGCCCTGCCATGCCGTCCACCGAAAAAACGCTCGCGGTGCGCGAGCGACTGTCGGAAGTCCGCTACGAGATCCGCGGCGAGCTCAACCGGCGAGCGCATGCGCTCGAGGCAGCAGGACGCAAGCTGATCAAGCTCAACATCGGCAACCCGGGCGCGTTCGGCTTCCGCGCGCCGGAGCACCTGCAGCAGGCGATCATCCGCGACATCGACAACACCGACCCGTACACCCACCAGCTGGGCCTGCCGGCCGCGCGCGAGGCGCTGGCCGCGGCCTACCGCAAGCGCGGCGCGCCGCACGTGGATACCGAGCGGGTGTTCGTCGGCAACGGCGTGTCCGAACTGATCGACATGACCCTGCGCGCCCTGCTCAACCCGGGCGACGAGGTGCTGGTGCCCTCGCCGGACTACCCGCTGTGGTCGGCCGCCACCATCCTCAACGACGGCCGCCCGGTGTACTACCGCTGCACGCCGGAGAACGGCTTCATGCCCGACCCGGTGGAGGTGGAGGCGCTGGTCTCCGCGCGCACCCGCGCGATCGTGCTGATCAACCCGAACAACCCCACCGGCGCGGTGTACCCGCGCGCGCTGCTGGAGCGGCTGGTGGACATCGCCCGCCGCCACAACCTGCTGCTGCTGGTGGACGAGATCTACGACCAGGTGCTGTACGACGGCGCCGAGTTCGTGCCGACCGCGCCGATCGCCGGCGACCACCCGTGCATCACCTTCTCCGGCCTGAGCAAGGTGCACCGCGCCTGCGGCTGGCGCGTGGGCTGGGCGGTCCTCACCGGTTCGCACGCCCGCACCGCCGAGTACCGCAATGCGCTGGACCTGCTGTCCGGCCTGCGCCTGTGCGCCAACGTCGGCGGCCAGTACGCGATCGAGGCGGCGGTCAACGGTCCGGACACCATCAGCGCGCTGTGCGCCCCGGGCGGACGCCTGTACGAGACCCGCCGCGCGGTGGTCGAGGCCTGCGCCGCCAGCGAGCACCTGCGCCTGATCGAGCCCAAGGGCGCGCTGTACGCCTTCCCCTCGGTGGTGGGCGCGGCCGCGCGCGGCTTCGACGACCACCAGTTCGCACTGGAGCTGCTGGAGACCGAGGACGTGCTGATCGTGCCGGGCAGCAGCTTCAACGTCCCCTACCGCGACCACTTCCGCGTGACCCTGCTGCCGGAGGCCGGGCTGATGCGCGAGGTGTTCGCGCGCATCGACCGGGCGCTGTCGCGGCGCGCCGAGCTCAACACCAAGGTCGTGCCGCTGAAGGCGCGGAACGCGGCGGCGTAAGCGTGGCGCAAGGCTTCCTCGCCCTGGGCGATTCCTACACGATCGGGGAAGGCATCGCGGCGGACGGGCGCTGGCCGGTGCAGCTGGCCGCGCTGCTGCGCGCCGAAGGGCTGGACGTGGGCCAGCCGCGGATCATCGCCACCACCGGCTGGACCACGGATGAGCTGGACGCCGGCATCGATGCCGCCCACGCGCAGGCGCCGATCCCGGCCGACCACGCCCTGGTCAGCCTGCTGGCAGGCGTGAACGACCAGTACCGCGGGCTGGAGCCGGATGGCTTCCGCACCCGCTTCGCCGCCCTGCTGCGGCGCGCGGCCGGCTTCGCCGGCGGCGATCCGGCGCGGGTGCTGGTGCTGGCGATCCCGGACTGGGGCGTGACCCCGTTCGCCTTCGCCCAGGGCCGCGACCGCGCCCTGGTCGCCACCCAGATCGACGCCTTCAACGCCATCTGCCGGGAAGAAGCCGCGCGCGCGGGCGCGCACTGGGTCGACATCGGCCCGGTCAGCCGCGCACGCGGCGCCGAGCCTGGCATGCTGGCCGACGACGGCCTGCACCCCTCGGCCGCCCTGTATACCCTGTGGGCACGGCTGGCATTGCCGGCCGCCCGCGCCATCCTGCAAGGCAGGAGTACCCCTTGAACGCGATGCCCCGACCCCAGCCGCGACCGCTGTCGCGGGACACCGCTGCGCGTATCGCCAGCAGCTTCCTGCCCGGCACCCTGCTGGGCAACCGCTACCACTACTACTACGCCCGGGCGAAGCTGCGCAGCGACCCGCTGTACCCGGGCGTGTGCGCGGCCCTGCGCGACGCCGCCGGCCCGCTGCTGGACCTGGGCTGCGGCATCGGCCTGCTGGCCCACGCCCTGCAGCACGAGGGCATCGCCCTGCGCTACTTCGGCGTGGACAACGACCACCGCAAGATCGCCTCGGCGCGCCGCGCCGCCGCCCGCGCCGGGCTGGTCGACGCCGGCTTCGAGGCGCTGGACCTGTCGCAGGCGCTGCCGCCGCACCGCGGCAGCGTGGCGATCCTGGACGTGCTGCAGTTCCTGCAGCCGCAGCGCCAGGCCGAGGTGGTCGACGCCATGGTCGCCATGCTCGAGCCGGGCGCGAAGCTGGTGATCCGCACCGGCCTGGACGACGGCAGCCGCCGCGCCCGCATCACCCGCACCACCGACGTGTTCGCGCGCCTGGTGGGCTGGATGAACGCCGCGCCGATCCACTACCCGGACGCGGACATGCTGAGGAAGCGTTTCGACGCCGCCGGCCTGCGCAGCGAGTTCTCGCCGCTGGCCGGCGACACCCCGTTCAACAACTGGCTGGTCGTCGCCACGCGCGACTGAGCCCTCGCCGGCAGCCGCCGCCCCCGACGGCGGCGGCCGGGCGCTCACTCCGGGATGACGCTGGCGTAGCCCTGCTCGCGCAGCAGGCACAGCGCCGCCTCGACGATCTCCACGCTGCGCCCGTGCGGCGCGCCCTCGTGCAGCAGCACGATCGCGCCCGGGCCTAGCCCGCGCTGCAGCCGCTGCAGCACCCGCACCACGTCGCCGTCCACCGCGTCGTAGCCGCGCACGCTCCAGGCCGCGCGCGCCAGCCCCAGCCGCCGCAGCGGCGCGGCCAGGAACGGATTGGTGTGGCCGGCCACCGCGCGGAACCAGCGCGGCGGCTGCCCGGCCAGTTCGCCGAGCACGGCCTGGGCGCGTTCCACCTGCGCGGCCATGGCGCGCGGGCCGAGCGCCCAGAACCAGGCCTGCGGATGGCTCCAGGTGTGGTTGGCCACGCCGTGGCCGCGGCGCAGGATCTCGCGCACCAGCTCCGGCCGCGCCTGGGCGCGCTGCCCGACCAGGAAGAAGGTGGCCTGCATGCCGTGGCGGTCCAGCGCGTCGAGGATCGCCGGGGTGTCGTCCGAGGGGCCGTCGTCGATGGTCAGCCAGACCTGGCGTTCGTCGCCCGGCAGGCGCGACAGCGCCGGCGCGTACAGCGTGGCCCGCGGCAGGAACACCGGCACGATGAAGGCCGCGTGCGACAGCAGCAGGGCCGGCAGGCCCCAGCGCCAGCCGGCCACCCACCACAGCCCCGCCACCGCCAGCTGCGAGGCGGCCAGCCAGGCCAGCCAGGCATGCGGCCGGTGCGGGGTGCGATGCAGTGTTGCCGGGCGGCTCATCGCCGCATCATGCCACGCGGCGTAGAATGCAGGCCCCTGAAAAGTCCGTGGTGAGCCCCCGCATGTCCCTGGATCCCGCCCTGCGTTCGCGCATCGAGTCGCTGCTGCAAGCCAACCGCGTCGTGCTGTTCATGAAGGGCCAGCCGGGCATGCCGCAGTGCGGCTTCTCGGCCAAGGCCAGCGGCATCCTGGAGGACCTGGGCGTGGAGTACGCCCACGTCAACGTGCTGGCCGACCAGGAGATCCGCGAGGGCATCAAGGTCTACGGCAACTGGCCGACCATCCCGCAGCTGTACATCGACGGCGAGCTGGTCGGCGGTTCCGACATCATCGAGCAGCTGGCCTCCAGCGGCGAGCTGTCGCAGATGCTGGGCCTGCCCGCGCCGGACCGCACCCCGCCGCAGGTCACCGTGACCGAGGCCGCCGCCGAGAAGCTGCGCGGCGCCCTGGCCAGCGAGCCGGGCGCGGCGCTGGCGCTGTCGATCGACGCGCGCTTCCAGCCGCGCTTCCAGATCGTGCCGCGCAACGACAGCGCCATCGCGGTGGAAACCCAGGGCCTGCGCATCCAGTTCGACCTGTCCAGCGCGCGCCGCGCCAACGGCATCACCATCGACTGGGTGGACGACTTCCGCGGCCAGGGCCTGGCCATCGACAACCCCAACGCGCCCAAGCCGGTGCAGGCGATCACCCCGGCCGAGGCCGAGCGCCAGGTCGGCACCGGCGAGCTGGTGCTGGTGGACGTGCGTCCGCCCGAGGAACGCGCGATCGCCTCGCTGCCGGTGCCGCACCGCACCCTGGACGGCGACGGCCGCCCGGCGCTGGAAGCCCTGCCCAAGGACACCCGCCTGGCCTTCATCTGCCACCACGGCGGCCGCAGCGCGCAGGCCGCGGAGGAGTTCCGCGCCAAGGGCTTCACCGCGGTGTTCAACGTGGAAGGCGGCATCGACCGCTGGGCACAGGAAGTCGACGGCGGCATCCCGCGCTACTGAGCGCGCGGCGCCAGCCAGCTGGCGGCGGCCCCGGCCGCCCTTTTCCGTTTGCGCCGCCGCTAGAACCCGCCGCCGGCGTCGAGCCAGGCCTGCTCCTCCGGCGTGCTGGTGCGCCCCAAGGCGCGGTTGCGGTGCGGGAAGCGGCCGAAGCGCGCGATCACCTCGCGGTGGGCGATGGCGTAGTCCAGATAGAGCTTGTCGCCGAGGGCGGTGAACAGTTCCACCGAATGGTCCTGGTCGGCCGGGTCCTCGGAGTGCTCCAGGGGCAGGTAGAAGAACGCGCGCAGCGCCGGTTCGACCTGCCGGTCGTGGCCGGCCTGCAGCGCGCGCAGCGCGTAGTGCCGCGCCAGGCCGTCGGTGGCGAAGGCGTGGCCGCTGCCGCGGAACACGTTGCGCGGGATCTGGTCGAGCAGGATCAGCAGGGCCAGGGCCCCTTCCGCCGTCCCCAGCCAGTGCTCGCACTCGCCGCGCGCCGCCGCCAGGTGCGCCTGCAGGAAGCGCGCCTCGCACTGGCGGTCGAACGCCTCGCCGCCGTTGAACCACGCCTGCTGCCCGGCCTGGCGCCAGAACTCCACCACTTCGCCCGCGCTTGCCATTGCATCCTCCTCGGTCGTCGCCCCCCGAGCATGCGCCATCGGCCATGCACGCGGCGACAGCACCGCGGCAACGCAGCGTGGCGCCGGGCGCTGCTGCCGGCATCATCATGCGCACGTCCCGCAGGAGCCGCCCGATGACGCCACGCTGGTACTTCGACTTCGTCTCCCCGTTCTCCTACCTGCACTGGCAGAAGATGCGGCCGCTGGTGCAGGCGGGCCGGGTGCAGCCGGTGCCGGTGGTGTTCGGCGCGGTGCTGGCCGCGCTGGGCAACCTGGGGCCGGCGGAAATCCCACGCAAGCGCGAATTCATCTACCGCCAGGTGCTGTGGCAGGCGCGGCGCGAGGGGGTGCCGCTGGTGTTCCCGCTGGCGCATCCGTTCAATCCGTTGCCCGCATTGCGCTTGTGCGTTGCGGCAAACATCCGCCCCGAGGCGATCGACGCGATCTTCGACGCGATCTGGCGCCAGGGCCTGGATGGCAGCCCGGCGGCGCTGGCGGAGGCCGGGCGCCGGCTCGGCATCGAGGACGTGGCCGCGGCGATCGGGGCGCCCGCGGTGAAGCAGAAGCTGCGCGAGCTGACCGATTCAGCCCTGGCGGCCGGCGTGTTCGGCGTGCCCACGCTGGAGGTGGACGGCGGCCTGTTCTGGGGCAACGACAGCCACGAGCTCATGCTGGCGGTGCTCGAGGACCCCGGACTGCTGCGCGAGGGCCCCCTGGCGGAGATCGGGAAGCTGCCGGTGGGGATCCTGCGCAAGCGCTGAACACCCCGCTTCCGGCAGTCGCAAGCCGCCGGATTCTGCGATAGGGTTCACGCCGCTCCGCGTGCAGGACGCCTGGGAGGGCCCAATGCGCATAGGGATAGTCGTCGATTCGGCCTGCGATCTGCCGGCCTCGTTCATCAGCGAACACGGGATCGTGGTCATGCCGATCACGGTCCGCATCGGCAACGCCGTGCTCGAGGACCGGCGCGACGAGAAGGCCACCCTGGCCTTCCTGCACGCGCACGTGGCCGAGCGCGGCCACGAGGCGGAGACCACGCCGCTGAGCGTGGAACAGATCCGCGACCTGTTCCTGCAGCGCCTGGTGATCGACTACGACCACGTCTTCTGCCTGACCATCTCGCGCCTGCGCAGCCAGATCCACGACAACGCGCTGCAGGCCAGCTACGCCATCCTCAACGAGTACAAGCCGGTGCGCCAGGCCGCCGGGATCACCACCCCGTTCGCGCTGCGGGTGATCGACTCGCTCAACCTGTTCGTCGGCCAGGCGATCACCGCGGTGGAGGCGGTGCGCATGCGCGCCGCCGGCGCCGGCGTGGCGCAGATGCGCGCGCGGCTGGAGGAACTGGCGCAGCACACCTGCGGCTTCATGATCCCGCGCGACCTGTACTACCTGCGCAACCGCGCCCGCACCAAGGGCGACCGCAGCGTCGGCCTGCTCAGCGCCGCGCTGGGCTCGGCGCTGGACATCAAGCCGGTGATCCGCGCCTGGCGCGGCACCACCGAGCCGGTGGGCCGGGTGAAGGGCTTCGAGGCGGCCACCGAGAAGATGTTCGAGATGGCCTGCCAGCGCGTGCGCAGCGGCCTGCTCACCCCGACCGTCAGCGTCTGTTACGGCGGCGACCTGGCCGAGCTGCACGGCCTGCCCGGCTACGCCCGCCTGCTCGACACCTGCCTGGACCACGGCGTGGAGGTGTTCGAGAGCATGATGAGCCTGACCGGCATGGTGAACGTGGGCAAGGGCGCGGTGGCGGTGGCCTACGCCTCCACCGACGCCAGCTTCGGCTGAGCCGGCGGCCACGGCCGCTTCGCGCCGGCGCTGCTAGATTGTCCGCTCCCGCCCGCAGGAGCCGCCGATGCCCGTCCGTTACGTGATCCGCCTGCCCGAGCCGGTCGCCGCGCGCGGCAGCGAGCCGTCGCTGTCGTTCACCGCCAACGGCTACGAAGCCTTCGCCGAACAGCTGCAGGATGCGCTGCGCTCGCCGGCGCTGTTCGAGCGCTGGCGGCAGATGCAGCCGGAACCGGACGAGGTGGACCCGGCGCTGGGCGCGACCGATCCGCAGGCCACGGTCGAAGGCCGGCGCGAGGACATGTCGGTCTACCTCACCGCCACCACCTCCCTGCCCGGCGAGATCCTGCGCCACCGCCTGCGCCTGCTGGCCGGTTCGCGCTGGGAACTGCGCGACGTGCGCTGAGCCGGCCACGGCGATGGCAGCGCGCATCCCGGTCCTGCTGGCCTGGAGCGGCGGCAAGGACGCGGCCTGGACCCTGCACATGCTGCGGCAGTCGGCCACCCACCAGGTGGTCGGCCTGCTGTCGACCGTCAGCGCTGGCCGCGCTTCGATGCAGGGAGTACGGGTGGAGGTACTGCGCGCGCAGGCCGCGGCCGCCGGCCTGCCGCTGCTGGAGGTGGAACTGCCGCCGGCCTGCGAGAACGCGGCCTACGGCGCGGCCATGGCCGGCGCGCTGGACGCGGCCGCGCGGCGCTGGCCCGGGCTGCGCACCATGGCCTTCGGCGATCTGTTCCTGGAGGACATCCGCGCCTGGCGCCGGCAGCAGCTGGAAAGCCTGGACTGGGAGCTGCTCACCCCGCTGTTCCGCTTCGACACCGCGTTGCTGGCGCGGCGCATGCTCGACGCCGGCCTGCGCGCGCGGGTGTGCTGCGTGGATACGCAGCAACTGGACGCGCGCTTCCGCGGCCGCGCCTTCGATGCGGCCCTGCTCGAGGAACTGCCGGCGGGAGTGGATCCGTGCGGCGAGAACGGCGAGTTCCACACCTGCGTTTGGGCCGGGCCGATGTTCGCCACGCCGCTGGAGCTGGAGCACGCCGGCGACAGCATCGAAGCCGGGCGCTTCGCGCGCACCGACTTCGCGCTGCGGGAGTGACGCTCAGAAGCCCGTGGCCGCGGCCGGATCGCACTCGCGGCGCAGGAAGTCCAGCGCCGCGTGCACCCGCGAAGCCATCTCGCTGCCTTCCAGGTGAAGCACCGCGTCGTGCTGCTCGCCGGCAAAGCGCAGGTACACGCGCGAGCCGTCCTGGCGCAGGGCGCGGATCGAGCCGAAGTGCAGGCCATCCGGGCTGCCGACGTGGTCGTCGCCGGCCATCGCCGCGAAGCCGGCCTCGGTCGCCTCGCCGGTGGCCGGGTCGCGCACGGTCAGCCAGGTGTTGGCGATCTCGCCGATCAGGTAGGAGCGGCAGTGCGCCACCGGGTCGGCGTCGACGATCGGCGGCAGCGGCTCGAACTCGGCGCGCAGGCCGTCGCGGCGGGCCTTGGCCAGGACCTCGCTCATCATCGTCGACAGATAGCGGTTGCCCGGCAGCACCTGGCGCAGGAATTCCTGCGCGCCGGCCACCGTGCGCTGCGGCGCGGCGCCGCCCTCGGCCGCGGCCGCGCCGGCGGCCGTGGCCAGCAGCGCCACCGCCAGTGCATACCCGTAATGACTCCTGCCCCGCATGCGTCTCCCCCCTGGTCGGCGTCCATGTGGCGCAACCATGCCACACGGCCGCCGCGGGGGTCATGCTGCGGCGCCGGCGCGCTCAGCCGCGCGGCACCCCGGCCTGGCCGCGCAGGGCCGCGGCATGGTGCGCCAGGTGCTCGCCGATGAAGCTGGCGATGAAGTAGTAGCTGTGGTCGTAGCCCGGATGCATGCGCAAGGTCAGCGGATGCCCTGCCGCCGCGGCCGCGGCCTGCAGCAGCTGCGGGCGCAGCTGGAGCTCGAGGAACTCGTCGTCCGCGCCCTGGTCCACCAGCAGCGGCAGCTTCTCCGCGGCGCCGCCCAGCAGCTCGCAGGCGTCCCACTGCTTCCAGGCCGCGTGGTCCGCGCCCAGGTAGGCGCCGAACGCCTTCTCGCCCCACGGCACCTGGCTGGGCGCGACGATCGGCGAGAACGCCGAGACGCTGCGGTAGCGTCCGGGATTGCGCAGCGCGCAGACCAGGGCGCCGTGGCCGCCCATCGAATGGCCGCTGATGGCGCGTTCGCCGGTCACCGGGAACTGCGCCTCGACCAACGCCGGCAGCTCGTGCACCACGTAGTCGTGCATGCGGTAGTGGCGCGCCCAGGGCTCGCGGGTGGCGTTGAGGTAGAAGCCGGCGCCCTTGCCCAGGTCGTAGCCTTCGGCATCGGCCACGTCCTCGCCGCGCGGGCTGGTGTCCGGGCAGACGATGGCGATCCCGTGCTCGGCCGCGTAGCGCTGCGCGCCGGCCTTGGTGATGAAGTTCTGCTCGGTGCAGGTCAGGCCGGACAGCCAGTACAGCACCGGCACCCGGCGTTCGGCCGCCTGCGGCGGCAGGTAGATGGCGAAGCTCATCGTGCAGCCGAGCACGGACGACGCGTGGCGGTAGACGTCCTGCCAGCCTCCGAAGCAGGCGCGGTGTTCGATGCGTTCCATGGTTACCTCTCCTTATGCGTTCCGGTGCGGCGCGGCGGATGCGCCCTGCATGCGCGCCGATCCGAGGATGGTGTGGCCGCTTGCGCGCGGCACTTCAGCGGCCAGCGCGGCAGCGACGTCTTCGGCGGTGATGGCACGCAGCTGCCCCGGCAGCAGCGGACGCAACCAGCGGTCCAGGCGCGCGGCCAGGTGCTCGCCGCGGCGATGCGGCTGGCCCAGGCGGGCGCGGTCGCCCAGCAGCAGCGCCGGCCGCGCGACCACCAGTGCATCCAGCGGCAACGCGGCCAGCGCCTGCTCCAGTTCGCCCTTGGTGCGGTTGTAGAACACCGGCGACCGGGGATTGGCGCCCATCGCGCTGACCAGCCCGATGCGGCGCACGCCGGCCTCCAGCGCCGCGCGCGCCACCGCCAGGCTGGCGTCGAAGTCCACCGCCCGGAACGCCTCGCGCGTGCCGGCCACGGCAATGGTGGTGCCCAGTGCCAGGTAGGCCTCGCCGGCTGCCGGCAACGGCGGCAGGCGCGCGAAGTCGACCACGTGCAGCTGGAGCTTCGGGTGCCGCAGTTGCAGCGGGCGGCGGACCAGGGCGTGCACCGCGGCCACCTGCGGATCGGCGCACAGGCGCGCGAGCAGCGCGCGCCCGACCAGGCCGCTGGCACCGGCCACCAGCGCGATCCTCGCGCCGGTGGCCATGGCATTGGCGCCCGCCGGCTGCATCGCTCAGTAGTGGATGACGGTGCGGATCGACTTGCCCTCGTGCATCAGGTCGAAGGCCTCGTTGATCCGCTCCAGCGGCAGGGTGTGGGTGATGAAGGGCGCCAGCTCGATCTTGCCGGCCATCGCGTCCTCGACCATGCCCGGCAGCTGGCTGCGGCCCTTCACGCCACCGAAGGCGGTGCCCATCCACTTGCGGCCGGTCACCAGCTGGAACGGACGGGTGCTGATCTCCTTGCCCGCGCCGGCCACGCCGATGATCACGCTCTGGCCCCAGCCGCGGTGCGCGCATTCCAGCGCCGCGCGCATCACCTCGACGTTGCCGATGCACTCGAAGCTGTGGTCCACGCCCCAGCCGGTCATCTCCACGATCACCTGCTGGATGGGCTTGTCGTGGTCCTTCGGGTTGACGCACTCGGTGGCGCCCATCTGCCGCGCCAGTTCGAACTTGGCCGGGTTGGTGTCGATGGCGATGATGCGGCCGGCCTTGGCCTGCCGGGCGCCCTGGATCACCGCCAGGCCGATCGCGCCGAGGCCGAACACGGCCACCGAATCGCCTTCCTGCACCCTGGCGGTGTTGTGCACGGCGCCGATGCCGGTGGTCACGCCGCAGCCCAGCAGGCAGGTGTGTTCCGGGTTGGCCTGCGGGTTGACCTTGGCCAGCGAGACCTCGGCGACCACGGTGTACTCGGAGAAGGTCGAGCAACCCATGTAGTGGTAGATCGGCTGGCCGTTGTAGGAGAAGCGGGTGGTGCCGTCGGGCATCACGCCCTTGCCCTGGGTGGCGCGCACCGCCACGCACAGGTTGGTCTTGCCGCTCTTGCAGAACAGGCACTGCCCGCACTCGGCGGTGTACAGCGGGATGACGTGGTCGCCCGGCTTGACCGAGGTCACGCCCTCGCCCACCTCGACCACGATGCCGGCGCCCTCGTGGCCCAGCACCGCCGGGAACACGCCTTCCGGGTCCTCGCCGGAGAGGGTGAAGGCGTCGGTATGGCACAGCGCGGTATGGGTGATCTTCACCAGCACTTCGCCGGCCCTGGGCGGGGCGACGTCGATCTCGACGATCTGCAGCGGCTGGCCTGCGGCGAAGGCGACGGCGGCACGGGACTTCATGGGGAAACTCCTTTGGGACGGCGACGAACGGATCCGCCGGCGCTCCGGCGGAGGGGGAATCACTTGAGGTAGGAACGCACCAGCGCGGTCATCTCCGCGACCCGCGCCTGGCGCTGCTCGTCCGAGCCGGCGGCGTGGCCGAAGGTCTCGCGGATATGGGCCTCCATCACCTCGGACATCAGCCCGTTGACCGCGCCGCGGATGGCGGCGATCTGCTGCAGCACCGGGGCGCAGTCGGCGCCGGCCTCCAGCGCGCGCTCCAGCGCCTCGGCCTGGCCGCGGATGCGGCGCACGCGGGCCAGCACGCGCCGCTTTTCCTCGGGACTGTGGGGCATGGCCGGCCTCCTCTGATACTGGGGGATAGTATCAGCCAGGCCGCCGGCCGGCGAGCCGCCGCGGTGCTCAAGCCAGGCCACGTCCGGCCGATATGGCCCCCGGCACCCTGTCCCCCCAGAGCCGCCGGTCCACGATGCAGCGCACCATCCCCGTCCACCAGCTCCGCCCGGGCATGTACGTGCAGCGGGTCAACGGCGCCTGGCTCAAGCATCCGTTCTGGCGGACCTCGTTCCTCGCCACCGCGCGCGACATCGAGCGCCTGCAGGGCAGCGGGATCGAGACGGTGGACATCGACCCGGAGCGCAGCCTGCCGGAGGAAGACCCGGCCGAAGCGGCCGCGGAACCCGCCGCGGAACCCACGCCGCCTCCCGGCGCCGCCGGGACGACCGCCGGCGCGGAGGAAAATCCTGGCCCGCGCGGCGCGAGGGTGGCGCCGAAGGTCGACCTCGACGCCGAACTGACCCGGGCGCGCCGCATCTGCCAGGAGGGCCGCGAGGCGGTGGAGGCGATGTTCCAGGAAGTGCGCATGGGGCGCATGGTCGATGCCGCCTCGGTGCTGCCGCTGGCGCAGGAGATCTCCGCCTCGGTCGGCCGCCATCCCGCCGCGCTGATCGGCATCGCCCGGCTCAAGACCGCCGACGACTACACCTACCTGCACTCGGTGGCGGTCGGCGCGCTGATGTCCGCGCTTGCCCGCCAGCTGGGCCTGGACGAACAGGCCTGCCAGGCCGCCACCGTCGGCGGCCTGCTGCACGACCTGGGCAAGGCCTGCGTGCCGCTGGAGATCCTCAACAAGCCCGGGCGCCTGGAGCCGGAGGAGATGGAGGTCATGCGCACCCACCCGGAGCATGGCGCGCGCCTGCTGCGCGAGGGCGGCGAGCACGACGACCGGATCCTGCACATGGTGCTGCACCACCACGAGCGCATGGACGGCACCGGCTACCCGGCCGGCCTGGCGGTCGCGCAGCTGCCGCTGCTGACGCGGATGAGCGCGGTGTGCGACGTGTACGACGCGATCACCTCCAACCGCCCCTACAAGGAAGGCTGGGATCCGGCCGAGGCGCTGCGGCGGATGGCCTCGTGGAAGGGCCACTTCGACCCGGTCGTGCTCAAGGCCTTCATCGCCAGCCTCGGCATCTATCCGGCCGGCAGCCTGGTGCGGCTGTCCAGCGACCGCCTGGCGGTGGTGCTGGACCAGCGGCCGGGCGACCTCACCCGGCCGCTGGTGCGGGTGTTCTATTCGGCGCGGCTGCGCTCGCACCTGCTGCTCGCCGACGTGGACCTGTCGGCGCCCGGCTGCAGCGAGCGCATCACCGGGATCGAATCGCCCCGCGAATGGGGCTTCCGCGACCTGCACAAGCTGTGGGCGCCTTGACCGCCGCGCCCGCGCGCGGGCGTTCGCCAATGCGCAAGAAAGTGTTCCGCCAGGTTGCCTGAGCAACCTTCGCCGGATCGCTATAGTCGTTGCTCCCCCGACCGCCACACTGCATGGAGCAACCGTGAGCGATTCCCCCGCCCACCATCCGTCCTCCCGTTCCTGTGCGGCGCGGCCGCGGCGCTGGCCTTCGCCGCCGGCAGCAACACGCTGCCCAGCCGCGCCCCCGTGCCGGCCACGCCGCTGCCGGCCCCGGCGCCGGCGCGCGGCCAGGCCGGCCGCTTCGATGGCGCGGACCTGTGCCTGCGCGAAGCCGCCGCCCTGCTCCCGGCCGATACCGCGTTCCCGGAGATCGCCTCCTACTTCGACCAGGACGGCAGCCTGCAGCTGTGCACGGTCGACTACCAGGACCCGGCCGATCCGCAGCGGCGGATCGGGCACCGTTTCGACGTGGCCGGCGGCCGCTTCGGCCAGCCGTATGCCGGCGTGCTTCCGGGCCGGCACGAGCCCGGCCTGGCCCTGCCCGCGCTGGATGCAGGCAGGTAAGCGCGGCGCGGGCCTCCACGGCCCGCCCCGCCTTCAGTAGGCGAATTCGGCGAACACCCGGTCGATGTCGCCCTGCCACGGGCCGTGGAACAGTTCGAGCTTGCGCTCGGCCGGGGTCAGCCCGGACTCGGCGATTTCCATCAGGGTGTCGAGGAAGCGCGATTCGTCGATGCCGTCGGCATTGCGCGCGGCGCGCCGGCGCAGGCCGGCGGCGGAGATCTCCAGCGCCGCCAGCGCCAGCTCGCGCACGGTGGCGCCGCGGAACGGCAGCTTCAGCGCGTGCCTGGGCACGCCGTCGCGCAGGGCGTGGCGCTCCTCGCCGGTGAAGTCCTTGACCAGGTCCCAGGCCGCGTCCAGCGCCGCGTCGTCGTACAGCAGGCCGACCCAGAACGCCGGCAGCGCGCACAGCCGCGCCCACGGGCCGCTGTCGGCGCCGCGCATCTCCAGGTACTTCTTCAGCCGCACCTCGGGGAAGGCGGTGGTCATGTGGTCGGACCAGTCGCGCAGGGTCGGCAGCTTGCCCGGCAGCGCCGGCAGGCGGCCTTGCATGAAGTCGCGGAAGCTCTGCCCGCTGGCGTCGACGTAGGTGCCGTCGCGGTAGCTGAAGTACATCGGCACGTCGAGCAGGTAGTCGACGTAGCGCTCGTAGCCGAAGCCGTCCTCGAACACGAAGTCGAGCATGCCGGTGCGGTCCGGGTCGGTGTCGGTCCAGATGTGCGATCGGTAGCTGAGGAAGCCGTTGGGCCGGCCCTCGCTGAACGGCGAATCGGCGAACAGCGCGGTGGCCACCGGCTGCAGCGCCAGCGACACCCGGAACTTCTTCACCATGTCCGCCTCGGAGGCGAAGTCCAGGTTGACCTGCACGGTGCAGGTGCGGGTCATCATGTCCAGGCCGAGGCCGCCGACCTTCGGCATGTAGGCGCGCATGATCCGGTAGCGGCCCTTGGGCATCCACGGCATGTCCTCGCGCCGCCACTTCGGCTGGAAGCCCATGCCGAGGAAGCCCAGCTGCAGCTCGTCGGCGACCTGGCGCACCTCGTCCAGGTGGGTGCCCAGCTCGACGCAGGTCTGGTGGATGGTCTCCAGCGGTGCCCCGGACAGCTCCAGCTGCCCGGCCGGCTCCAGGGTCACCGAGGCGCCGTCGCGCACCAGCGCGATCACCCGCTCCGGCTGCCCGTCCACGCTCTCGCGCACCGGCTGCCAGCCGAACCGGGCCAGCCCGGCCAGCAGCGCCTCGATCCCGCGCTCGCCGTCGAACGCCGGCGGCCGCAGGTCGTCCAGGCGGAAGCCGAACTTCTCGTGCTCGGTGCCGATGCGCCAGTCCGCGCGCGGGCGTTCGCCGCCGGCCAGGTATTCCACCAGCTGGTGGCGGCCGGTGACCGGGGTGTCGGCGACGTGGCTGGGACTCGACAAGGCTGGCACTCGCGCGGGGGAACTGTAGGGACCCGGCGCTGGCCGGAACGGGTGCGAACTATAGCGTGCCGCGGCGCACACCGATGTCGTACCGGTGGGCGTGCAGCTTTCCATGGCCGGGCTGGACTGGCATAAGCTGCCGCTATGCCACAGCCCCCGCAGCGCCACAGCCGCCAGCCCGAACTGCACCGTACCGACCGGGTGGGCTGGTTGCGCGCGGCGGTGCTCGGGGCCAACGACGGCATCGTCTCGGTATCCGGCGTGGTGGTGGGCGTGGCCGCCAGCGGCGCGGCGCCAGGCGCGATCCTGACCGCCGGCATCGCCGCGACCGTGGCCGGGGCGATGTCGATGGCCGCCGGCGAGTACGTGTCCGTGCAATCGCAGGCCGATACCGAGCAGGCGGACATGGCGATCGAGCGGCGCGAGCTGCAGGAGGACCCGCAGGCCGAGCTGGAGGAGCTGGCGCGGATCTACCAAGCGCGCGGGCTGGAACCGGCGCTGGCGCGCCAGGTCGCCGAGCAGCTGACCGCGCACGACGCCCTGGCCGCGCACGCACGCGACGAACTGGGCATCAGCGAGAGCCTGCGCGCCCGCCCGGTGCAGGCGGCCGGGGCCTCGGCGGCGGCGTTCTGCGCCGGCGCGGCATTGTCGATCCTGGCCACGATCCTGGCGCCGCCGGCCAGCACCGGCCTGGTGGTCACCGCGACCACCCTGGTGGGCCTGCTGCTGTCCGGGGCCTGGGCCGCGCACATGGGCGGCGCGCCGCTGCTGCGCGGCGCCTTGCGCGTGGGGTTCTGGGGCGCGGCGGCGATGGCCGCGGCGCACCTGATCGGCGGGCTGTTCGACGTGCCGGTCTAGCCGGCGCAGTCCCGGCTCAGGCCAGTTCCAGCCAGCCGGCGACCACCGCGCGGGCTTCGTCCACGCCCTGCTTGCTCTCGCTGGAGAACGCCTGCACGCCGACCTGGCCGGCACCGGCCGCGGCCAGCTCGCGCCGAACCGCGGCCACCGCCTGCGCCTGCTGGCCACGGCCGAGCTTGTCGGCCTTGGTCAGCAGCGCGTGCGCGGGCAGGCCGCGGGCGATGGCGTAGTCGATCATCTGCCGGTCGTAGTCCTTGAGCGGATGGCGGATGTCCATCACCACCACCAGCCCGCGCAGGGCCTGGCGGCTGCGGAACCAGCCGTCGAGGAAGCGCTCCCAGTGCGCCTTCATCTCCATCGGCACCTTGGCGTAGCCGTAGCCGGGCAGGTCGACCAGGTAACGCTCCGGCGCGACCTCGAAATAGACCAGCTGCTGGGTGCGGCCGGGGGTCTTGGACACCCGGGCCAGGGCGTTCTGCCGGGTCAGGGCGTTGAGCGCGCTGGACTTGCCCGCGTTGGAGCGGCCGGCGAACGCCACTTCGAAGCCGCCATCCGGCGGCAGCTGCGCGGGCGTGTGCGCCGAGCCCAGGTAGCGGGCCTTCTCGAGGGGATTGGACATGGGCATAGGATCGCATGCCCGGCCCCGGGTCGGGGCCGGGCGCGGTCCGGCCGGGGGTTTCGTTGACCGTCGCTGCCCGGCGCGGGGATAATCCCGACGTTTCGCGGCCGTCCAGGCCGCGCCGAATCGGGTTCCCGGAGCTCTAGCATGCGCCACGCTCGCGTTATCGCCCTTGCCGGACTGGCCGTCGCGGTCACCGCCGTCGCCGCCTACGCTGCACAGACCACGGTGGTGCCGATCCCGGACAACGAGCCGGTGCAGGAACAGCCGCTGGAGGTGGACCTGAGCAAGACCCACTGGGGCGATGCCGAGGCCGGTGCCACCGCCGCCACGACCTGCGCGGCCTGCCACGGCGCCGACGGCAACCCGTCCGATCCCATGTACCCGCGCCTGGCCGGCCAGAGCGAGCGCTACATCGCCCGCCAGCTGGCCCTGTTCGCCAGCGGCGAGCGCCACAGCGGCCTGGCCGCGGTGATGGTGCCGTTCGCCCAGTCCCTGACCCCGCAGCAGATGCGCGACGTCGGCGCCTACTTCGCCCGGCAGAAGTCCGGCGCCGGCGTGGCCGACGACGCCGAGATCACCACCGGCCCGTACGCCGGCATGAAGTTCTACGAGGTCGGCGAGAAGCTGTACCGCAGCGGCGACGCCGAGCGCGGCATCCCCGCCTGCATGGCCTGCCACGGCCCCAGCGGCGCCGGCAACCCGGGCCCGGCCTACCCGCACGTCGGCGGCCAGATGTCCGAGTACACCGCCCGCCGCCTGGAGGAGTTCCGCGCCGGCGTGACCAGCGAGCGCGACCCGGCCCTGTTCAACATCATGGCCAAGGTCGCCTCGAAGCTGACCGACGAGGAGATCGGCGCCCTGTCCAGCTACCTGCAGGGCCTGCACGACCGCGCCGACGACGTGGCCGCCGCCGGGGCCGCCGGCCGGCAGTGAACTTCCGCCACCGGCCGCGGTCGGAGTAAGCGTGGTCCCTCTCTGATTACCTTGCGCCGGCCCCCGAGGCCGGCGTCTTTATTTCCGCCAGGCGCCCAACCGGCGCCGCGAGGAAGCCCGCGATGAAGCCCCTGCTCACCGGACTGCTGTTGCTTTTCCTGGCCCGGGTGCCGGCCGCGCCGGCGGCCACCCCGGAGCTGCAGGAAGGCGTGGACTACGTGCGCATCGAGGCCGGCCCGCTTGACCCGCGCGCCGGCCGGATCGAGGTGGCCGAGGTGTTCGCCTACACCTGCCCGCACTGCGCCAGCTTCGAGCCGCGGCTGCAGGAGTGGAAGCGGCGCCTGCCGGCGGACGTGGACCTGGTGCAGGTGCCGGCGGCCTTCGGCGGCGCCAGCGACGCCTGGGCGCGCACCTACTACGCTTCGCGGCAGCTGGGCGTGGCCACGCGCAGCCACCCGGCGCTGTTCGAGGCCCTGCACCAGCGCCACAGCCTGCCGCGCAACCCCACCCCGCAGGAACTGGGCGAGTTCTTCAAGGACTTCGGCGTCGACCCGGAGCCGCTGCGCGCCGCGCTGGCCGACCCGCAGGTCGGCGAGCAGCTGCGCAAGGCCGGCGCCTGGATCCGCACGATCGACCTGGAAGGCACCCCGAGCCTGGTGGTCAACGGCCGCTACCGGGTGCGCGGCCGCGACTTCGACGACATGCTGCGCATCGCCGGGGCCCTGGTCGCGCGCGAACGTGCCGCCATGCGATCCCAGACTTCCCGTTGACGGCCGCTGGCCGATCCTCATCCTCCCTGGAGACCTGAAATGAATATCCGCCCCTTCCTGACCCTGCTCCTGCTGGCCAGCCTGGCGGCCTGCTCCGGCCAGGATGCCGCCCCGCAGGACAGCCAGCCCGCGCCCCCGGCCACCGAGGCCCCGGCGGGCGACGCCGCCGCCGAGCCGGCGGTGGACGCTGGCGCTGACCCGGCCACGGAAGCGGCGGACGGCGGCGAGGCCGCCGCTCCCGCGGCGCCGGCCCCGGCCGCACCCTCCGGTCCGACCCCGGTCGCCGGGGTGGACTACCAGGTGATCGAGAACGGCCAGCCGTTCCAGCCGGTGGCCGGCAAGATCGAGGTGGCCGAGGTGTTCGGCTACACCTGCCCGCACTGCGCCAACTTCGACCCGATCCTGGAGGCCTGGGCAAAGCGCCAGCCGGCCGACGTGAACCTGGTCCTGGTGCCGGGCGCGTTCGGTGGCTACTGGACCCCGTACGCGCGCGCCTTCTACACCGCCGAGGCCCTGGGCGTGCTGCCGAAGACCCACGCGGCGACCTTCCGTGCCATCCACCTGGAGCGCAGCCTGCCGGTGAACGCCAACGTCGGTGCCGCCGAGCTGGCCCCGTTCTATGCCCAGTACGGCGTGGATGCCAAGCGCTTCGCCGATACCTTCAACAGCTTCGGCGTGGAGGCCAAGCTCAACCGCGCCCGCCAGTTCGCCGCGCGCGCGCGCATCGAGGGCACCCCGGCGCTGGTGGTGGCCGGCAAGTACACGATCAACGCCGACCAGTACGGCTTCGAGAAGATGCTGGCCACCGCCGAGTGGCTGGTCGCGCAGGAGCGCGGCGGGGCGCGCTGAGCGCCCCGATGGTTTCGCGCATGGACACGCCTCCCCTCCCCGAGCTGGCACCCGGCGAGCCGGGGGGCACCATGCTGGAGGCCGGCGCGCCGCCCACGCGCCGGCTGCGGGTGCTGTCGGCCAACATCCAGGCCGGCTCCAGCACCCGCCGCTACAGCGACTACGTGACCCGCAGCTGGTCGCACGCGCTGCCGGCCGGGCGCAAGCGCACCAGCCTGGATGCGATCGCCAAACTGGCCGCGGAGCACGACATCGTCGGCCTGCAGGAGGCCGACCCGGGCAGCCTGCGTTCGGGCTTCACCAACCAGACCCACTACCTGGCCCAGCGCGCCGGCTTCCACTACTGGACCCACCAGCCCAACCGCAGCGTCGGCGGCGTGGCCTCCAGCGCCAACGGCCTGCTGAGCAAGCTCGAGCCGGTGCGCATCAGCGACTACCCGCTGCCCGGCCGGATCCGCGGCCGCGGCGTGCTGCTGGGCCACTTCGGCGACGGCCGCGAGGGCCTGACCGTGGCGGTGGCGCACCTGTCCCTCGGCGCCAGGTCGCGCCTGGCGCAGCTGTCGTTCATCGCCGAACTGCTGCAGGACCATCCCAACGCGGTGCTGATGGGCGACTTCAACTGCCTGCCCGACGTGCCGGAGATGGAAGTGCTCTACCGCAACACCAGCCTGCGCCCGCCGGAGTGCATCGTGCCGACCTTCCCCAGCTGGAAGCCGCAGCGCGCGATCGACCACATCCTGGTCAGCGGCGAACTGCGCTGCGCCGGGGCACAGGCGCTGCCGGCGGCCTTCTCCGACCACCTGGCGCTGGCGATGGAAATCGAGGTGCCCGAGCGCAGCCTGCGCACCTGAGCGCGCGCCGCCTCAGAACCCGTAGCGCAGGAAGCCGCCGTCCACCGCGATGCACTCGCCGGTGACGTACGAGGACGCCGGCAGGCACAGGAACGCGACCGCCGCGGCCACTTCCTCCGGCTCGCCGATGCGGCGCATCGGGGTGCGTTCCAGCACCTGGTCGTAGTAGTCCGGGTCCGAGAGCGGGCCGGAGGTGCGCCGGGTGCGGATGTACCACGGCGCCACCGCGTTGACCCGGATGCCATCGGCGGCCCATTCGCAGGCCAGGTTGCGGGTCATCTGGTGCATGGCCGCCTTGGTCATGCCGTAGACCACGCCGGAACGCACGTGGGTCAGGCCGGACACGCTGCCGACGTTGACGATGCACGAGGCGGCGTGGCGCGCCAGCAGCGGGTGCGCGTAGCGCGACAGCTCGAAGGCCGAGAACAGGTTGGTCTCGAAGATCGCGCGCCACTCGTCCTCGGTGTAGTCCACCGCCGGGCGGGTGACGTTGCCGCCGGCGTTGTTCACCAGGACGTGCAGGCCGTCGCCGTGGTCCTCGGCCCAGTCCAGGATCGCCTGGCGGTCCTCGTCGTCGGCCACGTCCGCGGCCATGCCATGGAAGGACTGCTGCGGGTACAGCTCCTCCAGCTCCTCGCAGGCGTCCTGCAGCGGATCCTCGTTGCGCGCCACCAGCAGCAGGTCCGCGCCCAGCGCGGCCAGCTCGCGCGCGATCGCCAGGCCGATGCCGGCGCTCGCGCCGGTCACCAGGGCCAGCTGTCCATCCAGTCGCCAGCGGTTCGTGCTCATGGGCGCTAGGATAGCCCGCGGTCCCTGCCACCGGGAGCGAACGCAAATGCGAAGCCAACCGAGCCGCCTGGCCGCAGCCGTCGTCCTGCTGGGACTGGCCGCGTGCCGGCCCGAACCGCCGCAGCCCGAGCGGCCGCCCGAGCCGCGGGCCACCGCCCTGCGCGATGCGATGCAGGCCCCGCTGCAGGAAGCGCGCGCGGCCGACCAGGCCTTGCAGGACGCCGCGGCCCGGCGCGATGCCGCCGCCGCGGCGGCCACGGCCGACGACTGACGCCGGCCGCGGCCTGCCGGGCTACAGGCCGCAGAAGCAGTAGGCCAGCGACTTCACCGGCGCGCCGTCGCGGTCGCGCATGGCTTCCTCGACGAAGCGCAGCTGCGCCTCGGCCTCCGGCATGGTGCGCGCCAGCAGCGCGCGCGCCAGCGCGCTGTCGTCCAGCAGCGCGGCCGCCAGGCGGCTGCCGGCCAGGCCGGCCATGAACTGCGCCAGCGGCGAGGGATCCTTCTCCACGTAGCGCAGGCGGAACTTGCCATCCTCCAGCCCGGCGCGGGTGGCGGCGTCGGCGACCGCGTCCGACAGCCCGCCCATCGCGTCGACCAGGCCGCGCTCCAGCGCCTGGGCGCCGCTCCACACCCGGCCGCGGGCCACCGCATCGATTTCCTCGACCTTGCGCTGGCGCGCCTCGGCGACCTTGCCGATGAAGTCGGCGTAGCCCTTGTCGATCACCGCCTGGATCACCCGCGCCACGTCCGGGTCCAGCGGGCGGGTGACGTCGAACGCGCCGGCGTAGCGGGTGGTGCCGACGCCGTCGGTGTGCACGCCGATCTTGTCCAGCGTGCGGGTGAAGTTGGGCACCAGGCCGAAGATGCCGATCGAGCCGGTGATCGTGGACGGGTCGGCGTAGATGCGGTCGGCGTCCATGCTGATCCAGTAGCCGCCGGAGGCGGCCAGGTCGCCCATCGACACCACCACCGGCTTGCCGGCCTGCTTCAGCAGCGCGACCTCGCGCCGGATCTGCTCGGAGGCGAACACCTCGCCACCGGGCGAATCCACCCGCAGGACCACGGCCTTGACGTCGTCGTCCTCGCGCGCCTGGCGCAGCAGCGCGGCAGTGGATTCGCCGCCGATGCGGCCGGCCGGCTGGTCGCCGCCGATGATTTCGCCCTCGGCCACCACCACCGCCACCTGCGGGCGCTTGTCCAGCGGCAGGGCCTTGCGGTCCAGGTGCTGCAGGTAGGCGCCCAGGCCGATGTTGCGGAAGCCCAGGTCCTCGTCCTCGTCGGCCACGCCGCGCTCGGCCAGCAGGTCCAGCACTTCCTGGCGGGTCTTCAACCCGTCGACCAGCTTCAGTTCCAGCGCGTGGCGGGCGACGTCGCCACCGGCCGCCTCGATGCCCGCGGCCAGCTGGTCGATCTGCGCGGCCAGCTCGGCCCGGTCGAGCTTGCGCGCCGCGGCCACGTCATCCAGGTAGCGGCCCCAGATGTCGTTCATCCAGAACAGGTCCGCTTCCTTGGACTCGGCCGAGGCGGCATCGAGGACGTAGGGCTCGGCCGCGGACTTGTACTCGCCCACGCGGAACAGGTGCACGTCCACGCCCAGCTTGTCCTGCAGGCCCTGGCGGAAGTACTGGCGGTAGCGGCCGATGCCCTGCAGCAGCAGGCTGCCCATCGGGTCCAGGTAGACCTCGTCGGCCTGCGCCGCCAGCAGGTACTGGCCCTGGCCCAGGTTCTCGGAGAACGCCACCACCTGCTTGCCCGACTCGCGCAGGCTGGCCAGCGCCGCGGCCAGTTCGCGCAGCGAGGCGTAGCCGGACGGCTGCAGGCCGTCCAGGCGCAGCAGCACGCGCTCGATCTTGTCGTCCCCGCGCGCGGCCTCGATCGCCCGCAGCAGGTCGCGCAGCTGCACCTCGCCGGCGTCCTGGCCGCCCAGGGCCCGGCCCAGCGCGCGGCTCACCGGGTCGGTGGTGTACTGCTCCACCAGCCGCCCCTGCGGCGCCAGCACCAGGGTGGTCCGCTCCTGCATCGGCTGTGCGCCGCCGCCACCGCGGCCCACCGCGACCACGAAGACCAGCAGGAACAGGAACAGCAGCCCGAAGAACAGCAAGTTGAGGACCAGCCGCCGGACGAAGTTCATCACGTCCCACAGCCCCACGAAGAACGTGGCGATCGGGTTGCGGGGGCGGGGCAGCGGGGGTGGGATCATCGGGAGCTCCGGCAGGGGACGTCGGTCCGGTGGCGATTAGGGGACAGCATAACGGCGCCGCCGGGGGTATTCATGCGCCTGAAGTAACCGTGCCGGAGGGCGCGGCCACCGGCGGCGGCAGGCGGCGCAGGCTGTGGTGCAGGCGCCAGCCCATCAGCACCGCGGCGGCGGCCAGGCCCAGGATCAGGCCGGTCCACATGCCCTGCGGGCCGCGGCCCAGGCCCAGGCCCAGCCAGGCGCCCAGCGGCATGCCGATGCCCCAGTACGAGACCATTGCAAGGAACATCGGCACGCGGGTGTCGCGCAGCCCGCGCAGGGCGCCGGCGGACATCACCTGCACGCCGTCCGGGAACTGGAAGGTGGCCGCGTACAGCAGCAGCACCGAGGCGGTGGCGGCCACCGCCGCGTCGCGGGTGTAGATGGCGACGATCGCGTCGTGCCCCAGCAGCATCACCAGCGCCGAGCAGGCCTGGGTGGCCAGGACGATGGTGTATCCGGCACGCGCGGCGCGGCGCACGCCCATCGGGTCGCCGGCACCCAGCGCGCGCCCCACCCGCACCGTGGTCGCCTCGGCCAGGCCCATCGGCACCATGAAGCACAGCGCCGAGACGTTGATCGCGATCTGGTGCGCGGCCGCCGGCACCTCGCCCAGGCGCGCGATCAGCAGCGCGGTGGCGATGAACAGGCCACCTTCCATCAGCACGGTCACGCCGATCGGCAGGCCGGTGGCGAGCAGGCCGCGGATGTCGGCCCAGCGCGGCGGATCGAAGCGCGCGAACAGCCCCAGCGGCGCGAACCGGCGCGAGCGCGCCAGGTAACCGGCAAAGCACAGCGCCTGCAGCCACATCACCACCGCCGAGGCCGCTCCCAGGCCGGCCGGCCCCATCTCCGGCAGCGGGCCGAGGCCGAAGGTCAGCACGTAGCCCAGCGGCGCCAGCACGCCCAGCCCGGCGAAGCCCAGGACCATGGTCGGCAGGGTCCAGTGCAGGCCCTCGCTGAGGTAGCGCATGCAGAAGAACAGGATCAGCGCCGGCACGCCCCAGCGGATGGCATGGGCGAAGGCGGTGGCGCCGGGCACGATTTCCGGGGCGATGCCGAACGCGGCCAGCGCCAGCGGCGCCAGGCTCAGGAACGCGAACATCAGCAGTCCCAGGCCCGCGCCCAGCCACAGCGCCTGGCGGAACAGCGGCGCGATCGCGTCGCGGCGGCCGCTGCCGTCCAGCTGCGAGACCGAGGCGGTGAGCGCGATCAGGGTCCCGATCGGCACCATCATCGGCAGCCACAGCAGGGCGGTCCCGACCGTCACCGAGGCCAGGGTCAGGGTGCCGTGGCGTCCGGCGATGACGTTGTCGACGAAGCTGATCAGGCCGGTGGACACGTGCCCCAGCACCAGCGGCAGGGCGAGCGTGATCGTGGCGAGCAGCTCCGGGCCGAGGCGGCGCCCCGGCGGGGAGGATGCGGACATGGGGGATCGGCGGGGAAGCTGCGGTCGTGCCGGGGGCACTGGCACCGGGCTCCGCGGGCTGGCTATGTTACCCCTCCCCACGCCACGCCACCACGCCGTGCACGAAGGCCATCCGCGCGCCTGCGCCAACTGTTCCACCGAGCTCCACGGCGAGTACTGCCACCACTGCGGCCAGCACGCGCACAACCCGGTGCGCAGCTTCGCCCATGCCGTGGAGGAGGTGTTCGAATCGTTCTGGCACCTGGACGGGCGCATTTTCCTGACCCTGCGCCGGCTGCTGGTGCCCGGGCGCCTGGCGCTGGACTACCTGCAGGGCCGGCGCGCGCCCTACGTGGCGCCGATGCGGCTGTTCGTGGTGCTGTGCGTGCTGACCTTCTTCGTCGGCCGCCTGGTGATCCACCTGGGCGACGAGCCGGACGGCCAGGGCCCGAACCTGTCGATGGAGGCGATCGACCGCTCGCTGGAGGAAGCCACCACGGTGGAGGAAGTCGAGCGCATCCGCAGCCAGCGCGTGGCCGACCTGGAGGAGGCGCGCGAGGCGCTGCCGCCCTACCTGGAGCCGGCGCGGGTCGGCATGGACCGCACCATCGCCGGGCTGCACGCGCAGGCCGACGCGCGGGTGCGGGCGCTCGGCGGCACGCCCGCGCCGCGCCCGGCCCAGGCCGCGCCGCAGGCCGGAACCCGGCGCGAGCCAAGCACCTGGATCGAGCGGATCGGCGCGCGCATGGCGCGCAACGCCGAGCGCCTGCAGGATGATCCGGACCTGCTGACCAACGCCTTCCTCGGCAGCGTGCCCACCGCGCTGTTCCTGCTGGTACCGGTGTTCGCGCTGCTGCTGAAGCTGGCCTACCTCGGCAGCGGCCGGGTGTACCTGGAGCACCTGGTGGTGGCGCTCTACAGCCACGCCTTCCTGTGCCTGGCCCTGCTCGGGGAGATGCTGCTGTCGCTGCTGGCGGACTGGACCAGCACCTTCGTGCCGCTGGTGGCCGCCGGCATGGGCATGGTCGCGCTGGCGCTGTGGCTGTGGATGCCGACCTACCTGCTGCTGATGCAGAAGCGGGTCTACGGCGACGGCTGGGTGGCGACCCTGCTGCGCTTCGGCGCGATCGGCACGGTCTACTCGGTGATGATGCTGTTGGCGGCGGTCGTGGTGCTGCTGCTGAGCCTGGTGCGGCTGTAGCGCTCAGCGCCGCGCCGCCTCCTCCAGCCAGGAGCCGCTCCGCGCCGGCGGCAACGCCAGCAACTCGCGGCGCAGCTCGATCCGGCCGGCCGGGGACTGCCGCCGCAGCACCTCGGCCAGCTGCGCGCGCTGCGCCCCGTCCATGCCGCGCAGGACCTGCAGCAGCCGCGCGCGTTCCTCCTCCGGCACGTAGCCCAGCCACGGCTGCAGCCGCGGCCAGTCGTTGCCCAGCTCCGGGCCGAACAGCCAGCCGCGGCGTTCCATGCCGTCCAGCGCGGCGAAGCGTTGCCGCAGCCGCTGCTGCTCGTCCGGCGGCAGGGACAGGAAGCGCGCGCCGGCCTCGCGCAGCCGCGCCTGCTCGTGCGCTGGCAGCCCGGCCCAGGCCTGCTGCGGCGGCGGCCCGCCTTCCGGCGCGGTCGGCGCCTGCACCGGCGCCAGCCCGTCCTCCTCGCGCTCGATCCGCGACTCCGGCGCACCGGCGGCATACCAGGCCAGCAGCGCCAGGTCCGCGACCACCGGGTCGGCCGGCAGTTCCTCCAGCGGCCGCGGCATCGGCTCGGCCGGCACCGCCGGCGGCCCGGGATCCGGCAGCGGTTCGACCAGGATCGGGCCGGGATCGTGCACCCGCAGGTCATCCACCGCGGGCCCGCCGTCGGCGTCCGCGGCCGGCGGCAACGGCGATCCCGGCTGTCGCCACCACCACAGCGCGGCACCGGCCAGCAGGGCCAGCAGCACGAGCAGCAGCGCCGGCCACCACCGCGACCGACGCCGGGCACGCCGCGGCGCCGGGCGCTCGGGCGACGCGGCGGCCGGGGCCTCCGGGCTGCCCGCGCCGGCGAGCGCGGTCTGGCGCAGGGCGGCGATGCGCTCCAGCCGGCTCTCCGGCAGTTCGCGCGCGGCGTGCTGGATGGCCTGGGCCAGGCGGTGCCAGGCGGCCACGTCCACCTCGCCGGCGGCATCGCGCGGGCAGGCCGCGGCCAGGCGCTCGCGATAGGTCTCCAGCGGGATGCCCAGCGCGTCGGCGGCCGGCTCCTCGTCCAGGCCGCCGGCCAGGCGCAGCAGCAGGGCGCGGCGGTCGGCCGGGGCCGGGCCGGCCAGCACCTCCAGTTCACCCGGCCAGTGGCCGGGGCCGGCTTCCAGCGGGCAGGTCGCCAGCAAGCGCCAGAAGCGGGCGGGCCACTCGGCCATCGGCAACTGCCCGGCCTCGGCCTTAAACGTGCGGCTGGCACCGGCCAGGGCGTGGTCGGCCGCGTCCGGGTCACCGCCCTGCAGCCACAGGAACACCCATGCGCGGCGTTCGCTGCCCCGGAGAAAGGCGGCCAGCGCCGGCGGTACGTCGGTGTGGGGGTGCAATTCTGATCCCGTGGAGCGTCGACAGGCCCGCGATGATATGCGCCCCGGCCGCGCCATGGCGCCTTGACGGATGCCCGATCAGGCGCTCCCCCCAGTGTTTATGCGGCCTGCGCCGGATCGGTTGTGCACAGCGCAAGCGCGCACAGGCTTGCGTGTCAAGACGATATGACGCACCGCAAACCTTCACCTTTGTTCCACGGCCAAACCCATGATTTACAAGCACTTTTTCAGATGGCGTTTTTTTGACCAACCTGAGCGAGTGCCCGTTCTGGCCGCATTTGCGGCGTGAAGCCAGAGCCTCATGCACAAGGTTATCCACAGCTCGTGTGGATAACGGCGTTTCCCCTGTCAGGGCGGTGAGTTACGTGGCCTTTAGAAAGGTAACGCTAGCAATCCGCCGCAGGGCAGCAAACCGGGACCCGGCCCGGCCGCTTAGACTTCCGCCATGTCCCTCCCCGCTCCCACGGCAGACTGCCTCCGGGTCGCCTTGCCGGTACCCCTGCCGCGCCTGTTCGACTACCTGCCCCCGGCGGGAACGGTCGCCGGCGCCGGCGACGTGGGCCGGCGGGTACGGGTGCCGTTCGGCCAGCGCGAGCTGGTCGGGGTGGTGGCCGCGGTCGGGCCGGCCGAGGTCGGCGACGGCCTGCGCCAGGCCCTGGCCGTGCTCGACCCCGAGCCGCTGCTGCAGGGCGAGCTACTGGACTCCCTGCGCTGGCTGGCGCGCTACACCCATGCCCCGCTGGGGGAGGTCCTGGCCACCGCCCTGCCCAGCGCGCTGCGCAGCGGCGAGCCGCTGCCGGACACCCATGCCTGGGCCTGGCAGCTGACCGAGGCCGGGCGCACCGCCAGTGCCGGCCTGCGCCGCGGCACCCGCCCGCAACGGCTGGCCGCCCTGCTGCAGGACGGCCCGGTGGACGAGGACCGCCTGGCACTGGAGATCGACGGCTGGCGCGAGGCCGCGCGCGGGCTGCTCAAGCGCGGCCTGGTGGAACGGGTCGCGGTACCGGCCAGCGCCATGGCCCCGGCGCCGCAGCCCGGCCCGGAGCCCAACCCCGAGCAGGCCGAGGCGATCTCCACCCTGCGGGCCGCGCGCGGCTTCAGCCCGGTGCTGCTGGAAGGCGTGACCGGCAGCGGCAAGACCGAGGTCTACCTGCACGCCATCGCCGAATGCCTGGCCCGCGGCCGCCAGGCGCTGGTGCTGGTCCCGGAAATCGGCCTGACCCCGCAGACCCTGGCCCGCTTCCGCGCCCGCCTGGGCGTGCCGGTGCACGCGCTGCACTCGGGCCTGGCCGATGGCGAGCGCGCGCGGGTATGGGCGGCGGCCTGGCGCGGCGAGGCGCGGGTGATCGTCGGCACCCGCTCGGCGGTGTTCACCCCGCTGCCGGAGGCCGGGCTGATCGTGGTCGACGAGGAACACGACGGCAGCTACAAGCAGCAGGACGGTATCCGCTACCACGCCCGCGACTTCGCCCTGGTGCGCGGCAAGGCACTGGACGTGCCGGTGCTGCTGGGCAGCGCCACGCCCTCGCTGGAAACCCTGCACAACGCCTGCGCCGGCCGCTACGGCTACCTGCGCCTGCGCCGCCGCGCCGGCGATGCGCGCCCGCCGGCCGTGCGCATCCTCGACGTGCGCAAGCGCCCGCTGCAGGCCGGGCTGGCGCCGGAGACCCTGCAGATGGTCGAGGCCGCGCTCAAGGACGGCGGCCAGGTGCTGGTATTCAAGAACCGTCGCGGCTACGCCCCGGTGCTGCTGTGCCACGACTGCGGCTGGAGCGCGCACTGCCCGCGCTGCAGTACCGAGGTGCAGTCCACGCCAATGACCGTGCACGCCGGCGGCGGGCGCCTGGTCTGCCACCACTGCGGCCACCGCCAGTCGCGCCCGCTGGCCTGCCCGGACTGCGCCAGCCTGGCGCTGCAGCCGCAGGGCGTGGGCACCGAGCGCCTGGAGGAGCTGCTGGCCGAACGCTTCGCCGGCTGGCCGGTGCTGCGCATCGACCGCGGCACCACCGCGCGCCGCGACGGCCTGCAGAAGCTGCTGGCCGAACTGGGCGACAAGCCCGGCATCCTGGTCGGCACCCAGATCCTGGCCAAGGGCCACGACCTGCCCAACCTCACCCGGGTGGTGGTGGTCGGCGTGGACGAGGGCCTGTTCTCCTCCGACTTCCGCGGCGGCGAGAAGCTGGCCCAGCTGCTGGTGCAGGTCGCCGGCCGCGCGGGCCGTGCGCGCAAGCCCGGCGAGGTGTGGTGGCAGACCCACCACCCCGACCATCCGCTGCTGCACGCGCTGATCAACGGCGGCTACGAATCCTTCGCCGCGGCCGAGCTGGTCCAGCGCGAGGCCGCGGCGTTCCCGCCCTATGCGCACCTGGCGATGCTGCGCGCCGAGGCCGGCCAGGTCGAGGCCGCCAGCGCGTTCCTGCGCGCGGCGCGGCACGTGCTGGAGGACGCCGCGTTCGCCGGCGGCAAGGCCCCGGAGGTCGAGCTGCACGGTCCGATCACCGCGCCGATGGCGCGCCGCGCCGGCCATTACCGCATGCAGCTGCTGGTGTCCTCGGCGCGGCGCGGCGCCCTGCATGCCTGCCTGGATGCCGCGCTGCCGGCGCTGTATGCGCTGCCGGAAGCGCGTCGCGCACGCTGGTCGCTGGACGTGGACCCGGTGGACCTGTACTGAGCGCGGCGCCGGCTCAGCCGGCCTTCTTCCGGGCCGGGGCCCGGCGGCGGGGCTTGTCGCGCACCCACAGGGTCTTGCCCTCCTCGCGCATCTCGAACAGGCCGGTGGCCTTCACCAGGTCCGAGAGCTTGCGGTAGCCGTAGTTGCGCGGGTCGAACGAGGCCTGGTTGCCGATCTGGCTGCCGACCACGTCCAGCCGGGTCCAGCCGTCGTCGCCACTGCCGGCATCCACCGCGCTGCGCAGCATCTGCACCAGGCGCGCGTCGTTGCGCAGTTCCTGCGGGTCCTTCGGCGCGGTGGTGCTGGCCTGGCCGTTGTCGGCGGCCGGCGTGCCCAGGGCCTCGACGTAGGTGAACTTTGAGCAGGCGTTGACGAAGGGCATCGGCGTCTTCTTCTCGCCGAAGCCGTAGACCTTCATGCCGTCGGTCAGCAGGCGCATCACCAGCGGGGTGAAGTCGGCATCGCTGGAGACGATGGCGAAGCCGTCGAGGTTGCGCGCGTACAGCAGGTCCATGGCGTCGATCACCATGGCCATGTCCGAGGCGTTCTTGCCGCTGGAATAGGCGAACTGCTGGATCGGCCGGATCGCGTACTCGTGCAGCACCGCTTCCCAGCTTTTGAGGTTGGGGCTCTTCCAGTTGCCGTAGGCGCGGCGCACGTTGGCCACGCCGTGGCGCGCCACCTCGGCCAGGACCAGGTCGATCTTCGAGGCCGGCGCGTTGTCGGCGTCGATCAGCAGGGCAATGCGTTTTTCCGGTTCGGCCATGGCGGCGCCTCGATGTGGACCGGCGGCAGTCTGGCACAGGGGGGATCGCCACGCCGCCAACGCGGCGCCCGCCGTGCCATCATCCGCCCATGGCCGCGACCCGCGAACTCACCCCCGCCCGGCGCCTGCGCAGCATCTTCAGCGGCTCGGTCGGCAACCTGGTGGAGTGGTACGACTGGTACGTCTACGCGGCGTTCTCGCTGTACTTCGCCGAGGTGTTCTTCCCCGGCGGCGACCGCACCAGCCAGCTGCTGAAGACCGCGGCGATCTTCGCGGTCGGCTTCCTGATGCGGCCGCTGGGCGGCTGGCTGCTGGGACGCTACGCCGACCGCCACGGGCGCAAGGCCGCGCTGCTGCTTTCGGTATGGATGATGTGCAGCGGATCGCTGCTGATCGCGCTGACCCCCGGCTACGCCAGCATCGGCATCGCCGCGCCGGTGCTGCTGGTGCTGGCGCGGCTGCTTCAGGGCCTTTCGGTCGGCGGCGAGTATGGCACCTCGGCCACCTACCTCAGCGAGATGGCCAGCCGCGAGCACCGCGGCTTCTGGTCCAGCTTCCAGTACGTGACCCTGGTGCTGGGCCACCTGCTGGCACTGGGCGTGCTGCTTTCCCTGCAGCAGCTGCTCGACGCGGAGCAGCTGCGCGCCTGGGGCTGGCGCATCCCGTTCGCGATCGGTGCCCTGGCCGCGCTGGCGGCGCTATGGCTGCGGCGGACCATGCTCGAGACCGAGTCGTTCGTGCGCAGCGAGGCCGACGGCTCGCCGGCGCACCAGCGCCGCCAGGGCACGCTGCGCCTGCTGCTGCGGCACCCGCGTGCGCTGCTGAGCGTGGTCGGCCTGACCATGGGCGGCACCCTGGCCTTCTATACGTACACGACCTACGTGCACAAGTTCCTGGTCAACAGCGCCGGGCTTTCCAGCCAGAGCGCGGCGCGGGTCAACGCCGGCACGCTGTTCGTGTACATGCTGCTGCAGCCGCTGGTGGGCGCGCTGTCCGACCGCATCGGCCGGCGCCCGGTGCTGATCGCCTTCGGCGTGCTCGGCACCCTGCTCACCGTGCCGATCCTCGACCGCCTGCAGACGGTGCAGACCGCCGGCGAGGCGTTCTGGCTGGTACTGCTGGCGCTGGCGGTGGTCAGCGGCTACACCGCGATCAATGCGGTGGTGAAGGCCGAGCTGTTCCCGGTGGAGGTCCGCGCCCTGGGCGTGGGCCTGCCCTACGCGCTGACCGTGGCGATCTTCGGCGGCAGCGCCGAATACATCGCCCTGTGGTTCAAGCAGCACGGCATCGAGCGCGGCTTCTACTGGTACGTCACCGCCTGCATTGCATGCTCGCTGCTGGTGTACCTGTGGATGCCCGACACCCGGCGGCATTCGCGCATCGACCAGGATCCCGCCTGACGGCCCACCCCACCGGAGCCCCCATGAGCGCAGCCCCTCCCGATCGCCCCCATCTGGTCGTGATCGGAGGCGGCTTCGCCGGGCTCTGGGCCACCCGCGCGCTGGCCCGGGCGCCGCTGCGCATCACCCTGGTCGACCGCAGCAACCACCACCTGTTCCAGCCGCTGCTGTACCAGGTGGCGACGGCGGGACTCTCGGCACCGGATATCGCCGCGCCGCTGCGCCATATCCTGCGCCGCCAGCGCAACGTGGAGATCCGCCTGGCCGAGGCCAACGCGATCGATCCGCAGGCGCGCTGCGTCGCCCTCGCCGATGGAACCCGGTTGCAATACGACTACCTGCTGCTGGCCACCGGCGCGACCCACGCCTACTTCGGCAACGAACAGTGGGCCAGGCACGCGCCGGGCCTGAAGTCGCTGGACGATGCGCTGGAACTGCGGCGCAAGCTGCTGCTGGCGTTCGAGCGCGCCGAGGCCTGCGACGATCCGGCCGAGCGCGCGGCCTGGCTGGAATTCGCCATCGTCGGCGGAGGGCCGACCGGGGTGGAGCTGGCCGGCACCCTGGCCGAGATCGCGCGCCATACCCTGCGCGACCAGTTCCGCAACATCGATCCGGCCAGCGCGCGCGTGCGCCTGATCGAGGCCGGACCGCGCGTGCTCGCCTCTTTCCCCGAGGCGCTTTCGCAGAAGGCGCGGCGCCAGCTGGAGAAGCTGGGCGTGGAAGTCAGCACCGGCGTGCCGGTGACCGGTATCGACGCCGGCGGCTACCGGCTGGGCGACACCTACGTGCGTTCACGCACCATCGTCTGGGCCGCCGGCGTGGCCGCTTCGCCGCTGGCGCGCTCGCTGGGCGTGCCGCTGGATCGCGCCGGGCGCGTGCCGGTCGGGCCGGACCTGTCGGTACCGGGCCATCCGGAGATCTTCGTGGCCGGCGACCTGGCCGCGGTGAAACAGGCCGACGGTTCGCCGGTACCGGGCGTGGCGCCGGCGGCCAAGCAGATGGGCCGGCATGTCGCCCGCGCGATCCAGGCGCGGCTGCAGGGCGTGCCCGCGCGGCCGTTCCGCTACCGCGACTTCGGCAACCTGGCCACGATCGGGCGCATGGCCGCGGTAGTCGACATCCACGGCCTGCGGCTGTCGGGCGTGCTGGCCTGGTGGTTCTGGCTGGCCGCGCACGTGTTCTTCCTGATCGGCTTCCGCAACCGCCTGGTGGTGCTGCTCAACTGGGCCTGGGCCTACTGGAGCCACCAGCGCGCGGCGCGGATCATCCTCGGCCGCGAGCCTGGCGGCGAACCCGGCGCGCCACCGCCGCCGTAGCGTTCCTCCTCAGCCGCGGTCGTCGGGCAGGTGCGCCGCCGGCAGATGCCAGCCGTGGCGGATGGCCATGTAGCGCAGGCCGAAGCAGACCAGCGCGCCCACCGCCATCGCCGGCGTACGCGGCAGGTCGAACACATCGGCCAGCGCGACCACGCCGCCGCCGGCCAGGGCCGCCACCGCGTACAGCTCGGCCTTGAGCACCACCGGGATGCGCGCCACCAGCACGTCGCGGGCCACGCCGCCGCCGATGCCGCTGAGCATGCCCAGCAGGGTCGCGGCAAATGGCGAGAGCCCGTAGTCCAGTGCCTTGCTGGTACCCAGCACCGCGAACAGGGCCAGGCCGGCGCCATCGAACACCTGCACCGGGTTGCGCATGCGCTCGATGGCCTGGTGGCGGTAGAACGTCACCACGCCGGCAAGCATCGCCACGGCCAGGTAGCGCCAGTCGGCCAGCGCCGCCGGTGGCTGTGCGCCAATCAACACGTCGCGCGCCAGGCCGCCGGACACCGCCGCGGCGCAGGACAGCACCAGCACGCCGAACACGTCCAGGCGGTAGCGCACCGCGAGGGTGCCGCCGCTGAGGGCGAACACGAAGGTGCCGAGCAGGTCGAACAGCAGCAGGAGCAGGCTCACGGCGTGTCAGGTCCCGGGATCCAGGGGAAGCATCGCAGCGGCCGGCGGCGGTGTCATGCCGGCGCCGCGCAAACAAAACGGCCCGGGGAAACCCGGGCCGTCGGCGTGGCGCGCTGGTTGGCGGCTTCAGGCCGCCAGCAGCGCGCGCATCTTCTTCATGGCGTTGGCCTCGATCTGGCGGATGCGCTCGGCGGACACGCCGTACTCGTCGGCCAGCTCCTGCAGGGTCACCTTGTTCTCGTCGTCCAGCCAGCGGCGGGCGATGATGTCGCGCGAACGCGCGTCGAGGTTGGCCAGGCCCTCGCGCAGCAGTTCCAGCTGGTGGCCTTCGCTGTCCTCGCGCTCGTAGGCCTGCGAGGGATCCTCGTCGTGCGCCACCAGGTAGGCGGCCGGCGACGGCAGGGCGTGGTCCTCGTCCTCGTCGACGGGTGCGTCGAAGCCGATGTCGCGGCCGGACAGGCGCGCCTCCATCTCCAGCACCTCGCGCTCGGAGACGTTGAGGTCCTTCGCCACCGCGCTGACCTCGGCGGCGTTCATCCAGCCCAGGCGGGTCTTGGCCTTGCGCAGGTTGAAGAACAGCTTGCGCTGGGCCTTGGTCGTGGCGACCTTCACGATGCGCCAGTTCTTGAGGATGAACTCGTGGATCTCGGCGCGGATCCAGTGCACGGCGAAGCTGACCAGGCGCACGCCCAGGTCGGGGTCGAAGCGCTTGACCGCCTTCATCAGGCCGATGTTGCCTTCCTGGATCAGGTCGCCCAGCTGCAGGCCATAGCCGTTGTAGCCGCGGGCAACGTGCACCACGAAGCGCAGGTGCGAATGCACCAGTTCGCGCGCGGCATCCAGGTCGTTCTGGTCGCGGTAGCGGCGCGCCAGCGCCTGTTCCTGCTCCACGCTCAGCACCGGGATCTGGTGCACGGCGCTGATGTAGGCGTCGAGCGAGCCGAGCGGGCTGGGAACCGGCAGGTTGTTGGCGACGAGCGCGGTGGAACGGATGGTCTGGGTCATGGCAGGCATCTTAGCAATCGGGGGGTTGGACTGCTAACGCCGGGACTGGTTCCCCAGCATTGCGGTGGTGGAACGATTCCGTTCAGCGAATCGCAAGGAAAACAGGCACTTGGACGAGCCGGGAAGCATGCCCCAGACTCCGCCACGGGGCCGTGAGTTCCCCGGATGCGACCCCGGTCTCACTCCGACGGCAGCGGTGGCAGGTCGAACACCAGGACCTCGGCGCCCTCGCCGGCCTCGATCCGGACCTCCGCCTCGTCGCGGTAGCGCAGGGCGTCGCCGGCGGCCAGGCGCTGGCCATTGACGGTGGCGGCGCCGCGAAGCAGGTGGACGTAGGCCAGCCGCCCGGGGGCCAGGGCCAGCCGCGCCTGCTCGGCGCCGTCGAACAGGCCCGCGTACAGGCGCGCGTCCTGGTGCATGCGCAGCGAGCCTTCGGCCCCGTCCGGGGACACCAGCAGGCGCAGGCGGCCACGCTTCTCCTCCGGGGCGAAGCGCTTCTGCTCGTAGCCGGGGGCGATCCCGGTGCGCTCGGGCAGGATCCAGATCTGCAGGAAGTGGGTGGTCCGCTCCGGGTCCGGGTTGAACTCGGAGTGGGTGACCCTGGTGCCGGCGCTCATGCGCTGGACCTCGCCCGGGAGGATGCGCTCGACGTTGCCCATCGAGTCGCGATGCGCCAGCGCGCCCTCCAGCACGTAGCTGATGATCTCCATGTCGCGGTGGCCGTGGGTGCCGAAGCCCTGGCCGCCGGCGACCCGGTCCTCGTTGATCACCCGCAGCGGGCCCCAGTGCACGTGCTCGGGGTCGAAATAGCCGGCGAAGGAGAAGCTGTGCCAGGAGTCCAGCCAACCGTGGTTGGCGTGGCCGCGTTCGCGGGCCGGGCGCAGGGTGATCAATGGGCACCTCCGGGGTGCAGGCGGGAAGGATGGGCCTGGCTGGCGCGGGCGCGGCGCCAGGCATCGAAGCTGAAATCGCCGGCGCCGTGCGCCGCCAGCAGCACCAGGCCGCCGCCCAGGAACAGGCTGCGCGCCAGCTCGATCACCTGTTGCGGTTCGCCCGGGGCGGGCACGCCCAGGGCCGGCGCCAGCACGAGGACGGCCAGCGCCAGCGCCGCCGGCCGGGTCCAGGCGCCGGCCAGCAGCGCCAAGGCGGCAGCCAGGCCGGCCAGCCCCGCCAGGGCGCCGGCATCGGCCAGCATGGCCCAGGCCTCGCCGCCCAGCACCAGGGCCAGGGCGATGCGCGCGAGCAGTGCGTATAGATGGTGCATGGCGGCCTCGTGGGGATGCCCCGCGGGGAAAGCGGGGCTCCGGATGGCGGCCAGCATGATTGCTTTCACCGGCGGGATAAACCCGCCAATGGAATACTTATTGTTCTACCGATGACTTTTCGGCCCGCAGCATGACCTCGACCTCGGCCCGCGGCGGCAGCGACCAGTCCACCGGTGCCTGGCCGCGGCGGACCAGATACTCGTTGGCCGCGGCGAAGTGGCCGCAGCCGAAGAAGCCGCGATAGGCCGACAGCGGCGAGGGGTGCGGGGCCTTCAGCACCCGGTGCCGGCGGGAATCGATGATCCGGCCCTTGGCCTGGGCGTAGCTGCCCCAGAGCATGAACACCAGGCCCTCGCGCTCGCGCGCCAGGGTCTCGATGGCGTGGTCGGTGAAGCCTTCCCAGCCCTTGCCCTGGTGCGAGCCGGCACGGCCCTGTTCCACCGACAGCACGGCGTTGAGCAGCAGCACCCCGCGCCGCGCCCAGGGCAGCAGGCAGCCGTGGTCCGGGCGCGGCAGCCCCAGCTCGTCGCCGATCTCCTTGAAGATGTTCTCCAGCGACGGCGGCACCGGCACCCCCGGCAGCACCGAGAAGCACAGGCCATGGGCCTGGCCCGGGCCGTGGTACGGATCCTGGCCCAGGATCACCACCTTGACCTGGTCGAACGGGGTGGCGTCGAACGCGGCGAACAGGCGTGGCCCGGGCGGATACACCTGCACCCCGGCGGCCTTGCGCTGGCGCAGGAACGCCGACAGCTCGCGCATCTCCGGGCGCAGCAGCCAGTCGCCGATGCGCGCCTTCCAGGACGGCTCGAGGCGGATGACGGGTTCGTCGGCCATGGGGGACTGCATCTCCTGCCGCGCGGCGCGCCGCTAGCGGTCTTCCAGCCGCGCCAGGCGCAGCTGGAACAGCACCTTGGTGACCAGCAGGCGTTCCTCGATCGGCTTCTGCACCAGGTCGTTGGCGCCGGCGCGCAGCAGCTCGGACTGGTTGTGGCGGTTGGCATCGCCGGTCATGACCAGCACCGGCAGGCGGCGCTTGCCGTAGTCGAAGTCGATGCGGATGCGCTCGACCACGTCGCGGCCGCTCAGCTCGCCCTTGAGGGTCACGTCGGTCAGCACCAGGTCGATGCGCGGCACCCGGCCCAGCGACTCGGCGGTCAGCAGCGCGAACGCCTCCTCGGCGGTGAGCACGTGCACCACCTCCAGCTGCTGGCGCTCGAGCATGCGCTTGGTGGCCTCGGCCACCACCCGGCTGTCCTCGATGTAGAGCACGCGCGCGCCGGCGATCGGCTGCGGCTGCACGTAGCCGCGGATGAACTCGACCAGGGCCTCGTGGCCCAGCGACTTGTCGAAGTAGTCGGTGACGTATTCGGTGAAGCGGCGCTCGACCAGGTGCTGCTGGGCGTCGCCGGAGACGACGATGATCGGCACGTAGGCCTGGGCCGCGGCGCGCACGCTGCGCGCCAGCTCCATGCCGTCGCCGTCCGGCAGCGACAGCGCGGTGGTCACCAGGTCGACCGGGCCGGCCTCCAGCGCCTCGCGCGCCTCCTCGATGCTGGAACAGCCCACCACTTCAACGCCCGGCAGTTCGCGCACCAGCACGTCGGCGATCAGCTTGCGTACCAGCTTGGAACCATCGGCGACCATCACCCTGGGGTTGTCGCGGATCAGGTATTTCAGGTCGTGCGAGGCCATCAGGTCTCCGTGGGACGGGTCTGGCGCAGGAAATGGCCGGTGACCGCCCAGGCCCCCAGCCACCCCAGCAGGACGGTGCCCACCAATACCATCGCGGAGTGGAAGGCATCCAGTCCCTGCAGCGCGAAACGGCTGCCGTAGCTCTGGCTGAGCGCGGCCAGCGGCCCGCCCAGGGCGGCGCCGGCGGCGGCGATCAGGCCCAGCGCGAGCACCCCGGCGCCCAGGCCGTACCAGGCGCCCAGGTACAGGAACGGGCGGCGGATGAAGCCGTCGCTGGCGCCCAGCAGCTGCAGCACGCCGATCTCCTCGCGCCGCGACTGGATGTCCAGGCGCACGGTGTTGCCGACCACCAGCAGCGCGCCCAGGCCCAGCAGCACCGACAGCACCTGGACCACGCGCTGGCCGAAGCGCAGCCAGGCATCCAGGCGCTGCCGCCAGAGCGCGTCGTGCTGCACCAGGTCGGCCTGCGGCAGCGCCTCCAGCTCGGCCGCCAGCCGGGCCTCGTCGGCCTCCGCGGCGGGGGTGACCACCAGCAGCGCCGGCAGCGGGTTGTCGCCCAGCGCGTCGATCGCCTCGCCCAGGCCGGCTTCGCGCAGCTCGGCCAGGCCCTGCTCGGGGCTGCGCAACTCGACCGCGGCCACCCCGGCGCGGCCGCGCAGCTGCCCGGCCAGCATGGACGCCGCCGGCATGGCCACGTCCTGCTTCAGGAACACGTTGATCTCGCGCGACTGCTGCACGCTGCCGGCGAAGTGGCGCAGGTTGTCCATCACGATCGACAGGCCCAGCGGCAGGGCCAGGGCCAGGCCCATGACCGCCACGGTCAGCAGGGTCGCCCAGGGCTTGCCCGCGGCGCGGCCGGCGCTGAAGGCCAGGCTGTGCAGGTGCTGGTCGAACCACACGCGCAGGCGCGAGGGCGCGGAGGGGGCGGTCGCCTTCTTCGCGGTGCTCATTCGGCCAGGTCCTTCGGCGAGATGTCGTCGACCAGGCGACCGTGGTCCAGCACCAGCACCCGCTTGCGCATGCGCTTGAGCAGGGCCAGGTCGTGGCTGACCACCAGCACGCTGGTGCCGCGCTCGGGCAGCCCGGCGAACAGGGCCATGATCTCCGCGGCGAGGGTCGGGTCGAGGTTGCCGGTCGGTTCGTCGGCCACCAGCAGCGGGGGCTCGGCGATGATCGCCCGGGCGATGCCCACGCGCTGCTGCTCGCCGGCCGACAGCTGGGTCGGCAACGCCTTCTCGCGGTGGCCCAGGCCCATGCGTTCGAGCACCGAGCGCACCCGCTTGCCGATCTCGGCGCGGCGGGTGCCGCGCAGGATCAGCGGCAGGGCCACGTTCTCGCCGACGGTGCGGTCGGTCAGCAGGCGGTGGTCCTGGTAGACCACGCCGACCTGGCGCCGGTGCAGGGCGACCTTGCCGCCACGCACGCGCTGCAGGTTGCGCTCGCCCAGCAGCACCGCGCCGCGGGTGGGGCGTTCGGACAGGTGGATGAGCTTGAGCAGGGTGCTCTTGCCGGCGCCGGAATGGCCGGTGACGAACAGCATCTCACCCTCGTCCACGCCGAAGCTGACATCGACCAGCGCCTGGTGCCCCCCGGGGTACTGCTTGCTGACGTTTTCGAATCGCAGGACGGTCATGCCGCGATTATGCGGGGGCGCGCACGGCGAAGCGACCGCGACGGCGACGGCCGGCAGGAATCGTGGCTCCAGACGCACGTATCCCCGGACGTGGCGGCCACGACCGGGGATACGGGATGCAGCGAAGCGCCGCCCACGCGGGGCGACGGATCAGCCGCCGACCAGCGAACGCAGCTTGCGGCCGATGCGGCCCAGCAGGGACTCGCGCTTGGGCTCCTGGGCCGGCACGGGACCACGTACCGACGGGGCCGACTGGCGGATCGCCGGCACCGCGGACGGATTGGCCTGGTCGCCGGCCTGCACCGCACCGTCGACCGGCTTGCCGCGACGGCGGCGACGGCGCTTGCGCGGGGCGCGCTCGCCCTCGCCGGCCACGGCCGGGACCTCGTTGCCCTCGACCGGCGGCTGCTGGCGCGGCGCGCGCTCCGGCGCGGCCGCCTGGGCCTCGCCAGCGGCGGCGGGAGCAGCGGCCTCGACCTGCGGCTTGCGGCGCGGACGACGCTCGCCGCCCTCGCGGCGCTCGCCACCGCTGCGGCCAGCGCCGGCGCCGCCAAGGCCGGCGCGCGAACGGCCGCCACCGCGGCGCTCCTCGTCGGCGGCGCGCTGCTCGCGCGCCTCGCGGAAGATCTGGCCGATGCTCTCCTCCTCGCCCTCTTCCGCGGACTCGCCTTCCGGACGCACGCGCTCCGGGCGCGGCAGCGGGGTCAGCAGCTCCGGGGTGACCGGCTCGGACGGGATCTTCTGCTCGATGTAGGCCTCGATGTCCGGCAGGCTCATCGCGTAGCGCTCGCAGGCGAAGCTGATCGCGTCGCCCTCCTCGCCCAGGCGCGCGGTGCGGCCGATGCGGTGGACGTAGTCCTCGGCGTCGAACGGCAGGTCGTAGTTGTAGACGTACTTGATGCCGTCGATGTGCAGGCCGCGGGCGGCCACGTCGGTGGCCACCAGGATCTCCAGCTGGCCCTTCTGGAAGCGGTTGAGCAGGGTCTCGCGCTTCTTCTGCGGCACGTCGCCGGACAGCACGCCCACGCGGTAGCCGGCCTTCTCCAGGGCACGGGCCACGCGCTCGACGTACACCTTGGTGTTGACGAACACCATGGTGCGGGCGCCCTCGCTGCGCGACAGCAGGCCCAGCAGCAGCGGCAGCTTCTCCTCGTCGGCCGGGTAGTAGAGCTTCTGGCGCACGCGCGCGGCGGTGACCGTCTCGGCCTCCACCACCAGCTTCTCCGGCTCGTTCATGTGCTCGTAGGCCAGCTCCAGCACGCGGTGGCTGAGGGTGGCCGAGAACAGCAGGGTCTGGCGCTCGGTGCGCACCGGCATGCGCCGCAGCAGGAAGCGGATGTCCTTGATGAAGCCGAGGTCGAACATGCGGTCGGCCTCGTCCAGCACGCACACCTCGCAGGCATGCAGGGACACCACCTTGTGCTGCTTGACGTAGTCGATCAGGCGGCCGGGGGTGGCGATGATCACGTCCACGCCCTGCTGCAGCAGCTCACGCTGCTTGTCGTAGTCCACGCCGCCGTAGACCAGGGCGAAGCGCAGGCCCAGGTGCGAGCCGAACTTGACCGCGTCCTTGTGGATCTGGATCGCCAGCTCGCGGGTCGGGGCCAGGATCAGCGCGCGCGGATCCTCCGGCTTGCGCTCGGCCAGGGCCGGGCGGGTCAGCAGGCGGTTCATCACCGCGACCAGGAAGGCCAGGGTCTTGCCGGTGCCGGTCTGGGCCTGGCCGGCGACGTCGCGCCCGGCCAGGGCGACCGGCAGGGTCAGCGCCTGGATCGGGGTGCAGCGGGTGAAGCCTGCCGACTCGAGCCCGGCGAGCAGCTCCGGATGCAGGTCGAAGGAGGAAAACGTTACATCGGTCAGCGGCTTGTCGCTCATCATCCAGTCTTCATGTGGCCTGGCCCAGCGTGGCCGGACAGGCGGCCTTTGGCGGCCTTGCAAATACGTTCCCGGCCGCCGCACACTGCGCCGGCGCCGGGCCGCGCGGCCGTCGGTGGGACGGTGTAGCCCACTTGACATCTCCGCGGAACGCCCCAGTTTAACCCAAGCAGCCCCCCGCCCTGCGTGGAGGGCATCCGCAATCCCACGGAGACCCAAGTGAACGACAAGGTGATGCATATCGGCGATGCCGATTTCGACAGCGCCGTGCTGCAATCCCAGGAACCGGTCCTGGTGGACTTCTGGGCCGAATGGTGCGGCCCGTGCAAGATGATCTCGCCGATCATCGACGAGCTCGCCGAGGCCTACGAGGGCCGCATGAAGGTGGCCAAGGTCAACATCGACCAGAACCGGGCCACGGCGATCAAGTACCACGTGCGCTCGATCCCGATGCTGCTGCTGTTCAAGGACGGCCAGGTCCAGGCGACCCAGGTCGGCGCGGTCGGCAAGGGCCAGCTGACCCAGATGATCGACAAGACCCTGGCGGCCTGAAGCCGCCGCGGCGGGCGGCCACGGCCGCCTGCCGCACGGGCCTGAACGCAGGCCCCGCCCGCCTCCCGCGGCGCTTGCCGCCGCCAGGAACCTGGTGCTAGTGTCGGCAGGTCCGGTCGCGCTGCGCGGCCGCCGTCCCGCCGGAACGTTGCCGCCGCAAGGCGCGCCAGGCCGGCGCACCCCACCCAACGAGTCATCCGCCCGCTTCCGGGCGCTCGCATCTGCCAGCGAGGAATTCCAGTCTTGTCCGAGAACACCCAGCCTGAAGCGCCCGGGAGCGACGACGCACCCGCCGAGAAGCGCGCCCGCAAGCGCGTGGCCAAGCCCGCCGACGCCGCTGCCGGCGCCGCCGAATCCACCCCCGCCAACCCGCCGGTCCAGGCTGCGCTGCCGATGCCCTCGGCGCCGGCCGCTGCCGCTCCGGCGCCTGCCGCCCCGGCCCCGGCCGCGCAGGGCGGCGCCCAGAACGCGCCGCAGGCGGCCGAGTCCGCGCCGGCCCAGCAGCCGTCCGCCCCGCAGGGTGGCGGCCAGCAGGGCGCGCCGCAGAGCCAGAACGGCCAGAACGGCAACGGCGGCCAGGGCGGCAACGACGGCGGCGAGCGCGAGCAGCGCGAGGGCGGCGGCCGCAACCGCCGCGAGCGCTTCCGCAACCGCCGCGAACGCCAGCGCGAGCGCTTCCGCGAGGAAGGCGGCATGCAGGACGAGGGCGGCAACGGCGGCCAGCAGAACCCGCAGCGGCCGCAGCCGAGCGTGCCCGAGGGCTTCCCGACCTACACCCTCAGCGACCTCAAGCGCATGCCCGCACACAAGCTGCTGGAGATCGCCGAGCAGCTGAACATCCACGAGGGCGTGGCCCGCGCGCGCAAGCAGGACGTGATCTTCGCCCTGCTGAAGGTGCTCACCCGCCACGGCGAGGGCGTGCAGGCCGACGGCGTGCTGGAGATCCTGCCGGACGGCTACGGCTTCCTGCGCAGCGCCGAGGCCAGCTACCTGGCCGGCCCGGACGACACCTACATCTCGCCCAGCCAGATCCGCCGCTTCAACCTGCGTACCGGCGACCACCTGTCCGGCCGCATCCGCTGGCCCAAGGACGGCGAGCGCTACTTCGCCCTGTCGGTGGTGGACACCATCAACGGCGAGCCGCTGGAGGCGAGCAAGAACAAGACCCTGTTCGAGAACCTGACCCCGCTGTTCCCGCGCCGGCGATTCCGGCTGGAGCGCGGCGACGGCTCGACCGAGGACATCACCGGCCGCATCCTCGACCTGATGGCCCCGCAGGGCAAGGGCCAGCGCTCGCTGATCGTCTCCCAGCCGAAGGCGGGCAAGACGATGATGATGCAGCAGATCGCCACCGCGATCACGACCAACCACCCGGACGTGCACCTGATCGTGCTGCTGATCGACGAGCGCCCGGAGGAAGTGACCGAGATGCAGCGCACCGTGCGCGGCGAGGTCATCTCCTCGACCTTCGACGAGCCGGCCGCGCGCCACGTGCAGGTCGCCGAGATGGTGATCGAGCGCGCCAAGCGCCTGGTCGAGCACAAGAAGGACGTGGTGATCCTGCTCGACTCGATCACCCGCCTGGCCCGCGCCTACAACAACGTGGTGCCGTCCTCGGGCAAGGTGCTCACCGGCGGCGTGGACGCCAACGCCCTGCACCGGCCCAAGCGCTTCTTCGGCGCCGCGCGCAACGTCGAGGAAGGCGGCAGCCTGACCATCATCGCCACCGCGCTGATCGACACCGGCAGCAAGATGGACGAGGTGATCTACGAGGAGTTCAAGGGCACCGGCAACTCCGAGGTGCACCTGAGCCGCCGCATCGCCGAGAAGCGCGTGTTCCCGGCCATCGACATCAACCGCTCCGGCACCCGCCGCGAGGACCTGCTGATCGAGCCGGAACTGCTGCAGAAGATCTGGATCCTGCGCAAGCTCCTGCACCCGATGGACGAGATCGGCGCGATGGAGTTCATGCTCGACAAGATGAAGAACACCAAGTCCAACGACGAGTTCTTCAGCTCGATGAAGCGCTGAAGGCCGCCCGCAAGGCGCAGCCAGGCAACACGGGAAGCCCCGCCACCGGCGGGGCTTCCTGTTTCCGTCCGGTGGCGCCGGACGGGCCTACAGGCCGCGGCCGGCCGGGGTCAGCATTACCCCGCTCCTGGCGCCCACCGCGTTCACGCTGCCACCGGCCATGGCCTCCAGCGGGCCGCCCTGTTCATCTTCCGGCACCCACGGCACCTTGCGCCGCGGGCCGGGCACGTAGGCCTGCCATTCGCCGTAGCGGTTGCGCTGGTCGAAGGTGAAGGCCAGCGGTACTCGCACCAGCCAGTACTCGCGCCCGGCCTCCGGCCCCTGGGTCGGCACGTTGAATTTCCAGCTGCGCGCGCCGCGCACGGCGGCGCGGGCGAAGATGTCGCGCCACTTGTCGGCATCGCGCTCGGGCAGGAAGTGCAGGTTGACCTGCTCGTCGGCGGCGTCCAGCACCTTGCCGTCGGGGCCGACCTTGAGCACCAGGTAGACCGTGGCCTCCACGCCGATCTCGGCGGCCGCCTCCGGGTACGGCGGCGGCGGCATCCGCGCCGCCGCCAGGTCGTAGCCACCGCCCTTCTCGACGGGGGTGAAGCTGGCCGCCTGCAGGACGATGCGCATGCCGCCGTCCGCGCTGGGCCTGGCCACCAGGTACAGGCCCATGCGGTTGCGCAGCGCCACCGGCTTGCCGTCCACCACCGGCGGGTCGAATTCCCAGCGCGGGATATGGAAATCCAGGAACCGGCGCACCTCGGCCGGCAACCGGTTGGCGCCGGTGAGTTCGTACTCCAGCGGCTTGCCTTCCGGTCCCACCACGATCGTGCCGGCGACATGGATGCCGGCTTCCGCCTCGGCCTGGCCCGGCGCCGGCTTCCTCGCCCCCAGCGCCACCGCACTGACCGCCCACAGGACACACACCAACCACCACGGACTGCGCATGTTCTCCCCTCCCCTTGGGCCTCCCCTTTGGGCCCCGGCGGAGTCTAGCGCCGTCGCGGCGTCGTCGCCGCAGGGCAGGCCGCGGGGCGGATCAGCCCCCGGCCTGGGCGACCAGCTTCAGCTGGCCGGGCGCATCCGCCACGTGCAGGGTGTTGCCGGCCAGCGACTCCAGTGGCTGGCGGACGTCGGCTTCCCCGAACCAGTCGACCTGGCGCCACGGCCCGACGACGTAGGCCTGCCACTTGCCGTACTGGTCGCCGGCGCCGGGCAGGGCGGACGGGATGTAGTGCACCGGGACGCGCAGCCGCCAGTACGGGAGCCCGGCGAGCTCGCCGCGGGTCGGCGGCTGGAACGTCCATGCGCGCGCCGCGCGCAATGCGTTGCGGGCGAACAGGTCGCGCCATTTCCCTTCGCTGCCCGCGTCGGGAATGAAATGCAGGTTGACCTGCTCGTCCACCGCCTCCACCACCTTGCCGTCGGGGCCGATCCTGAGCGCGACGTAGACCACGGCGCCGCCCCCGTCGCCGGCCGCCAGGGCCGCGCGGGGATACTCCGGCGGGATCAGCCTGCGCCTGCGCAGTTCGTATTCGGTGTCCCGGGCCGCCGGCCGGAACGAGACGCTTCCCAGTTCGAGGCGCATGCCCTCGCCCTCGGGCACCGCCCTGAGGTGGATGTCCATGAGGTTGTCCAGGGCCACCGCGCGGCCCTCCAGCATCGGCGGCTCGAACTGCCAGCGCGGGATATGCAGGTCCAGGAACCGGCGGACCCCGGCCGGCAGCCGGTCCGGATCCTTCAGCTGGTACTCGCTGGGCTTGCCGTCGGGCCCGACGACGATCCGGCCGGAAACCAGCATGCCGGCTTCGACCTGCGGCTCGCCGCCGCCCTCCGCCGCCAGCGCCAGGCCCGCAACCACCCAGAGCACGACTGCCCACCACCATGGACTGCGCATGTGGACCCTTGGACCGGCGGCGAGGCTAGCACAGGCCCGTGCCGAACCGCCCGCGCGCACCGCGGACAGCGGCCAGTCACGTCCGGCCGCCCACGCGGCGCCATCCGCGGCGATAATCGGGCCAATCGATGGACGGCACCTTGCCCGGCAACCTGAGTTTCGAACTGGCGCTGGTGCTGCTGGCGGCTGCGATCGCGGTCGTGCCGCTGTTCCGCCGGCTGGGCCTGGTGGCGGTGCTGGCCTACCTGGCCACCGGCGTGCTGCTGGGGCCGCACGGGGTGGGCGCGGTCAGCGACCCGGAGCGGATCCTGGGCGCGTCCGAGCTGGGCGTGATCATGCTGCTGTTCGTGATCGGCCTGGAGGTGTCCCCCGCGCGCCTGGGCCTGCTGCGGCGGCCGGTGTTCGGCGCCGGGGGCGCCCAGGTGTTCGTGTCGGCGCTGTTCCTGGGCGCGGCCCTGTTCTTCTACGGCGTGCACTGGAAGGGCGCGCTGGTGGCCGGCCTCGGCCTGGCCCTGTCCTCCACCGCGGTGGGCCTGCAGATGCTGGGCGAGCGCCGCGAGCTGGGCAGCGACCACGGCCAGCTGGCATTCGCGATCCTGCTGTTCCAGGACCTGGCGGCGATCCCGCTGCTGGCGGTCATCCCGCTGCTGGGGGGTGTCAAGGACGAGAGCCTGACCTGGGCCATGGTCGGGCACGCGCTGGGCGCGCTGGCGCTGGTGTGGTTCGGCGGGCGCCTGCTGATGCGGCGCGGGCTCAAGGTGGTGGCCAGCATCCGCACCCCGGAAGTATTCACCGCCACCGCCCTGCTGGCGGTGCTGGGCAGTGCCTGGATCATGCAGCAGGCCGGGCTGAGCCCCGGCCTGGGCGCGTTCATCGCCGGCGTGCTGCTGGCCGACTCGGAGTACCGGCACGAGCTGGAATCGCAGATCGAGCCGTTCAAGGGCCTGCTGCTGGGCCTGTTCTTCATCGCCGTGGGCATGGGCATCGACCTGGACCGGATCGTCGCCGAGCCCTGGCTCATCGCCGCCGGCGTGGGCCTGCTGCTGGTGGTGAAGTTCGGCGTGCTGCTGGGCATCGGCAAGGTGGCGCGGCTGCAGCCCGGGCACGGCCTGCTGCTGGGCGGCACCCTGTGGCTGGGCGGCGAGTTCTCCTTCGTGGTGTTCCACGAGGCGCTGCGCGTGCGCCTGCTCACCACCGCCGAGTACGACCGTCTGGCGGCGGTGGTCGGTGTGTCGATGGCGCTGATGCCGCTGCTGCTGATGGCGCTGGACCGCTACCTGCACCGGCGGCGCGAGGAGCAGCCGCCGGCGCCGGCGCCGCAGTACGACAGCGCCGCGCCCGGGGTCGAGAAGCCGCAGGTGCTGATCGCCGGGGTCGGCCGCTTCGGCCAGATCGTGGCGCGGGTGCTGGCGGCGCAGAAGATCCCGTACGTGGCCCTGGACCGCAGTCCGCAACGGGTGGAGGACGTGCGCCGCAGCGGCGGCCGCATCTTCTACGGCGACCCCACCCGCTCGGACCTGCTGCGCGCCGCCGGCGCCGAGCACGTCAAGGTGTTCGTGATCTGTGCCGACGAGCCGGAGACCACGCTGCAGGCGGTGCGCCTGATCCGCCGCCAGTACCCGCAGGCGCGGGTGCTGGCGCGCGCGCGCGACCGCCAGCACGCCTGGCGGCTGATGGACCTGGGCACCGAGCCCTACCGCGAACTGCTGGGCACCAGCCTGGAAGTGGCCGGGCGGGTGCTGTGCGAGCTGGGCATGCCCGAAGCGCAGGCGGCCGAGCACGTGCGCCGCTTCCGCGCCCACGACGAGGCCCTGCTGCAGGAGCAGTACCTGGTCTACGACGACGAGGACGCGCTCAAGCGCAGTGCGCAGCAGGCACGCGCCGAGCTGGTGCGGCTGTTCGAGGCCGATGCCGGGGGCCCGGCGGTCAGCCGTCCGGCGCAGGACGCGCCGCCGGCCCCGCCCTCCGACAGGGACTGAGCCGCGGCCTTGCCGGCGCGCTCAGTTGCGCGGCTGGTTGAGGAAGCGCGCCATCGACACCCCGGTGGCCTGGTGCGCGGGCACGAACTCGGCGGCCACGTCGACGAAGCCGCGCATCACCGCGATGTCGCGCGGGGTGCGGTTGAGGGTGTCGCGCAGGTCCGGGTCGGCGCCGGCGCGCAGCAGGCGCTGGACCACCGCGCGCAGGCCGTGCAGCGCCGCCAGGTGCAGCGGGCCGAAGCCGCGCGGGTCCTGCGCGTCCAGCGACACGTCCTCCTCCAGCAGGCGCTCCAGGCCGGCCAGGACCACGTTCTCGTCGCAGGCGCTGCCGGGCTCGGCGCGCGCGCCCAGCAGCAGCAGCAGCGGGGTGACCCCGCCGGCGGCCGGCTGGTCGGGCTCGGCACCGGCCAGCAGCAGGGTGTCCAGCAGCGCCAGCAGGCGCGGGCGGTCGCGCCCGGTGAAGCCGTACAGCGCGGCGCAGTGCAGCGGCGCCAGGCCCTGGCTGTCGCCGGCGGAGATATCGGCGCCGGCGGTGAGCAGGCGCGCGGCCACGTCGGCCAGGCCCAGGGCCGAGGCCAGCATCAGCACGGTGACCCCGCCCGGCAGGCGGTGCTCGAGGTCGGCGCCGGCATCCAGCAGGGCCGAGACGATGCCCAGCTGGCGCATGCTCACCGCCGCCGACAGCGGGGTTGCGCCGCTGTTGGCGGCGTGCTGCGGATTGGCGCCGCGCGCCAGCAGCAGGTCCACCACCGCGGCATGGCCGCCGCCGGCGGCGCGCAGCAGGCCGGTGCAGCCCTGGGCGTCGGTGGAGTCGACCGCGAAGCCCAGGTCCAGCAGGCGGCGCACCGCGTCGGCGTCGCCGGCCATCGCCGCGGCCGGGACGTCGGCCGGGCGCAGCGGGCGCCCGGGCAGCTGCCAGCCGCGCCAGTCCAGCCAGTCGGCCAGGTCGCGGCGGCCGCTGGCCAGGGCCACGCCCAGCGGGGTCTGGCCATCGGCGGCACGCGCCTCCGGCGAGGCACCCTGGGCGACCAGGCGCAGCAGCGCCGATTCGCGGCCCAGCGCAGCGGCCAGGTGCAGGGCGGTCATGCCGTGGCTGTCGCGGGCCTCGCGGTCCACGCCGGCGTCCAGCAGGGCGTCCAGCAGGCGCAGCCAGCCCAGGCGCACGGCCAGGGACAGCGCCGGGTCGCCCGCCGGCGAGGGCGCGAACGGATCGGCGCCGGCGCCGAACAGTTCCAGCGCCAGCTGTTCGTGGCCGCGGGCGGCCTCGTCGCGCTGCACGCAGGCGGCGAGGAAGCGGGCCAGGCCGCCGGCGCCGGCCGGCGAGGCACCGTGGCGCAGCAGCAGCTGGATCGCGGCGGCGGCCTCGCCGCCGCGGCCGAGCAGGGCCGACAGCACGGTATGGCCGTCGACCAGGATTTCCGGATCGGCGCCCTGCTCCAGCAGCCAGGCCAGCGCTTCCGGGCGGGCCTGCAGCTCGCGCTCGTGCAGCAGCCCGCCCAGTTCGGCCGGGCTGCACAGCCGTGCCAGCGCCGGCAGGCCGTCCATGCGCCCGGCCAGCAGGCCTTCGCGCAGCAGCGCCAGCGGCGGGCGCGCATCGGCCTCGGCCGGCGCGGCGGCCACGCTGTCGGCCACCGCCAGCGGCAGCGGGTAGCCCGGGTCGAGCGCGGCCACGATCGCCCAGCGCCCGGCCTCGGCGGCGGCGTCCACCGCGCGGCGGCCGCTGGCATCGGGCACCGCCGGATCCACGCCGGCCTGCAGCAGGCGCCGCACCAGCGGCAGCGAAGGCTGCTCGGCACTGGCCGCCAGCAGCAGCGCGTTGCGCCCGGAGGCGTCCACCGCGGCCACGTCGACCCCGATCGCCAGCAGCTGTTCCAGCACCTCGGCGTGCTGGCCGCGCGCGGCCTCCAGCCAGGGCGTGCGCCCGGCCTCGTCGGCGCGGTGCGGATCGGCGCCGGCGGCCAGCAGCGCCGCCACGATCCCGGCGTGGCCGGCCAGCGCGGCCTCGTGCAGGGCGGTGCGCCCGCCGCGGCCGGTGGCGCCCACCCGCGCCTTGAACTTCAGCAGCAGCTGCACCCCGGCCGGATCGTCCTCGTCGCCGCCGGCCGCGGCCAGCAGCGCCGGCTGGCCACCGGGCGGCTCGGGCCGGGCGCCGCGTTCGAGCAGGAACTTGGCCAGGCGCCAGTTGCCGGCGGCGCAGGCCACGCCCAGCGGCGACAGGCCGTCGTTGTTGAGCGCCTCCAGCTCGGCGCCGGCGTCGCGCAGCAGCGCGGCCACGCCGGGGTCGGTGCTGCGCGCGGCATGGTGCAGCGGGGAATTGCCTTCGGCGTCGCGGGCGCGCGGGTCGGCGCCGTTGGCCAGCAGGGTCATCACCGCCTCGGGGCGGCCGTGCCAGCTGTCGCGGGTGGCGGCCAGCAGCGGGCCGGTGCCGCCGGGCGGGTTGAGGTCGACGCCCTGGGCAATCAGCGCGCGCAGCAGGCGCAGGTCCGGCAGCACCGCGGCCAGCACCGCCAGGCTGCGGCGGTCGCGTTCATCCTCCGGCGGCGGCGCATGCGGGTCGGCACCGGCCTCCAGCAGCTGCAGGGCCTGGTCGACGCGGCCGGCGCGGGCGGCGGCGTACAGCGCCTCGGCCAGCGCGGCCGGATCTTCCGGTGCCGGCGGCAGCGGCTCCGGTTCGGCCTGCAGCAGGGTCGCGGCGAGGAAATCCAGCGGCGCGGCGCGCTCGACCGGGGCCGGGGTGCGCTGCAGCCACAGGTGCAGCGGGATCCCGGCCAGGGCCCAGGCCGCGGCCAGGCCCCAGCGCGTGGCCGGGGCCAGCAGCTGCGGCCAGGCCAGCAGCAGCCAGCCGCCCAGCACCAGGGCGATGGCCAGCGCTGCGCCCAGCCCGGACCAGGTATCGGCCTGCTGCTGCGGCAGCCGGCGCCAGGACGCGCCCGGCGCGGCGCCCTCGCCCTCCACGGCGCGCCACACCGGCCACGTGCGCCACAGTGCGAGCACCAGCAGGGCCGCCATCAGGCTGGTGCCCAGCGCGGCGCCGAGGCTGGCGTGGGCACGCAGCGCCTGCAGCGGCCAGGCCAGCAGCAGCGCCGCCAGGGCCAGCCCGGCGCCCCAGGCCAGCAACGGCCCCGGCAGCGCGGCCGGCAGTGCGCGCGGACTGGCCGGCAGCGCGCGGGTACCGCGCCACCACGACAGGCCCGCGGCCAGCAGCGCCTGCGCCAGCAGGCCGGCGACCACCGCGACCGCGCCACCGAAGCCGGCCAGCGCTGCCAGCAGCACGCCGGCCGCGAGCAAGAACGCGGCCAGCGGCGGGCGGGCAGGACGGGAAACGGGCTCAGCCATGGGCCGCGTCCGGGGTACCGGGGACCGGCGGGAACTGGATGTGGAAGCCCTGCGCGGCCAGGTTGGCGCGCACGACCGCGGCGTCGGCCCGCGCCAGGCGGCGCTCCGGAGTCAACGCGACCTCGAGGACGAATTCCAGCTGGCCAAGGCCCTGCGCTACCGCCGCGGGCAGGCGCGAGAACCCGTCGCGTTCGGCCAGGAATACGTAGGTGTCTGCTCGGCGGCGGCTCTTGTAGACGTAGGCTTGCATGCGCGCGGTCGCGCCCGGCCCCGGGGGAAACGTAAGAACCTCGGGATTGTGGAGGAAATGTCGCAGGTGCGGAAGCGCGGCAATGCCTGGGGCATCGTTCATCCTGGTGAAGCCGGCCGGCACGCGGCGGCAACAGGCGCAGTGGCTATACTCCCGCGCCTCCTGCCCGCCAGTCGCTGCCCTTGCTCACGCACTCCCGTCCGGCGCCCGTCGCGCCCGTGGCCATCACCGCCTTCACCGCCACCACCGCGCTTGGCGCCGGGCTGCAGGCGCAGCACGAGGCGCTCGTGCAGCGCCGTGGCGGACTGCGCCGCAACGACCTGCCGGGGCGGCCGCTGGAGTGCTGGATCGGCCGGGTCGAGGGCGTGGAAACGGTGGAACTGCCGGCGGCGCTGGAAGGCTGGCAGTCGCGCAACCACCGCCTGGCCTGGCTGGGCCTGCAGCAGGACGGCTTCCTCGAGGCCGCGCGCGAGGCCGTGGCGCGCCATGGTGCGGCGCGGGTGGCGGTGGTGATCGGCACTTCCACCTCCAGCATCGGCGAAACCGAGGAGGCCTATACCCGGCTGGAGGATGGCCGCTTCCCGGCCGACCTGGCGCGGCTGAAGGTGCACTGCCCGGACGCCGCCTCCGGTTTCGTGGGCGCGGCCACCGGCGCCGCCGGCCCGACCCTCACCGTGGCCACCGCCTGCTCCTCCAGCGCCAAGGTGTTCGCCCATGCCGCGCGCCTGATGCAGGCCGGCCTCGCCGATGCAGCCATCGTCGGCGGCGTGGACACCCTGTGCGGCAGCGTGCTGTACGGCTTCAACGCGCTGCAGCTGGTCTCGGCGCAGCCCTGCCGGCCGTTCGACGCCGCGCGCGACGGTTTGTCGCTGGGCGAGGCCGCCGGCTTCGCCCTGCTCGAACGCCAGGCCGAACCCGCCCGCGTGCGCGCCTGGCTGTCCGGCTACGGCGAATCCTCCGACGCCTACCACATGTCCTCGCCGCACCCGGAAGGCCTGGGCGCGCGGCGGGCGATGCAGGACGCGCTGGCGCGTGCCGGCCTGGCGCCGGACGACATCGGCTACCTGAGCCTGCACGGCACCGCCACCCCGGCCAACGACAGCGTCGAGGCGGCGGCGGTGGCGGCGCTGTTCCCGCCAACCCTGCATGCCAGCTCGACCAAGGGCTGGACCGGCCATACCCTGGGCGCGGCCGGCATCGTCGAGTCCGCGTTCGCGCTGCTGGCGCTGGAGCACGGGCTGTTGCCGGGCACCCTCAACAGCGCCGTGCCCGACCCGGTGTGCGGCCCGCAGATCCGTTTCGACAATGCCCGCGCCGACATCGCCCATGCGATGAACAACGCCTTCGGCTTCGGCGGCAACAACTGTTCGCTGGTGTTCTCGCGCCCATGACCACGCCCCTCACCGCCGCGATCGAAGGCATCGGCCTGTGGGCCCCGGGCGTCCCGTCCTGGGAGGCCTTCGTCGGCCTGCACCGCGGCGCCGCGGCGCCGGAAGCGGCGCCCGCGCGGCCGGCACCCACGCTGCTGCCGCCCAACGAGCGCCGGCGCGCGCCGGACACGGTGCTGGTCGCGCTGCAGGCGGCCCAGGCCGCGTGCGAGGCCGCCGGCCGCGACCCGGCCAGCCTGCCCTCGGTGTTCACCTCCACCTACGGCGAGCTGGCGATCACCGACAACATGTGCGCCACCCTGGCGCGCGCCCCCACCGAGGTCTCGCCGACCCGCTTCCACAATTCCGTGCACAACGCCGCCGCCGGCTACTGGACCATCGGCACCGGGGCGATGGAGCCGGCCACCGCGATCAGCGCCGGCCAAGCCAGCTTCGCCATGGGCCTGGTGGAGGCGCTGGCGCAGCTGGAGGCCGGGGCGCAGGCGGTGCTCCTCGTCGCCTACGACGGCACGGCGGTCGGTCCGCTGCACGACGTGCTCGGCAGCGAGGGCCTGCTCGGCATGGCCCTGGTCCTGGCCCGTCCCGGCGGCAACGACCGCCTGCAGCTGCGACTGGACCCGGACGCCGGGGCGGCGCCGGTAGCGCCACGGTGCGGCATCGCCGCGCGCAATGCGATGGCCCCGGCGGCGCTGGCGCTGGCCGAGGCGCTTGCCGGCACGCATGGCACCACCGCCCTGCCGCTGGGCGAGGGCCGCGGACTGCGGATCGGACTGGCCCATGGCTGACCCGCGTACCACTCCGGTCGTGATCCCGGCGCTCAACGAAGCGCTGCGCATCCGCGACGTCGTCACCCAGACCCTGGCGCACTGCCCATGGGTGATCGTGGTCGACGACGGCTCCACCGACGGCACCGCCGAGCGCCTGCGCGACCTGCCGGTGACCGTGCTGCGCCACGGCCTGCGCCGCGGCAAGGGCGCGGCCCTGCGCACCGGTTTCGCCGAGGCGCTGGCGCGTGGCGCCACCGGGGTGCTGACCATCGACGGCGACGGCCAGCACGACCCCTCCGACCTGCCGCGCCTGCTGGCCGCGGCGGCGCGCCACCCCAACCACATCATCATCGGCGCGCGCCTGCGCCACCGCGCCGCGGCCCCACGCCTGCGGCGCATGGCCAATGCCTTCGGCGACTGGGGCGTGAGCTGGGGCGCCGGCTACCGCATCGCCGACAGCCAGAGCGGCCAGCGCTACTACCCGGCGGCGGTGGTCGCGCTGCAGGACGTGCCCGGCGAGGACTTCGTGTTCGAGGCGCAGCTGCTGATCTCCGCCTCGCGCCAGCTGGGCATCCGCAGCGTGGCGGTGCCGGTGGAGACCCGCTACCGCGGCCAGGACGGCGGCCCGCTGCGGCGCAGCCATTTCCGCCCGCTGCGCGACCTGTACCGGATCACCTCGCACGTGGCGCGCCAGGTGCTGGCCCATGGCGACGTGTGGCGCGAGTATGCGCGGGTGCGCGCCCAGGTGCCGCAGATCGACACCACTCCCTGAAGCGGACCGTTTCACGGCCAACCGTGTTTGGCCCGCGGCCGCGTGCGGGCTATAAGGGCCTGTCCGCGCACGGGGAGTAGCGATGACGGGGTTGCTGCTGTTCCAGATCGCCATCGTCCTGGTGGCCGCACGGGCCTGCGGCGTGCTGCTCGCGCGCCTGGGCCAGCCGCCGGTGATCGGCGAGATGGCCGCCGGCATCCTGCTGGGCCCGGTGGTGTTCGGCGCGGCCATGCCCGAACTGCACGCCGCGCTGTTCCCGGCCGCCTCGCTGCCCGGGCTGTCGGCGCTGGCAACCCTGGGCCTGGTGCTCTTCATGTTCGTCATTGGCGTGGAGATGCGCGCGCCGGAAGGCGCGCGTGCGCAGGTGCTGGCCGCGGCGCGGGTGGCCGGGCTGTCGGCGCTGCTGCCGTTCCTGCTGGCGCTGGCGGCGGCGCCGCTGCTGCACGGGATGCTGGCGCCGGAAGGCGTGGCCTTCTGGCCGTTCGCGCTGTACCTGGGCGTGGCCCTGTCGGTGACCGCGTTCCCGGTGCTGGCGCGGATCCTCAAGGACCGGCGCATGCAGCACACCGCGGTCGGGCGGCTGGCGCTGTCGGCGGCGGCGCTGCTGGACGTGGGCGCATGGATCGCGCTGGCGCTGCTGGTGGCGCTGACCGGCGGCGACGGCTATGCCGGCCTGGCCCGCACCCTGGCCGGCCTGGCCCTGCTGCTGGTGCTGGTGTTCGGCCTGCTCAAGCCGCTGTTCGCGGCGATGCTGCGCCGGCATGCCAGCGATGGCCGCCCGTCCGGCACGGTGCTGGCGGCGCTGCTGGTGGGCCTGTTCGCCTGCGCCGCGGCCACCGAGTGGCTGCAGCTGCACGCGGTATTCGGCGCGTTCCTGTTCGGCGCCTGCCTGCCGCGCGACGACCGCCTGATGCACGCCCTGGTCGAGCGCATCGAGCACCTGGCCCTGGTCCTGCTGATGCCGCTGTTCTTCGCCGTGGCCGGCATGGGCACCACCGCCGACGCGTTCACCGCCACCGGCGCCGGGGCGCTGCTGCTGATCCTCGGCGTGGCGGTGCTGGGCAAGCTCGCCGGCGGCGGCCTGGGCGCGCGCCTGTCCGGCTATCCGCTGCGCGACAGCCTGGCGGTGGGTTCGCTGATGAACGCGCGCGGCATGATCGAGCTGATCGTGATGAAGGTCGGCCTGGATGCCGGCCTGATCGGCCCGGAGCTGTTCACCCTGCTGTTGCTGGTGGCGCTGTGCACCACGCTGATGACCGGGCCGCTGCTGGCCCTGCTGGCGCGGCGCGATGCGCGCGCCGGGGTGGAGGCCGCGGCGGCCACGCCGCAGGACGGGGGCGGCACCTGAGGGCAGGCCTTCAGCCCATGCCGCCGTTGACCCCGATCACCTGGCCGTTGACGTAGCCGGCCGCCTCCGAGCACAGGAAGGCGACCAGCGCCGCCACTTCCTCCGGGCGCCCGGCGCGCGCGGCCGGCACCATCTGCCGGATCGCCTCGGGGCTGAACGTGCCGGCGGTCATCGAGCCTTCGATCACGCCCGGCGCCACGACGTTCACCGTGATCCCGCGGCTGCCCATCTCCCGCGCCAGCGACTTGCTGGCGCCGTGCAGCGCGGCCTTGGCCGCGGCGTAGTTGGTCTGGCCGCGGTTGCCCAGCACCGCCGCCACCGAGGACACGCTGACGATCCGGCCCCAGCGCCCGCGCGCCATCGGCAGCAGCAGCGGCCGGGTGACGTGGAAGAAGCCGTGCAGGGAGACGTCGATCACCCGCTGCCACTGCGCAGCGCTCATCCCGGCCATGGGCGCGTCGTCGTGGATGCCGGCGTTGTTGACCAGCACGTCGATCCGGCCCTCGGCCAGCAGGGCCTCGATCGCCGCGCCGGTGGCGGCGCCGTCGGCCACGTCGAAGGCCACCGCCCGGGCGCTGCCGCCGCGTTCGCGGATCGCCGCGGCCACCGCCTCGGCGCGGGCCAGGTTGGTATTGGCGTGGACGATCACCGCCATGCCGGCATCGGCCAGGGCATGGCAGATCGCGCCACCGATGTCGCCGCTGCCGCCGGTGACCAGGGCGCGGCGCTTGGGAGTCGTCAGGTCCATCGCGGCATTTTGCCAGCGCGCGCGGCGCTGGCGTCAGCCACCGGCCAGCGCGCTGCCGAGCATGGCCGCGGCGCGACCGCTGGCGATGACCTGGCCGCCATGCAGGATGCGGAACGCATACTGCTGGCTGGCCTCGCTGGCGGCCAGCAGTTCCGCCTCGCATTCCAGCGCCCCGGGCAGGTCATCGATGCGGGCAACCGCCAGTTCGATCCCGTGCAACGCCACCAGCACGCCCGGCGCGGCGCGCCCCCCTTCCGTGCCGGCCAGCAGTCCGCCATGCACGGCCATGGCCTGGGCGCCGTACTCGCACAGCGCCAGCGCCGGCAGGCGTCCACGCGCGCGCAGCGGATGCGCCGGATCGCGGTGGTTCCAGGCGCGCACGCGGATGCTGCGCGCGTCCCAGGCCAGCACTTCGTCCCACAGGCACATCGCACCCTGGTGGGGCACCAGGGCGAGGATGCCCGCGCGGCCGGGCAACGGTCGGTTCATCGGGTTTCCTCCGCGGGGCTGCGCGCCACCAGCACCGCCAGCACGAAGTTGCCGACCACGCCCAGGGCCACGGTGCTGCCGATCGCGCGCAGCACCGGGATCGAGGACAGCGCCAGCAGGCCAAACACCAGGGCGGTGGTCAGGCTGCACACGATCACCGCGTGCAGGGTGCGCAGCTGGTCGGCGCGGTCGTCGCCGGCATGGTCGAAGAACAGGGCGTAGTCCAGGCCCAGGCCGGCGGCGAGGATCAGCGAGACCAGGTGGAACAGGTTCAGCTCGACGCCGCAGCCGCGCAGCACGGCCAGGATCAGCAGGGTGGTCAGGGCCATCGGCGCCAGCACCCGCAGCACGCGGCGGCGGTCGCGCAGCGCGGCCACGACCACGCCGGCCAGCAGCAGCGCCGCCACCGCCAGCGCGCCCAGCAGGCGCAACCGCCACTGCGCCACCAGCGATTCGGAGGCCTGCTTGAGGTCCAGCAGCTGCGCGCCCGTGCCGGCCACTGCATCGGCCACGGCCTGCGGATCGGCAAGGCCCGACAGCGACACCAGCGCGGTGGCGTGGTCCTCGCCACGCACCAGGAGGCCGCCGACCGCCAGTTCCAGCGGCGTGCCGGCCAGGTCGTCCACGCCCAGCGGCGGCGCAGCGCGGGCGGCGGCCACGTCCCCGAGGAAGGGCTCGAAGGCATCGGGCAGGAACGGCGAACCGTCCAGTGCCTCTTCCAACGAGGCGCGCAGCGTGTCCGCGTCGGGCAGTCGCGCCTGGCGCGCACGTTGCAGGGCGGCGCTGGGCAGGTAGCGCGCTGCCAGGTCGTAGCCGGCCAGCACGCCGCGTGCCTGCAGTTCCCGCAGCGCGGGCAGCAACTGCTCGGAGCGCTGCAGCGCGCTTTCCACGTCCACGTCCTGGATCGCCAGCATGTAGCGCACGTCCGGCGCCCCCAGCTCGGCGCGCAACTGCGCGTCGCGCTGCAGGTCGGCCGGCGGCACCGGGGTCAGGCGCGACAGGTCGTTCTCCCAGAACGGACCAGGCGCGAACAGCGCCACCGCCGCGGCGGCGACCGCCAGCGCGGCCAGGCTGCGGCGCGGACGCGGCAGGTTGGCGAGGCCGCGCCAGAGGCGTGCCAGGCGTGCCGAATCGGCCGGGTCGCGGCGCGCCGGCGTCACCAGCCGCGGCAGCAGCCAGCGGGTCGAGGCGGCGGCCACGCCCAGGCCGGCGATGGTGAACACCGCCAGCTGCTGCAGGCCCTGCACGCCGGAGAACAGGAAGGTCGCGTAGGCGATGCAGGTGGCCAGCACGCCGGTGACCAGGGTCGGCCACAGCGCGCGCACGCTGGCCACCGGCGATTGTCCGGGACGCAGGTGGCTGAAGAAGTGGATCGGATAGTCCTGGGCCACGCCGATGAGGGTGAAGCCGAAGGCCACGGTGATGCCGTGCACGCCGTCGAACAGCAGTGCCACCGCCCCCAGGCCAGCCAGGCCGCCACTGGCCAGCGGCAGCGCGCCCAGCAGCGGGATGCTCCAGCGCCGGTAGGCAAGGCCCAGCAACAGCAGCAGGCCGACGGTGTCGACCGTGCCGATCCACGAGACTTCGCGCTCGGTGCGCTCGCGGATGGCCACGGCGAAAGCGCCGGGGCCGCTCATCTCCAGCCGGGTCGCCGCGCCTTCGGGGCGACTGGCTTCGAACGCGGCCTGGATCGCCGCCACCGCCGCCTGCTGGGCGGCGCTGTCGAAGCCGGCAGCGGTGGTCTGCACCAGCAGCAGGGCCCGTTCCCCGGCCTGGTCGAACCACACGCCGTGGCGGCGCCCGGGCGCCTGCGCCGGCTGCCAGGCCTCGGCCAGGCGCAGGATTTCCAGGGTGGGGTCGGAGGGCAGCAGCGGCTCGACCAGGTCGGCCGCCGGCGAACCAAGGTCCTGCAGCCGCTGCTCCAGTTCCTCGCGCAGCGTCCCCGCATCCAGCGACTGCGCCTGCGGCGCGGGCGAGAGCAGGTAGCGGTACGGGCGCAGGCCTTCGGGCACCGCCTCCAGGCCGGCGTCCTCGCCGTTGGCGACCAGCGCGATCCCGGGCCGCGCGGCCAGCTCCACCGCCAGCGCGCGCGAATGCGCGGCCAAAGTCCCGTCGTCGGCGCCGGACAGGGCCAGCAGCAGCAGGCGCGAGCCCGGGCCCTCGCCCAGCTCGTCCACCAGCAGCACCTGCGCCGGCGTGCGCGGGCTGGGCAGGAAGCGGCGCAGGTCCTCCTCCATCCGCAGTCCACGCGACAGCAGCCAGCCGCCCAGCGCCAGCAGCGCCACCCAGCCCAGCAGCAGGGCCAGGCGCGCGCGGCCGCGCGGTTCGCGGAAACCCATGCGCGCTTACTCCGTGGCGCCGTGGCAGAGCGCGGCCAGGGCCTGCGCGTCCTCGACCCCGGCCGCGGCCGCGGCGGCGCCGGCCATCAGCGTGCGCTGCGGCTCGCCGCGCACCGGATGGCTTTCCACGCACAGCAGCTCGGCGTTTCGGCCATGCACCTCGATCCGGGCCAGCGAACGCGCCAGCTTCGGGTCGCGCGGCTGCAGGCGCAGGGTCCAGGCCTGCAGGGTGCCGGCGGACTGCACCTGGTAGGTGCGCTGCAGGCGCTCCAGGTCGCCCGCCAGCAGCGCGCCGAAGCCGTCCTGGATCGCCTCCAGCTCCGGCACCTGCTGCAGCGACACCCGCCGCGGCGCGCGCCCGGCACGCTCGATCACCGCCTCGCCGGCGGCCAGCGTGGTGGTTTCCGCGTACGGCACCCGCACCTCGCGCACCAGGCGGCCGTCGGCCTCGCGCCGGTACTGGCCCTCGATGCGTAGCGGCTTGCGCAGCATCGCCGACTGCCGCACCTCCACGAACCCGGTGTGGCTGGGCGCCGGCTGCGCCACCGCGCGCAGGATCGCCGCCGGGGCCGGCGCGGTCTCAGCGGCTGCCGGCAGCGCGGTCGCGCATGCCAGCAGCAGGGCCGGCAGCAGGCGCCGCGGCGCCGGTCGGGAGGGATGCGTCATCGTCGTTCCAGAAGTCGAAGAAGTTGAACCAGTTGTACTCGGCACCGCGGGCGTAGTGCTCCAGGCGCGCGGCATAGGCCGCCACCTGTTGCCGCAACCACTCCGCGCGCCCTTCGCGCCCCGGCGGCGGCGTGGCCACCGGATCGAGGAAAGGCTCGAAGCACAGTTCGTAGCGGTTGCCGCCGCGGTACAGGCCGAAGCACAGCAGCACCGGTGCGTGCAGCGCCAGCGCCAGCCGCCACGGCGTCAGCGGCAGCCGCGCCGGGTGGCCGAGGAAGGGCACGGCCACGGTTTCCTCGTGGCCATGGACGCGGTCGACCAGCAGCGCGACCAGGGCGCCCTGCTGCAGCGCGTGCTGGATCTCCAGCGCGATCGCCGGTCCGGGCAGGGCGCCGTCGATCACCCCGGCGGCCAGCGCCGGGTCCAGCGAATCGAACACTTCGGTCAGCACCGGGTTCTGGCCGCGGTCCAGCACGATCCGCACCTGCAGCCCGGGGCGCCGCCGCGACAGCACCCGCAGCGCGTCGAAGCTGCCCAGGTGCGAGCCGAACAGCAGCGCGCCGCGGCCCTGGTCCAGCAACGCCTCCAGGTGCTCCAGGCCATGCACGTCGATGTCGAACACCTCCATGCGCCCGCCCAGCAGGAACACCCGGTCCAGGATCGTGGCCGAGAAGGTGTGGATGTGCCGCGCCACCTGCCACAGCGAGGCGCGGCGGCCGCGCACCCGCGACAGCCAGGAGCGCGAGGCGCGGCGCTCGGCGCCACGCATGCACAGGAAGTAGGCCACGATCGGGTACAGGCACAGCCGCGCCAGGCCGCGGCCGCCGCCGCGGGCGATCCCGAGGATCAGCCGGATCATGGCCCGGTTGCCGCCCTCCGGGCGCTGCTTCCACGCCGCCGTGGGCTTGCCCGACTCAGCGGCCATCGCCGGCCTCCGCGCGCAACTGGCCGCTGGCCAGCACGGTGTCGCCGCGGCGCACCTGGAAGCACCAGGCCGGCGGTGCGCCGTCCAGCACCACCTCGGCCTCCTCGCCGGGCAGCAGCGGATGCAGGAACTTCACCTGCGGCAATTGCAGCGGCCCCTGCGTGCCATGGGCGGCTTCCACCGCCTCCAGCACGCGCTCGAGCAGGACCACGCCGGGCACCAGCGGGCGCCCGGGGAAATGCCCGTCCAGGCACGGATCATCGGCGGGAATGGTGAAACGCATCGGCAAAGGATAGCCCGCCGCGGCCGCGGCTCAGCCCAGCAGGTCGCGCCAGAACTTCGGCCCCAGGGCCGCCATCTGGCGCAGGAAGTCCAGGCCGTTGCGGTAGGGCTGGCGCGGGAAGCGGCGCTTGCGCCAGGCGAATTCGCCGAGCATGAAGCCGCCGACCACGCCGTAGTTGAGCAGGTTGGCGAACCAGGACCAGGCCTGCGGCGAAACCGCCAGCGGCGGCGTGCGCCCCAGGGCATGCAGCACCCCGCCCGGCTCCGCCCACAGCGCCAGCAGCGCATTGGCCACGGTCAGCAGGGCCAGCACCCCGGCCCAGCCGGCGGTGAGCCGGCGCGCGTAGGTTTCCAGTTCGGCGGTCATCGGCTGCCCGGCGCGCTCGTGCAGCGCGCGCACGATGCGCGCGATCAGCGGCACCCGCCCGCCCCACAGGCTGCGCGCGAACCACCACGCCAGCCAGCCGGTGAACAGCACCGGCGGTGCAAGCAGCAGCAGCTGCGGCCAGGGGCCGCCGTCGAGCCGGGCCAGGCCGGCCAGCAGCAGCCCCAGCAGGGCCAGGGCCCAAAGCCGCCGCCTCAGCAGCGGCGCGGCCAGCAGCAGCAGGACCAGGTCGGCCAGGGCGAAGCTGGCCCAGGGCCCACCGCGGGTGGTGGCGGCATGGGCCAGGAACGGATAGGCCACGCACAACAGCAGCTGCAGCGGCAGCAGCAGGGCCGGCGCGGCGCCGCGCGGGGTCTCAGCCGGCGCGCTGGGACTGCACATGTGCCGCCAGCGCGCGCAGCGAGGCGAAGATGCGGTGGTTGTCCTCGCCGTCCGAGCGCAGCTGCACGCCGTAACGCTTGGCCACCGCCAGCGACAACTCCAGCGCGTCGATCGAGTCCAGCCCCAGGCCGTCGTTGAACAGCGGCGCTTCCGGGTCGATCCCGTGCGGATCGACGCCCTCCAGGTTGAGGCACTCCACCAGGAGTTCGGCCAGTTCGCGCTCGGCTTCGGTCTGCGGCATTGCTTTGTCCACGGTCATGCAGGGCCGGCAACGATCCGGCATTGGCCGTTCCCGCGCAAGCCCGCGAAGGCCCAAGCGCGGGCCTGACGGGCCTCGCGCTATCATGTGCGCCCTTCCAGCAATGCCCGGTTTCCAGCGCATGACCGAGAACGACCCGACGGCCCCTCCGACCGCGCCGACGGCGCCCGCGGAGGAGGCAGGCGTGGTCGCGCCGGGAGGCCGGCCGTGAGCCGCCCGCTGCCGCTGCCCGGTTCCGACGCCTGCCTGCGGGTCGGCTACGCCCCGGCCCACACCCTGCAGGCGCAGCTGGACGACCCGCGGACCCTGGCCGTGTTCGGCTTCGGCGCCGGCGCGGCGGCGCATGCCGACCCGCGCTACCTGCGCGTGCCCCTGCAGCCGCTGCAGGACGAGGCGGTGATCGAGGTGTGGCGCGCCGCCGGCCCGGTCAGCCACGGCCGCCAGGGCGAAGTGGCCTGGGCCAGCGACGGCCGCCTGCTGTTCGGCGCCGTGGAAGTGGCCGAGCCGGACGGCGGCGACATCGAGGCCGCCGCGCGCCAGGCCTACCTGTGCATGGGCGCGTTCCTCGCCGCCGCCCCCGCCGGCCACCTGCTGCGGGTGTGGAACTACATGGACGCCATCACTCTGGGCGAGGGCGACGAGGAGCGCTACCGCCGCTTCTGCGTCGGCCGCGTCGCCGGCCTCGGCCAGCTCGACGCCACCCGCCTGCCGGCCGCCACCGCGATCGGCCGCTGCGACGGCCGCCGCGTGCTGCAGGTGTACTGGCTGGCCGCCGCCGGTCCCGGCACCCCGCTGGAGAATCCGCGCCAGGTCAGCGCCTACCGCTACCCGCGCCAGTACGGGCCACAGCCGCCGAGCTTCGCCCGCGCCATGCTGCCGCCCACCGGCAGCGACATGCCGCTGCTGCTGTCCGGCACCGCCGCCATCGTCGGCCATGCCTCGCAGCACGCCGGCTCGGTCGAAGCCCAGGTGGACGAGACCCTGGCCAACATCGGCGTGCTGATCGCGTCGGCACGCCGGATCCGGCCCTCGCTGCCGCCCGCGCCGGACGCGGCCACCCCGCTGAAGGCCTACGTGCGCCACCCCGGGGACGCCGCGGCGGTGGCCGCGCGCCTGGACCAGCACCTGGGGCGGCAGGTGCCGCGCCTGCTGCTGCACGCCCAGGTCTGCCGCCGCGAACTGCTGGTGGAGATTGACGGCGCCCACGGCGTGCCGCTGGTCTGAACCCGGCCGCGGGGCGTTGCAGCCCGGTGGTGCGCGTGGCCTGATGGCGGGCATCGTCCGCCACCGGGAGATCGCCATGCCGCGCCTGCGCGCCTGCCTGTCCGCCCTGCTCCTTGCCTGCGCCTTCGCCGCCAGCGCCACCCCGCCCGGCTTCGACGGCCGCGCCGGGGTCGCCCGCGTCGACCAGGCGCGCATCGACGCGGCGCTTTCCGGGCTGGTCGACTCCGGCCAGATCGTGGGCGTCTCCGCCCTGGTCTGGCAGGACGGGCGCGAGGCCTACTTCGGCGCCTTCGGCCTGGCCGACCGCGAGGCCGCGCGACCGATGGCGCGCGACACCCTGGTGCAGATCTTCTCGATGACCAAGCCGGTCACCGGCGTGGCCCTGATGCAGCTGTACGAGCAGGGCCGCTTCGGCCTGGACGACCCGGTCGCGCGCTACCTGCCCGAGTTCGCCGCGACCCGGGTCTACGGCGGCACCGATGCCCAGGGCCAACCGCTGCTGCTGGAGCCGCGGCGGCCGATCACGATCCGCGACCTGCTGCGCCACACCGCGGGCATGGCCGGCGGCGACGCGCCCGAACCGGTGGGCGGCTACTACCGCGCCGCCGATCCGGACAACCTCGACAACACCCTGGAGGAAGCCGTGCGGCGCATGGCCGGGGTGCCGCTGCTGTACCAGCCGGGCGAGCAGTGGCTGTACTCGCCGGCGGTGGACGTGCAGGCGCGCCTGGTCGAGGTGCTGTCGGGCATGCCGTTCGGGCAGTACCTGCAGCGCCACGTGTTCGGCCCGCTGAAGATGAAGGACACCCGCTACACCCTGCGTCCGCAGGACCGGCCGCGCATGGCCGCGCTGTACCGGCGCAGCGACGACGGCGTGCTGACCCGCATCCCGGACGAACAGGCCTATGCCCTCAACGGCCGCCAGCGCAGGCTCACCCCGGGCAGCTGGGGCCTGGTCTCCAGCCTCGACGACTACATGCGCTTCGCGCGCATGCTGCTGGGCGGCGGCGAGCTGGACGGGGTGCGGGTGCTGCAGCCGGCCACGGTGCGGCTGATGGCGACCGACGCGCTGCCGGCCGCGGTCGGCCCGGGCGAGCGCTCGTGGCTGCCGAGCAAGGGCCAGGTCGGCTTCGGCATCGACTTCGCCGTGCGCGTGGCACCGCCGGCCGATGCGGAGGAAGCTTCCGGCGAGGTCGGTGAGTTCTTCTGGGACGGGGTGGCCAATACCCTGTTCTGGGTGGACCCGGCCAACCAGCTGGCGGCGGTGCTGTTCGCGCAGTGGCTGCCGTTCGGCAAGGTGCCGCTGCACAAGGCCTTCCGCGACGCGGTCTACGCCGACGATTCCTCCGCCGCCGCGCCGCGGCCGTAGCCGCGCGCGCCGGCGCGCTCAGTTGGCCGCCGGGATGCAGTCACCCTGGTCGCGGCCCAGGCCGAAGCGCGGACGCGGCTTGCACGGCGGCAGCTGCGGCGCCTGCGCGGCGGCCCGCTTCGCCGCCTCGGCGCGCGCGGCCTGCAGGCGCTGCGCCTTGAACTTGTCCAGCGCCGCGCGGATCTGCGGCAACGCCGCCAGCGCGGCCTTCTCGCCCTCGAGGATGGCCTGGTTGCGGCGGGTGAAGTCGGCCGAGCCGTAGTCGAGCACGTTCGGGCGGATCACCACGTCGGCGCGCGCCAGCTCCTGCTCGCCCAGGCGCTGGCCCATGATCGAGATCGACTGGTTGACGATGCCCAGCATGCCGTCCGGGCGCTTGCCGGTGGCCTTGCTGGAAATGTCCACGGCGATGACGAAGTCGGCGCCCAGCTGGCGCGCCGCGTCCACCGGCACCGGGCTGACCACGCCGCCGTCCACGTACTGGTACTGGCCGATGGTCACCGGCTCGAACACGCCGGGGACGCTGCTGGAGGCGCGCACCGCCTGGCCAGTGTTGCCACGCACGAACACGGTGCGCTCGCCGGTCTCCAGGCGGGTGGCGACCGCGGCGAACGGCTTGCGCAGGCGCTCGATCGGGCGCTTGCCGACCTGCGCGTTGACGTAGTCCTGCAGGGCCACGCCCTGGATCAGGCCGCCGGAGAACAGGCGCACGTCGCGGATCTTGGCCTCGTCCAGCGCCACCGCCTTCTCCTGCAGCTGGAACGGGTCCATGCCGCCGGCGTAGAGCGCGCCGACCACGCTGCCGGCGCTGGTGCCCGCGACCACGTCCGGGGCCAGGCCGTTGGCCTCCAGCATCTTGATCACGCCGATGTGGGCGAAGCCCTTGGCCGCGCCACCGCCCAGGGCCAGGCCGATCTTCGGCGGCGGCAGCACCGGGTCGGGCACGACCGGCGCCACCGGCTGCGGCGGGGTCGGGCGGGTGTTGTCGCCACCGCAGGCCGCCAGCAGCACGCCGGCCAGCAGCGGCAGCAGCAGGCGCCAGCGGCGCGGGCGGGAACGACGGGAAGCAGGCTGGTTCACGGCGGGACTACGGGAGCGGACGGGATTGCGGGGCGATTCTAGGCCGCGTTGCCTGAGCCGGACCCGACGACCCGGGCACCCGGGCCGGCCAGCGCCTCCAGCACCGACTCGCGGCACAGCTTGCCGGTGGCGTTGCGCGGCAGCGCCGGCAGCAGGCGCACCTTGCGCGGCAGGAACACCGGGTCGACCGTGGCGCGCAGCGCGGCGACGATGTCCGCCGGCGCCAGGCCGGGGGCCACCGCCAGCGCGGCGATCCGCCCCACCCCGCCCTCGCGCTCCGGCTCCAGCTGCACCACCACGCCGTCCTCCACGCCCGGCACGGCCAGCAGGCGGCGGGTGAGATCGCCCAGCGAGGCGCGCTTGCCGGCGATTTCCAGCAGGTCGGCCTGGCGCCCGCACAGGCGGAAGCGGCCATCGGGCATGACCTCGAAGATGTCGGCCAGCACCACCGGCGCCGGCAGGTGCGGTGCGTGCACCAGGGTGCCGTCCGGCTGCGGCGCCAGGCGCACGCCCGGCAGCGGCGTCCACAGCGGGTCGCGCGCGGTGCGGCGGCGCGCGAACACACAGGTCTCGGTGGAGCCGAACACCTCGCGCACCTCGGCGCCATAGCGGTCCTCGGCCTCGGCCGCCAGTTCCTGCGGCAGCGGCGCGGTCGCCGAGACGATCCCGGCCAGCGCCGGCAACGCCACGCCCGAGCGCAGCAGCGCGCGCAGGTGTACCGGGGTGGTCACCAGGATGCGCGGGCCGCAGGCCTGTTCCAGCGCCTCGGCCACGTCCGCCGGCAGCAGCGGGCGGCCGGCATGCACCGCCGCGCCGCCCAGCAGCGGCAGCAGCACGCTCATCTCCATGCCGTACATGTGTTGCGGCGGCACCGTGGCCACCACCTGCGGCTGGCGCCCGCCCCACAGGTCGGCCAGTGCCGCCAGGTTCTGCGCGGTGCCGGTGGCGAAGCCGGCCCAGGTCTTGGCATGCGCCTGCGGGCGGCCGGTGCTGCCGGAGGTGTAGCCGATCGCGGCCAGGTCGCCGCTGCGTACCCGCGGCGTGGCCGCGGCCGCCACCGGCGCGCCGCGCGCGGCCTCCAGCCCCGGCACGGAGATGCCGTCCTCGCCGCCCAGCCGGTAGGCGCCGCCCTCGGCATGGGCCCGGAGCACCTCGGACAAGATGCGCGGCGCCCCGGACGGCGGCAGCAGCGCCACCTGGCCGCGCAGGGCCGCGGCGCAGAAGCCGAGCAGGAAGCGGTAGCGGTCCTCGGCCAGGTGGGCGACATGGCGCGCCTCCGGCAGGCGCCCGGCCAGGTCGCGGGCCTGGGCGAGGAACTGGCCCAGGGTCACCCCGCCGCGGGCGTCGAACACGAGGACGCGCGCCGGGTCGCCCGCCGCCAGGGGCAGGTCTTCGACGGCGGGAAGGGCTGGCTGGATGACGGCTGACATCGGGCTGGGAGGTTCCTGCGACAGTCCCCGCTGCCGCACAAGACGGTACAGGATGGCGGCCGGCCCCGGCGTGGGCAAGCACGGCTGCGGGCGGGCATGACCTTCTGCCGTGGCCGCGGCGGACCGGGCTGGTACCCTGCGGCGCCAGTCCACCACCCGGTTTCGTCCATGACCCAGCCCTTTCCGCGGGCCGCGCGGCGCCTGCTGCCGCTGCTGCTGGCCGCCCTGCCCCTGGCCGCGTCCGCGCAGTCCCCGTCCGCCGCCTTCACCCTGGAACAGGCGATGGCCGACCCGGACTGGATCGGCCCGCCGGTGGAGAAGGCCTGGTGGAGCTGGGACGGACGCGAGGCGCAGCTGCTGCTCAAGCGCGAGGGCAGCACGGTGCGCGACGCCTGGCGCGTGCCGGTGGCCGGCGGTGCCCTGCAGAAGGTCTCCGACGCCGAGCGCGCCGCGCTCGACGCCCCCGACCCGGTGTACGACCCGCAGCGCCGGCGCATGGCCTTCGTGCGCAACGGCGACGTGTTCGTGCGCGACCTGGCCAGCGGCAACCTTCAGCAGCTGACCCGCACCGCCCAGGCCGAGGCGCAGCCGCGCTTCGCCGCCGACGGCGGCGTGCTGTGGCGCGCCGGCGACGACTGGTTCCACTGGCGCGCGGACGGGGTGGTCGCCCAGGTCACCACGCTCAAGGCCGCGCGCGACCCGGCCGCCGCGCCCGCGCCGGACGCCCTGCGCGAACAGCAGCTGCGCACCTTGGAAACCCTGCGCCGCGACCGCGAGCGGCGCGAGGCGCAGCGCGCGCAGGAGGAAGCCTGGCGCAAGGCCGACCCGACCCGCGCCGCCGCCCCGGTCTACCTGGGCGACGACGTGGAGATCGTCGACAGCAGCCTGTCGCCCGACGCCCGCCACCTGCTGGTGGTGGTGAAGAAGAAGGGCACCGATGCCGGTCGCGAAGGCAGGATGCCGACCTACGTCACCGAGTCCGGCTACGAGGAGTTCGAGGACGTGCGCACCCGCGTCGGCCGCAACGACCCGGTCCCGCATGCGCTGTGGCTGGTCGACGCCGCCACCGGCCAGGTGCGCGAGCTGGCGTTCGACGTCCTGCCCGGGATCAAGGACGACCCGCTGGCGGCGCTGCGCAAGACCGCCGGCAAGGAACCGCTGAAGGGCAACCGCCCGCTGCAGGTCGGCGCCGAGGGTGCGGCGATCCGCTGGAGCGATGACGGCCGCAACGTGGCGGTGATGCTGCGCGCGGTCGACAACAAGGACCGCTGGATCGCCAGCGTGGACCTGGCCGCCGCGCGCCTGCAGCCGCGCCACCGCCTCACCGACCCGGCCTGGATCAACTGGAACTTCAACGAGTTCGGCTGGCTGCCGGACAACCAGACCCTGTGGTTCGTGTCCGAGGAAAGCGGCCACGCCCACCTCTACACCCAGTCCGGCAGCGGCAAGCCGCGCCAGCGCACCTCCGGCCGCTGGGAGGCCTCCTCGCCGGTGCCCACCGCCGACGGCCGCGGCCTGCTGTTCCTGTGCAACCGCGCCTGGCCGGGCGACTACGAGGTCTGTGCCCTGGACCTGGCCAGCAACGAGGTGCGCGAGGTCACCGCGCTGGACGGCGTGGAGGACTTCGTGCCCTCGCCCGACGGCCGCCACCTGCTGGTCCGCTACTCCGGCAGCTGGCTGCCGCCGCAGCTGGCGGTGGCCCCGCTCGACGGCGGCCAGGCGCGGGTGCTGACCGATACCCGCAGCGCCGCGTTCAAGGCCCGCGCCTGGACCGGCCCGGAGATCGTGCAGGTGCCTTCCCGGCATGGCGCCGGCACGGTGTGGGGCAAGTTCTACGGACCGAAGGACTACGAACCGGGCCGCAAGTATCCGGTGGTGATGTTCGTGCACGGCGCCGGCTACCTGCAGAACGTGCACGCGCGCTGGCCCAACTACTTCCGCGAGCAGATGTTCCACCACCTGCTGGTCGAGCAGGGCTACGTGGTGCTGGACCTGGACTACCGCGGCAGCGAAGGCTACGGCCGCGACTGGCGCACCGCGATCTACCGGCAGATGGGCCATCCGGAGCTGGAGGACTACCTGGACGGCCTGGACTGGGTGGTGGCCAACCGCCAGGGCGACCGCGACCACGCCGGCATCTACGGCGGCAGCTACGGCGGCTTCATGACCTTCATGGCCCTGTTCCGCAGCCCCGGCACGTTCAAGGCCGGCGCCGCGCTGCGCCCGGTGGTGGACTGGACCCAGTACAACCACGAGTACACGTCCAACATCCTCAACACCCCGGAGCTGGACCCGGAGGCGTACCGCACCTCCTCGCCGATCGAATACGCCCAAGGCCTGCAGGACCACCTGCTGATCGCCCACGGCATGATCGACGACAACGTGTTCTACCGCGACTCGGTGGTGCTGGCGCAGAAGCTGATCGAGCTGCGCAAGGACAACTGGGAGCTGGCCTCCTACCCGCTGGAGCGGCACGGCTTCGTGCGCCCGGACTCGTGGTTCGACCAGTACCGCCGCATCCACAAGCTGTTCGAACGCACCCTCAAGGAGCCCGCCCGATGAACACCCCCGTCGAACCGATCCGCACCGTGGCCGCGGTGATCCGCGACCCGGCCGGGCGCGTGCTGCTGGTGCGCAAGCATGGCTCGGATACCTTCATCCAGCCCGGCGGCAAGCGCGAGCCGGGCGAGGACACCCTGCAAACCCTGGCCCGCGAGCTGGACGAGGAACTGGGCGTGGCCATGCGCGCCGATGGCGCCGTCCGCCTGGGCGAGTTCGAGGCCGACGCGGTCAACGAGCCGGGGCGCCGGGTCCGCACCGAGGCCTACGTGGTCCAGGTCGAGGGCCAGCCGCAGGTGCGCGCCGAGATCGCGGAACTGGCCTGGGTGGACCCGCGCCTGCCGTTCCCGGTGAAGGTGGCCCCGCTCAGCGCCGGCCACGTGCTCCCCGCCCTGGACCGGGCGCTGGCATCCGGCGCGCTGGGCTGAGCCCCGGCGCCGGACGGCTTTCGGCACAATGCAGCGGTCGACCCGGGGAACGGATCCATGAACGCACCGCCGCCCTTGCCGCGCAACGGCTTCGTCAGCGTGCTGGCCCGCATCTCGATGCTGCTGGCGGCGCTGGCGGTGCTCGGCTCGCTGGCACAGGCGGCGCTGGCCCTGGCGGTGGGCGACGCCACCGTGGCCCGGATCGCCAGCCACGCCGCCGTGCCCCCGGCGGTGGCCTGGATGCTGGAGCAGCGGCGCCTGCTGTCGCTGCTGGGGCTGCTGCTGTCGGGCCTGTTCCTGGTCTCGTCCTGGGGCCTGCTGCGGCGCCGGGACTGGGCACGCTGGACCTTCATCGCCTTCCTGCTGGCCACCGCCCTGCTCAACTTCGCCTCGCTGGCGCTGGTCGGCCAGTTCTTCGACGGCATGGTCGGGATGTTCCCGCAGGAGTTCCTGGACAGCCGCGAGGGCCGCGAATTCATGGCCCAGATGCAGGCCAACCGGATCGTCTCGCTGGTCACCGCGACGGCCACCGCGCTGGCCTTCGCCGGCCTGCATGGCTGGCTGGCCTGGAAGCTTTGCACCCCGCAGGTGCGGGCCGAATTCCACCGCGACCCGGCAAGCCCTTGATCCCGATCAAGGGCAGGCCCGGGTCGCCCGCTAGAATGCACCCATGGATCCGAACTTCGAGCTCGTCAGGGACTACCTGACCGGACTGCAGGACCGCATCTGCGCGGCCATCGAGGCAGCCGACGGCAAGGCCCGCTTCGTCGAGGACGCCTGGACCCGCCCCGGCGAGCCCGGCGCCAGCACCCATGCCGGCGGCGGCCGCACCCGCGTGCTGCGCGAGGGCGCGGTGTTCGAGCAGGCCGGCATCGGCTTCTCCGACGTCTCCGGCAGCCGCCTGCCGCCCTCGGCCAGCGCTGCCCGGCCGGAACTGGCCGGCGCCTCCTGGCGCGCCACTGGCGTGTCGCTCGTGTTCCATCCGCGCAACCCGTACCTGCCCACCACCCATGCCAACGTGCGCCACTTCCAGGCCCAGCGCGACGGCGAGACGGTGGCCTGGTGGTTCGGCGGCGGCTTCGACCTGACCCCGTTCTACCCGTTCGACGAGGACATCCAGCACTGGCACCGCACCGCCTTCGAGCTGTGCGCGCCGTTCGGCGCCGACCGCTACGAGCGGCACAAGCGCTGGTGCGACGACTACTTCTTCCTGCGCCACCGCAACGAGACCCGCGGCGTGGGCGGCCTGTTCTTCGACGACCTGCACGAGGACTTCGAGCGCGACTTCGCCTACCTGCGCGCGGTCGGCGACGGCTTCCTCGACGCCTACCTGCCGATCGTCGAGCGCCGCAAGGACACCCCGTACGGCGAGCGCGAGCGCGAGTTCCAGCTGTACCGCCGCGGCCGCTACGTGGAGTTCAACCTGGTCTACGACCGCGGCACCCTGTTCGGCCTGCAGAGCGGCGGCCGCACCGAATCGATCCTGATGAGCCTGCCCCCGCGCGTGCGCTGGGAATACGGCTACCAGCCCGAGGAAGGCAGCGCGGAAGCCCGCCTGCGCGAGTACCTGGTACCGCGCGACTGGCTGGCGCAGGAGACCTGACACACCAGGGGATAGCGGCTGCGGCCGCCTGGGAGCTTCCGGCGTTACCGGGGACAGGGGCATGGGGGATGCCCGTCGCGCCAGGCGCGGCGACGTCCCGGCAGGGGCGCGCACGAGCGGACGCCGGAAACAAGAAGCCCCGCCAACCAGGGGGAGGTTGGCGGGGCCGAGGAACGACGGCTTGGGGAGGAGCCCCCGTTCCAGTAGATCTACTCCAGGGGAAGGGAGAGATCCGCGACAGGCGTTGCACCTGTCGAGGGTTATGAAAGCACGGGGGACATTGATGTTTCGTGAAGAAAATTCTGGAAAACCGGTCCCGTTTAGGCCGGATTCAGTAGCGCGAAGCGGTTTCTGACTGAAGCATACAGATTCGGGTGAAACCCTCGTGAAACCGGGCGTTCAGTGCGCCTCGTCCCAGTTGTCGCCCACGCCCACGTCCACCACCAGCGGCACGCTCAGTTGCGCCGCCGCCGACATCCGTTCCCGCACCCGTTCCACCAGCTCCGGCACGAACGCCTCGTCGGCCTCGAACACCAGTTCGTCGTGGACCTGCAGCAGCATGCGCGCGCGGTCGGCGTGCGGCGCCAGCCACGCGTCCACCGCGATCATCGCGCGCTTGATGATGTCCGCCGCCGTGCCCTGCATCGGCGCGTTGATCGCCGCGCGCTCGGCGCCGGCGCGCTGGGCCGCGTTGCGCGCGTTGATGTACTCCAGGTGCAGGCGGCGGCCGAACACGGTCTCGACGAAGCCGCGCTCGCGCGCCTGCTCGCGGGTGCGCTCCATGTAGTCGCGCACGCCCGGGTAGCGGCTGAAGTACAGGGCAATGTAGTCCTGCGCCTGGCCGCGGTCGATGCCCAGCTGGCGCGCCAGGCCGAACGCACCCATGCCGTACATCAGGCCGAAGTTGATCGCCTTGGCGGCTCGGCGCTCGTTGACCGTCACCTCCTCCAGCGGCCGCCCGAACACCTCCGCCGCGGTGGCGCGGTGGATGTCGGCGCCGGAGGCGAAGGCGCGCAGCAGGCCCGCGTCCTGCGACAGATGGGCCATGATCCGCAGCTCGATCTGCGAGTAGTCGCAGGCCACCAGCTTGCGCCCGGGCGGGGCGACGAAGGCACGGCGGATGCGGCGGCCGTCGTCGGTGCGGATCGGGATGTTCTGCAGGTTCGGATCGGACGAGGACAGCCGGCCGGTGGCCGCGCCGGCCTGGTGGTAGCTGGTGTGCACCCGGCCGGTCTCCGGGTTGACCATCTCCGGCAGCTTGTCGGTGTAGGTGCTGCGCAGCTTGGCCAGGCCGCGGTACTCGAGGATGATCCGCGGCAGCTCGTGCAGGTCGGCGATCGCCTCCAGCGCCTCTTCGTTGGTCGAGGGCTGGCCCTTGGGCGTCTTCACCAGCGCCGGCAGCTTCAGCTCGTCGAACAGCAGCGCGCACAGCTGCTTGGGCGAGTCCAGGTTGAAGCTGCGCCCGGCCAGTGCGGTGGCGCGCTCCTGCGCCTCCAGCATCCGCCGCGACAGGTCCGCGCTCTGCCGGCGCAGCTCCTCCATGTCCACCAGCACGCCGTTGGCCTCGATCCGCTCCAGCACCTGCACCAGCGGCATCTCGATGTCGCGGTACACGGCCTGCAGCTGCGGCTCGCCCTGCAGGCGCGCCGACAGCACCCGGTGCAGGCGCAGGGTGATGTCGGCGTCCTCGGCGGCGTAGCGGGTGGCGTCCTCCAGCGCGCACTGCGAGAACGGGATCTGCTTGGCGCCCTTGCCGCAGATGTCCTCGTACTTGACCGTGGTGTAGCCGAGGTGGCGCAGGGCCAGGCTGTCCATGTCATGGCGGGCGTTGCCGGAATCGAGCACGAAGCTCTCCAGCAGGGTGTCGTCGGCGTAGCCGGCCACCGGCACGCCGTGCCGGCGCAGCACGTGCAGGTCGTACTTGCCGTGCTGGCCCAGCTTGCGCACCGCCGGGTCGGCCAGCAGCGGGCGCAGCAGGTCCAGGGCCTGGCCACGCTCCAGCTGCGCCGGCGCGCCGGGATAGTCGTGGCCCAGCGGCAGGTACGCGGCGCGGCCGGGTTCGGCGGCGAAGCTCAGGCCGACCAGGCGCGCGCGCATCGGGTCGAGGCTGTCGGTCTCCGTGTCCAGGGCGAAGCTGCCGGCGGCGCGCAGGGCCGCGATCCAGGCCTGCAGCTGCTCGACCGTGGTGATGGTCTCGTACTGGCCGGGCGCGGCCAGGGCCGGGTCCAGGCCCTCCGGGGCGGCGGCCGCGGCGGTGGCGAAACCGGTGCCGCGGGCGCGGCCGGGCTCCTTCTCGGCCACGTTGCCGGTGGCCGCGCCGCCTTCCAGCTCGCGCAGGGCCTGGTTGAAGCCGTAGCGGGCGTACAGCGCGCGCAGGGTGTCCACGTCCGGCTGGCGCAGCACCAGCGCCTCCGGACCCTGGGCCAGGGCCACGTCGGTGCGGATGGTCACCAGCTCGCGGTTGAGCGGCAGGCGGTCCAGGGCCGCGCGCAGGTTGTCGCCGATCTTGCCCTTGATCGAGGGCGCGGCGGCGATCACCCCGTCCAGCGAGCCGTACTCGGCCAGCCACTTGGCCGCGGTCTTGGGGCCGCACTTCTCCACCCCGGGGACGTTGTCGATGGTGTCGCCCATCAGCGCCAGCAGGTCGACGATGCGCCCGGCCGGCACCCCGAACTTCTCCATCACCGCCGCGTCCGAATCCATGCGGCTTCCGGTCATGGTGTTGACCAGGGCGATCGAACCGGCGCCCCTGCCGGGCTCGCGCACCAGCTGGGCGAAGTCCTTGTCGCCGGTGGAGATGGTCACCTCCATGCCGGCGTCGGCACCGCGGGTGGCCAGGGTGCCGATCACGTCGTCGGCCTCCACCCCTTCCACCCGCAGGATGTCGATGCCCAGCGCCTGGACGATGTCGCACATCGGCTGCACCTGGGCGCGCAGTTCCTCGGGCATCGGCGGGCGGTTGGCCTTGTACTGCGGGTACAGCTCGTCGCGGAAGGTCTTGCCCGGGGCGTCAACCACGAAGGCGACGTAGTCGGGCTTCTCCTTGAGCGTGGCCCGCAGCATGTTGACCACGCCGAACAGCGCGCCGGTGGGCTCGCCGGCGGCGTTGGTCAGCGGCGGCAGCGCGTGGAAGGCGCGGTAGAGGTAGCTGGAGCCGTCGATCAGGATGAGCCGTTTCATCGGGGCATTCTAGCGGCCCGTGCCGGTACCGGCCGGGAACGGCGCGGCGCGCGCGCCCGGCTGGCGCATAATGACCGCGTCCACACGGAGAACCCGCGATGCGCACGCCGATCCTGACCGCCGCCACGCTGGCCAGCCTCCTGCTCGCTGGCTGCGCCACCACCGCCACCGCCGACGCACCGGTGGACGTCAGCGGGGCGGAGGTCGCCAGCCGGGTGCTGGAGAATGGCGACCGGGTGGACGAGTACCGCGTGGCCGGCCAGCTGCGCATGGTCCGCATCACCCCGGTGCGCGGCCCCGCCTACTACCTGTACGACCGCGACGGCGACGGCACCCTGGACCGCGACGACGCCGAGGACCTGCCGCAGGTCTACTGGAAGCTGTTCTCCTGGTGAGCCGCGCCGGGCTCAGCCCGGCTCCAGCCGGCGCGCGCCCGGACCCTGCCGGCCCAGCACGTCGCCCGGGTTGCGCAGCGGGCACTCGCGCAGCGACAGGCAGCCGCAGCCGATGCAGCTGTCCAGCTGGTCGCGCAGGCGCACCAGGCGCTCGATCCGCGCGTCCAGTTCGGCGCGCCACTGGTGCGACAGCCGCCGCCAGTCGGCGCGGGTCGGCACCTTGTCCTGCGGCAGGGTCGCCAGCGCCTGCGCGATCTCCGCCAGGGGGATGCCGGCGCGCTGCGCCACCTTGATAAGCGCCACCCTGCGCAGCACCGCGCGCGGGTAGCGGCGCTGGTTGCCGGCGCTGCGCTCGCTGCGGATCAGGCCGCGGGCCTCGTAGAAATGCAGCGCGGAAACCGCCAGGCCGCTGCGCCTGGCCACCTCGCCCACGCTCAACCAGTCGCCGCCGCGCGGATGCGCCGGACCGCGGGATGCCGCCATCGCTTGACCTCAAGTTTGCTTGAGGTCCTAGCCTGCCACACCCCCAAGACGAGGAGCGTCCGCGCATGCCCGACCCCACCCTGCGCCTTGCCCTGCTGTACGGCAGCGACCGCCGCCAGCGCTTCTGCGACACCATCGCCGCCTGGGCCGTCGCCCACGCCGAGGCGATGGGCGGCTGGAGCATCGACCGCCTCGACCCGGCCACCCCGGAGGGCCGCGACGGCGCGGCGCTGGAACGCAAGGTCCGCGAGGCGGACGCATTCCTGGTGGTGACCCCGGAGTACAATCACGGCTACCCGGCCGCGCTCAAGGCAATGATCGACGCGGTCTACATCCCCTGGCAGGCCAAGCCGGTGGCCTTCATCTCCTACGGCGGCCTTTCCCGCGGGCTGTGCGCGGTGGAGCAGCTGCGGCAGGTGTTCGCCAGCCTGCACGCGGTGCCGCTGCGCGACGGCGTCAGCTTCGCCCACGCGCGCGACCAGTTCGCCGCCGACGGCACGCTGCCGGGCGGGCACCCCGCGCACAAGGCGATGCGCCTGGCCCTGTGGCGCCTGCGCTGGTGGGCCGGCGCGCTGCGCCAGGCCCGCCTCCTGATTCCCTACGACGCCGCCGCCTGAACGGCCCCCGCAGATCCCCGATGGACGCACCCGCCCAACCGACCCCGTCCCGCCGCAGCTGGCTGTTCCGCTGGTTCGAACGCCGCATCGACCCGTACCCGCCGGCGCCGGTGGTGCAGCCGCCACGCTCGCTGTACGCGTTCTGCCGGCACTACACCCGCGGCACCGAGCCGTGGCTGGCGCTGATGGCGGTGCTGACCACCGCGATCGCGGTGACCGAGGTGTCGCTGTACGCGTTCACCGGCTCGATCGTGGACCGCCTGTCCAGCCACACGCCGGCCACCTTCCTGGCCGAGGAAGGCTGGAAGTTCGCCGCCATGGCCGCGGTGGTGCTGGTGGTGATGCCGGCGCTGAACCTGCTCAGCTCGCTGGTGATCCACCAGACCCTGCTGGGCAACTTCCCCATGCGCATCCGCTGGCGGGTGCACCGCTACCTGCTGCGCCAGTCCATGGGCTACTTCCAGGACGAGTTCGCCGGGCGCATCGCCACCAAGCTGATGCAGACCTCGCTGGCGGTGCGCGAGACGGTGATCAAGCTGCTGGACGTGGGCAACTACGTGGTCGTGTACTTCGGCGGCGCGCTGCTGGTGGCGGCCTCGGCCGACTGGCGGCTGATGCTGCCGTTCGCCGGCTGGCTGGTCGCCTACGCGGCGCTGCTGCGCTACGCGATCCCGCGCCTGAACAAGGTCGCCCAGGAGCAGGCCGACGCGCGCTCGACCATGACCGGCCGGATCGTGGACAGCTACACCAACATCGCCACGGTCAAGCTGTTCTCGCACTCGCGCCGCGAGGAGGAGTACGCGCGCGGCTCGATGGACCAGTTCCTCGGCACCGTGCACCGGCAGATGCGGCTGGCGACCTTCGTCAACGTCAGCAACGACACCCTCAACATGCTGCTGCTGTTCGCGGTGGCCGCCAGCGGCATCGGCCTGTGGATGCAGGACGCGGTGAGCGTGGGCGCGATCGCCGTGGCCATCGCCTTCGTGCTGCGCCTGATGGGCATGTCGCAGTGGATCATGTGGGAGATGTCGGCGCTGTTCGAGAACATCGGCACGGTGCAGGACGGCATCAACTCCATCGCCCTGCCGGCCGCGGTGGACGACAGGCCCGAGGCGAAGGCGATCGGCCCGGTGCGCGGCGACATCCGCTTCGACCACGTGACCTTCCACTACGGCAAGAAGGGCGGCGTGATCGAGGGCCTGGACCTGCACGTGCGGCCGGGCGAGAAGGTCGGCCTGGTCGGCCGCTCCGGCGCCGGCAAGTCCACCCTGGTGAACCTGCTGCTGCGCTTCTACGACCGCGAGGGCGGGCGCATCCTGGTCGACGGCACCGACATCGCCACGGTCACCCAGGATTCGCTGCGCGCGGCGATCGGCGTGGTCACCCAGGACACCTCGCTGCTGCACCGCTCGGTGCGCGAGAACATCATGTACGGCCGCCCCGACGCCACCGAGGAGGAGATGGTCGAGGCCGCGCGCCAGGCCAATGCCCACGACTTCATCATGGAACTGGTCGACGCCAAGGGCCGCCGCGGCTACGACGCCCAGGTCGGCGAGCGCGGCGTCAAGCTGTCCGGCGGCCAGCGCCAGCGCATCGCCATCGCCCGCGTGCTGCTGAAGAACGCGCCGATCCTGGTGCTGGACGAGGCCACCTCGGCGCTGGACTCGGAGGTCGAGGCGGTGATCCAGGAGAACCTGTACCGGCTGATGCAGGGCAAGACGGTCATCGCCATCGCCCACCGCCTGTCGACCATCGCGGCGATGGACCGGCTGGTGGTGATGGACCAGGGCCGGATCGTCGAACAGGGCACGCACGAGCAGCTACTGGCCGCCGGCGGGCTGTACGCGCAGCTGTGGCAGCGCCAGTCCGGCGGGTTCCTCGAGCTGGAGGCGGAGGCCGCGGCGCCCTGAACCGGCGCCGTGCCCCGCTACTGCGCCGCCGCCTCGCGCCGGCGCTGGGCGCGGCCCAGGGCCACGCCGGTGCCGGCCCAGACCAGGGCCACGCCGGCGCCGATGAACAACGCCAGCGACGGGTGCTCGCCCAGCAGGTCAAGCATGCGCTTGACCCAGGCCGAGAGCGCGTCGCCGCCGCGGTAGACCGCGGTGTCGATGAAGTTCTTGGCCTTGTACTTCTGCGCCGCCGGCACGACCGTGTAGAGCATTTCCCGGCCCGGGCGCACCAGCGCGTACTCGCCGGCGCGGCGGGCGACCATCACCACCACGAACACCGCGAACACCGGCGCCAGCGCCAGCCACAGGAAGCCGGCGGCCATCACCAGCGGCACCGCCACCAGCAGCACGCCCACGCCCAGCTTCCTGGCCACGTGGCCGGTGACGAACAGCTGGGTGAGGATGGCCAGCACCTGGACCACGGTATCGATCAGGCCGAACACCCGGGTCTGCTGCTCGCGGTGCGGGAACAGCTCGGCCACCAGCCGCGCCTGCTCGAAGTACAGGAAGGTGGTGACCGTGGTCAGCAGCACCACGAACAGGCAGATGCCCAGCAGGAAGGGCGAGCGGAACACGTCGGTGGCACCCTCGAACGGGTTGCCGCCCAGCCGCTTCGGCGGCGGTGCCGCCGCGCGCTCGTGCGCCGGCAGCGGGTGGCGGTCGCGCCAGCGGTGCAGCCACAGCGCGGTGGCGGCGCTGGCGCCGATCAGCAGCGAGGACAGCAGCAGCAGGCCACCGTGGCCCAGCGTCCCCACCAGCAGGGTGGTCAGCACCGGCCCCAGCAGGCCTCCGGCGCTGGCGCCGGAGGCGACCAGGGCGAACAGGCGCCTGGCTTCCGAAGGCGCGAACACGTCGGCCAGCACGCTCCAGGCCAGCGAGATCAGCAGCAGGTTGACCACCGAGACCCAGATGTAGAACGCGCGCCCGACCCAGACGTTCTCCGGCTGCAGCAGCAGGCTGGCACCGAAGCCCAGCAGGGTCGCCACCACCGCGCCGAACACCCACGGCACGATCCGCCGCCGCGGCACCTTCGAGGCGATCCAGCCGAATACCGGCAGCACCGCGACCGTGGCCAGGAAGGTGCCGGTGAACAGCCATTGCAGGTTGTCCACGCCCCCGGCCACGCCGAAGGTCTCGCGCACCGGCCGCAGCATGAAGTAGCCGGTGAACAGCAGGAAGAACATCGCCAGGCCGGCGCCGACCGCAGGCGCTTCGTGCGGCTGCACGCCGAACAGGCGCGACAGCAGGGGCTGGCGGCGGGCGGAATCCGGCGAGGACGTCATCGGCGCCGGCTCAGGCGGAGAACATCCGCACCAGCTCGCGCTGCTGCGCCTGGTCCAGCAGCGGGCCGGTGCCGGCCGCGAGCTGGTCGCGCTGGCGCTCCGGCTTGCCGGTGGCCGGGATCACCACCGTCACCGCCGGATGGCTGATGGCGAACTTCAGGAACATCTGCGCCCAGGATCCCACGCCGACCTCGGCGGCCCAGCCGGGCAGCGGTTTGCCGCGCACCTGGGCGAACAGGCGGCCGTCGTCGAAGGCGCGGTTGATGAGGACCGCCACGCCGCGGTCCTGCGCCAACGGCAGCACAGTCTTCGCCGCGTTGGTGGAGTTGACCGAGTAGTGGATCTGGATGAAGTCCAGCGCCTCCGTGCGCAGGATCTGCTCCATTTCCGCCAGGCCGGCGTCGGTGTAGTGGGTGATGCCCACGTACTTCGCCTTGCCCTGGGCCTTGAGCTCGCGCGCGTAGGGCAGCTGCCGGCGCCAGTCGCGCATGTTGTGCACCTGCAACAGTTCCACGCGGTCGGTGCGCAGCCGGCGCAGCGACTCGGCCCACTGCGCCTGCGCCGCCTCGCGGCTGTCGGCGGCGATCTTGGTGGCCAGGAAACAGCGATCGCGCCAGCCGCCGTCGGCCAGCAGGCGGCCCACCACCGCATCGGAGCGGCCGTAGTTGGGCGAGGTGTCGATCACCGCGCCGCCGCCCTCGAAGAAGATCCGCGCGACCTCCTCCAGGGCCTGGTATTCGGGCGTACCGAAGTCCACGTCGTAGCTGCCGGAGGTGCCGGCGCCAATCACCGGCAGCTGCTGGCCGGTGGACGGGACCGGCCGGGTCAGCAGCGGGGAAGCACCGGATTGCCCGGCAGCCCACAGCCGGCCCGGGGTTCCCAGCAGGGTGGCGCTGGCGACGGCGGAGGTGGCCAGCAACGACTGGGCGAGGAAGCGGCGACGCGAAGAGGTGTTCATGGAACGGACTCCGTTGGCGGCTCGCGGTCCGCCGATGCTAACCCCGTTTCCCGCCTTCGCATGTGCAGCTTGGCAGGGGGCCGGCGGTCATGCCCTGGCGGCAATGACGCACCGGCGCGCGCCGGCACGCTAGGCTGCAGCCCGTTTTCCCGGATCCCATCCGAGCCCGTGAGCGAACTCCCCGACCCCGGCTGGCAGGTGCTGCCGCGCGAGTTCTACCGCCGCCATCCGGCCGAGGTGGCGCCCGAACTGCTGAACAAGATCCTGGTGCGCAGCGACGGCCGCGCCGCGCGCATCGTCGAGGTCGAGGCCTATGCCGGCAGCGAGGACCCGGCGGCGCACTCGTTCCGCGGCCCCACCACGCGCACGGCGACCATGTTCGGCGAGGCCGGGCACCTGTACGTGTACTTCACCTACGGCATGCACTGGGGCAGCAACGCGGTGTGCGGCGAGGTCGGCCAGGGCTACGGCGTGCTGCTGCGCGCGGCCGAACCACTGCTGGGCGTGGAGCTGATGCGCCAGGCGCGGCCACGCGCGCGGCGCGAGCGTGACCTGGCCAGCGGCCCGGGCAAGCTGTCGCAGGCCTTCGGCATCACCGGCGTGTTCGACGGCGCCGACCTGGTCGGCGGCGACCGTGGCCTGTGGATCGCCTGCGACGGCACCCCGCCGCCGGATGCGCCCGTGGTCGGCCCGCGCATCGGCATCAGCCGCGCGGTGGAGTTCCCCTGGCGCTGGCACGTGCCCGGGCACCTGCACGTCTCGGTGCCGCCGCGGCGGCGATGACGGCCTGCGTGGTATCCTGTCCGTCCTCGTTTGGGGAGTAGCCTGCCCCGTCGCAATGGCAGGGCGTCCGCGTCAACACACTCGGCCCATGGCCGTGGCGCGGACACCGCAAGGACTGGCGAGACCAACGGTTGGCTGACGCGTCCGCGGCTGGGCGCCAGCCGGCCGTGTCCGTCGCCCAGCCCGGTACTCCCGATGCGTCCGCTTTCCATCCTCCTGATCGGCCTGGCCATGTCCACCGACGCGTTCGCCGCGGCGGTCGGCAAGGGCGCGGCGATGCAGCGTCCCGGCTTCGGCCTGGCGCTGCGCACCGGCGCGCTGTTCGGCCTGGTCGAGGGCAGCACGCCGGTCCTGGGCTGGCTGCTGGGCACCGCTGCGGCGCGCTACGTCACCGCCTGGGACCACTGGATCGCGTTCGGCCTGCTGTTGCTGCTGGGCCTGCACATGATCTGGCACGGCATCCGTCCCGATTCGGCGGAGAGCGCGCCGCGCCGGCACGGCTTCTGGAGCATGCTGGGGCTGGCGCTGGGCACCAGCATCGACGCCATGGCGGTGGGCGTGAGCCTGGCCTTCCTCGACGTGCCGATCGCCGTGGTCGCCCTGGTCATCGGCCTGTGCACCATGGTGATGGTCACCCTGGGCATCCTGCTCGGGCGCATGTTCGGCGCCCTGGTCGGGCAGCGCGCGGAGCTGGCCGGCGGCATCGTGATGATCGCCATCGGCGTGGCGATCCTGCACGGGCACCTTGGCGGCGCGGCCTGAAGGCCACGCGCTCAGCGCACCACCAGTACCGGCACCTTCGAGCGCGCCAGCACCGCCTCGGTCTGGCTGCCCAGCAGCACCTTGCCCAGGCCGCGCCGGCCGTGCGAGGCCATCACCACCAGGTCGGCGCCGTGCTCGGCCGCGGCGTGCACGATGGCGTCGGAAGGATGCCCGTCGGGCACGTGCACCGTGGTGCAGGCGACGCCGGCGGCGGCTGCCTGGGCGGCGGCATCGGCGAGGATGCGCTGGGCCGAGCGCTCGCAGCCTTCACGGTATTCGCGCTGCATGTCCGGATCGGCCGACAGCGCAAGAGCGTCGTCGAAGGCCGGCATCCACGGCTCGGTCACGGTGACCACGACCACGTGCGCGCCCACCGCGCGGGCCAGGTCCAGGCCGTGGTCCAGGCCCTTGCCGGCCAGCTCGGAACCGTCGGTGGCGATCAGGATGCGTCGGTACATGGCGGCCTCCAGGCGCGGGACTGCGCATATTGCACCCCCGCGGGCGTGATGGCGGCAGATACGCCGCCGCCCCGCCCGGGCCGCCGGCTCAGACCGGCTGCAGCTTGGCGAAGGCCAGCACCAGCCACTTGCTGCCGGCGTCGTCGAAGTTCACCTGCACCCGCGCGTGGGCACCGCTGCCTTCGTAGTCGGTGACCACGCCGCGGCCGAAGCTGGGGTGCACCACCGCCTGGCCCAGGGCGATGGCCGGGGCCTCGATCGCCGGATGCACCAGGGTGCGCGGCGGTGCGGCCATCGGCCGTGCCACCTGCACCCGCGGGCGCACCTCGTTGAGCAGGTGCCCGGGGATCTCGCGCAGGAAGCGCGAGGGCAGGCCGTACATGTCCATGCCGTGGATGCGCCGGCTCTCGGCATAGGTCAGCACCAGCTTCTGCCGCGCGCGGGTGATGCCCACGTACGCCAGGCGCCGCTCCTCCTCCAGCCGCCCCTGCTCCTCCAGCGACTTGCTGCTGGGGAACACGCCCTCTTCCACGCCGACCAGGAACACCAGCGGGAATTCCAGGCCCTTGGCCGAATGCAGGGTCATCAGCTGCACCCCGTCCTCGTCGGCCTGGGCCTGGCCTTCGCCGGCCTCCAGCGCCGCATAGGACAGGAAGGCGACCAGCTCGCTCATGCTTTCCTGGTCGTCGTCCAGCTCGGCGCGGGAGAAGCGCGAGGCCACCGACACCAGCTCGTCCAGGTTCTCCAGGCGCGACTCGGCGTCGAGCTGGCCGCGGGCCTCGCTGGCCCAGTGCTGGCGCAGGCCGGAGCGGGCCAGCACGTGGTCCACGCGGTCCTTCAGCGCCAGGTCGGCGGTTTCCGCGTCCAGCGCCTCGATCAGGGCAAGGAAGCCGGCGACGGCATTCCGCGCGCGCGCGGCCAGGGCGTTCTCGGCCACCAGCGCGGTGGCCGCATCCCACAGCGACTGCGAGCGCTCGCGGGCGCGGCGCCGGATCTCGTCCAGGGTGCGGTCGCCGATGCCGCGCGCCGGGGTGTTGACCGTGCGCTCGAACGCGGCGTCGTCGGCGCGGCTGGCGACCAGGCGCAGGTAGGCCAACGTGTCCTTGATCTCGGCGCGCTCGAAGAAGCGCATGCCGCCATAGACGCGGTACGGCACCTGTTCGGACAGCAGCACCTCTTCCAGCGCGCGCGACTGCGCGTTGGAGCGGTACAGCACCGCCGCCTCGCGCCAGCTGCCACCGTCGCGCACCCACTGGCGGATGCGCTCGACCACGAAGCGGGCCTCGTCCATCTCGTTGTAGGCCGCGTATACGTCCACCGGCTCGCCCTCGCCGCTGTCGGTCCACAGCTGCTTGCCGATGCGGTCGGGGTTGTGCGCGATCACCGCGTTGGCGGCGTTGAGGATGTTGGCGGTGGAGCGGTAGTTCTGCTCCAGGCGGATGGTCTGCGCGCCGGGGAAATCGCGCAGGAACTGCTGCACGTTCTCCACCCTGGCGCCGCGCCAGCCGTAGATGGCCTGGTCGTCGTCGCCGACCACGAATACGCGGCCGCTGTCGCCGGCCAGCACGCGCACGAAGGCGTACTGGATGGCGTTGGTGTCCTGGAACTCGTCGATCAGCAGCTCGCGGAAGCGGGCGCGGTAGTGGCCCAGCAGGGCCGGGTTGTCGCGCAGCAGCTCGTGCGCGCGCAGCAGCAGCTCGGCGAAGTCGACCAGGCCGGCGCGGTCGCAGCGCTCCTGGTACAGCTCGTAGGCGCGGCGCATGGACTCGGTCCACGGGTCGTTGACCGCCTGGATGTGCTGCGGGCGGCGGCCCTCGTCCTTCTGCGCGTTGATCCACCAGGCGATCTGGCGCGGCGGGAAGCGGCCCTCGTCCAGCTCCAGCTGCTGCACCACGCGCTTGACCAGGCGCTGCTGGTCGTCGCTGTCCAGCACCTGGAACGACTCCGGCAGCCTGGCCTCGTTCCAGTGCAGGCGCAGCAGGCGGTGGGCGATGCCGTGGAAGGTGCCGATCCACATGCCGCGGCTGCCGTTGCGCAGCTGCATGTCGGCGCGGGAACGCATCTCGCCGGCGGCCTTGTTGGTGAAGGTGACCGCGAGGATCCCGTGCGCCGGCACGCCGTGGACCTCGTTGAGCCAGGCGATGCGGTGGGTGAGGACGCGGGTCTTGCCGGAGCCGGCGCCGGCCAGCACGAGGTAATGGCCGGGCGGGGCCGAGACGGCCTCGCGCTGGGCGCTGTTGAGGCCGTCGAGAAGGTGGGAGACATCCATGGGCGCATTTTACGGGTTCGGGGGGCGCAGGCCGTGAGACGCGTGCCTGCGATTCATGCGCCGGGCCCTGCCGCAGGGGAAGCGGAGGCAGCCCCGGCGTGCGTCCGCGCCGGATTCCGCGGATACATGAACGACGAAGGGCCGCCCTGCGGCGGCCCTCCGGCATTCCTGTTCCGCGCGGTCGCGGCGGGCGGCGCGACGGCTCAGTGGCTGCCGTGCTCGCGCTTGTGGCTGTTGTGGGTCATCAGCTTGTCGGTCCAGGCGATGCCGATGGCCGACAGGATGAACACGATATGGATGATGGTCTGCCACAGCACGCCATCGGTGGTCAGCGCGTTGCAGCGGGCGGCGCCGACATTGGAGGCGGCGGTGGCGACCAGCTCCGGCGGGCAGAACGGCAGGCCGTTGAGGGTGCCGGCGGCGATGAAGGTCTTCAGCAGGTGGATCGAGGAGATGCCGATGATCGCCATCGCCAGCTTCACCTTCAGCACCGAGGCGTTGACGTGGCTCAGCCACTCCGGCTGGTCCGGGTGGCCTTCCAGGCCCAGGCGCGAGACGAAGGTCTCGTAGCCGCCGACGATCACCATCACCAGCAGGTTGGAGATCATCACCACGTCGATCAGGCCCAGCACGATCAGCATGATCTGCTGCTCGCCCATGCTCGGCGCGTCGTGGACCAGGTGCCAAAGTTCCTTGGCGAACAGGAACACGTAGACGCACTGCGCCAGGATCAGGCCCAGGTATAGCGGCAGCTGCAGCCAGCGCGAGGCGAAGATCAGGGAGGACAGCGGACTGAGCGGGCGGCGGGGCGTGGGCTGCGACATGGGTGGGTGCTGCACTGCGGAAAAGACGGCGCAGATTAGCGGCGCGCCGGCCCGGCTGCCAAGCGGCCGGCGGACCGGCGGGCGCCGGGGCCGTCCCGGCGGCGGGCCCCGGCTGCAACGCAGCGGACCACCGGCGCCCACGGGGCCATGCCCTCCGCGGCCCTACACTCGCCGTTCCGAAGCGGAGGCAAGCGCATGATCGAGCTGTACTACTGGCCCACCCCCAACGGCCACAAGATCACCCTGTTCCTGGAGGAATCCGGCCTGCCCTACACCATCAAGCCGGTGGACATCGGCAAGGGGGACCAGTTCAGGCCGGAGTTCCTGGCGTTCTCGCCCAACAACAAGATGCCGGCGATCATCGACCGCGAGCCCAACGACCTGGGCGAGCCGGTCACCGTGTTCGAGTCCGGCGCGATCCTGCGCTACCTGGCCGACAAGACCGGCCGCTTCGGCGGCGAAGGCCTGCGCGGCCGCGTCGAGGTGGACCAGTGGCTGGCCTGGCAGATCGCCGGCCAGGGCCCGATGACCGGCCAGTACGGGCACTTCACCGTGTACGCGCCTGAGCGGATCGAGTACGCGATCGACCGCTACACCCGCGAGGTGCAGCGCCTGCTGGGCGTGCTCGACAGGCGCCTGCAGGGCCGCGCCTTCATCGCCGGCGACCAGTACACCATCGCCGACATGGCCGCCTATCCCTGGATCAATCCGTACACCAGGGCCCCGCTGGACCTGGAGCCGTATCCGGAAGTACGCCGCTGGCACGCCAGCATCGCCGCGCGCCCGGCCACCCAGCGTGCCTACGCCCTGACCCGGCAGGTCAACCCGAACGCAGGCAAGCCGCTGACGGAAGAAGAACGCAAGCAGCTGTTCGGCCGCTGAGGCGAACCCGCCTCAGCCTGCTGCCCGCCGCGACACCCAGGCGTGGATCAGTCCGGCCTGGAAGAACGGCACGGGGAGCTCGAAACCGCCCGCGCGCAGGATCGCCTCGACCTGCGCCGGCGGCAGCACGGCCACGTCCTCGCCATAGGCCCGGCGCATGCGCTCCAGCGCATCCGCCGGGACCTCGGCGCCGGCCATCGTCCGCATCCAGGCCTCCAGCAGCACCGCGTACTCCGGCGATGCGGTATCGGCCGCCAGGTCCGAGCTGGCCAGCAGTCCTCCGGGCCGCAAACGCGCGGCGATGGCGCGGAACAGGGCGGCCCGCTCGTCGATGTCGAGGATGAACTGGGACACCAGGAAGCAGGTCGCCGCGTCATATGCCGGGGCTTCCGGCAGTTCCTGCACGTAGCCGGCATGGAAGACGCAGCGGTCGATGAAACCTTCCTGCTCCGCGCGGCGGCGGCTCACCTCCAGCATCGCCTCGGACGGATCGACCGCCATGAAGCGCCAGCCGGGGCAGCGCCGCGCAAGGTGCGCCATCTCCGCACCGGTGCCCACGCCGACGCAGAGGATCCGCGCATCCTCCGGAAGTCCGGCGAACACCGGCTCCAGCAGGAAGTGCAGGCACTGGCGGATCGGCGCGGTCTTCTCCCACTGCCGGTCGTAGCCGGCGGCCTGCTGGTCGAACAGTGCCTTGATGGCCTCGGGCTGCATGGCGCACTCCTCTCGGGAAAGTTCCAGCATGCAGGAGCTGTCAAGCGCGCCGTCGACAGGCCCGGTGCTTGCGCGCCTGTCCGCGGATGGGGCACGTCAGCCCTCAGGCGCCCCGGCCGGCCGTTCGTACAGCCCATGCCGCAGGGCGAACGCTTCGAAGCGGTCGTGCAGGCCATCGGGATCCGCGCGGAACTGGCGATCCAGCTCTTCCAGCCGTTGCTCCTGGCCGGGCGTCAGCCGCTCGAAGGCTTCGTCGCAGGCCCAGGCACTGGCTGGAACGCCGCCGAACCCGAACACGATCTGCCTGGCCGCCTCGAGGATCCTGATGCTGTCCACCGCACCGTTCTCCTCCAGGCAACGCAGCGCCGTGGTATAGCGTTCGCCGCCGGTATTGCGGAAGGCGGCATCGAAACCGGTGGAGATCACGTCGCCCGCCAGCAAACAGGCGGCGAAGTACAGCTTCTCCCGGGGCGGGAGCCGGTCATAGCCGTCAGGCGTGCCGTACGCACGGGAGCAGAGGCCGTCCCAATAGATGTGCCGCGGGTCGGCTTCCAGGCGCGCCCGGTACTCGAGGTACTTCTGGCGGGAACGTCCCATCGTCTCCCGCGTGCCATTGGCGCAGGGCATGCACTGCCCGTCGTTGCGCTGGGCCGTGGTGGGCAGGATGGGAACACCGCAGGTGTTGCAGGGAATCTTCTCCATGATCCGGTTCTCCATGCGGGTGATCAAGTCGAGGGCGGCGGCAGGGAGCCATGCTCCGGCGGTCAGGCGGGATCGACGAAGTGGTCGGCCCGGACGGCAGCCGCTTCCCCGTGCGACTGCACGCCCCGGAAGAACGCCGCGCCCGCCGCACGCAGGTCGGGCTCGCCCTCGCCCTGCCAGTCCACGAACCCTGGCGGATACACCGCAAACCCTGTTCCGATCCGGCATTGCGGTACGGGACGACGATCCTGAGGGTTTGCGGGACCTGGCCGCAGGAACGGGCCACGACGAACAGCGCATCGGTCCGGGCGCCCGTCGGCGGACGGCTCCTGCCCGGGCATCGGCACCAGCGGCTCGCCATCGGCCACGCACCAGATGCCGTGCGCTGCAAGGAAGCCGGCAAATCCGGCTGCGCGTTCCATCGCTTCCCCCTCAAATCCATCGGATGCGCCCCCGCAGGGGCGGGCCGCAGTCTGCATTTGCGCCCGGAGGACCGTCAATCGGAGCACGCCTCCGCGAGGGCGATCGCCACAGGCACCGCTGTGCCTACAATGCGGCCATGTCGCCCTACTGGATGCCTGCATGCGTTTCGCCACGCTTCCCGCGCTCGCCGCGCCGTTGCTGCTTGCCTTCGCCATGACGCAACCCGCCCCTGCCACCGCCGCGCCGGCGGGAGAAAAGCTCACCCTCGAGGCGATCACCGGCAGCGCGCCGCTGTCCGGCCCGACGCTGATGAAGCCGAAGGTTTCGCCCGACGGCGCGCGGGTGACCTTCCTGCGTGGCAAGGAGAACGACCGCAACCGCCTGGACCTGTGGGAATACGACGTGGCCAGCGGCCAGACCCGCATGCTGGTGGACTCCAGCGTGGTGCTGCCGGGCGAGGAAGTGCTCAGCGAGGCGGAAAAGGCGCGGCGCGAACGCCAGCGCATCGCCTCGCTCTCGGGCATCGTCGACTACCAGTGGTCGCCGGACGGCAAGGCCCTGCTGTTCCCGCTGGGCGGCGAGCTGTACCTGTACGACCTGGCCCGCGAAGGCCGCGAGGCGGTGCGCAAGCTGACCTCGGGCGAGGGCTTCGCCACCGACCCCAAGCTGTCCCCGCGCGGCGGCTACGCCAGCTTCGTGCGCGACCGCGACCTGTGGGTGATCGACCTGCAAAGCGGCCGCGAGATCCGCCTGACCCACGACGCCAGCGACACCATCGCCAACGGCGTGGCCGAGTTCGTGGCCGACGAGGAGATGGGCCGCCACACCGGCTACTGGTGGGCGCCGGACGACAGCGCCATCGCCTTCATCCGCATCGACGAATCGCCCGTGCCGCTGCGCCAGCGCCACGAGGTGCACGCCGACCGCACCGTGGTGGTGGACCAGCGCTACCCCGCCGCCGGCGACCCCAACGTGCGCGTGCAGCTGGCCACCATCGCCCCGCGCGCCGGCGCCAGGCCGCGCTGGATCGACCTGGGCAAGGAACAGGACATCTACCTGCCGCGCGTGGACTGGCGCGACCCGCAGCGCCTGACCTTCCAGCGCCAGTCGCGCGACCAGCAGCGGCTGGAGCTGGTCGAGGCCGACCTGGCCAGCGGCCGGCAGCGCGTGCTGGTGACCGAGACCTCGCCGACCTGGGTGCCGCTGCACAACGCCCTGCGCTTCCTGCCCGACGGCCGCTTCCTGTGGGCCTCCGAGCGCAGCGGCTACCAGCACCTGTACATCGCCAGCGAGGACGGTAGCCAGCTGACCGCGCTGACCTCCGGCGAATGGGTGGTGGACGAGCTGCTGGCGGTGGACGCCGAGGCCGGCTACGCCTGGTTCTCCGGCACCCTGGATTCGCCGCTGGAGAAGCACGTCTACCGCGTGCCGCTGGCCGGCGGCGCGGTGGAGAAGCTGTCGAAGGAGCCGGGCATGCACGGCGCCAGCTTCGCGCGCAACGCCAGCGTGTACGTGGACTACTGGTCCAACGAATCCACCCTGCCGCAGACCGAGCTGTACCGCAACGACGGCACCCGCCTGGCTACCCTGCTGCGCAACGACCCGGCCGATCCGGCGCATCCGTTCGCGCGTTACCGCCAGGCGCAGCTGCCGGTGGAGTTCGGCACCCTGGCCGCGGCCGACGGCCGCACCGAGCTGCACTACAGCCTGATCCGCCCGGCCGGCTTCGACCCCGGGAAGAAATACCCGGTGGTGGTCTACGTCTACGGTGGCCCGGCCACCCAGACCGTGACCCGCAGTTGGGCCGGCCGCGGCGACGGCATGTTCAACCAGTACCTGGCGCAGAACGGCTACGTGGTGTTCTCGCTGGACAACCGCGGCACCCCGCGCCGCGGCCGCGACTTCGGCGGCGCGCTGTACCGCCGCCAGGGCACGGTGGAGGTGGACGACCAGCTGCGCGGCATCGAGTGGCTGAAGTCGCAGCCGTGGGTGGATGCGGCGCGCATCGGCGTGCACGGCTGGTCCAATGGCGGCTACATGACCCTGATGCTGCTGGCGCGCACCGATGCCTACGCCTGCGGCATCGCCGGCGCCCCGGTCAGCGACTGGGGCCTGTACGACACCCACTACACCGAGCGCTACATGGGCCTGCCGGCCTCCAACCCGGACGGCTACCGCGCCGCGCGCGTGCTGGAGCACATCGACGGCCTGGTCGGCCCCAAGGCGCCGAAGCTGCTGCTGCTGCACGGCATGGCCGACGACAACGTGCTGTTCACCAACGCCACCGCGGTGATGTCGGCGCTGCAGAAGCGCGGCCAGCCGTTCGAGATGATGGCCTACCCCGGTGCCCGCCACGGCCTGTCCGGCGCCGACGCGCTGCACCGCTACCGCCTGGCCGAGGACTTCTTCGGGCGCTGCCTCAAGCCCGGGCGCTGAGGCGCGGCTTTGTTCCCGGACGCGCTTCGCTCGTCCGGGCCACAGCCGCAGCGGCCCCCAGGACAGGAACGCCGGCCCAGGGCCGGCGTTCCTGCTTTCAGTTGCCCGGTTCCACCGGCACGGAGGCCCCTGGTCGGCTGCCCGGTTCCGGCTGCGGCGCCACCGCCCCCGGCGGCACCCAGATGGCGACGCCGGCCGCCTTCTTCTGCGTGGTCGGGATGCCCACGCTGAGGCCGCCGGCGGTGTGGCGCCCGAAGCTGCCGGCGCCCACCGACATGCCCACCGGCGATCCGGACGAACCCACGCCCACCAGCACCACGCCGTTGGCGCCCAGCGCCGCGGCCTCGCGCTTGAGCCGCGCCACCGCAGCGTCGGTCTGGCCCTGGGTGCCGAAGCCGACCGCGCTGGAGGCTTCCAGCTGGGCGATGTCCTGCGAGCCCGGCGGCGGCACCGAGTAGATCTGCACCTGGGACGGGTCGATCGGCGGCCGCGCCTGGCCCAGCATGACCTTGGATGTGCCGGCGCAGCCGGCCAGCAGCAGGCCGGCCAGGGACGCGGCGATAAGTGGCTTCATGTGGCGCATGGCGGTTCCCCCTGGGTCCGATGGTGGTGGCCCGGATGTTCCCCCCGGCCGGGTGAATCGGCCGCGAACCGCCCGGCGGGCGGGACAATCGGTCCGGGGAAGCGGCGCCGGCCCGGGGCGTATCATTCCAGGCCTGCAAGGAGCCATCCATGTCCTATCCCCTGATCCGCCCGCGCCGGATGCGGCGCGACGAGTTCTCCCGCCGCCTGATGCGCGAGAACGTGCTGACCACCAACGACCTGATCTACCCGGTCTTCGTCCACGAGGAGAAGGGCCGCGCACCGGTGCCCTCGATGCCGGGCGTGGAGCGGCTGTCGATCGACGAGCTGCTGCGCGTGGCCGAGCAGGCGCTGGAGCTGGGCGTGCCGGTGCTGGACCTGTTCGGCGTGCCCGATCCGGCAGCCAAGACCGCCGACGGCCGCATCGCCTGGGATCCGGACGGCATCGTCCCGCGCGCCATCCGCGCCCTGAAGTCGCGCTTCCCCGAGCTGGGCGTGATGAGCGACCAGGCGCTGGACCCGTACACCACCCATGGCCAGGACGGGCTGATCGACGAGTCCGGCTACATCCTCAACGACGAGACCATCGGAGCGCTGGTCAGGCAGTCGCTGGTGCACGCCGAGGCCGGCGTCGACATCCTCTCGCCCTCGGACATGATGGACGGCCGCATCGGCGCCATCCGCGAGGCGCTGGAGAACGCCGGTTTCATCAACACCCGGATCATGTCCTACGCGGCCAAGTACGCCAGCGCGTTCTACGGCCCGTTCCGCAGCGCGGTCGGCAGCGCCGGCAACCTCGGCAAGGGCAACAAGTTCACCTACCAGATGGACCCGGCCAATTCGGACGAGGCCCTGCGCGAGGTGGAGCTGGACATCGCCGAGGGCGCGGACATGGTCATGGTCAAGCCGGGCCTGCCCTACCTGGACGTGATCCGCCGGGTGAAGGACGCCTTCGGCGTGCCGACCTTCGCCTACCAGGTCAGCGGCGAGTACGCGATGCTCAAGGCGGCCGCGGCCAACGGCTGGCTGGACGAGAAGGCCTGCGCGATGGAGGCGATGCTGGCGTTCAAGCGCGCCGGCGCCGACGGCGTACTGACCTACTACGCGCTGGACGTGGCGCGCTGGCTGCGCGAGGACTGAGCCACGCCGGCCTGCGGGCGGCCCGGCGCTCAGGCGCCGGGCATGCAGCCGTCGGCCCCGCGCAGGGTCGGCACGGCGACCCGGTACAGATCACCCTTGCCGGCCTTCGGCGCCGGCGCCGAGCCGGTGACCAGCAGGTCGGCCGGGCGCGAAAGATCGACCACCGGCGCCCGCGTGTCGCGGTCCTCGGTGTTGAAGGACAGCCCCCATGGACCCTGCGCGGCATAAGCCACGCCCTGGCAGGCCGCCAGGTGGAGGCGCGAGCGGCCACTGGCCGGATCGCGCCGCGCGAACAGCAGCGCGCGGCCGCCGTCCAGCTCCAGCACGTCCAGTTCGTCGATCCGGGTGTTGACGCCCGGCAGGGGGCCGGCCAGGACGAAACTGCCATCGTGAAGGATCCGCGCGGCGTACAGGTCCAGCCCTCCGGCACCGGGGTGGCCATCGCTGGCGAACAGCAGGCGGTCCGCGGAGGGCGTGGGCGAATGCTCGTTGCCCGGCGTGTTGAGCGCGACCAGCGGCTCCGGCGTGCCCCAGCGCTGGCCGTCGAATGCCACCCGGTACAGGTCCAGGCCGCCGCGGCCATCCTCGCGTTCGGAGGCGAAGTACAGCCAGCGTCCGTCCGGCGAGAACGCCGGCTCGGTCTCGGTGCCGGGGGTGTTGAACGGCAGCGGCTGCGGATCGACCCAGCGGATGCCGTCGCGGCGGGCGATCCACAGGTCCATGCCGCCGGCGCCACCGGCACGGTTGCTGGCCCAGGCCAGCCACTGCCCGTCCGGGGAAACGCTGCCGCGCAGCTCATCGTCGCGCGTGGACACGGTCCACAGGCCCTCGATGCCAAACTCGGCCAGGCCGGACGCACTGGCCGGCAGGAGTAGACTCAGGCAAAGGGCCGTCCGCAGGTGGCTTCGCATGGCTCGGTCCGTAGTCCCGGGCCGGGCAGTCTAGCCGCCATTGGCCCCACCACCGCAACGTCGAGGACGCCATGCCCGAAGCCCGCTATGCCGTGTTTGGCCACCCCATCGCCCATTCGCTGTCGCCGCGGATCCATGCAGCCTTCGCCCGGCAGACCGGCATCGCCCTGCAGTACACGGCCATCGATGCCCCGCCGGAAGCGTTCGCCGACATCCTCGCGGCGTTCGCCGCCGGCGGTGGCCGCGGCGGCAACGTCACCATGCCGCTGAAGGAACAGGCGCACGCGCTGTGCGCCAGCCTCACCCCGCGCGCGCGCGCCGCGCAGGCGGTCAACACCCTGACCTGGCGCGACGGCCAGTGGCATGGCGACAACACCGACGGCGCCGGCCTGGTGCGCGACCTCACCGGCCGCCACGGCCTGGACCTGCGCGGCCGCCGCACCCTGCTGCTGGGCGCCGGCGGCGCCGCGCGCGGCGTGGCCGGCGCGCTGCTGGAGGCCGGCGTGCTGGAACTGGCGGTGGTCAACCGCACCGCCGCGCGCGCCGACGCCCTGGTCGACGCGCTGGGCCAGCCCGGCCGCGCCTATTCGCGCTACTGGGACGACCTTGCCAACCAGGGCGACTTCGAGCTGATCGTCAACGCCACCTCGGCCGCGCGCGGCACCGGCGCCGGCGCGTTCAACGCCCCGATCACCCTGGTCAACAGCCGCACCGTGGCGGTGGACATCAACTACGGCGAGGCGGCGATCCCGTTCCTGGCCTGGGCGCGCGCCGCCGGCTGCCTGCGCGTGGTCGACGGCCTGGGCATGCTGGTCGAACAGGCGGCCGAGGCCTTCGAGGCCTGGCACGGCGTGCGCCCGGACACCCAGCCGGTGTACGAGGAACTGCGCGCGCAACACGCGCGCCTGGTCACCGCGGACTGAGGCCAGCAGATGCCGACCCAGTTGCTGACCATGCTGGCCTACCAGCTGCCGGAACTGCTGGCCGCCAGCCTGGTGCTGGCCCTTCTGCGCATCCGTACCCGCACCGGCGCCCCCGGCCGCAGGCTGGCCGTGGCCGGCGCCCTGGTGGTCCTGCTCGCGTCCCTGCTGCGCCTGCTGGCCAGCCTCGGCCAGGGCTGGGTGCTGGCCCGCGGCATGGCCGGCGGCGGCGAATCCCTGGGCACCTGGCTGGCGCTGTACAGCGCGGCGGTGATGCTGTTTGCGCTGGCGTCCGCGGTGGGCCTGGCCCTGCTGGGCTGGGGCGCGCTGCGCGCGATCAGCGCGGCCGGCGCCCGCGCCGCCTGAAGGCCGGCAGCGCCCGTTCGGCGGCCACGGACGCCCGGCCGCGCCTGCGCGGGAGGACAGCCCCGGCCGCTCAATGCGAGGCGATGTAGCCGCTGCCCGGCTCCCGCGGCGGCAGGGCGAAGCTTTCGCATCCGCCCCCACTGCACTGCTGGAGAACCATGAGTAGCAACCATCGCCAGGACTCCCACATCCTCCCCGGCATTCCCAAGCTGCCCGCACGTTGCGCGGCGATCGTCATGCCGCTGCTGCTGTCGGTGCTGATGAGCGCGATCGTCTCGCTGGTTTCCACGCTCAAGGCCGCGGGACTGGCGCCGGACCTGCTGCCGCGCTGGATCGGGCCTGGGGCCTGTCCTGGCTGATCGCCTTCCCGGTGCTGCTGCTGGTGCTGCCGGTGGTGCGGCGGCTCGCCGCGATGCTGGTGCGTGCGGCCTGAGCGGGCCGCGCAAAGCCCGGCTCAGGCCAGCGGCCGACGGTACACCGCAGCGCTGATGCACGACAGCACGCTGACCACGAACCAGCCGAACGGGAACAGCGACAGGGTCAGCAGCCAGGTCAGGGCGCCGGCGATGCAGGCGGCCAGGAACCACAGCACGGCCGAAAGCACCCGCCCCTGCACCAGCTGGCCCAGGCCGGGCACGACGAGGCTGCAGATGGCGGCAATCACGTTGCCCGCGGAGCCGGGTCCGTTGCTCATTGCGCAACTCCTTTGAGTGGATGGCTCCATCCTCGCCGACCGATGCTGGCCGGCCAGTGAAGGAGGTCACGCGACCCAATCCGAAAATCCCGGCCTCACAGCAGCCCGTCGCGCTTGACCGCCAGGTAGCGCTCCACCAGCGCGCCGGGCAGCTCGGCCGCGGTCACGTCCAGGGTCATCACCCGGTGCCGGCGCAGCGCTTCGTGCGCCTGGGCACGCTGGGCCAGGTAGGCGGCGGTGGCGCCGGCGCGGATCGCGCCGCGCACGTCGTCCACTTCCGTGGCCAGGGCCTGGTCCAGCTCCTGCTCGCGCAGGCTGGCCACGCACACCAGGTGCCGGCGCTGCAGCAGGCGCACCGCCGCCAGCAGGTCGTCGGCGTCCTCGTCGCGCACGTTGGTGCACAGCATCACCAGCGCGCGCCGGCGCTGGCGCAGGGCCAGGGCGTCGGCCAGGGCCAGGTAGTCGGTGGCCACCGCCTGCGGTTGCAGGTCGTAGCTGGCGCGCAGCAGGCCCTGCAGCGCGCCTGGCCCGCGCCGCGGCGGGATCCAGCGGTGGCCGGCGCCGCTGGCGAGCAAGCCCACCGCATCGCCCTGGCGCAGCGCCAGCCAGGCCACCACCAGGGCGGCATTGAGCGCGTGGTCGAAGTGCGACAGCCCGCCCTCGCTGGCGAGCATGCGCCGCCCGGTATCGACCACCAGCATCAGCTGCTGGTTGCGCTCCTCCTGGTATTCGCGCGAGACCAGCTTGCGCGCGCGGGCGGTGGCCTTCCAGTCGACCTGGCGCAGGCTGTCGCCGACGCGGTACTCGCGCAGCTGGCGGAAATCGGTGCCCTCGCCGCGGCGGCGGCGCACGTGCGCGCCCACCAGCAACGAGGCCTGTTCGGCGCTGAACAGCGCCAGCTTCGCCAGCGGCGCGAAGTCGGGGTAGACCCGCACCTGCTGCGGCTGGCCCGCGGTGCGCAGCGCGCGCCACAGCCGCCATGGCGACGGCAGGCGCAGGTGGGTGCCCTCGAACACGAAGCTGCCGCGCGCGGCCGGGACCAGCCGGTAGCGGACCCGGGCCACGCCGTGCGCCGGCAGCGACAGCCGCAGCGGCAGGCCCTCGGCGCGCCAGCCCGGCGGATGCAGGTCGGCCAGTTCCAGCCGCAGTGCCGGCACCGAGCGCAGCTCCAGCTGCACCTCGCGCGGCACGCCCACCGGCAGCACGTCGGCCAGGCGGCGCTCCACCTGCGGCGTGGGAATGGCGCGCAGGCGCCAGGCATCCACCGCCGCAAGCAGCACCAGCAGCGCCACCAGCAGCCACCATGCCCACGCCGGGGCCAGGCCCAGCGCCGGCAGCACGCCGGCCAGCGCGCATAGCGCCAGCAGGGCCAGCAGCGGCATGCCGGGCCTCATCGCGCCTCCGGCGACCGGGCACTGCGGCGAGCGCTCACTTGCGCGGCGCCTCCACCCGGGCCAGCAGCGCGCGCAGCACCTCGTCCGGCGACTGCCCGTCGATCTGCAGTTCCGCCGCCAGCGCGATGCGGTGGCGCAGCGCCGGCAGGGCCACCGCGCGCACGTCATCCGGGGTGGCGAAGTCGCGGCCCTCCAGCACCGCCTGCGCGCGCGCCGCGCGCACCAGGGCGATGCTGCCGCGCGGGCCCGCGCCCAGGGCGATGCCCGGCCACTTGCGGGTGGCGGCGACGATCCGCACCGCGTAGTCGATCACCGCCGGATCCATCGCGACCCGGGCCACGCCCTGCTGCATCGCCACCAGCTCGGCGGCGCCGACCACCGGCACCACCTCGTCCAGCTCGAAGCCGCCGCCGCTGCGCCCGCCGGTGACTTCGGCCACCATGCGCACCTCGTCCTGGTGGCGCGGGTAGCCGATCAGCAGCTTGAACAGGAAGCGGTCCAGCTGCGCCTCCGGCAACGGATAGGTGCCCTCCTGCTCCACCGGATTCTGGGTGGCCAGGGCCATGAACGGTGGCTGCAGCGGGAACGACTCGCCCTCGATGGTCACCTGCCCTTCCTGCATCGCCTCCAGCAACGCCGACTGGGTCTTGGCCGGGGCGCGGTTGATCTCGTCGGCCAGCAGCAGGTTGGTGAACACCGGGCCGCGGCGGATGCGGAAGCTGGCGCTGTCCGGGTCGTACACCGCGTGGCCGCTGATGTCGCTGGGCATCAGGTCGGGGGTGAACTGCACCCGCGCGTGCTCCAGCGCCAGGGCGCGGGCCAGCGCGCGCACCAGCAGGGTCTTGCCCAGCCCGGGCACGCCCTCGATCAGCACGTGGCCGCCGGCCAGCAACGCCACCAGCACCTGGTCCAGCACCTCCTCCTGGCCGATGAACGCGCGCGCGACCTCGGCGCGGATCGCGGCCCCCCGGCTGGCGAGGGCTTCTCCGGTGATGGGTTGCAGGGTGGACGTGTCGCTCATAGCCGGTTCCTCATCTGGACCAGGGTGCGCATGCGCGCGTGGAATTCTTGGCGGTCGCCCGGGCGCTGCAGCGCTTCGCGCACCAGCTGCGGCGGCAGCTGCAGGCGCGCCGCCAGGGCCGCGGCGCGCTCGGCGCCGGCAAGCGCGTGGAGCGCCGGTTCGCGCCGCCGCAGCCGCGCCAGGAAGGCCTCGCGCAAGGCCGCGTGCAGCAGTTCGTGGTGCCCGCGCCGGTACAGCAGTTCGCCGCTGGCCTGCACGTGCTCCAGCAGCGAGCGCCGCGCCGCCACCGGCGCCGGCAGCCACGGGCCGAAGCGCTGGCCGTGCCGCCACAGCCCGGCGCCCAGCAGCAGCAACAGCGGCAGCCACACCATCCAGCCGCGCCGCAGCAGCTCCAGCCACGGCGGCAGGCGCTCGGACATGCGCACCAGGTGCACGGTGCCGCGGCCGTAATTGGGCGCCAGCACCTGCCGCGCCAGGGCCTGGTGCGGCACCTCGCGCAGCGGGCCGTTGCCGAGGAAATCCATGTCCGCCAGCAGGTCCACGTGGCCGCGGCCGTGGCGCCAGCGCGCCCAGGCCAGGCCATGCCCCTCCTGGCCCCAGCGCAGCTGCGGCGAGCGCGCCGCATCGGGCACGAAGCGGCGGCCGCGACAGAACTCGACATGGTCCGGTTGCCGCGGCACGCGCAGGGGCTCGCAGCGCGGCGCGCGCAACCCCTGGCGCAGGCCCAGCGCCGCCAGCAGCGGCACCGCGCCCGGGTCGCCGCCGCGCGGCGGCGTGCGCAGCACCAGGTGGCCGCCGCGCGACACCCAGGCCAGCAGCTGCCCGGCGGCGGCGGCATCGACCCGCGCCGGGTCGCCGAGCAGCAGCACGGTGTCGCGCGGATTGCCGACCAGCGCGGCCGGCTGCAGGCCGTCGTGCGCCGCCACCGGGCGGCCGTCGGCTTCCAGGGTGCGGCGCAGGGCATACAGCGGGTCGGCCGCGGCCTCGCCTCCCGGCGGCAGCGGGATGCGCCGTTCGACCCGCTCGAAGTTGTGCAGGACCCAGGCGGTGGCCACCGCCAGCACCAGGGGCAGGCCCAGCGCGATGCCGCCGGCGAGGATCCCGCGCTCGCGTGCGTTCATGCGCGCCACCCCCAGCAGCGGCCGGCGTCCTCGACCAGGGCCTCGAACGCGGCCGCATCCGGCAGGCTGCCGGCATAGGCGGCGTACTGCCAGGTGCGCACGGTACGGGCGAACACCGTGCGCCCGGCATCGGGCGCCAGCGCCGCGGCGGCACGCAGGCATTGCGCCTCGGTGGCGCCCGGCGGGAGTTCGACCCGCGTGCGCGCGGCCATCGCCACGACGCTGGCGCGATACAGCAGGGCCAGCGCCGCGCGCGGGCTGCCGCCGCTCCACAACCGGCGGACCGCGGCGGGAATGTCCTCGGGCAGGGCTTCCGGGGGCGCATCCGCATCCACTTCGACCATGGCGGCTGCCGGCAGCCGGCGCAGACGGCCCGCGCCGCCACGCAACCAGGGCAGCCAGCGCCGCGCGGTCAACACCAGCAGCAGGAGCAGCGCGCCCAGCAGCAGCCACAGGCCGGACTCGGCCAGCCAGGCCACCACGCCGGAGAGCTCCCGCAGCCAGGGCGGCAGCGTTGGCAATGGCGCCTGCGCCCGCGGGGCGCGACGCTTCCATTCCATGACCACCCGCTCGCGGCCGAGCTGCGGGTCGCGGTAGGCGCGTGCGGCGGCGCGGCGGAACCCGGCATCGTCCTGCAGCTGCTCGCCGAACACCCGCGGCAGGGTCGGCCCGTCCTCGCCGGCCCGGATGCTGCTGCGCGCAGCGGCGTCCTCCGGCTCCGGCGCGTCGGCGACGCGCGCGGCCAGCGGCAACGCCGCCAGCAGCGCCAGCAGCAGCGGCGCACCCTGTGCCAGCAGGCGCCGGCGCATGCGGCGGAAAGCCAGCTCCAGGTCCCAGGCCTCGCTCTCGCTGCGGCGGTTGAGGTACATGCCGAAGCCGGCGGCGACATGGAACGGCCCGACCACCGCCGCCGCGATCCACAGCAGCGCGGCCGCCACCAGCCACAGCCATTGCGGCGGCGGCCAGCCCAGGGACCGCCACCACGCCTGCAGCAGGTCCTGCGGCACGAACAGCAGCACCAGGCCGATCCCGCCAAGCGCCAGCACCAGCTCGAACGCCAGGCACACCGTGGTCAGCACGCAGGCCTGGGCGTACGCATTCGTGCCCACGGCGTGCCGCCGCGCCGTGCGCAGGTTGCCGCTGTTCCCCTCCAGCAGGTCCACCGGCAGCAGCAGCGATCGCGCCGGCCCGAAACGGCGCCACAGCAGGTGGGCCGGCAACGTCGCCGGGGCGAAGCGCGGTTGCGCGCGCAGCGTGGCCAGTGCCCCCGGCACCTGGCCGAACACCGCGCGCGAGAGCACGTACAGCGGGATCCGCTCCAGCGCCGGCTTCAGCCAGGCGGCCAGGACGATGCCCAGCCATGGCACGCCCAGCCACCAGGCCACGGCGTTGGCCGCCAGCGCCACCGCCAGGGTCGCCAGCAACCACGGCCGCCACACCGCCGCCGCGTGCCGGCGCAACAACGCGCTGCCCAGCTCCATCGCCTCCCAGGGCGAGCGCGGGCGCAGGTTGACCTGCAGGTCCTCAGGCCGCATCGGCATCCTCCGCGCCGCGGCCGCCGCGCCACAGCCAGGCCAGCACCCCGCTCCACAGCAGCGCGGCCACGCCGAAGCGCAGCCAGTCCGGCAGCCAGCGGGTCGAGGACCAGAACGCCTCGACGAAGGCCGCGCCCAGCAGCATCAGGGCCACGCCCAGGCACAGGCGCGCGCCGATGCGCCCGGCATGCACCAGCGCGTCGCGGCGCCTGCGGTTGCCCGGCGCCACCAGGGCCAGGCCCAGGCGCAGGCCGGCGCCGCCGGCAATCACGATCGCGGTCAGCTCCAGTGCGCCATGGGTGCAGACGAAGCGCCAGAACGGCCCGCCGTGGCCTACCGCCTGCAGGTAGCCGGCGGCGGTGCCGATGACCACGCCGTTGAACAGCAGCACCACCACCGTGCCCACCCCGGCCAGCAGGCCGCCGGCGAAGGTGCGCAGTCCGATGCTGATGTTGTTCATCACGTAGTGGCCGAACATGCGCCAGTCGTCGCCGCTTTCGCGGCCCAGCGCGCGCGCCGGGTCGGCGCTGTCGTACATGCGTTCCAGCTGCGCCAGCTGCTCCTGGCCGAGCAGGTGCTGGGCCAGGTCCGGGCGCCACAGCGCCAGCAGGCCGGTGGCCAGCAGCGGCAGCGCGAACAGCGCCAGCGAGGCCCACATCACCGGCGCCTGGGCACGCACCAGGCGCGGGAAGCCGGCGGCGACGAATTCCAGCGCGGTCCGCCAGCGCGGCGGCGGGGCGCGGTACAGCACGGCGTGGCCGTCCTGCATCAGCTGCTGCAGGCGCGCCAGCAGCGGCGCGCTGTAGCCGCGGCTGCGGGCCAGCGCCAGCTGCTGGCACAGGCGCCGGTAGCGCGCCGGGAATTCGGCATCGGGCATGGCCGCCGCGGCGCCGGGGGCGGGCGCGCCACGGGCATTGCCGCGGTGGCGCAGCCAGTACTCCAGCGCCTGCCATTCGGCCTGGTGGCGGGCGACGAACTGCTCCTGCCTCATCGCCGCCCCAGCAATCCGTTGGCGATGCCGTACAGGCGCTCCACGCCCGCGGCGCCGGTGGCGCCGGTCAGCGGCTGCAACAGCCCGGCCAGTTCCGCGCGGCGCGCCGGCGGCAGCTGCGGGGCGCGCTCGCCGAAGGCGACGATCGCCGCCTGTTCGTCCGCGCGCAGCGGCTGCCCGGGCGCGCGCGCCGGCACCGCCGGCACCTGCGGCGCGGCGGCCGGCGGCGGCACGTGCACCACCAGGGTGTCGGCGACCAGGTCGCCGACGCGGCGTCCGTGGCGGCCGCACAGGCTGGCGACCAGGCCGGTGGCGTAGCCGAACGGCAGCGCGTCCACCGTGCGTAGCAGGTTGCGCACGATCGCCTGCAGCCAGCCCACCGGCGCGCCGTCGCCGCCGACCACGCGCAGGCCCATGGCGCGCTTGCCCGGGGTCTGCCCGTCCCAGGCCACCTCGCACACGATCGGGTAGGCCCAGGTCACGGCGAACAGCAGGACCAGGCGCAGGCCCTGGCCGAGCCCGCCCATCAGGGCCAGCACGGTGCCGAGCACGAGCATGATCGCCATCCGCACGCCCAGGTCGATCAGCCAGGCCAGCGCGCGCGGCACCGGGCCGGCGGCCGGCAGGTGCAGCGGCACGCCCTCGGGGGTGACCACCTCGCGGTAGGTGTCGAGCAGGCGCGCGGGTTCGCCGGTCGCGTGCGCGCCGGTCGCGCTGCTGCCTTCGCTGGCCGGCACTCCTGCCGGCTTGCCTGCCCGTGGCGGCATGGGTTCCCCGCTCCTTGCCCGCCGCCGACTTTAACCGGCCGCCGCGCGCCCTGCCCAGCCAGGGCCTACACTGGGCGCATGCATCCGCCGGCAGCCCCCGCCTTCGCGTGCCGCAGCGGTTGCGCCGCCTGCTGCACCGCCCCGTCGATCTCCTCGGCGATCCCCGGCCTGCCGCACGGCAAGCCGGCGGGCATGCCCTGCCCGCAACTGGACGCGGCCCTGCGCTGCCGCCTGTTCGGCCGTCCGGAACGGCCGGCCGTGTGCGCCTCGCTGCGCCCGGGCCCGGAGATGTGCGGCGCCAGCCGCGCCGAGGCGCTGGCGATCCTGGCCGCGCTGGAGGCGGCCACCACGCCGGATCAGCCGGCCGGCGCCATCCCCAGGTAGGCGTCCTTCAGGCGCACGTAGTGCGCGGCCGAGTAGTGCAGGCTCTCGATCTCGCGCTCGCCCAGCTTGCGCACGAAGCGCGCCGGATTGCCCAGCCACAGCTCGGCCTCGCCCACCACCTTGCCCGGACCGACCACCGCGCCCGCGCCGACGAAGCCGTACTTCTCCACCCGGGCACCGTCGAGCACGCGGGCGCCCATGCCGACCAGGCACAGGTCGGCGATGGTGCAGGCGTGCAGGATCGCACCGTGGCCGACGGTCACGTCCTCGCCGACCAGGGTCGGGTAGCCGCCCTTGTTGTACGGGCTGTGGTGGCTGGTGTGGATGATGGTGCCGTCCTGGATGTTGCTGCGCGCGCCGATGCGGATGTGGTTGACGTCGCCGCGCAGCACGCAGCCCGGCCACACCGAGACGTCGTCGCCCAGCTCCACGTCGCCGATCACGACGGCGGCCGGGTCCAGGTACACGCGCTGGCCGAGCACGGGCGAGCGTTCGAGGTAGGGGCGCAGGTTGGGCGTTTGCATGGGCGCATTGTAGGCGCGGCGGCGCGCGGCCCTACACTGCGCGCATGGATGCCCCTGCCGCCCCCGCCAAGTCCCTGCCCGTCGACCCGCCCACCGCGGTGGCCGAACTCGCGCCCACCCTGCAGCGCCTGCGCGCGGCCTGGCAAGGGCAGCGCCCCGGCTATGCGCAGCGGCGCGACGACCTGCGCGCCCTGCGCGCGGCGCTGAAGGCGGGCCTGCCGCGGATGGTGGAAGCGATCGCCGCCGACTTCGGCCACCGCCCGCGCGAGGAAAGCCTGCTGGCCGAGGCCATGCCGGTGCTGTCCACCATCGACCTGCTGCTGCGCAACCTGCGCGGCTGGATGCGGCCGCGCCGGGTTTCGGCCGGCTGGCGGCTGTGGCCGGCGCGCGCGCAGCTGCGCAGCGAGCCGCTGGGCGTGGTCGGGGTGATCTCGCCGTGGAACTACCCGGTGAACCTGGCGCTGGTGCCGCTGGCCACCGCGATCGCCGCCGGCAACCACGTCTACCTCAAGCCCTCCGAGGCCACGCCCGCCACCTCGCGCTTCCTGCGCGAGTTGCTCCAGGAGGTGTTCCCCGCCGACCGCGTGGCCGTGGCCCAGGGCGGCGCCGACGTCGGCGCGGCGTTCGCCGCGCTGCCGCTGGACCACCTGGTGTTCACCGGTTCGACCGCGGTCGGGCGCAAGGTCATGGCCGCCGCGGCGGCCAACCTCACCCCGCTGACCCTGGAGCTGGGAGGCAAGTCGCCGGCCATCGTCTGTCCCTCGTATCCGCTGGAACGGGCCGCCGCGCGCCTGGCCACGGGCAAGTGGTTCAACGGCGGCCAGACCTGCATCGCCCCGGACTACGCGCTGGTGGTCGGCGGCCGCGAACGCCGCGATGCCCTGGTCGCAGCACTGCGCGCCGAAGCCCTGGCCCGCTACGGGGACCTGTCCGGGCAGGCCGGCGACTACACCCGGATCATCGACCAGGCCCAGTTCGCGCGCCTGCAGGCCTGGCTGGACGAGGCCCGCGCGCGCGGTTGCGAGGTGCTGCCGCTGGTGGATGGCCACGACCCGGCGCGGCGCCTGTTCGCGCCGACCCTGGTGCTGGACCCGCCGGAGGACATCGCGCTGATGCGCGAGGAAATCTTCGGCCCGGTCCTGCCGGTGCTGGCGGTGGACTCGCTGGAGGCGGCTATCGGCTTCGTCAACGCGCGCCCGCGGCCGCTGGCGCTGTACCCGTTCTCCGCCGAGCGCGGCGAGATCGAGCGGGTGCTCGGCTCGGTGCTGGCCGGCGGCGTCACCGTCAACGACACCCTGCTGCACTTCGCCGCCGAGCACCTGCCGTTTGGCGGCGTCGGCCCCAGCGGCATGGGCGCCTACCACGGCCGCGCCGGCTTCGATGCCTTCAGCAAGCAGTTGCCGGTGCTGTGGCAACCTCGGCGCAGCGCCAGTGACCTGCTGCGGCCGCCCTACGCAAGGCTGGCGCGCCTCATCGGATTCCTGCTGCGGTAGTCCCGGCACCGGAGGCCTGGGCGCCGTCCGTCGAAAACCCCGCATGCCGCTCGTCGCAGTGGCAGGCCCCCAGCTTTCCCCGAGACAATGCCCCAGCCGCTTTCCGCCCCCAAGGCCACCCGCCGCGAATGGATCGGCCTGGCCATCATCGCCCTTCCCTGCCTGGTCTACGCGATGGACCTGACCGTGCTGAACCTGGCACTGCCGGCGATCAGCGCGCAGCTGGATCCCAGCGCCAGCCAGCTGCTGTGGATCGTGGACATCTACGGCTTCCTGGTGGCCGGTTTCCTGATCACCATGGGCACGCTGGGCGACCGCATCGGCCGGCGCAAGCTGCTGCTGGCCGGCGCGGCCGCGTTCGCCGTGGCCTCGGTCATGGCCGCGTTCTCGCGCAGCGCGGAAACCCTGGTGGCGATGCGCGCCCTGCTGGGCGTGGCCGGCGCGACCCTGGCGCCCTCGACCCTGTCGCTGATCCGCAACATGTTCCATGACGAGCACGAGCGCCAGTTCGCGATCGGCGTGTGGATCGCCGCGTTCTCGGTCGGCGGCGCGATCGGCCCGCTGGTCGGCGGCCTGCTGCTGCAATGGTTCTGGTGGGGCGCGGTGTTCCTGGCCGCGGTGCCGGTGATGGTGCTGCTGCTGGTGCTGGGGCCGAAGCTGCTGCCGGAGTACCGCGACCCCGACGCCGGCAGGCTGGACCTGGCCAGCATGCTGCAGTCGCTGGGCGCGGTGCTGGCCGTGGTCTACGGGCTCAAGCGCATCGCCGAACATGGCGTGGATCCACGCGGCATCGCCGTGCTTCTGGCCGGCATAGCCCTGGGCGCGATGTTCGTGCGCCGGCAGCGGCACCTGCCGTATCCGTTCCTGGACGTGACCCTGTTCCGGCGCCCGGCGTTTTCCGCCGCGATCGTGGCCTACGCCCTCACCGGCCTGGCAATGATGGGCGTCTACATCTTCATGACCCAGTACCTGCAGCTGGTGCTGGGACTGACCCCGCTGCAGGCGGGCCTGGCCACCATCCCGTGGTCGGTGTGCTTCACCGCCGGCTCGCTGCTGGCGCCGCGGCTGGCGCGGCACTGGGGCGCGCGCCGGGTGATGGTGCGCGGGCTGGTGCTGGCCGCCGCCGGGTTCGTCGTCACCGCGCTGGTGACGCCGCCGCACGCGCTGTGGTTCCTGGTCGCCGGGATGATCGCGATGAGCATCGGCCTGGCGCCGGTGATGACGGTGGGCAACGAGCTGATCATCACCACTGCGCCGCCGGAGCGCGCCGGGGCGGCCTCGGCGCTGTCGGAGACCAGCGCCGAACTGAGCGGTGCGCTGGGCATCGCCGTGCTCGGCAGCGCCGGCATGCTGCTGTTCCGGCTGTGGCTGGGCCCGGCGCTGCCGGCGGGCCTGGAACCGGCCGAGGGCGCACGCGCCCTGGCCACCCTGGGCGGGGCGATGTCGGTGGCCGGCGGCCTGGCCGACGGCGGCGCGTTCGCCGAGGCCGCGCGCACCGCGTTCACCGATGCCATGCGCGCGGTGGCCGTGTTCGGCGCGGCGATGATGCTGGCCGCGGCCTGGATGGCCGCGCGCCTGATGCGCGACGGCGAAGGCGAGGGTGCGCCAGTGCCGGCGCTGGACCAGGCCCCCGGCGCCTGAGCCTCAGGCCGGTTCCGGGAACGCGCGCTCCAGCCACTCCGGCACCGGCAGGCCCTTGCCGCGCAGGAAGGCCGGGTTGAACAGCTTGCCCTGGTAGCGGGTGGCGCCGTCGGCCAGCACGGTGACGATCGTGTGCCCGGGGCCCAGTTCCCGCGCCAGGCGCACCGCGCCGGCGATGTTCACCCCGCTGGAGCCGCCCACGCCCAGGCCTTCGTGGGCCATCAGCTCGTGTACCCAGGGCAGCGATTCGCTGTCCGGGATCGACCAGGCGTAATCCACAGGCGCGTCCCGGAAGTTGGCGGTGATCCGGCTGGAGCCGATGCCCTCGGTGATCGAACCACCTTCGGACGTCAGTTCCCCGGTGTTGACGTAGCTGGCCAGCGCCGAGCCGGCCGGATCGGCCAGGGCGATGGCCACCCCGGGCTTGCGCGCCTTCAGCGCGCGGCCCACGCCGGCGAGGGTGCCGCCGGTGCCGGTGGCGCAGACGAAGCCGTCGATGCGGCCGCCGGTCTGCTCCCAGATCTCCACCCCGGTGGTGGCTTGGTGGAAGTCGCGGTTGGCGGTGTTGTCGAACTGGTTGGCGAACCAGGCGCTGCCCGGCGCCCCGGCGTTCATCCGCTCGACCAGGCGCCGCGCCTGGTGCGCGTAGTGCTCCGGGTTGGCGTAGGGCACCGCCGGCACCAGCCGCACCTCGGCCCCGGTCACGCGCAGGGCCTCGATCTTCTCCCGGCTCTGGGTGGCGGGCATGGTGATGATGGTGCGGTAGCCGCGGCTGGCGCCCAGCAGCGCCAGGCCGATGCCGGTATTGCCGGCGGTGCCCTCGACGATGGTCGCGCCCGGGCGCAGCGCACCGCTGCGCTCGGCATCCAGCAGCAGGCCCAGCGCGGTGCGGTCCTTGACCGAGCCGCCAGGGTTGAGGAACTCGGCCTTGCCGAGGATCTCGCAGCCGGTCAGCTCCGAGGCGCGGCGCAGGCGGATCAGCGGGGTGTGGCCGATCGCGGCGGCCAGGTCGGTGCAGGTGCGCATGCTCGGGAGGGGCAAGGTGTCGGGGGCCTGCCGCAGATGGTGCGCGATCGGCGGCGAAGTCCAGCGCCGCGGCGCAAAACCCGGATAATGCGCGCACGCCCCATGCCTGCGTCGCCATGAAGATCGCCTCCTGGAACGTCAACTCGCTCAACGTGCGCATGCCGCACCTGGAACAGTGGCTGCGCGCCTTCGCGCCGGACATCGTCGGGCTGCAGGAAACCAAGCTGGAGGACCACAAGTTCCCGGACGCGACCCTGGCCGCGCTGGGCTACCGCAGCGTGTTCTCCGGGCAGAAGACCTACAACGGCGTGGCCATCCTCTCGCGCGAGGCGCCGCGCGACGTGCTGGTCGGCGTCCCCGGGTTCGAGCACGAGCACAAGCGCGCCATCAGCGCGACCATCGGCGACCTGCGCGTGGTCAACCTGTACGTGGTCAACGGCCAGGACGTGGGTACCGAGAAGTACGAACTGAAGCTGGCGTGGCTGGCCGCGGTGCGGAACTGGCTGGAGCAGGAAGCGCGGCAGCACCCGAAGCTGGTGGTGCTGGGCGACTTCAACATCGCCCCGGACGAGCGCGACGTGCACGATCCGGCGGTGTGGAACGAGAACCACATCCTCACCTCCGCCGCCGAGCGCGCCGCGCTGCGCGGACTGCTGGACGTGGGCCTGCACGACGGCTACCGCCTGCTGCACCAGGAGGGCGGGGTGTTCAGCTGGTGGGACTACCGGATGGCCGCGTTCCGCCGCAACCTCGGCCTGCGCATCGACCTGACCCTGGTGTCCGAAGCGCTGCGGGGACAGGTCGCCGCCGCCGGCATCGACCGCGAGCCGCGCACCTGGGAGCGGCCCAGCGACCACGCCCCGGCATGGATCGAACTGGCCGCCTGAGCGGGGCCCGGGAAGGCGAAGGCCCGGGAAATCCCGGGCCCACGCCTCCTCGTCGTTCCGTTTTGCCGGCTCAGCGCACGCGTCCGCGCGTGAACAGGTTGACGATCGCCAGCAGGATCACCGCGCCGATCAGCGAGAACAGGAAGGTGCGGATGGTGATGGCTTCGTTGATGCCGCCGCCGAAGATCCATCCGGCCAGCACCGCGCCGACGATGCCGACGATGATGTTCAGCAGGATGCCCTGCTGCGCGTCGCGCCGCATGATCAGGCTCGCAAGCCAGCCGACGATACCGCCCACGATCAACCAGATGATGATGCCCATGACGTCCCTCTCCTCGAGTCCGCGTAGGTCACCCCGCGGCTGCGGGGGTGCGGGCCAATCAGACCCCCGCTGCCGTGAAGCGACCGTGCAAGGGATGCATCCGCCGCATGCACGCGCGCATCGCGCGGGATGCCGCCATGGCTGAGGCCTGGCGCTTCGGCCCGGTGCAGGTGCACGCGCTGCCCTACGCACCCGGGCAGCGCGGCGAGCCGCAGGTGCATGCCACCCTGGCGCGCTGGCTGCAGCGCGCGCCGGAGGAGCCGCTGCCGCTGCAACGCGACGCGCATGGGCGGCCGCGCCTGCTCGCGCCGTACGACGACTTCGATGCCGGCTGGAGCCACAGCGGCGAGCGCCTGCTGCTTGCGTTCGGGCGTGAGGTGGTACTGGGCGTGGACCTGGAGCACTTCCGGCCGCGTCCGCGCGCGCTGGAACTGGCGCGGCGCTTCTTCGCCCCTGCCGAGGCGGAGTGGCTGCAGGCGCTGCCGGCGGAACTGCGCGAGCCGGAGTTCGTGCGCCTGTGGTGCGCCAAGGAGGCGGTGCTGAAGGCACACGGCCGCGGCCTGGCCTTCGGCCTGCACCGGCTGGAATTCCGCGCCGGGGACCCCGGCGCGCCGCTGCGCCTGCATGCCTGCGACCCGGGCCTGGGTGCGGCCGGCGACTGGCAGCTGCACGAGTGGATCCCGCAGGACGGCTACCACGCCGCCCTGGCCTGGCGCCCACGGGACTAGCCGCGGCGGGCGATAATCGCGCCCATGGATACCCCTCTCCCCGAACCGCTGCGCCGGCGGCTGGCCGACGGCCTGGCCGCGCTGGGCCTGGACCCGGCCCTGGCCCCCCCGCTGCTGGACTACCTGGCGCTGCTGCTGCGCTGGAACCGCACCTACAACCTGACCGCCATCCGCGACCCGGAGGAGATGGTCACCCGCCACCTGCTCGATTCCCTGGCCATGCACCCCTACGTGCGCCCCGGGGCGCTGGCCGACCTGGGCACCGGCCCCGGGCTGCCCGGCATCCCGCTGGCCATCGCCCGCCCGGACGTGCAGGTGACCCTGGTGGAGAGCAATGGCAAGAAGGCCCGGTTCCTGCGCGAGGCGGTGCGCCAGCTCAAGCTGGGCAACGCCCGGGTGCTGGAATCGCGGGCCGAGGCGGTGGCCGAGCCGGGCGCCTACGCCCAGATCACCGCCCGCGCCCTGGACACCCTGGCCGGGATCCTGGAGGTCGGCGGCCACCTGCTGGCCGCCGACGGCCGCCTGCTGGCGATGAAGGGCGTGGCCCCGGCCGAGGAGATCGCCGCCCTGCCCGCCGGCTGGGCCGCGCTGGCGGTCCATCCGCTGGACGTACCGGGGCTGGGGGCCGAGCGGCACCTGGTGGAGGTGGGCCGGGCGGCGTGAAATCCGCATAATGGCCCGTTCCGGACCACCCGCGTCCCCGTCCCGAGGCAGCCGCCCATGGCCCGCATCATCGCCATCGCCAACCAGAAAGGTGGCGTCGGCAAGACCACGACGGCCGTCAACCTGGCCGCAGCGCTGGCGCGCGCCCCCCGCCGGGTGCTGCTGGTCGACCTGGACGCGCAGGGCAACGCCACCATGGGCAGCGGGGTGGACAAGCGCGAGGTCGAGGCCTCCAGCTGCGACGTCCTGCTGGGCGAGCGCGACGCCCGCTCCACCGTGGTCCGCACCGCCGAGGACTTCGACCTGCTGCCGGGCAACATCGACCTGACCGCGGCCGAGATCCAGCTGATGGAGGTCGAGGGCCGCGAGCAGCGGCTGAAGGCCGCGCTGGAGCCGCTGCGCGGCGACTACGACTTCATCATCATCGACTGCCCGCCGGCGCTGTCCCTGCTCACCCTGAACGCGCTGACCGCGGCCGACTCGGTGATCGTGCCGATGCAGTGCGAGTACTACGCCCTGGAGGGCCTGAGCGCGCTGATGGAGACCATCGAGGCGCTGCGCCAGCGGCTCAACCCGGGGCTGGAGATCGAGGGGGTGCTGCGGACCATGTTCGACGTGCGCAACAACCTGGCCAACGCGGTCTCGGCCGAACTGATCGAACACTTCGGCGACCGCGTGTTCCGCACCATCGTGCCGCGCAACGTGCGCCTGGCCGAGGCGCCCAGCCACGGCCAGAGCATCGTCGGCTACGACAGCGCCTCGCGCGGCGGCGTGGCCTACCTGGGCCTGGCCGGCGAGGTGATCCGCCGCCAGGCGGCGCGGACCCAGGCCGCCCCGCAGAACTACGTGGAGGCAGTCTGATGGCCACCGCCAAGAAACGCGGCCTCGGCCGCGGCCTGGAAGCCCTGCTCGGCCCCAAGGGCGCCGCCGGCGCGGCCGCGCCGGTGGTGCTGGAGCCGGAGGCGCCGCAGCCGGGCGACGTGCTGCGCACCCTGCCGGTGGGCCAGCTGCAGCCGGGCAAGTACCAGCCGCGCCGCGACATGGACCCGGCCAAGCTGGAGGAGCTGTCGGCCTCGATCCAGGCCCAGGGGGTGATCCAGCCGATCGTCGTGCGCGAGATCGCCCCGGACCGCTACGAGATCGTGGCCGGCGAGCGCCGCTGGCGCGCCTCGCAGCTGGCCGGCCTGGCCGAGGTGCCGGTGGTCCTGCGCGAGCTGGACGACCGCACGGTCATCGCCATGGCGCTGATCGAGAACATCCAGCGCGAGGACCTCAACCCGCTGGAAGAGGCCCAGGCCCTGCAGCGGCTGATCGACGAGTTCTCCCTGACCCACGCCGAGGCCGCCGCCGCGGTCGGCCGCTCGCGCGCGGCGGTGTCCAACCTGCTGCGCCTGCTCGACCTGCCGCCGGCGATCCGCGCCCTGGTCGAGGCCCGCCGCCTGGAGATGGGCCATGCCCGCGCCCTGCTGACCCTGTCGCCGGAGCTGGCCAGCAAGCTGGCCCACGAGGCCGCTGAGAACGGCTGGTCGGTGCGCGAGGTCGAGCACCGCGCCCAGCAGTTCGCCGCCGGCAAGGTCCCGGTAACCGGTAGCGCCGCGCGCAAGGCCAAGGCCGCGAAGGTGCAGCAGCCGGACATCGCCTCGCTGGAAACCGAACTGTCGGAGACCCTCGGCGCCAAGGTCGCCATTGCCCACGGCCGCGGCGGCAAGGGCAAGCTGGTGATCCACTACACCGACCTGGACACCCTGGACGGCATCCTCGAACGCCTGCGCGGGCCGCGCGGCTGAGGCGCGCGGCGGAGGTTCCGCCCCGTGGGCGCAAGCGCGACAATGTCGCCAACTGACACGGGCACCCCCACCCCATGACCGTCCTCGTCACGGGCGCCGCCGGCTTCATTGGCGCCTATATCTGCCGGGCCCTCGCCGCACGCGGCGACCAGGTCGTCGGCCTGGACAACTACAACGACTACTACGACCCGGCGCTCAAGCGCGACCGGGTCGCCGCACTGTGTCCGCGGGTGGACATCCGGCGCCTGGACCTGGCCGACCGCCAGGGCCTGGCCACGCTGTTCGCCGAGGTCCGCCCACGCCGGGTCGTGCACCTGGCCGCCCAGGCCGGGGTGCGCTACTCGCTGCAGAACCCGCACGCCTACGTGGCCTCCAACCTGGAAGGCTTCGTCAACGTGCTGGAGCAGTGCCGGCATGGCGATGTCGAACACCTGGTCTACGCCTCCAGCAGCTCGGTCTACGGCGACTCGGCGACCCCGCCGTTCTCCGAGGACCAGCGCGTGGACCGGCCGCGCTCGCTGTACGCGGCGACCAAGGCCGCCAACGAGCTGATGGCCTACACCTACGCCCAGCTGTACGGGCTGCGCGCCACCGGCCTGCGCTTCTTCACCGTGTACGGCCCCTGGGGCCGCCCGGACATGGCGCCGCTGCTGTTCTCGCGCGCGGTCCTGGCCGGGCGCCCGATCGAGGTGTTCAACCACGGCCGCATGCAGCGCGACTTCACCCACGTCGACGACATCGTCGCCGGGGTACTGGGCGCGCTGGACCGCGCCGACGGCGGCGAGCGCCACGAGGTGTTCAACCTGGGCAACCACACCCCGGTGGAGCTGGAGCGCTTCATCGACGTGATCGCCGCGGCTGCCGGCCGCGAGGCCGTGCGCCATTACCGGCCGATGCAGCCGGGCGACATGGTCCGCACCATGGCCGACACCCGCCGCGCGCGCGAGGCGTTCGGCTTCGAGCCGCGCACCCCGATCGAGCAGGGCCTGCCGCCGGTGGTGCAGTGGTGCCGCGACTACTTCGGAAAGGACGCCTGATGACCGCTTCCCAGCCCCAACCCCCGGCACCCGGGCTCTCGGTGGTCGTGCCGGTCCACAACGAGCGCGACAACATCGCCCCGCTGGTGGCCGAGATCGTGGCCGCCCTGCGCGGGCGGCTGGCGTTCGAGATCGTGTACGTGGACGACCACTCGGCCGACGACTCGCTGGCGGTGCTGCGCTCGCTCAAGGCGCAGGTGCCCGAGCTGCGGGTGCTGCACCACGCGGCGCAGAGCGGGCAGAGCGCGGCGGTGCGCAACGGGGTCAAGGCCGCGCGCGGGGCCTGGATCGCCACCCTCGACGGCGACGGCCAGAACGACCCAGCCGACATCCCCAGGCTGCTGGCCGCGCGCGACGCGGCCGCGCCGGAGGTCAAGCTGTTCGCCGGCTGGCGGGTGGACCGCCAGGACTCCGGCTCCAAGCGCTGGGCCAGCCGCTGGGCCAACCGCATCCGCTGCCGCCTGCTGCGCGACGACACCCCGGACACCGGCTGCGGGATCAAGCTGTTCGAGCGCGAGGTGTTCCTCGACCTGCCCTACTTCGACCACATGCACCGCTACCTGCCGGCGCTGGTGCAGCGCGCCGGCTGGAAGACGGTCAGCGTGCCGGTCAGCCACCGCGCGCGCACCGCCGGGGTGTCCAAGTACAACAACCTGGGCCGGGCCCTGGTGGGCATCCGCGACCTGCGCGGGGTGGCCTGGCTGATCGCGCGCAGCCACCGCACCCGGGTGGAGGAACTCTGATGTCGCTGCTGGACCAGCCGCTGGAATGGCTCTACTGGACCGGCCTGCACATCACCGGCTGGAAGCTGATCGGCTACACCGGCGCGCTGATGTTCGGCGGCCGCTGGCTGGTCCAGTTCCTGGCCTCGCGCAAGGCCGGCAAGCCGGTGATCCCGCGCCTGTTCTGGTACATGAGCGTGCTCGGCAGCCTGATGACGCTCAGCTACTTCCTGTTCTCGGCCAAGCAGGACTCGGTGGGGGTGCTGCAGAACCTGTTCCCCGCCTTCACCGCGATCTACAGCCTGTACCTGGACATCCGCCACCGCGGCTGGAAGCGCGACAAGGCCCCGCACTAGGGTCGGCACCGGCCGCCCGGGGGGCCGAACCCGGTTGCAATCAGGCACTTGGCCGCGCATAATGCACGGCTCGCTGCGTCCGGCCGTTGCCGGATCGGCCCGGGAACGCGATCCGGGCCACCCCTGCAGGCGAACCCCTTCCCGCATCGCGTTCGGCCAGGCCCACCGGGGCATGGCCGGCGGGGCCGCCGTCTCCCGGGCTATGGGCGACACCAGACCTTCCGAGGTGCGTATGTCCCGCGTTTGCCAAGTCACCGGCAAGGGCGTGCAGACCGGCAACAACGTCTCGCACGCCAACAACAAGACCCGCCGCCGTTTCCTCCCCAACCTGCACGAGCGCCGCTTCTGGGTGGCTTCGGAGAACCGTTGGGTGAAGCTGCGTGTTTCCACCGCTGCCCTGCGCACCATCGACAAGAACGGCATCGACGCCGTCCTGGCCGAGCTGCGTGCCCGCGGCGAGAAGATCTGAGGAGTAACCGACCATGGCTTCCAAGCGCGACAAGATCCGCCTGATCTCCTCGGCCGGCACCGGCCACTTCTACACCACCGACAAGAACAAGAAGAACACGCCGAACAAGATGGAGATCAAGAAGTACGATCCCGTCGTTCGCAAGCACGTGATCTACAAGGAAGGCAAGATCAAGTAACTGGTCGCCTCCCGTCCCGGAAGAAGCCCGCCGCCCGGCGGGCTTTTTCTTTGCGCCGGCCGCGACGGTTTCAACCGGTACAATCGCCCGATGCATCGCGACCACGACATCGCCATCGTCGGCGGCGGCGCCGCCGGCACCCTGGCCGCCATCCACCTGCTGCGCCAGGCGCGGCCCGGACTGCGGATCGCGATCTACGAACCGGCACCGCGCCCGGGCGAGGGCGTGGCCTACTCCACCCGCCGCCCCGAGCACCTGCTCAACGTCCCCGCCGGGAAGATGAGCGCGCTGCCGGAGGAGCCGGCCGATTTCCTGCACTGGCTGGCCGGGCGCGCGGAATACGCCGGCGCCGGCGACCTGTCCGGACGCTACCTGCCGCGCCGCGACTACGCCGCCTACCTGGGCCAGCGCCTGGAGGAGGCGCGCGCCAGCAGCCCGGCCACGCTGGAGCTGCACCGGCACCGCATCACCGCCCTGCAGCGCCGCGACGGCGGCCTGCGCCTGCAGTGGGACGGCGGCAGCGCCGGCGCGGCGCGGGTGCTGCTGGCCACCGGCAACGCCCTGCGTCCGCTGCCGGCGCGCGGCGCCGGTGCCCTGGCCGCGCCGCAGCTGCTGCAGGCCTGGGACAGCGAGGGACTGGCGGCGATCGCGGCGCAGGCACGGGTCTGCATCGTCGGCACCGGGCTGAGCATGGTCGACGTGGTCCTGACCCTGGAAGCCGGCGGCCATCGCGGCCCGGTGCACCTGCTCTCGCGCCACGGCCTGCTGCCGCTGGCGCACGTGCCGGATTCCCCGGTGGACGCCGGCCTGGACGTGGACGCGCTGCTGGCCCTGGGCCTGCGCGCGCGGCTGCGCGCCCTGCGCCAACGGGTGGCCGCGGCCGCCGCCGCGGGCCTGCCCTGGCAGGCGGTCATGGAGCGCCTGCGCCCGCAGGTACAGGCGCTGTGGCGCTCGCTGGACGCGGCCGACCAGCGCCGCTTCCTGCGCCACGTCGTGCGCTACTGGGACATCCACCGCCACCGCATCGCCCCCGAGGCCGGCGCGGTGCTGCGGCAGCTGGCCGGCAGCGGCCGCCTGCAGCTGCACCGCGCTCGCCTGGACCGGGTCGCCGCCGCGCCGCGCTGCGTGCAGGTGGGCGCGCGCGACCGCCATGGCCGCGAACTGGTGCTGGACGTGGACCACGTGGTCAATGCCACCGGCGTGGAGCTGCGCGTGCAGGCCATGCGCAACCCGCTGCTGGAGCAGCTGCTGGGCGAAGGCCTGGCCATGCCGGGCGCGCACGGGATCGGCCTGGCCACCGACGCCGACGGCCGCCTGCTCGATGCCGCCGGCCAAGCGCGCGGGGAGCTGCGCGTCATCGGCAGCCTGCGCATCGGCGAGGCCTGGGAAAGCCTGGCGGTGCCGGAACTGCGCGTGCAGGCACGGGACGTGGCCCGCGCCTGGGCGGATCTTCCGGCCTAGCCCGCGCCGATCGCGCGCAGCGCCGCGTCCAGTTGCGCCTGCAGCTCCAGCGCCGCGGCGATGGGCGTCACGTCGGACTCGCCGAGCGGCGGCTGCAGGGTGGCGAACTGGCTGTCCAGCAGGGCCACCGGCATGTAGTGCCCGCTACGCTGGCGCATGCGCGCGGCGATCAGGCCAGCGTCGCCATGCAGGAACAGGAAGCGCAGCGGCAGCCCGGTGGCGCGCAGCATGTCGCGGTGGCGCCGGCGCAGGCCCGAGAACGCGAGGGTGACGCGCTCGCCGGCCGCGACCCGGTGCCGCAGTTCGGCGGCGATGCGCTGCACCCACGGCACCCGCATTTCGTCGGTCAGCGGCTGGCCGGAAGCCATGCGCGCCCGCGCCTCCTCGCTGTGGAAGTCGTCGGCATCGAGGAAGGTCGCATCCCAGGCCTGGGCCAGCGCCTGGGCCAGCGTGGTCTTGCCGCTGCCGGACACGCCCATCACCACCGCCACCCGTACCGGCGCGCTCATGCCGTACCACCTCCGGCAAGCGGCAGCTCGACTCGCACGCGGTAGATGCGGCCGGCCTCGACCGGCTGCAGCAGGCCATCGGCCAGCGGCTGGCCATCGAGCTGCACGCGCATCGCCTGCACGCCGGCCGCGCGCTCGACCTCCAGCTCGACCTGCGCGCCGCGGAACCGCCGCGATGCCCTGGCCGAATTCCAGTGCGAGGGCAGCTGCGGGGCGATGCGCAGGGCGTGGCCCTCGCCGCGCAGGCCGAACAGGTCCTCGACCAGGCAGCGGTACAGCCAGGCCGCGGTGCCGGTGTTGAACAGCTGGCTGGAGCGGCCGGCGGTGCGCGGATGCAGGCGCCAGGCGCCGCGGTAGTAGTTGGGCACGAACACCGGCAGCTGGCCGCGCTGCAGCATGTCCTCCGGGTCCGGGCCCGGGAGCATGGCGCGCAGCACCTGCCAGGCGCGGTCGGCCTCGCCGGCGCGGAACAGCGCGTGCAGGTAGAACGCGGCGGCGTGGTTGTAGACCGCGCCGTTCTCGGCCGAGCCGGGGAATTTCTGGGTCAGGCGGCCCACGTCCTCGCGCATGCCGGTGTACGGCGGGTCGAGCATGGCCGCCCCGTACGGCGAGAGCAGGTGCTCGTCCACCGCACGCAGCAGCTTGGCACGCCGCGCCTCGTCGGCCGCGCCGCTGAGCATCGCCCAGCTCTGCGGGTTGAGGTAGATGCGGCCTTCGCTGTCGGCGCGCACGCCGAACACCACGCCGTCGTCGGTGATGCCGCGGCCGTACCAGTCACCATCCCACAGGTGCGCGTTGACCGCAGCGTTGAAGGCATCGGCGCCCTCGCGGAACACGGCATCGGGACGGCCGTGGCGGGCGCTGATGTCGGCCCACAGGCGCAGGGCGTGGGCGCTGGCCAGCGACAGCCAGCCGGACACGCCGCGGCCCTTCCAGCCGACCATGTTCATCGGGTCGCACCAGTCGCCCTGGGCGATGTAGCTGAGGCCGCGTTCGTCGCGCTGGGCCAGGAGCCAGTGCATGGCGCGGTCGATGCGCTCGGCCACGCTGGCGCTGGCGCCGTCGCCGCCGGCGACCACCTCGTCGAGGATCGCGTCGTCGCCGGTCTCGTCCAGGTAGGCCTGCAGGCATACCGGCAGCCACACGCAGTGGTCGGTGTGCGGCACCTGGTTGATGTACTTCAGCTCCGCACCCTCCACCAGCAGGATGCCGTCGGGCATGGAGCCGTCGGCGCGCTGCTGCGACAGCGCGTGCACGAACGCCGCGCGCGCGGTGGCCGGGCGCAGGTAGGCCATGCCCATGTGGTCCTGCAGGAAGTTGCGGGTCTGCGGGTCGGTGGTCAGGCGGTTGGAATCGCCGTGGTAGTAGACCTGGCGGGGCAGCCAGTGGTTGGCGAAGTGGTCCAGCCACGGATCCGGCGAGTCGATGCGCACGCAGCCGGCGCCTTCGGCCAGGTAGCGCTCGGTCGCCGCGGCCGCGGCGGCGAAGCCCTCGGCCGAGAGGTGGCGCCCGCGCAGCGCGCGGATCTCCTCGTCATCGTGCGCGGGGGCGAACAGGAAGCGCAGTTCCTCCTCCTGCTCCGGCTCCAGCACCAGGCGGTACTGCAGCGCCGCGGTCGGGGTCTCGTACAGGGCGTCGCCGCAGGCCAGGGCCTCGTGCCGGGCCACCGCGTCCGGCGCGTGCAGCCCGCCCTCGCCCTCGAACGCGGCCTGGTTGGCCTCCCAGGCGTCCGGCGCGCGCTCGTGCAGCAGCACGGTGAGGTCCTTGAACTCGCGCTGGCGGAACCACTCGGCGACCTTCTGGTACGGGGTGACGCTGCTGCAGACGATGCCGCCCAGGTCCGGCCGGTAGCGCCCGCCCTGGTTCATCCACGACATGTAGCCGACCGGGAAGTACGGGTACAGGCTGATCCGGCGCCGGCGCCCGGACACGTTGCGCACGCGGATGCTCCACAGCTCGGCCACGTCGTCGGCGGCCAGGCGCACCGCCATCGCCACCTCGATGCCGTAGCACAGCACCGTCCAGGCCACGTCGCCGGCGCCCACCGAGAACGCGAACGCGTCCGGATGCCGGTTGACAGGCGCGTGCGGCGCCGAGAACAGGCTGCCGGTGTCCTCGTCGCGGACGTAGCAGAAGCGTCCCGGGTGGTGGGCGTAGTACGGCTGCTCCGGCTGCATGAAGGTTTTCGCCTCCAGCACCGGCGCATGCGCGTACTTGGACGGCTCCGGTTGCATGAACTGCGCGGTGGCATAACCGCGGCAGTTGAGCTGCAGCAGCATGCGCCGGTTCCACAGGAAGGTGGACGCCTGCGGCATCGCCGTGGGGCTCTCCAGCACGAAGCGCCGCCCCTGTTCGCGGAATCCGCCCACGCCGGGCACGCTGTCGATGGTCTGCTTGCCGTTCATGCCTGTGCTTCCCGCCTTGCCTCCAGTTCGCCCCGGATGCGCTCCAGCGCGGCCGCATCCAGCGGATAGAAACGCATCAGCCACGCCGCCAGCAGCGCCACCACGCCGGGGATCACCGTCAGCAGCAGGACGATGCCCAGGCGCGAGGCGTCCGACTGCGCCTCGTTGGCCACGTAGCCCAGCGCCGCCAGGGTCCAGGCGATGCCGGCCGAGGCCATGGCGCCGCCCATCTTCTGCGAGAACGCGGCGGCGGCGAAGGTCATCGCGGTGGCGCGGCGGCCGGTCTTCCATTCGGTGTAGTCGGCGCAGTCGGCGTACATGGAGAACGCCAGCGGCGACTTCGGCCCCAGCATCAGCCCGACCAAGGTGTTGAGGCCCAGCATCACCCACACCTGCTGCGGCGGCACGAAGTACATCGCGCAGCTGAGCACGCCCACGCCGCCCATCAGCAGCATCAGCAGGGTGCGCTTGTCGAGGAAGCGGGTCATCAGCGGCGTGGCCGCCGCGCCCACCGCCAGCGCGATCGAGTAGGCGCCTAGGAACAGCCCGGTCAGCTCCGGCCGCTCGACGTGGTACTTGAGGTAGTACACCAGCGAGCCGGTGCGCATCACGATGGTGATCATGATCACCAGCGCCAGCACGAACAGCACCAGCCACGGGCGGTTGTGCAGCAGGTCCACGACGTCCTGGCGCACCGCGCTGCGCTGCTGCGGCGGCGGCTGGATGCGCTCGCGGGTGCTGGCGAACACCGTGGCGAAGCAGGCCACCGCGACCAGGCCGTACAGCGCCATGGTCAGCTGCCAGCCCAGCTGCTCGTCGCCGCGCCCCAGCCAGCGCACCAGGTCCAGGGTCAGCGCGTTGACCGCGGTGGTGCCGGCGAAGGCGGCGATGAAGCGGAAGCTGATCAGCGTGGTGCGCTGCTGGCTGTCGGAGGTCATCACCCCGGACAGCGCCGAGTACGGCATCGCCATCACGGTGTAGGCCAACATCATCAGGGTGAAGGTCGCGTACGCCCACACCAGGCGCCCGTCCCCGTCCAGGCCGGGCACGCTCCACACCAGCACGCCGCTGGCCGCCAGCGGCAGCGCGCCCCACAGCATGTACGGGCGGAACCGTCCCCAGCGGGTGCGGGTGCGGTCGGCGACGGCGCCCATCAGCGGGTCGGTGACCGCGTCCACCAGGCGGGTGACCAGCATCATGGTGCCGATCGCCGCGGCGCCGAGGCCCATCACGTCGGTGTAGAAGATCAGCAGGAAGGCCGAGACGTTGGCCCAGTACAGGTTGAAGCCGAAGTCGCCGAGGCCGTAGCCGGCCTTCTCGCGGAAGGACAGGCGCGCGGATGGATCCGCCGCGGGCGCGGCCCGGTTCTGGTCGTGCTGCATTCCCTCTCCCTGGTGCAGGGCGCCGGCCGGGCGCCGTGGGCACGTGACAGCGTTGTCAGATTGCGCGCAACCCGGGCCCGAGGCAAGCGCCGCACCATGCGCCGCAGTACACTCGCGGGCCGGGTGAGGGGAGGCGATCGGGTTGGTCTCGAGCTGGATCCTGCTGCTGGTCTCGGTCGGCTACGCCGCGCTGCTGTTCACGGTGGCATGGTGGGGCGACCGCCGGCCGATGTACCCAGACCGCCCGTGGCTGCGTCCGGCGGTGTACAGCCTCGCGCTGGCGGTCTACTGCTCCTCGTGGACCTTCTACGGCGCCGTCGGCAGCGCGGTGCGCAACGGCCTCGGCTACCTGCCGATCTACCTCGGCCCGATCCTGCTGATGCTGTTCGGCTGGCGCATCATCGAGCGCCTGGCGCTGATCGCGCGCAGCCAGAACGTGGTCTCCATCGCCGACTTCATGTCCGCCCGCTACGGCCGCTCGCGGCGGCTGGCGGCGCTGGTGGCGGTGATCGCCCTGGTCGGCATCATTCCCTACGTCGCCCTGCAGTACAAAGCCGTGGCCATGAGCCTGGCGGTGCTGTCGGGCCAGCACGTGGAACAGGCCGCGGTCGCCGCCGACCCGGCGCTGTACGTGGCCCTGCTGATGGCGCTGTTCGCCGCCCTGTTCGGCACCCGCCAGGTCGACGCCACCGAGCACCACCACGGCATGATGCTGGCGATCTCGCTGGAGTCGCTGGTCAAGCTGGTGGCGCTGGTGGCGGTGGGCGTGTTCGCCTGGGCCTGGCTGCGCGGCAACGAGATGCGGGTGACCCAGGCCGCGCGCGACCTGTTCACCCAGGCCCCGCCGATGGGCTTCGTCGCCCAGACCCTGCTGAGCTTCCTTGCCATCGTCTGCCTGCCGCGCCAGTTCCAGGTGGCGGTGGTCGAATGCGGCGACGTGGCCGACATCCGCCGCTCGCGCTGGATGTTCGGCGGCTACCTGCTGGTGGTGACGCTGATGGTGGTGCCGATCGCCACCGCCGGCGTGTCCCTGTTCGGCGGCAACCCGCGGGTGGCCAGCGACACCTTCGTGCTGGCGCTGCCGCTGGCCGAAGGCAGCAGCGCGCTGGCGCTGGCCGCCTACGTCGGCGGATTCTCCGCCGCCACCGGCATGGTGATCGTGGCCAGCATCGCCCTGGCGACGATGGTCTCCAACGACCTGGTGATGCCGGTGCTGCTGCGCCGCGGCTGGGGCGAGCGCCACGCCGCCGCCGACGTCGCCTCGCTGGTGCTGTGGGTGCGCCGCCTTGCGATCCTGCTGCTGTCGCTGTGCGCGTACGCCTACTACCGCTGGATCGGCGGCGACACCGCGCTGGCCGCCTACGGCGTGATGGCGTTCGCGGCGGTGGCGCAGTTCGCCCCGGGCCTGATCGGCGGCCTGTACTGGCGCGGCGCCAGCCGCCGCGGCGTGGAGTTCGGCCTGCTCGCCGGCTTCGCCACCTGGGTGTACACCTTGCTGCTGCCGGCGCTCAGCCGCTCCGGGCTGTTCGACGGGCAGTGGATGGAGACCGGCCCGTTCGGCCTGTACTGGCTGCGCCCGCAGCAGCTGTTCGGGCTCAGTGGCTGGGATCCGCTGACCCACGGCACGTTCTGGTCGCTGCTGCTCAACGCCGGGGTGATGATGGTGGTCTCGGCGCGCTGGCGGCCCAGCGTGGACGAGCGCCTGCGCATCGCCCCGTTCCTGGACCCGTACGCCGAGCGGCAGACGCTGTCGCGCAGCGAGTGGTCGGGCAACGTCAGCGTCGGCGACCTGCTGGCCCTGGCCAAGCGCATCGTCGGCGAGCGCCACGCCCACCGCGCCTTCGTCGAGCAGGCGGCCGAGCTGGGCGGCGAGCTGCAGCCGGCCAGCGCCGCCGACCGCGCCTGGATCCAGTTCACCGAGCGCCTGCTGGCGGCATCGATCGGCGCCGCCTCCGCGCGCCTGGTGCTGACCTCGGTGCTGCGCGGCTCGGGCATGCACCTGGACGAGGTGATGGCGCTGCTGGACGAGGCCGGCCAGGAACTGCGCTTCAACCGCCAGATCCTCTCCACCACCCTGGAGAACATCAGCGCCGGGGTCAGCGTGGTCGACCCGGACATGCGCCTGGTGGCCTGGAACCGCCGCTACCAGCAGATGTTCGGCTACCCGGCCGGCATGCTCTACGTCGGCCGCCCGGTGGCCGACCTGATCCGCTACAACGCCGAGCGCGGCGAGCTGGGCGAGGGGGACATCGAGCAGCACATCCGCAAGCGCATCGAGCACATGCGCGCCGGCACCCCGCACGTGTTCGAGCGCGTGCGCGCCGACGGCACCGTGATCGAAATGCGCGGCCAGGCGCTGCCCGGCGGCGGCTACGTCACCAGCTACAACGACATCACCGCCTACAAGCACGCCGAGCAGGCGCTTCGCGAGGCCAACGAGACCCTCGAGCAGCGCGTGGCCGAGCGCACCCGCGAGGCCGAGGAGGCGCAGCAGTCGCGCACCCGCTTCCTGGCGGCGATCAGCCACGACGTGCTGCAGCCGCTCAACGCCGCGCGCCTGTTCGCCTCGGCGCTGCGCGACAGCGCCCCGGCCGACGTCGAGCAGCGCCACCTGGCCGAGCGCGTGGATGCCTCGCTGCGCGCGGCCGAGGAGCTGCTGGACGGCCTGCTGGACGTCTCGCGCCTGGACACCGGCGCACTGCAGGCGGAGATCTCCACCTTCGACGCCGGCGAGCTGCTGCGCGAGCTGGCGGCGCAGTACGCGCCGATCGCCGCCGGGCGCAGCCTGGACCTGCGCGTGCACGCGCGCGCCTGCGCGGTGCGCAGCGACCGCCGCCTGCTGCGCCGGGTGCTGCAGAACTTCATCGCCAACGCCCTGCGCTACACCCGTCAGGGCCGGATCGTGCTGGGCATGCGCGTGCGCGGCGAGGCCGTGTACCTGCAGGTGTGGGACACCGGCCCGGGCATCCCGCCGCAGCACATGCGCCAGATCTACGAGGAATTCCAGCGTTACCAGCAGCCGTTCGACTGGGGCGAGCGCGGCCTGGGCCTGGGCCTGTCGATCTGCCAGCGCATCTCGCGCCTGCTCGACCACGAACTGGACGCGCGCAGCAAGGTCGGCCGCGGCAGCATGTTCTCCATCGCCGTGCCGCGCAGCGCGCAACCGGCGGCGGCGCCCGCGCCGGCGCCGATGGCGGTATTGCCCGGCGACGGCTCGCTGGCCGGCCTGCGCGTGCTGTGCGTGGACAACGACCGCGAGATCCTCGACGGCATGCGCATCCTGCTGGCGCGCTGGCAGGCCGTCGCCATCCCCGCGGCGACGGTGGACGAGGCGCTGGAGCGGATGGCCGACAGCGCGCCGCAGGCGATGCTGGTGGACTACCACCTGCACGACCGCATGGACGGCCTGGACGCGCTGGACGCACTGCGCGCGGCCGGCGGCGCCATCCCCGGCGCGCTGCTGACCGCCGACGGCCGCGACGAGCTCAAGCGCCAGGCGCGGCTGCGCGGCTACCGGCTGCTGACCAAGCCGGTGAAGCCGGCCTCGCTGCGCGCCTGGCTGGCGGCACAGGTGCCGGCCGCGGCGCGCGCCGGCGCCTGACCGGCGGCGCCGTGGTTGCCGTGGCCCCGGTGCTGGCTTACCGTGGCCGCGTCCGCACCGACCCGACCATGACCGGTTTCCTGCCCCGCCTGTCCGCGCTGCTGCTGCTCCTGTGCCTGGCCCCCGCGCCACCGGCCTGTGCCATCGGCAAATCCACCGCCGCCGCGCCGCCGGCTGCTCCGGAATGCGGCGATCCCGGTCGGGTACCCGTGCCACCGCGACGACCTCCCATCGCCTGAAGCCACGCGCAAGCCACCGGTGCGACGCCCCTGCGTCGCGCTTCCTTCGCGTGCGCCCCACGGCGCCCCCAGCGGATCTTCGCCATGTCCCCGTCCCGGGATGCTTCCTTCCTGCCGGCTTCGCCGGCGCGCCGCCGCTTCGTCCAGGGCCTGGCCCTGGCCGGCGTGGCCGGCAGCGGCCTGCTGCGCGGCAACGCGCTGGCCATGACCCCGGCCGTGCTCAGCGGCCACGACTTCGACCTGGCCATCGGCCAGACCCTGCTCGACATCACCGGCCGCCCGCGCCCGGCGGTGGCGGTCAACGGCCAGGTGCCGGCGCCGCTGCTGCGCTGGCGCGAGGGCGACACGGTCAGCGTGCGCGTGCACAACCGCCTGCCCAACGTCCCCAGCTCGATCCACTGGCACGGCATCCTGCTGCCGGCCAACATGGACGGCGTGCCGGGCATGAGCTTCGACGGCATCGCGCCGGGCGAGACCTGGCTGTACCGCTTCACCCTGAAGCAGTCCGGCACCTACTGGTACCACAGCCATTCGCTGTTCCAGGAGCAGGCCGGGCTGTACGGGCCGATCATCGTCGATCCCCTGCAGCCGCCGCCGTACCGCTACGACCGCGAGCACGTGCTGCTGTTCTCGGACTGGACCGACCTGGCCCCGGACGCGCTGTTCCGCCGGCTGAAGAAGGCGCCCGGGTACGACAACCTCTACCGGCGCACCGCCACCGACTTCCTGCGCGACGTGCGCCGCGACGGCCTGCGCGCCACCCTCGCCGAGCGCGGCATGTGGGGGCGCATGCGGATGACGCCCAGCGACCTGTCCGACGTCAACGGCAACACCTATACCTACCTGCTCAACGGGCAACCGCCGGCGGGCAACTGGACCGGGCTGTTCCGCCCGGGCGAGAGGGTGCTACTGCGCCTGGTCAACGCCGGCGCGATGACCCACTTCGACGTGCGCATCCCGGGCCTGAAGATGACCGTGGTCGCCGCCGACGGCCAGTACGTGCACCCGGTGAGCGTGGACGAACTGCGCATTGCCGCGGCCGAAACCTACGACGTGATCGTCGAGCCCACTGGCCAGGACGCGTACACGATCTTCGCCCAGGACCTGGGCCGCACCGGCTTCGCCCGCGGCACGCTGGCGGTGCGCCACGGCCTGGCGGCGCCGGTGCCGGCGGTGGATCCGCGTCCGCTGCTGGCCATGGGCGACATGGCCCATGGCGGACAGGGCAGGCACCGGACCGGGCACCACGACACCACCGGCCAGGCGCACGCCGGGCACCAAGCGGCGCAGGCGCACGCGGGCCACGACGGGCATGGCGGCCATGCTCCGGCCACGCCACGCGGCGTCGTCCACCCGCCCACTGAAGCCGGCAATCCGCTGGTGGACATGCAGGCCTCGCCCACCGGCCCGCGCCTGGACGATCCGGGCATCGGCCTGCGCGGCAACGGCCGCCGGGTGCTGGCCTATGCCGACCTGCGTAGCCTGTTCGAGGATCCGGATGGACGCGAGCCGGGCCGCGAGGTCGAGCTGCACCTGACCGGGCACATGGAGAAGTTCGCCTGGTCGTTCAACGGCGTGCCCTTCGCCTCGGCCGAACCGCTGCGCCTGAACTACGGCGAGCGCGTGCGCATCGTGCTGGTCAACGACACGATGATGCACCACCCCATCCACCTGCACGGGATGTGGAGCGACCTGGAAGACGCGCAGGGCCGCTTCCAGGTGCGCAAGCACACCGTGGACATGCCGCCCGGCACCCGCCGCAGCTACCGCGTGCGTGCCGACGCGCTGGGCCGCTGGGCCTTCCACTGCCACCTGCTCTACCACATGGAGGCCGGGATGATGCGCGAGGTGCGCGTGGAGGAAGCCGCATGAGCCGCCTGCTCCCGACCCGCCTGCTTCCGGCACTGCTGGCGCTGCTGCCCGGCATGGCGTCCGCGCAGGAACCACCCGGACATGCGGCGCATGCCCGGCACCATCCCTCCACGGAGCCGGAACGCCACGCTGCGCATGCAGGCCATGCCCCGGCGCAGGCGCCCGCCGCTGAAGACCACGCCGGCCACCACCGGCACGCATCCACCGCGCCATCGCCGTCCGCACCGCAGCCTTCCAGCGACGCGCACGGGGAGCATGCCGGCACAGGCCATGCGGAGCACGCTCCGGCACCGGGCCACGACGGACACGCCGGCCACGCGCCGGCCGGCCAGTCCGCGGCGGCGCATGCCATGCACGCGCACACCCATGGACCTGGCATGCCCGCAGCGGACGCCAGCCTCCCGCGCGAGCCGATCCCGGCCGTGACCGATGCCGACCGCGCCGCCGCATTCCCGTCCCTGCGCCATGGCCACGCGCACGACGCAGGCCGCAACGGCCTGCTGCGGATCGACCGGCTGGAAGCCTGGGATGCCAGCGGCGGCAGCGGCCAGGCCTGGGAGGCGCAGGCCTGGATCGGCGGCGACGTGCAGCGCCTGTGGCTGCGCAGCGAGGGCGAGCGCGAACGGTCGCGCACCCGTGCCGCGGAGCTGGAGCTGCTGTACGGGCGCGGCATCGCGCCGTGGTGGGACCTGCTGGCCGGGGTGCGCCGGGACTTCGCGCCGGGCGACGGCCGCACCTGGGCGGCGCTGGGCGTGCAGGGCCTGGTCCCGTACAAGATCGAGGTCGCGGCCACTGCCTATCTGGCCAGCGGCGGCCACACCGCGCTGCGTGCCGAACTCGGTTACGAACTGCCGCTGAGCCGCTACCTGGTCCTGCAGCCGCGGCTGGAGGTGGAACTGCGCGGCCGCGACGATCCGCTCCGCGGCATCGGCTCCGGGCTGTCCAGCGCCGAGGCGGGGTTGCGCCTGCGCTGGAACCTCACCCCGCGCTTGGCGCCCTACCTCGGCCTGGTGCACGAGCGCGCCTTTGGCGACACCGGCCGGTACCAGCGCGCGGAGCATGGCGGCGCCCGCGACACCCGTTGGGTTGCGGGCGTGCGCGCGTGGTTCTGAGCCCCTAGGGACCGGGCAGGGGCGCGGGCCCGCGCTCCTGCCGCCCTTCCCGGCGCTCCGCGTCCAGCCGCTCCACCGCGGCGACCACGGCCTCGTAGGCCGCCTCCAGCGCGTCCAGGTGCTCCGGGTCGCGCTCGCGCCGATATGCGTGCAGCGCGAATCCCAGCAGGTTGAGCCGGTTGCGCAGCTCGTGCAGCAGCAGATCGTCGCCGTCGGGTTGGCTCATGGAGCAGTCGCGCTCGCGTTGGAGGGCAGCCGGGGCGGCCTGCAGGTGCCACGTAACGGCCGCGGCCAGCCCCGGATGATGCGGGCGCCGGCGTGATGGTCCCGGCAAGCACCACGCACCGGAGGATCCGTCACGGCGCGGTGACGCGCCGTCCACGGGCCGCTGCGCACACTCCGCTCCACCGCCGCGCATGCGCCCTCCGGAGCATCGATGAACGCCGCGAGCCGCCATCCCCCCGCCGTGGATGCCCTGCGCCGGGCACCCGCGACCGTGCGCCGCGAGGCCTAGCCATGGACGCCCTGCTGCTGTCGCGCATCCAGTTCGCGTTCGTCATCTCCTTCCACGTGCTGTTCCCGGCCTTCACCATCGGCCTGGCGTGGTGGCTTTCCTTCGTGGAGTGGCGCTGGCTGCGTACCCACGATGCGGCCTGGCGGCGGATCTACTTCTTCTGGATGCGGATCTTCGCCATCTCCTTCGGCATGGGCGTGGTCAGCGGCATCGTCATGACCTTCCAGTTCGGCGCCAACTGGCCGGAGCTGAGCCGGGTCGGCGGCGGCATCCTGGGCCCGCTGCTGAGCTACGAGGTGATGACCGCCTTCTTCCTGGAGGCCAGCTTCCTGGGCGTGATGCTGTTCGGCTGGGGGCGGGTGTCGGAGAAGCTGCACTTCCTGGCCACCTGCATGGTCGCGGTGGGCACGCTGTTCTCGGCGTTCTGGATCCTCAGCGCCAACAGCTGGATGCATACGCCGGCCGGTTACGCGCTGGCCGGTGGCATCGTCGAGCCGGCGGACTGGCTGGCGATCATCTTCAATCCCTCCTTCCCCTACCGCCTGGTGCACATGACCCTCGCGGCGTTCATCACCAGCTGCTTCGTGATCGGCGGCGTGTCGGCCTGGCTCCTGCGCCGCGGCATCCAGGCCGACGAGGCGCGGCGCATGCTGCACGCGGCGGTGGCCTTCGCCGCGATCACCGTGCCGCTGCAGATCCTGGCCGGCGACATGCACGGCCTCAACACCCTGGAGCACCAGCCGATCAAGGTCGCGGCGATGGAGGGCCACTGGCATCCGGCCGAACCCGGCGCCGGGGTACCGCTGACCGTGTTCGCCGTGCCCGACCAGGAGGCGGAGACCAACCGCCACGCCATCGCCATCCCACGCCTGGGCAGCCTGATCCTGACCCATGAATGGGACGGCGACATCCCGCCGCTGACCTCGGTGCCGCCGGAGGAGCGGCCGCCGGTGGCGCCGGTGTTCTATGCCTTCCGGATCATGGTCGGCATCGGCGTACTGATGCTGCTGCTGGCCTGGGCCTCGGCCTTCGCCTGGTGGCGCGGCACGCTGCTGCGCAGCCGGCTGCTGCTGGGCGCCTGGAACCTGATGCTGCCGGCGGGCTTCATCGCCCTGGTCGCCGGCTGGTTCGTCACCGAGATCGGGCGCCAGCCCTGGGTGGTACACGGGCTGATGCGCACCGCCGATGCGGTGGGCGAGCAGAGCGCCGGCATGGTCCTGGCTTCGCTTGCCACCTACGTCGTCGGCTATGCCTTCGTGTTCGGCTTCGGGGTCTGGTACCTCGCCCGGCTGGTGCGCCGCGGCCCGGTGCCCGACCGCGACGGCCCGGACCTGGAAGGCGGCGAGCGCACCCCGGCACGGCCGATCTCCGCGGCCGGCATTCCCGGAGAAGACCAATGAGCATGGAGCAATGGCTGCCGGTCGCCTGGTTCGTGGTGATCTGCTTCGGGATCCTGATGTACGTGGTGCTGGACGGCTTCGTCCTGGGCCTGGGCATCCTCGCCCCGTTCGCGCGCAATCCGCAGGAACTGGACCTGATGATGAACACCGCCGCGCCCATCTGGGACGGCAACGAGACCTGGCTGGTGCTGGGCGGCGTCGGCCTGCTCGCGGCGTTCCCGGCGGTGTACGCGCTGGTGCTGTCCTCGCTGTACCTGCCGGTGCTGGTGATGGTGATGGCGCTGGTGTTCCGCGGCGTGGCCTTCGAGTTCCGCTTCAAGGCGCGGCGCTCGCGCTGGGTCTGGGGCGGTGCGTTCTTCGCCGGATCGCTGCTGGCGGCGGTGGCGCAGGGCGTGATCCTCGGCGCCATCGTCCAGGGCCTGGCGGTGGAGGACGGTCGCTACGTGGGCGGCGCGTTCGGCTGGTTCAGTCCCTTCACCATGCTCACCGGGCTGGCGCTGGCCGCCGGCTATGCACTGCTGGGCGGCAGCTGGCTGATCCTCAAGACCGAAGGCCCGGTGCGCACCCTGGCCTGTGGGCTGACCCGGATGCTGGCCGGCGTGGTGATCGCCGCGCTGGGCCTGGTCAGCACCTGGCTGCCCTTCCTCAGCTCGCGGGTGATGGCGCGCTGGTTCGAGAGCGGCAACTTCTGGTGGCTGTCGCCGGTGCCGCTGTGCGCCCTGGTCGTGTCGGTGCTGCTGTGGCGCACGACCGGACGCGGCGGCCCCGATTCGCGGCCGTTCCTGCTGTCGCTGCTGCTGTTCGCGCTGGCCTTCGTCGGCCTGGTGCTGGGCATGTGGCCGTACCTCGTTCCGCCGACCTACACCCTGTGGCAGGCGGCCGCGCCGCCCTCGTCGCAGGTCTTCGCCCTGGTCGGGCTGGTCGTGTTGCTGCCGCTGGTGCTGGGCTACACCGCCTGGTCCTACCGCGTGTTCCGCGGCAAGGTCGGCGCCGACGCCGGATACCACTGACGCATCACGCCGCGACAACGGCGGGCGCGCACGGCCTTTACCGGCCTGCACACACACTGGCGGTTCCCCCCGACCACGGAGCACCGCCATGGCCCTGCCCGATTACCCGAAGCCGCCGTTCAAGCGCCAGCAGCAGTCCTTCCCCGGCAAGACCTCGCGCATGGAGCCGCGCCCGGACCATGGCGAGGACAGCTACGTCGGCAGCGGCCAGCTGGAAGGCAAGCGCGCCCTGGTCACCGGCGGCGACAGCGGCATCGGCGCCGCGGTGGCGATCGCCTACGCGCGCGAGGGCGCGGACGTGGCCATCGCCTTCCTCCCCGGCGAGCGCGACGATGCGCAGCACGTGCAGGAGCAGATCGTGGCCGCAGGCCGCCGCGCCCTGCTGGTGGAATGCGACATCAGCGACGCGCACCAGGCGGCCGACCTCATCGAACGGGTCCGCAAGGAATTCGGCGGCCTGGACGTACTGGTCAACAACGCCGCCTACCAGCGCTACTTCGAGAGCTTCGACGAGATCACCCTGGACGAGTGGCGCCGCACCTTCGAAACCAACGTGCACGCGGTGTTCAACCTGGTGCGGCTGAGCCTGCCGATGCTGGAGGGCGGCGGCTGCGTGATCAACACCGCCTCGGTCAACTCGAAGAAGCCCAAGCCCAACATCCTGCCCTACGCCGCCACCAAGGGCGCGGTGGCCAACCTCACCGTCGGCCTGGCCGGCCTGCTGGCCGACCGCGGCGTGCGCGTGAATGCGGTGCTGCCTGGCCCGATCTGGACGCCTTTCATCCCCGCCGGCATGTCGGAGGAGGAGGTCGAGACCTTCGGTGACCAGACGCCGTTCGGGCGGCCGGGGCAGCCGGCGGAACTGGCCTCGGCCTACGTGATGCTGGCCAGCGACAAGGCCAGCTACACCTCCGGCGCGTTGCTGACCATCTCCGGCGGCGCGGTGGTGGTGTAGGCGCCCCAGGCCCCCCGCAGCGCGGCAGGCTGCGGGGCGCGGGCGGAAGGTGGTGGTGCGTGCAGCGCGCCGCCGCTGCCGCGGAACAGGCGCGGCCCGTGGCGCGAACTGCGCTGGCACGGTGGCATGCGTTCCGGCGCGTGCCCTTCCAGCGCGCGCCAGCCGACCACCGCCCAGTGGCCTCCGCCGGCCGGCAGTTCCGGTGACCACCAGCAGCGCCCATCGAAGGTGCCGGCAAACCAGCGGGCGTAACCGTCCTCGCCGCGTGCGCGGATCGCCAGCGGCGCGCGCAGCGGCGGGACCACGTCCACGCTGCGGCAGCAAGGGCAGTCGCCGCCGGCGGACGCGGCGAGGCCGGGCGGCATTTGCGCGCTCATGCCGCGCCCCCGTGGATGCGGCCGCCATGGCCGGGGTGGTCCAGGGTACCGCGCGGATCGCGCGGCGGCGCGTCCAGCTGCTGGCGGTCGGCCTGGCGCGCGGCCATGCGGTCGGCCAGCGCCGGTGCCAGGCGGCTGGCCAGCGAGTTGAACTTCGACATCGCGCCGACCTGGGTCGCGCGGCCGCCATGGCTGGCCGCGTGCAGGATGGCCGCGGCCACCCGCGACGGATCGATCAGCGGCGTCGGCAGCTTGGGCTCGCGGTCCATGTAGTTGCGCGCGTGCTGGGGGAACGGGGTATCGGTGGCGGTCGGCTGCACCAGCACGATCGAGACCGGGCTGTCGCCCACGTGCTCCTCCTCCACCCGCAGCGCATCGGTAAAGCCCTTCACCGCGTGCTTGGACGCCGAATACATGCCCTGCAGCGCCACCACCGCGTCCGACACCTCGCTGCCCAGGTTCACCAGCACGCCGCCGCTGGCGCGCAGGAACGGCAGCGCGGCCAGCGAGCCGTTGACCACGCCCCAGAAGTTCACGTCGAACAGGCGGCGGCTGTCGGCCTCGCCGACTTCCTCCAGCCGCCCGTAGATCGAGACCCCGGCATTGTTCACCCAGGTGTCGATGCCGCCGAAGCGCTGGTGCGCCAGCCGCGCCACCGCGTCCACGTCCGCGCGCCTGGACACGTCGCACTGCGCCGCCAGCGCCTGGCCGCCGGCGGCGACGATGGTGGCGACGGCCTCCTCCAGCACGTCCAGGCTGCGCGCCGCCAGGACCACGCGCGCGCCCTGTTCGGCCGCCGCCAGGGCGGTGCAAAGGCCGATGCCGCTGGAGGCACCGGTGACGACGATGACCTGCTGGTCCAGTGGCTTGTGCTGGGCCATGGGAGACTCCCGGTAACGGCGGGGCGGCCATTGGGCCCTGCGCGCCGGCCAGCCGGCGTGAAGCGGGGGCGCCTGAGCGTGCAGACCTTGCACGGCTGCGGTTCAGCCGAATGGCACCCGCCGCGCCACCATCATGTAGAAGATCGCCAGGAACGAGACCAGCGCCGGGAAACCGAGCGCGGTCCAGGCGCCAAGCACGCGGGCGTACTGCAGCGGCAGCTCGCGCCCCTGCGCGGCGGCGGCCACGGCGATGTCGCGCAGGCGCATCTGCAGCCACACCACCGGCAGCCAGCAGGCCGCGGCAACCACGTACAGCACGATCGACCAGTACAGCCACGGCGTGGACAGCGGGATGTGCAGTCCGCGGGCCAGGTACAGCCCGGTGAGCGGCTGCACCACGATGGTGGTGGCGGTGAACAGCCAGTCGGCCACCACCACCAGCCGCGCCACCGGCGCGATCACCGCCGGATCGCGGGTGCGGCTGATGAACAGCAGGTAGAACGCCGTGCCCACGCCCGTGCCGAACAGGAACGTGGAGGAGAGCACGTGCAGGTACTTAACGGTCACCAGGTCCATGCGCTCGGTCCAGCAGGATCAGGGCCAGGATCGCGCCGGCGATCGGGACGTTCTTCAGCAGCGGGCCGAACGGATGCAGCCAGAACTCCGGCAGCCACAGGCTGATCAGCACGGTGTATCCGGCCATCAGCGCCAGCTGGGCGTAGTACACCGGGCGCCGCCGCGGCAGCAGGAGCATGGCGATGCCCAGCAGCGCGTCGAGCAGCGCACCGCTCCACAGGGCCGCTTCGGCCACCCCGCCGTGCAGCCCGACCCGCGCCAGCAGCGCATGGCTGGCCTCGCGCGGGTAGCCCCATAGCGAGACCCAGGCCGTGCCCAGCCACATCGCCGCCAGCGACACGCGCAGGGCAAGCACGGCGCGGCGGAGGCGCAGGCCGGCGCGCAGGCGCGCGGCCTCCGGGGCGGCGATGAAGACCGACGGATCGCGCGGCGGGCGGCCCAGCACGGCGGTGATGCCGTCCGGGTCGCCGGTATTGCCGGCTTCCAGCATGCGCAGCGCATCGGCCCCGACCAGGCCGCCACTCAGGCGCGCAGCCAGCGGCAGCAGCGGCCGCAGCGGCGCCATCGGCAGGCTTGCCACCCGGGGCGCGCGGCCCAGTGCCGCGCCCAGCTCGCGCAGGTAGTCGCGCAGCGGCAGCGGACGCGGGCCGACCGCCTCCAGCGTATCCGGCGGCTCCGCGCAGGTCGCCAGCCGCGCCAGCGCCTCGGCCAGGTCGTCCAGGTGCAGCGGCTGCACCGGCTGGCGTCCGCCGCCCGGCAGCAGCAGCAGCGGCCAGGTCGCCAGCCCCAGGAAGAAGCGGCTGCTGGCGCCCTGCGGCGAGAACACCAGCGAGGGACGCACGATCACCACCGGCGCCGGCAGCTGCCGCAACAGGACCTCGGCGCGCCCCTTGGAGTCGAAGTACGCGGTGCTGCCGCCCAGCTCCGCGCCCAGCGCGGACACATGCAGCAGCCGCCCGATCCCGGCCTGGACCGCGGCGCCGAACAGCGCGGCCACTGCCTTCACGTGCACCGCATCGAAGCTCTGCTGTGCTTGCGCCTGGAAGATGCCCACCGCGTTGACCAGTACGTCGTGGCCGCGCAGGCGCCGCACCAGTTCCCCTTGCGGCGGCAATGCATTGAAGTCCAGCGCCAGGTCCACCCCCTGCCCGCGTCCCGCGAGGACCACCTCATGACCCGCCTGCCGCAACCTGCGCGCGACCGCGCCGCCGATCATCCCGCGCCCCCCGGCCACCACGATCCGCAGGCGCCTGGATGGCGTGCCGTCCTGCTGCGTGCGCTCGGGTCCGGGGCGGTGGCGAGCATCATCTCCACTCTGGTGGTCTCCGCCCACAGCCGGTGGCGCAGCGGATCGGTGCCCGCCGGCACCAATGCCGCCAGCCAGTGGGTCTGGGACTGGCCGGCCCGGCATGCCAGCGGCTGGTCGGCGCGGCATACCCTGCTCGGCTACGCCATCCACCATGCCAGCTCGCTGCTGTGGGCCGGCGGCTACGAGGCCTGGGGCCACAGGCGTCCGGCCGATCCGCCGTTGCTGCGCGCCGCCGGGATCGCCGCCCTCGCCTACGTGGTCGACTACCACGTGGTGCCGCGGCAGCTCAGCCCGGGCTTCGAGAACCGCATCGGCGCGTCCGGCGTGGCGGCCGCGTACGCGGGCTTCGCCCTGGGCCTGGCGCTGTGCGACCTGGTGAAAGCGCGCCGGCACGGCTCAGCCCCCGCGCGCGCGCAGCGCCGCGCGGAACTCGTGCAGCCACGGCAGCACGCACAGCGCCAGCGGCGGCAACAGCAGCGCCAGCCATAGCGGCGCCGGCGCCGGCTCGGGGCGCAAGGCCCAGCCCGCGGCGCGGTCCGCGCCGCCCTGCACCAGCACGATCGCGCCCAGGGCGATCCACGGCGCCATGTCCAGCACGCTGTGCAGGTGCTGCTCCAGTGGTGTGATCGTGCGCCGGCCGAACGCGGTCCGCGTGTCCACGTAACCGGCCACCGCATGCGCCACCACCAGGGCGGCAAGCACGGCGAGCAGGCCCGGGCCGGGCGCGAACGCGAGCCAGGCCAGCACGCCACCACCCAGCAGGCCCAGCTGCAGCGCATGCATGGACGACTCGCGCAGGCCGGAGGTGTGCGGCAGGTCGGTGCGGCGATGCTGGGCGAAGTCGAGGAAGCCGGCGGCCAGCCAGGCCAGGTATCCGGCATAGGCCCAGCCGCCGGCGGACATCAGTCCTCGTCCTCCAGTGCGTACGGTGCCAGCGGCGCGTTGGCCGGGCCGTTGAGCACCACGCCGGTGCGCGCCTCGAAGCGCGAACCGTGGCAGGGGCAGTCCCAGGACTTCTCCTCGCCGCTCCAGCGCACCACGCAGCCCATGTGCGTGCAGCGCGCGCTGTACGCATGCACCGAACCATCGCCGGCGCGGTACACCGCCACCCGGTGCAGGCCGCGGCGCAGCACCGCGCCGGTGCCGGGGGCGATGTCGGCCACCTCCGCCACCTGCGCGGGCCGCACCCAGTCGCGGTACTGCAGCACGGCGTTGGCGTTCTCGCGCAGCCATTCGCCGCCGGCGCGCAGCGGCTGGCGGCCGGGCTCGTAGAGTTCGCGCCAGGGATTGTCGCGGCCCTGCACCAGGTCGGCGACCAGCAGCCCGCCCAGGGTGCCATGCGTCATGCCGTTGCCCGAATCGCCGGTGATCAGCCACACGTTGTCGTGGTGCGGGTCGGCGCCGATGAAGGCCAGGCCGTCGGCCGGCTCCAGCACCTGGCCGGACCAGGCGGCATGGAAGGATTCAACCTGCGGGAAGCGCTCGCGGGTCCATTCCTGCAATCGCGCATAGGCCTGCGGATCGTCGTCCTGGCCGGTCTTGTGGTCCTCGCCGCCGACCAGCAGCTCCATCCATTCCGGATCGGCGGTCTCGCGCAGGCGCACGTAGTGGTAGGGATCGGCATCGTCCCAGATGAGCGCGTCGGGCACCGTGCCGGCGGGCACGCGCCCGGCGACCACGTAGGTGCGGTACGGCGCCTGCTTGGGGAAGGTGGCGGTGGTGCCGTGGAACGGCACGTTGGCGGCGACCACCACGGCGCGTGCGCGCAGCACGCTGTCGTCGTCCAGCTGCAGCACCGACTCGTCGCCGCCGGCCACGCGCTGCACGTGCGCGCGCAGGAAGCGGCCGCCGGCATCGCGTACCTCGCGCGCCAGGGCCAGCAGGTAGCCGCCGGCGTCGATCCGCGCCTGGCCGGCGAAACGGATCGCCGGGCCGAACCGCGCCGGAAGTTCCTCGCCCGCCTCGCACCAGCGCACCTCCAGCCCGGACTCGCGCGCGGCCTGCATCTCCCGGCGCAGGCCCTCCGGCTCGCCCGCGTGCGAATACAGGTAGCCGGGCACGCGATGGAAGCCGCAGTCGGGCGCACCGTTGGCCAGGTCCTCGATCCAGTCGATCGCCGCCGCGTGGCTGGCCGCGGCCAGGCGCGCGCCGTCCTTGCCGTGGTGGCGCTGCAGCAGGGTGAAGCGGTCGTCCAGCGCGGAGGCCAGGTGCGCGGTGGTGCGCAGGGTCTCGCCCGCGCCCACGCCTCCGCGGTCGACCACCAGCACCTGCCTGCCCTCGCGCAGCAGGCAGGCGGCGGTGGTCAACCCTGCGATGCCGGCGCCCACCACCACCACGTCCTGCACGGCGTCCGCTGCCTGCGCCTCGAACCAGGCGGCGGTGGCGTCGCCGATGGGCGCCCAGACCGGGATGGTGCGTGCGGTGGACATGCGGGGCTCCTGTGCGGCGGGGGCCTCCGCACCATCCGGCAGCCGGCGTGAACCCGCCGTCGTGCGCCGTCGGCGGGCAACCGGCCCCTCACTCCACGGGGCGGCCGCGTTCCTCGCCGCGGCGGGCCAGGTAGTTGTAGATCGTGCGCACGCTGATCCCCAGCGCGCGGGCGGCGGCGGCCTTGTCGTTGCCGTAATGGGCCAGGGTTGCGTCCACCGCGCGACGTTCCAGGTCGGCCAGGCTGGTGCCGACGCTGAAGCCGATGCGCGCGCCCTCGCCGTCCGCGGGCGCCGGCACGCTGCCCTGCGGCTCCACGTGCAACAGCGGCGAGCGCTGCAGCAGGTAGGCCGCATGCACGGCGGCGCGCAGTTCGCGCACGTTGCCGGGCCAGGCATGCCGCAGCAGGGCATGGTCGGCACCGGGGGCCAAGCGCTTGTCCTGGCCATGGCCCTCGTTGAGCCGCTGGATGAACAGGTCCGCGAGCACGACCACGTCCTGGCCACGCTCGCGCAGCGGCGGCACCCGCAGCGACAGCGCGCCGATGGCGTGGTACAGGTCCACGCGCAGCAGGCCCTCGGCCACGCTGCGCGCGGGGTCGCCGGTGACGCAGAACAGCAGGCGCGGGGCCGGGGCATCGACGGTGGCCACCTGGCGCCCCTCGACCACCGCAAGCAGGCGTGCCTGCACATGCGGCGGCAGGCGCTCGGCGGCGTTTACCAGCAAGCTGCCACCGGCGGCGCGTGCGAACGCGCAGGCATGGGAGTCGGTGTCCGTTTCGCCAAACAGCGCCGCCTCCATGCGCGCGGCGGGCAAGGCACCGCAGTCCACCGCCACGAAGGCGCCTTCGCGGCCGCTGGCTGCATGGATGGCACGGGCCACGGCCGCACGCCCGCTGCCCGGCTCGCCGCACAGCAACAGCGGCGCGTCGCCCGCCGCAACGCGCAGCACCAGGTCCGCAAGCCGGCGCATGGCGGGCGAGCCGCCGGCCAGCTCGATGGCGTCGGCAGCCCCGCCCAGGCCCGGCCAGCTGCGCCGCGCGATGCGGCGCAGGACCGCCTGCAGCTGTTCCGGGCGGAATGGTTTGACCAGGTACTCCACCACCGGCGAGGCAATCGCGCGCACCGCGGTGTCGACGCTGGGACGGCCGGTGGCGACCACGATCTGGCCATGGCGCGCCAGGTCCAGGCCATCGAGCAGGTCCATGCCGTTGCCATCCGGCAGGGTCAGGTCCAGCAGGATCAGGTCGGTGGCGTGGTCGCGCACGAAGGCACGTGCTTCGGCCAGGGTGCCGGCCAGCTGCACGCCGCAGCCTTCGTCGGCCGCCAGCCTGCCCGCGGCGCGCGCGAAGCCGGCGTCGTCGTCGACGATCAGGACGGTGGGGGTCATGTGCGGCCTCGGGGGAATGAGTGCAGCGCCGACCCCGCCCGGTTAAGCGGGGGTAGGCGCGATCGCACGGCGGCGTCAAAGCGTGACGCGTGCAACCCGCCTGCCTGCCCCGCCGGGCGTGCGCCGGGCGGGGGGCGGGGCCGTCACTCGGTCGGCTGGGTGGGAGGCGGCGGATTGGTCGCCGGGTCGGTCGCCGGATCGGTGGTCGTCGGCACGCAGTTGGGATCGTTCTCCGCGCACGGCGTCGCCGGCGCATTGGGATCGGCGGGCGGCGGCATCGACGGATCGGTCATGGTCGGATCCGGCGTGGTGGTGTCGGCCGGGACGGTGGTGTCGGCGGGCGCCACCGTACCGGTGCTGGCCGGATCCACGGCGGGTTGTTCCTCGCGGCGGTCGCAGGCCGCACAGGCCAGGACCAGTACAGCGCAAAGCAGGGGGATTCGCATGGCAGTCCTCCACGGATGCCGCACGTGCGGCCAGTGCATGAAACCCCGCCCGGGCTTTGGCCGGTGTGAACGCGCCCGCCGCGGTCCTGCAGCGCGTTTAACACAAACCTTAATCCGCTTTACGTGCCATGCACGGCGCGGGTCCGACAGTGCGCGTCCCGGCATCCATTGCCACATCGCGTCCCGACCATGCCCCGACCCCACCCCCCCGCGCGCAGCAGCGCGCTCGACCCGGCGCGGCTGCGCCGCCATCTTCCGGAACTGCTGCAGCAGTTCGTTCCCGACCCTTCGCCGCAACCGGCGCGTCCCGGCGCCCGCATGCCCGCGCCGGCGCGGCCTCCGGAGCGCCGCCGATGAACCGCGACCAGGACCAGCCGTCGCCGTCGCGGCAACCGGCCCGGCGCGGCGAACAGACCGGCAAGCACGACAGCCGCGACCGCAACGATCCGGAGGTGCAACCGGGCGCGCGCAAGGGCCGCGGGGAGCCGCCGCACGTGAACCCGGAGCCGCCGCGTGGACGTGGCCAAGGATAGGCGGCGCAGGACCCCCGCCCTGCTGCTGGTGGACATGATCAACCTGTTCGACTTCCCGGACGGGGCAGCCATGGCCACCGCCGCACGCCGCATCACCCCGGCGCTGGTGCGCCTGCGCGCGCGCTTCGACCGCGCCGGCGCGCCGGTGATCCACGTCAACGACAACTTCGCGCAGTGGCGTGGCGAGTTCCGCGACCTGGTCGCGTCCTGCGTGGAAGCCGGCGGCATCCCCGCGGAGATCGCCACCCGCCTGGCGCCGCAACCGCAGCACTACCACGTGCTCAAGCCCAAGCATTCGGCCTTCGCCAGCAGCGCGCTGCCGGTGCTGCTGGCCAAGCTGGGCGTGCGGCGCCTGGTGATCACCGGCATCGCCGCAGATTCCTGCGTGCTGGCCACCGCGCAGGACGCGAACATGGCCGAATACGGGACCTGGGTGCCCAGCGACTGCGTGGCCTCGCGCCAGCCGCAGCGCAAGCGCGAGGCGCTGTCGCTGCTTTCGCGTTCGCTCAACGCGCGCACCGTGGCCAGCAACCGCGTGCACGGGCTGTTCCCGCGATAGCACCCACCCGCTAAGGAAACGGCCGCGCGCGCGGCCGTTTCCCGTTCCCGGTTACTTCTCCACCGGCGTGGTGGTGCCTGCGCCCGGGCCTGCACCGAGGTCGGCGCCGGTGACCGGATCCACGTCCGGCCGCGACGCGGTGCGCTCCACCAGCGCCTTCATCGCGGCCTTCTGGCTGGCCGACAGCTTGACCGTGGCCTCGCCGTCGCCGCCGTCGACCGCTGCCTGCTGCTCGCGGTCGGAAACCACCTCCCACTGCGGACCGCTGTTCCACGGGCCCTGGGCATCGCCAGGCCCCTGCGACATGTCGAAGTAGGTGTCGGTGAAGCGCGGATCGCCGGGCAGCTTGCCGGCCGGGAAGTTGTCCTGGATCGCGTACAGCGCCTTCTCGAACGACTTCTGGTGGGCGATCTCGCGGGTCATCAGGAAAGTCAGCGCGTCCTTGATCCCGGGGTCGTCGGTGACGTTGATCAGCCGCTCGTACACGATCTTCGCGCGCGTCTCGGCGGCGATGTTCGAGCGCAGGTCGGCCATCGGCTCGCCGATCGTGTCCACGTACGCCGCCGTCCACGGCACGCCGCTGGAGTTCACCAGCGCCGGCCCGCCGCCGTACAGGATCTGCTGGGTATGGCTGGCGCTGTTCTGGGTGAGGCTGCGCATCTCCATCGCCTCCTCCATGCCCTCGGAGAGCACGGCCTTGGGACCGCTGTTGAGCATGGCGACGATCGAGCCGATGATCTCCAGATGGCTCAGCTCCTCGGTGGCGATGTCGTAGAGCATGTCCTTGCGCCCGGGGTCGTTGTCGCCCAGGGCCTGGGTGAAGTAGCGCATGGCCGCGGCCAGCTCGCCCTGCGGGCCGCCGAACTGCTCGAGCATCAGCGTGGCCAGGTCCGGGTCGGGACGGGCGACGCGTACGGTGTACATCAGGCGCTTGTTGTGGATGAACATGGGGGAAACTCTCCGTGGGACCCGGCGGGGGGGGGGGGCTGGGTGGCGGCGTCAGCGCTTGGCGGTGACGCCTTCGGTGGTCTCGCGCGCGAGGAAGGCGAGGATCACCGACTCCTGGTGCTGCAGCAGCCAGTCGGCCATCGCTTCCTCTTCCTGCAGGATCTGCGCGCACACGGCGGCCACGTCCTCGCGGCCGGCCTCGCGCGCGGCGACCACCAGCGCGCGGTAGGACGCAATCTCCATGTGCTCGAACGCGTAGCTGATGCCCAGGCCCTTGGCGACCTCGTCGCTCATCATCGAGTTGCCCGCCGCGTGCATCGCCGCCATGGCGTCGGCGAGCATGCCGCGCGCCACCGGGATGCTGCCGTCCAGGCCACGGATGCAGGTCTCCAGGCGCTCGGACTGCTGCCGGGTCTCGGCGACGTGCGCCTCGATGCGGCCGCGCAGCTCGGGGTAGTGCTCCAGGCGGCCGGCCATGGCCTTGAGCATGGTCTCGGCTTCCTGTTCCATCGTGTAGGCATCCTGCAGCCACTTCAGCAGCCGCTCGGTGGTCGAACGCGTCATGTGTCTTTTCCCGTGATCGTGGCGGCAGGCGTGCCGCGGACGTCCCACCCTGCGCCCGTGCCGGTGCACGCCCCGTGTTACGTCCGTGCAGGGTTTGCACCGCCGGACGCCGGTACCGGCTCGGCGCAGCCTTCACATTCATGACCGCCGGGCCCGTTATCTTGGGCGCGGGACTTCACGCATCGATCACACCGGGGGCCCGCGCACGATGCCGACGGAAAGTTCGATCATGGACACCACGCCCGCGCCGGCCGCCGGATGCGGGCCGGCCGAGGCCCTGCTGGAGTCCACTCCCGACCTGGCCTGCCTGTTCGACCGCCAGCACCGCTGCATCTACGCCAACCGCGCGCTGCTGGAGGCGCTGGGGCACCCGCGCGCCGAAGTGATCGGCCGCTCGCTGCTGGAACTGGGCTACGCGCCCTGGGATGCGGCCATGCACGGTTCGGAGATCGACCAGGTGTTCGCCACCGCGCGCCGCCTGCGCGGCGATGCCCGCTTCCACGGCCCGCGCGGCGAACGCATCCACGACTACATCCTGGCGCCGGTGCTGGCCGCCGACGGCAGCGTCCAGGCAGTGGCGGCCACCATCCGCGACGTCACCGAGCGCACCGCGCACGAAGACGTGGCCCGCCGCAACGAACGGCGCCTGCGCGCGATCGCCAGTGCCAGTTCCAGCGTCATCTACCGCCTGGACCCGGACTGGTCGCGGGTGCAGGTGCTGGTCGGGCCCGGGGTCGAGAACCCGCCGCCGCTGTCGCGGCTGGAACTGCAGGCGGAGCACCTGCATCCGGACGACCACGCCCGGGTGGCGCATGCGGTGGCGCGCGCGCGCGAGGAAACCACGGTATTCGAGGCCGAGTACCGCTGGCTGCGGGGCGACGGCCGTTACCACTGGCTGGCCTCGCGCGTGGTGCCGGTGCGCGGCGACGACGGCAGGGTGCACGAATGGGTGGGTGCGACCACCGACGTGGAGGACCGCCGCCGGCAGGAGACGCACCAGCGCCTGCTGCTGGACGAACTCAACCACCGGGTCAAGAACACCCTGGCGGTGGTGCAGTCGATCGCGGTGCAGACCTTCGCCCGCACCGGCGCCGACCGCCAGGCGGTGGAACGCTTCCACGCCCGCCTGCTGGCGCTGGCCAAGGGCCACGAGCTGCTGACCGCCTCGCGCTGGAACGGCACCTGGCTGCGCGACGTGGTCGAGACCGCGATCGGCCCCGGCATGGGCCACGGCCTGGAGCGCTTCCTGATCGACGGCCCGCGGGTGTGGCTGGCGCCGCGGCCCTCGCTGGCGCTGTCGATGGCGCTGCACGAGCTGTGCACCAACGCGGTCAAGTACGGCGCGCTGTCGGCGCCCGGCGGCACGGTGGCGATCCGCTGGGAGGTGCACGAGGAGGGCGGCCACCCACGCCGGCTGCGGCTGGAGTGGCGCGAGAGCGGCGGCCCGGCGGTCGTCGAGCCGCAGCGGCGCGGCTTCGGCACGCGCCTGGTGGAACAGGGCCTGCGCCACGACCTCGACGGCGAGGTCGTGCTCGCGTTCGAAGCATCTGGCGTAAGCTGCCACATCGACGTGCCGCTGGTGGAGGCAAGCACAGCATGAGCGGGAACCCGCAACCGGTACGCGCGCTGGTGGTCGAGGACGAGTTCCTGTTGCTGGCGCTGCTGGAGGAACTGCTGCCCGACCTCGGCGTGGAGGTAACCGCGCGCGCACGCTCGGCCGAGGGCGCGGTGGCCGCGGCACGCACGCCCGAGCATTTCGACATCGCGCTGGTGGACGTGAACCTCGCCGGCGAGCAGTCCTACGACGCGGTGGACGCCCTGCTGGAGGCGCGCGTGCCGACGCTGTTCATCACCGGCTACGGCAGCGGCAGCCTGCCGCCGCGCTTTGCCACGCTGCCGGTGCTCAGCAAGCCGTTCGGGCGCGACGACCTGGCGCGGGCGCTGGCCGCGCTGTGCGGCGGGAGCCACGGCGCCGCCTGAGGCGCGGGTTCACGCCCCGCGAAGGCGCCGCGGCCGACCATGGCCGTTCCGCCGTACACGGCATGCACATCCGCCGAGGCGTATCCATGGCAGACGAACCCAGCAGCGGCGTCGCCGAGCTGAAGGCCGTGGTCCTGGACCTGCTGCACCCGGGAGCACGTCCGCCCCGCGACGCGCACGCCGCGCCCGAACAAGGACCCAGCCCCATGGCCGAGCACGCCAAGCACGACAGGCCGCAGCCTGCCGACACCGCCACTTCCGGCAAGCCGGCCGCCTCCGGCAAGCCCTCCGGCCTGCCCGTGGCCTCCGACCGTGGCCGCCGGGATGCGGACGCGCCGGCCCGGCGCGAGGGCGGCAACCCCGGCCAGGTCGCCGGCCGTGCCGGTGGCCGCGATGACGCCTCGCTCAACGCCAGCGACGACCGTCCGGAGGAATACGGTACCGGCGCGGATTCCCGCCGTACCGGTCCGGACGCCGACCGCGGCGACTGGCCTCCGCGGGACTGGGACGGGACGGGCGACGGCGGACGCCAGCGCACGGCCGGCAAGGAGCAAGGCCCCGGCGGCTACGAGGACCGCTCGCAGGAACTGCACGACTACGGCCCCGGTCCCAAGGGCTCGACCGGCGAAGCCTGGCGTACCTACGAACACCACCGCGACGGCAACCCCGGCGCGGACGACCAGGGCGCTCCACGCAAGGACAAGCCGCAGGGCGGCGGCGGGAAGAAGTAGGGAAGGTTGCCGGCAGGCGGTGCTGGCGGGAATAAAGCCGGGTCACGACGAGCCTTCCGGGCGTCCATGCCGTCATCGGTGCGCTTGGCACCCGGGTGGCGGCATCCGGCGTGCGCGGCTGGGGAGGCCGCGCGGATCTCCATCCTCGGTCCTTCATGGACCGAGACCAGCTGGCCGCCGAAAGGGGATTTGGGCGGTGTGCAGGGGATTGGCGCCCGGGGGGAATGTCCAGGGCGCCTGCACGCTGGCGCCGGGAATTATGTGAAAGAACGCCGGCGGGCGCTGTCAGGAAACTCCTGAAAATGTCAGGAAAAACCCGACACGCGCCGCGGGATCCAGTGTTCCATGCGGCGTTACGCGGCTCCGGCGGCACGCAGGCGCGCAGGGCGTCGTCGGTCCGATGATGCCAGCGGCGTGGCATTGCGCAATGCACCATGCGCCAAACCGCGACCACGGTGGCGGAATTTGGCCGCCCGGCCGGCGGGCGCGCAGGTGGTGGGCCCACCAGGATTCGAACCAGGGAACAAGGGATTATGAGTCCGTCGCCACCACCTCATATCCAGGAAAATTAATCACTTACAAGCGCATGCGAGCCAACAAAAGCACGCTACGTCAGTAACTTGGCGCTGCAGAGAGGAGCGAGGGCTGGACCGCTTGCGCACCTCATCCCTACCCCTGTCGGCCGTTCAGGCTGTTGCCCCGTGACGCGACAATGACCAGGTCGACGACAATGCCTCGGCCTGCCGCAACACCGTCTGCACGGCAGCATCCTGGAGGTCGGGCGGATAGCCGTACTTGCGCAGGATGCGCTTGACCAGCACCCGCATGCGGGCGCGGGCCGATTCCCGGTGCGCCCAGTCCACCGTCACGTTCTGGCGCAGGCTCACCAGCAGCTCGTGGGCGATCACCATGAGCTGATCATTTCCCATTACTTCAACCGCACTGTTGTTCTCGGCCAACGCCATGTAGAAGGCGTATTCCTCGTCCGACAGGCCGGACTCCTCACCGCGCTGGTGGGCCGCGCGGATGTCCTTGGCCAGCTCGATGAGTTCCTGCAGTACCTCGGCCGTGTTGATGGCGTTGGCGTGGTAGCGGGCCACGGCATCTTCCAGCCGCTCCGAAAACGCCTTCGTCTGCACCACGTTGGCCTTGCTGCGCGAGCGGATGCCGTCGTTGATGAGCTTGCGCAGGGCCTCCAGCGCCAGGTTCTTCTTCTCCATCTGCTGCACCTCGGCCAGGAACTCGTCCGAGAGGATGGAGATGTCCGGGCTCCTGAGCCCGGCGGCCTTCAGGATGTCCACGATCTCGGTCGAGACCACGGCACGGCTGACGATCTGCTGGATCGCCAGCCCGCGTTCCTGCGGGGTCACGCCCGGGCCGGTGCCGCTCTTGACCAGCGTGGCACGGATGGCCTGGAAGAAACCAACCTCCTCGCGGATCGCGCGTGCCTCGTCCGAGGCGGCGGCCAGGGCATAGGCCCTGGACAGGGCCAGCACGGCGTCCTGGTAGCGGCGATGAGCTTTTTTCTTGCCCTCGTCCGTAGTCTCCTGCGCCGCCAGCCGCTGCTGCATGTCCAGCACCCATTCGATGGCCCCCGCCATCACTGCCAGCCGCTCCTGCGGTGTTCCACTCAACGCGGCGTAGTCGAAGCCATGGAACATGCCGCGCACGACCTCGTACTTCTCCAGCATCACCGCGATGGCCTCGGCCTCGTCGATGCCGGTGTTCTCGCGGTCCTTGGGCGAGTACTGCGCCAGCGCCGACTTCAGGTTCTGCGCGATGCCGATGTAGTCCACCACCAGGCCGGCGGGCTTGTCGCGGAACACGCGGTTGACGCGCGCGATGGCCTGCATCAGGCCGTGGCCGCGCATCGGCTTGTCCACGTACATGGTGTGCATGCAGGGCGCGTCGAAGCCGGTCAGCCACATGTCGCGCACGATCACCAGCTTCAGGGGATCGTCCGGATCGCGGGCACGCCTGGCCAGCAGGTCGCGCCGGGCCTTGTTGCCGATGTGCGCCTGCCACTCGGGCGGGTCGCTGGCCGCCCCCGTCATCACGATCTTGACCACCCCGGCGTTGTCGTCCGGGCTGTGCCAGTCCGGGCGCAGTTTGACGATCTCGTCGTAGAGGGCCACGCAGATGCGGCGGCTCATGCACACCACCATGGCCTTGCCGTCCAGCGCGGCCACGCGGCTTTCGAAGTGCTGCACGATGTCGGCGGCCACCTGCCGCAGGCGCTTTTCCGCGCCCACCAGCGCCTCGATGGTGGCCCACTTCTGCTTGGCGCGTTCGCGGGCAGTCTCTTCCTCGTCCTCCAGGATCTCCTCCACCTCGGCGTCGATCTGGGGCTTCTCGTCCTCGTCCAGCTCGATGCGCGCCAGGCGGGACTCGTAATAGATCGGCACCGTGGCGCCGTCCTCCACCGCCCGGCTGATGTCGTAGATGTCGATGTAGTGGCCGAACACCGCCGGAGTGTTGACGTCATCGGCCTCGATGGGCGTGCCGGTGAAGCCGATGAAGGAGGCGTTCGGCAGGGCATCACGCATGTACTTGGCAAAGCCGTAGGAGACTTCGCCGGTCTTCGCATCCACCCTGGCCTTGAAGCCGTACTGGCTGCGGTGTGCCTCATCGGCGATGACCACCACGTTGTGGCGGGTGGTCAACGGCGCCGTGACTACGCCGAACTTCTGCAGGGTCGTGAAGATCACGCCGCCCGACGCGCAGTTCAGCAGCGCCTGCAGGTGCTCGCGGCTCTCGGCCTGCACCGGTGTCTGCCGGATCAGGTCGCGGCACATGGAGAAAGTGGCAAAAAGCTGGTCGTCGAGGTCGTTACGGTCGGTCAATACCACCAGCGTGGGGTTAGCCATGTCCGGGTGCCTGACCAGCTGCCCCGCGTAAAAGGCCATCAGCAGGCTCTTGCCGGAGCCCTGCGTGTGCCAGATCACCCCCGCGCGCCGGTCGCCCGGGCGCTGGGACTTCACGCTGGGCAGACCGTATTCCGCGGGATCTTCGTCCACTTCCTGGACCTGCATGGCCGCGCGCACCGTGGACTCCACGGCCTTCTTCACCGCGTGGAACTGGTGGTAGCCGGCAATGATCTTCACCAGCCCGGAACCCGTCTCGCCAAAGACCGTGAAGTCCCGCACCAGATCGAGCAGCCGGCGATGCTCGAACACGCCCTCGATCAGCGTCGGCAGTTCCGGCGCCCCCTTGGGCGCGACCTCCGTGCCGTCCGTGGTGCGCCACGGCATGAACCGCTCCAGGTCGGCCGACAGCGATCCCACCCGGGCAGAGATGCCATCGGACGTGACCAGCAGCGCGTTGGTATGGAACAGCTGGGGGATCTGCTGCTTGTAGGTCTGCAGCTGGTTGAAGGCACCGGCCAGCGTGGCGTTCCCGCTGCCCGGTGCCTTGAGCTCGATCACCGCCAGCGGCAGGCCGTTGACGAACACCACCACGTCGGGCCGGCGGGTGTTCCGGCCGTTGATCACCGTGAACTGGCGCACCGCCAGCCAGTCGTTGTTCTCCGGGTGTTCGAAGTCGATCAGCACCACCTTGCCGGCGGCCAGCGTGCCGTCGTCGGCGTAGTACTCGACGTCCACGCCCTCCGTCAGCAGCCTGTGGATGCGGCGGTTCTCTTCGAGCAGAGCGGGCAGTTCGGACTGCGTGACCTTGCGGATGGCGTCCTGCCGCGCCTCCGGCGGCACCCCGGGGTTCAGGCGGGCAACGGCATCCTCGAACCGCCTGCGCAGCACCACCTCGTCGTGGCTCTCGCGCTCCGGCCGGTGGCCGTCGGGGCCGATGTCTTCCTCGCGTTCGATGCTGTAACCGAGCGCGCGCAGCTGATCCAGCAACGCGCTCTCGATCTCCGCCTCAGACAGAAATGCCATGCGTCTATCCCTCTTCCCGGCCGCCCGGCAGGGCGAGCATGTTCTCGATCAGGCGGATCATCACGTCCTTGTTCTTGGCGTCGGACTCCGCCACCAGCAGCGCCAGCGCCGCCAGGCCCACGTCGTTGATCACCGGTTCGCCGTTGCGCAGCAGGCGCCCGTTGCGTGCCAGGAAATCCACGAACAGGAAGGCCCCGCTGCGCTTGTTGCCGTCCGCGAACGGATGGTTCTTGATGACGAAATACAGCAGGTGCGCGGCCTTGGTTTCCACCGTGGGATAGGCCGGCTCGCCGAACACGGTCTGGTCGAGATTGCCGAGCAGGGCCGCAAAGTCATCGCCGCGCTCGCGCCCGAAGAGCTCGGAAGCCTCGCCGCGCGCCATCAGATCAGCCTTCAGCCGCGCAATGGCGGCACGGGCCTCGTCCAGTGTCGGCAGCACGCCGCCCGGACTGCCCGCCGGTGCGGTCAGCAGTCCCTCGTCATAGCGTTGCAGCCACAGGAAGGTCTGGGTGTAGTGCGCGATCACGTCCACCAGCCCGCGGCCCTGATCGGCGGTCAGCGCCGCGCCGGCCGCGGCCTTGCGCACCAGCTGCAGCGCGGCTTCCAGCTCGGCGGCATTGCGCTCGAAGCGCTGGCGGTTCAGGGTGAAGCCACGGGTCAGGTGCTCACGCAGTACGGTAGTTGCCCACTGGCGAAAGCGCGTGGCTTTCGCGGAACTGACCCGATACCCCACGGAAATGATGGCGTCGAGGTTGTAGTGCTTGAGCCGGCGTCGTACCTGCCGCGCGCCCTCCTGGCGAACTACCGAGAAATCCTCGGTAGTTGCCGCCTCCTGAAGCTCCCGCTCCTTGTAAATGTTCTTCAGGTGCAGGCTGATGTTGTCGCTGGAAGTGCCGAACAGCTCGGCCATCTGCGCCTGCGTCAGCCACAGGGTCTCACCCTCCAGCCGCACCTGGACCGGACCGTTTTCAGTTTCGAAGATGACGAGTTGCCCAGCTTCGTTCATAAGTCACGTTCCTTGAGGAAGGCTTGGGCATCGGAGATACGCAGCGTGCCGGAAATCAGGCCGTGCGGATCATGCGCATCGAGCCGCGAGGCCCGCACGGCCTGTACGACCCTGCGGATCGCGTCCTGCCGCGCCTCCGGCGGCACCCCGGGGTTCAGGCGGGCAACGGCATCCTCGAACCGCCTGCGCAGCACCACCTCGTCGTGGCTCTCGCGCTCCGGCCGGTGGCCGTCGGGGCCGATGTCTTCCTCGCGTTCGATGCTGTAACCGAGCGCGCGCAGCTGATCCAGCATTGCGCTCTCGATCTCGGCTTCCGATAAAAAAGCCATTTTAATATTTCATCCTTTTCGCCTGGCATGGCAAGCAGATTCTCGTTCAGACCTGCAAACCCTACTTGGCGGCGTCGTAGGCATGTACTCAATAAGGCAAGTTCTCACGAAGATTACTTTCTCCTTTTCCGAATTTCATCGACCCAGTTTTCCAAATCCCTAATATCCGCTTCGAGTTCTTTCGGCCCAGGCACCGGCGCACGCGCCGCCGCCGCTTCATCATGACCGGGAAGCCATGTAGAGCACTTTGTCATTGCAATTTCAACGGACTTGCAGTCATCTGGGGAGATGTCCGCGATCTGGGCAATGTGCTGGGTTTGGACTCCCGGCCTGTAGCGAACGACTATACCGCCCAGAAGCACCTCTTCAATCGCACGTTCCCACGCTTCTCGGAGCAACCCATAGAGAAACTTGGCTTCCTTCTCGTAGCCGTCCTGATCCCCGTCGCGTGAACGCCTGGCAGCCTCCTGCCAACACTTCTTGAGATATCCGATCTTCTTTTTCACAGGAAGCGCAACCCATGGAAGCTCTTCCGTGCATACGCCAGAACCTATGCCTGAGTGGCGAACATGCTGATCTAGCAGCTCTACACCCAACTCATCAGCGTATTGTCTGAGCGAAAGCAGAAAAACGACATCGTGCGTAAAGACGATGACTTGTCGCTTCCTTGACTCTTCTACTAAACGCCGGGCGACGGCGTTACGCCACCGGAAGTCCAGAGAAGACATGGGATCATCGAACACGATGCCCGATAGATCGTCAGCAGTACTGAGTTCAGCGAAGAAGGCAGCAATGGAAAGACACCGCTGCTCACCCTCGCTGACTACTCTTGTCAGCTCGACGCTCGGCGCCCGCGTTAGAACGAGTTTGTGATAAAAGACACCATCAGCACCGCCGATCTCTTTCAGTTCAACCTCGGCATGTTGAAAAGAAAGATTGGCCAGTTCTTCCTGAAAAGTCTGCTTGAGCTTCTGAGAAACAACCGCCTTGGTGACACTCGTGCTCTTGGCCGTGATCGCCTGTGTCTTCGTGTCGTCTATGCACAAGCTGTAGGCAGCGCATTTCTTCTGGCGCTCAATGTCATTGAGTACCGTCTGGAGATTTTCGGTCAGGATGTTCCGGGCGCGCAGCTCTTGGGCCTCTGCTGTCATGCTCCTGCGTATCTGGTCATTCGCGCCGGTACGAAGCGTCTTGATGCGTTCCTCGATCTGAACCAACAGACTTTCGGCTTCGGCAACAACGGACACAAGCGCAGGACAGTCGGCGGCTAGATCTTTGTTTCCCATGAGAGCCGACAATACAGCGATTCGGCGTCTCTCATTGGATGCAAGCGCTGCGCTAATGGAGTCAGCCAAGGCCTCGTGATCGATGCGAATTTCCTTGAGCGTTTCCTCGACCGCTTCTGTCGTCGTCTTGAGATCGGCGAAAACCCTTCTCTGCCGACTGAAGGTATCTCTGATCTGGCGAAGTTCTTGTTCGAGCGTGGATGCCACAAATTCCTCGAACTGCTTGAGCCTATGGGCGGCGGCGTGATCGAGATCCTGCTGACAGAGAGAGCACTTCGCTCCTTCCTCCACAAAGGGAAAAGGTTTGCCTGGATATGTGTGTTCCTTTGAGAAGCGCCGCGCCGATTCCCAGAGGGCTTTCCATGTATCGCCACCCGTTCCCGGTAATAAACCTTGCGGGAACGTGGCCTCGCGCAATCGCTTGGATTCCTCGCTCTTACGGTTACCTTCGGTCCGTGTTTCAAAAACAGCTTTCACCGGGTCATCGGACAGGGCTGCCTCAACATCCTTCAAATGACGAACTAGCGCCTTAACCCGATTGGCGCGCACGGCGAGTTGCTGGATAAGTTTCTGAGGATCGTTAGCTTGCAAGTCCAGCAGGGATTTTTCGAGGAGTTCAAGGCGATCTTCATCTTCTTTTGATAGCTGCGCGAGCGCCTGGGCATCCTCCAGTTTTGTTAGCGAATTAACATTAGCAAGAAACTTGGCCACGGTGGTGCCGGCCGGAATCGTTGACTGCAAAGCAGGCAATGCACTCGTTCCAAGTGCGCGCTGTTCGGACTCTAGCTTCGCGCGAATGGCCTTACACGCCTTGACGAGCTTGTCGAACAGGTCCAATCCGAATGGTCGGAATAAAACGTCTGTCTTCTCGGTGAGATAGAAGGCAGCGCATTGTGTATCGAAGACGCTCACGCGCGAAAGGAATGGATCTTCACTTCTGAATGTCCATTCACGTAAATCGGACCCCTCGCCAACCTTGTACTTTATGGAGACAACGGGAGCGTTCGTTTTATTACCGAAAACAATGTTTCCCAAGATCGGCTCTTGGGCGCGCGTCCGGCAAGCATTTTTCAGAATGCGGATGTAGCCTGTCTTGCCTGCGCCGTTGTCGCCGTAGACGACGGTGAGGCCGGGGCCGAATTTGAGAGTCTGATTATCTGCCAACGCATTCACGCCGCGCTGATGGAAAATCGAAACCAGTGAGACGGGAGCACCCGCTGTACGATCTGGCACGTGTTCCCTCCCAAGCGGCACGACGTCGCGTTGCTCGGCAAGGCCACGGCTGCTCTTGCATATCTCAGTCAGATCATCGATGTCTTCTTCGGAAAGCTCGCCGTTAAGCACGAGGCGGCGTAGCGCATCGCGCTGCCATGCGGGGCGATCTTGTGACCATTCAAGAATCTCTTGCAGCACCGTCATGTTTTCACCCCTCAAGGTAGTTTCGGTGTATTGCGCCTACTCGCACGTCACCGGAAATCAGCTTGTGCAACAGCGTGTTGCGCTTTGTGGCAAGGGAGCGGGACTCGAAAAGTGCTTCACGGATACGGTCCAGCGCCGGCGCAACAAGCCTTTCGAATGTTTCAACTACAGCTAAAGGAGGCGCCACGACCTGGACCCCCGCGAGGGTGTCACGGGTGATCGTGTCGAATACGGAGCCATGTGTCCGATGTTGGAGAGTCGAGACCAGTTGACGAGTTGTGAAGTAGTTGAAGAAGCCGCGATGGCCCAGCTTCCCTCGCAAGCCGTAGCAGGATTGGTTCATCGCCATCGGAACACCTACAAGAGCAAGTCTGCCCACCGTTCCGCGCGCGGAGATGATTGCTGTGCCGGCCGGAAGAATCCGCGTCGATGAGTTCTCGACACCGGCATGGGTGATCTTCTTCTCCGTGTCCAACACCCAGACATCTGGCGCCGGCGGGGCATCGACAACCGAGAACCATGGGATGTCGCCGCCCCAATACTCAGCTACGGATGTCTTTGGTGTCCCGCCCCCAATTATCTCAACCGTGTCCGCAAACGACTTCACTTCCCACCCCTCCGGAATCTCCCCCAGCTCCGATTCGACGAGGCGGTCGGGGAAGAGGTCGTAGAGGTGGGCGGGGAGGCCGGGGAGGAGGGATTGGCCGCGCTGCCAGCGGCCTTCCATCTTGGCGCGCACGGGCTCGAAGTCCACGAACCACGCCTTGAACAGGGCGCGGGCCATGGCTTCCAGCGTTTCGTTCTGCTTGCGGTTGAGTTCGATCTTGTCGTCCAGCGTGCCGAGGATATGGGCGATGGCGCGTTGTTCGGTTAGTGGTGGAAGTAGTAGCTCTATGGTCTTCAGGTAGGAAGATGGTCGTGCAATTGAAGGAACACCAGTTTGAGATGCATTGGCGAGCAACTTGTGCTGCCCTTCATCGCTATGAAAGAAGTATGTGATAAAGGCTGGATCAGCAATATCCGTCTTGCAGCGTAAATAGAACTGGCGTTGCGAAATTACGTAACGCTCATACTGAGAATTATGCGGAATATAAGCAACCTGCCCAATGTTGCCCGCATGGGTAAAGATGATGTCGCCACGGAACACGTTCGAATTTTTCAATCTTTCGGCATGATCCTCGGTAATAAAGTTGAAGTTACCATCCTCCACTCGAGCGCCATGCAAATGTGCGCCACTGATGACGGGTATACCGTCGTCCACAAAGGTTTCAACCTTAATGTTCGAACCGAATGGTCCCATCGCAATTTTTTCTGCGATATCTTCGATTCGAACTTTGGACCACTCACTCGCCATACCCAAGCTCCCTCAGGTTGGTCTCGATCACCGCATCCCGCCGCCCCGCTTCCGCCCGCTGCACGCGCCACTTATCTGCCATACCCGTCTTCTTTCTGTTCATCAAACAGCCTCAAATACGGCTCGAACACGAACCGCCGGTTGCGCGCGTAGCCGGTGATCTCGCGCAGCAGGCCGATGCCTTCCAGCCTGCTGACGATCTGGTTGGCGCCGGCGGGGGTGAGGTCCAGCCATTCGCGCACGGTGGCCACGTTGACGATGGGGTGGTCGAACAGGCGGTCCATCACGCGCTGGCCGTTGGCCGCGGCGCGGCCCAGTCCCTCGGTGATGCGGGCGCGGAACTCCTCACGCATGCGCAGGATGGCGGCGGCGGTCCGGGCGGCCTCGCGGCTGACACTGACCACCCCTTCCAGGAAGAAGCCCAGCCAGCCTTCCCAGTCCCCGGCGTCACGCACGGCCTGCAGGCGCTCGTAGTACGCGCTGCGGTGCTGCTTGAAGTAGTGCGAGAGGTAGAGCACCGGCTTGCCCAGCAGGCGCTTTTCCGTGAGCAGGAAGGTGATGAGCAGGCGCCCCATGCGGCCGTTGCCGTCGAGGAAGGGGTGGATGGTTTCGAACTGGGCATGCGCCAGCCCCACCTGGACCAGGGGCGGCAGGCCGGCGCCGTCGTGCAGGAACCTTTCCAGGTCGGACAGGGCGCCGGGCACCTCGTGGGGCGGGGGCGGAACGAAGGTGGCGTTGGCCAGGGTGCAGCCGCCGGGACCGATCCAGTTCTGGCTGGTGCGCAGATCGCCTGGCGTGAGGCGCCCGCCGCGTACGCCCTGCATCAGTTCGGCATGGATCTCGCGGATCAGGCGCACGGAGACGGGTAGGTCGGCCAGCCGGGCCAGGCCATGGTTCATGGCGCGCACGTAGTTGGCCACCTCGTTCACGTCCCTGGGGGTATCCGGGTCGAACAGTTGCGCCTCGGCAGCCAGCAGGTTCTGCAGGGAGCTTTGCGTGCCCTCGATCTGGCTGGAGAGCACGGCCTCCTTGCGGACGTACATGAACACGAACAGGTCGGGATTGGGCAGCGTGAGCACGGCGCCGTCCAGCCGCCCCAGGGCGTAGTCGGCCTCCGACAGGCGCTCGCGCAGCGGGCCGGAGAGGTCCAGGGGCGGATCCGGCGGCAGCGGCACGGGGATGAAGGCCCGGTAGCCGGCGAGCTGCTGCAGGTAGCGACCGGCCCGGAAGCGCATGGGATCGGGTGCGTTGATCATGAACGGTGACGGGCCGCTTGTTAAACGTATCGTTTAGTATGGGTGGGTTCCAGGGCCGAGTTCAACGCGGCGTTGAAAAGCCCAGGGCGGCCAGATTGGCCTCGATCGCTGCATCCAGCCGTGCCGCTTCCGCCCGCTGCTCGCGCCACTGCGCCGCCAGCCGCGCCATCTTTTCCGCGAACGGTTCGCCGTCGTCTTCCTGCGCCGCCGCGCCCACGTAGCGCCCGGGCGTGAGCACGTAGTCGTGCTTGCGGATCTCGTCCAGCGTGGCGGACTTGCAGAAGCCGGGCACGTCGGCGTATTCGCCCGCGTCCTTTTCGCCTCGCCAGGCGTGGTAGGTGTCGGCGATCTTTTTGATTTCCTCATCGGTCAGTTCGCGCCGGGTGCGGTCCACCATCACGCCCATGTTGCGGGCATCGATGAACAGCACCTGCCCGCGGCGGTCGCGCAGTCTGGTCTTCCTGACCAGGCCGTTGCTGCGGCCCTTGGCCAGGATCCAGAGGCAGGCGGGGATCTGGGTGGAGTAGAACAGCTGGCCCGGCAGCGCCACCATGCAGTCCACCACGTCCGCTTCCAGCATGGCCTTGCGGATCTCGCCTTCGCCGCTCTGGTTGGAGCTCATCGAGCCGTTGGCCAGCACCACACCCGCGGTGCCGTTGGGGGCGAGGTGGTGGTAGATGTGCTGCAGCCACGCGTAGTTGGCGTTGCCCACGGGCGGCACGCCGAACTGCCAGCGCACGTCTTCGCGCAGGCGCTCGCCGCCCCAGTCGGAGACGTTGAACGGCGGGTTGGCGAGGATGAAGTCGAACTTGAGGTCGCGCAGCTCGTCCTTGTGGAAGCTGCCTTCGTTGTTCCAGCGGATGTCGGCATCGATGCCGCGCACCGCCAGGTTCATCTTGCACAGCCGCCAGGTGGTGTAGTTGCTCTCCTGTCCGTAGATGGCGATGTCGCCGATGCGGCCGCCGTGCTCCTGCACGAACTTGTCCGACTGCACGAACATGCCGCCGGAGCCGCAGCAGGGGTCGTAGACGCGGCCGGTGTAGGGTTCCAGCATTTCCACCAGCACCCGCACCACCGAGCGCGGGGTGTAGAACTCGCCACCGCGCTTGCCTTCGGCACCGGCAAACTGGCCGAGGAAGTATTCGTACACGCGGCCGAGGACGTCCTTCGAACGGCTGCCCTCCTCGCCGAGCGCGATGCCGGAGATCAGGTCGATCAGCTCGCCGAGCATGACCTTGTTGAGCGCGGGGCGGGCGTAGTCCTTGGGCAGCACGCCCTTGAGGGATTCGTTCTCCTTCTCGATGGCGCGCATGGCGTCGTCGATCAGGGTGCCGATGGTGGGCTTCTTCGCGTTGGCCTGCAGATGCGACCAGCGCGCCTCCTTCGGCACCCAGAACACGTTTTCAGCCAGGTATTCGTCGCGGTCCTCGGCGGCGGCCGGGTCTTCGGTGAGCAGTGCCTGGTGCCTGGCCTCGAAGGCGTCGGAGATGTACTTGAGGAAGATGAGCCCCAGCGCAACGTGCTTGTAGTCGGAGGGCTCCATGTTGCCGCGCAGCTTGTCGGCGGTCTTGAAGAGGTCGGCCTCGAAGCCGAGGTTGCCGCCATTGCTTTTTTTGGTGGCGTTTTGTCTTGCCATCCTGCTTTCCCCTTTGATGATGCTCTCTTCGACGCCATGGAACCCGGCGGGACCTGGCAGCAGCGCACGGACCAAACGCTCTCCACGACATTTATCGCCAGTGGCCCCATAGGCCAAGACCTGTCGACTCCGTGCATCAGCAGCCAGTTGCCCGCAGTGGATCGCCCCCCATGAGCGTCGGCGCGACCCTCGGCACGGGACTACCAATGGCTCGTGGATGTTGCCCGCGATTGATGACGTACTGCTGAAGCCAATAGCTTCTATTCCGCACGGGAAAGCATTGCCCCAGGTGCCTGGTTGTCGGCCAACGCACCTTCGGGAAGGGGGGATATGGTGGGCCCACCAGGATTCGAACCTGGAACCAAGGGATTATGAGTCCCCTGCTCTAACCGTTGAGCTATAGGCCCGCGCTGCGGGCGGCAGTGTAGCGGATGGCCAAGCCACAGGGCAGGGCCGGGGCAGCGCGCGGCGCGTCGGCATGGGTTGGCCGCAAGCCAGGCCCAGGAAAACGCCAAGGCCCCGCATGGGCGGGGCCTTGACTGCGGCGGACCAGCGCTGGTGCGCCGGCGGGATCAGTCGATGTCGAGGAACGAGCGCAGCTGCTCGGAGCGGCTCGGGTGGCGCAGCTTGCGCAGCGCCTTGGCCTCGATCTGGCGGATGCGCTCGCGGGTGACGTCGAACTGCTTGCCGACCTCCTCCAGGGTGTGGTCGGTGTTCATGTCGATGCCGAAGCGCATGCGCAGCACCTTGGCCTCCCTCGGGGTCAGGCCCGCGAGCACCTCGCGCACCGTCTCCATCAGGTTGGTGTTGGTGGTCGCGTCGATCGGGGACTCCACGTTGGTGTCCTCGATGAAATCGCCCAGGTGCGAGTCCTCGTCGTCGCCGATCGGGGTCTCCATGGAGATCGGCTCCTTGGCGATCTTCATGACCTTGCGGATCTTGTCCTCGGGCATGTCCATCTCCTTGGCCAGCTCCTCCGGCGTGGCCTCGCGGCCGTACTGCTGGAGCATCTGGCGGGAGATGCGGTTGAGCTTGTTGATCGTCTCGATCATGTGCACCGGGATGCGGATGGTGCGCGCCTGGTCGGCGATCGAGCGGGTGATCGCCTGGCGAATCCACCAGGTGGCATAGGTCGAGAACTTGTAGCCGCGGCGGTACTCGAACTTGTCGACCGCCTTCATCAGGCCGATGTTGCCCTCCTGGATCAGGTCCAGGAACTGCAGGCCGCGGTTGGTGTACTTCTTGGCGATGGAGATCACCAGGCGCAGGTTGGCCTCGACCATCTCCTTCTTGGCCTTGCGCGCCTTGGCCTCGCCGTAGGCGAGCTGGCGGCCAATCTCGCGGATCTCGGCCAGGTCCAGGCACATGGCCTGCTCGATGGCGATGGTGGCCTGCTGCTCGGCGACGATCTGGTCCTTGACCTCGCGCAGCGCCGAGGACCACTTCTGCTTGCGCTTGAGGACCTCGTCCACCCAGTCGAGGTTGACCTGGTTGCCTTCCCAGGCACGCAGGAAGTCCTTGCGCGGCATCCTGGCGACGTTGGTGGCCAGGTGCAGCACGCGGCGTTCGCGCTCCTTGATCTCGTTGAGCACGTCGCGCAGCTTCCTGACCAGCACGTCGGTCAGCGGCAGCGGCAGCTTGAAGGTCATGAACTGCTCGGCCATCTCGGCGCGCAGCTTGACCACCTTCTTGTCCTGCGGGCCGCCCTTGGCGTGGGCCTTCTTGAACTTGGCGAAGTCGGCGGCCAGCTGCTCCATGCGGCGCGCGACCTCGGCCGGGTCGGGGCCGGTCGGGCCGGCATCGGCCTCGTCGTCGGTGGCGACCTCTTCCTCGTCGTCATCCACGTCGTCGGCCACCGCCTCGGCGGCGTCCTCGACCACCGGCGGCTCCGGGGTCTCGTCGAGCATGTCGTTGAAGCCGACCACCACCTCGGCCAGGCGCTTCTTGCCGGCCTTGTGCAGCTCGTACTCCTCCAGCAGGGTCTCGATCGAGGCCGGCACCGCGCCCAGCGCGGCCTGGACCTGGCTCAGACCCTCCTCGATGCGCTTGGCGATGGCGATCTCGCCCTCGCGGGTCAGCAGCTCGACCGTGCCCATCTCGCGCATGTACATGCGCACCGGGTCGGTGGTGCGGCCACCCTCCGAATCCAGGGCGCTCAGCGCGGCGGCGGCTTCCTCGGCGGCGGTGTCGTCGATCTCGCGGCCACCGGTGTTGCCGTCGTTGAGCAGCAGGGTCTCGACGTCCGGAGCAACCTCATGGACATCGATGCCCATGCCGTTGATCATGCCGATGATGTCTTCGATCTGTTCCGGGTCGACGAGGTCATCGGGCAGGTGGTCATTGACCTCGGCATAGGTCAGATAGCCCTGCTCCAGGCCCTTGCTGATGAGCTGCTTGATTTCGGATTGGGCTGGACGTTCGTTGGCCATGTGCGGCGCCACCGGTCTCTGGGAAGGGGTGAAGTGAACCTAGCATTATAACAGGCCGGTGGGTCCATGCCCCTTCCGGCCTTTCACATCAACGACTTAAGCCACCGACCGTTCAGCCGCTCAGGCCTGCAGGAGGAAGGTGACAGGCCCGTCGTTGACCAGGCTCACCACCATATGGGCCCCGAAGCGGCCGGTTTCCACCCTGCCGGGGATCTGCCGGTCGCATGCCGCCACCAGCTGGTTGAACACGCGTTCAGCCTCCGCCGGCGCGGCCGCGGTGCTGAAGCTGGGACGCATGCCCGAGCGCGTGTCGGCGGCCAGGGTGAACTGGCTCACCAGCAGCAGGCCGCCGCCGGTATCGAGCAGCGAGCGGTTCATCTTGCCGGCATCGTCGGCGAATACGCGGTATCCGAGCAGCCGTTGCGCCATCCGCGCCACCTCCGCCTCTCCGTCCCCCGGCTGCACCCCCACCAGGGCCAGCAGGCCCGGCCCGGTCTGGCCGACCACCTCCCCTTCGACCTCCACCGAGGCACGGGTGACGCGCTGGATCAGGGCAAGCATGCGGGGCGGTTCTCCTGCAGGACGGGGACACCCAAGCATCGGGCCTGGGCGCGCCGCTGTCACCCGCCGCCGCGGCCGCCGCGGCCGACCCGCTAGACTTGGCGGATGTCAGCGCAACGCCGTGCCCGCTTCCTGTACGCCCTCGCCTCGCTCGTGGGCAGGCTCCCGTGGCCCGTCCTGTACCGCCTCGGCGACCTGGTGGCCGCGTTCTGGCGCTGGCGCGACGTGCGCGAGAGCCGGGTCACCCGGCGCAACCTGGAGCTGGCCTTCCCGGACTGGGCGCCAGCCCGGCGCGAGGAGCTTTACCGCCAGGTGCTGCGCACCACCGCGCGCCAGGCGCTGGAGACGCTCAAGCTGTGGACCCGCCCGCCGGAGGAGAACCTGCGGCTGTTGCGCGCCCGCCACGGCGAGGCGCTGTACGACGCGGCGCTGGCCTCCGGCCGCGGCGTGATCGTGGCCGCACCGCACTTCGGCAACTGGGAGCTGCTGAACCAGTGGCTGGCTTCGCGCGGGCGCATCGCGGTGGTCTACCGGCCGCCGGAGTCGGCCACCGGCGACGCCTTCCTGCAGCTGGTGCGCGGGGTCGACAACGTGCAGCAGGTACGCGCCGAGGGCCCGGCCGTGCGCCAGCTGTGGAAGGTGCTCAAGGAAGGCGGCGCGGTCGGCATCCTGCCCGACCAGCAGCCCAAGGCCGGCGACGGCGAGTTCGCCCCGTTCTTCGGCAAGCAGGCGCTGACCATGACCCTGCTCTCGCGCCTGGCCGAGCGCACCGGCGCGCCGGTGCTGTTCGCCTGGTGCGAGCGCGTGGGCGAGGGGCCGCAGTTCGAGCTGCACGTGGAGCCGGCGCCGGCGGCGATCGGCGATCCGGATCCGCAGAAGGCGGTGGCCTGCCTCAACGCCGAGGTCGAGCGCATCGCCCGGCGCTCGCTCGCCCAGTACCAGTGGACGTACAAGCGATACACCCTGCGCCCGCCGGGCAGCAGCGAGCCGAACCCCTACGGGTAGCCGTTCCAGGGTCCGCCCCGACCCATCCGCCATGGCGAACGCTTACGATCGGCTTCCCGCGACCGCGAAGAACCGCCGTGACCGAGTCCGTGACCGAGTTCGAGCCGCCCACCCCGCCCGCCGTCCCGGCGACGGGGAGGTGGCAGCCCCTGCCACGCCGGGGCGCGGTGCTGTATGCGGGTAGCGCCGCGGTATCGGTGGCGCTGCCGGTGACGGTCGCCGCGGCGATGATCGGTCCCGTCCTGCTCGACGTCCCGCGCTGGCTCCCCGCCGCGGCCGCCGCCGTGCTGGGCGTGCTGCTGGGCGGATCGATCGGCCTGCTGCGCCACCGTCGCATCGGCTGGAGGCTGGACGATGACGGGTTCGCCACCCGTCGCGGCGGCCTCTGGCGGATGGAAACCCTGGTGCCGGTCTCGCGCGTGCAGCACCTGGACCTGGAACGCGGCCCGCTGGAGCGCCGGCTGGGCCTGGCCACGCTGGTGGTGCATACCGCCGGCACGCGCATGGCCGCGGTGAGGCTGCCGCTGCTGGCGCTGGAGGACGCCGAGGTGCTGCGCGACCGGCTGGCGCGGCAGGTCGAAGCCGGCGACGCGCTGTGAGCAGCCACGAGGCCGTCGCCGGGACCGTGCCCGAACACCGGCTCCACCCCTGGTCGTGGCTGTTCGTGCTGTTGCAGCAGCTGCGCCAGTTCGTGGTGCCGCTGCTGGCGCTGCTGGTCGCCGGTCGCCGCGACACCGGGCCGTGGGAATACGCCGGGTATGCCTCGTTCATCGGCGTGGCGGTACTGGTCGCGATCTCGATCCTGCAGTACTTCACCTACCGCTACCGGATCGGGCGCGACGGCATCAGCGTGCGCACCGGCCTGCTGCGGCGGGACCTGCGCCAGATCCCGTACGCGCGGATCCACAACGTGGTGCTGCACCAGGGACTGCTGCACCGGTTGTTCGGCGTGGCCGAGGTGCGCCTGGAGGCGGCCGGCGGACAGAAGCCGGAAGCGCAGATGCGCGTGCTTGGCCTGGACCGGGCGCTGGAGCTGGAGCAGGCGGTGCGCGACCGCGGCGCGGCCCCGTTGCCGGCCGAGGCCACGGCACCGGCCCGGTGCGATCCGCCGCTGCTGGCCCTGTCCACCGCCGAGGTGGTCCGCCTGGGCCTGGTTTCCAACCGCGGCATGATCGTGTTCGCCGCCGGCCTCGGCCTGGTGTGGCAGGTGTTCCCCGAGAAGGCCGTTGCAGGCCTGCTGCAGGACTGGTTCCGCGGCGCGATGGGCTACGCCGGGGCGCTGCACCTGGGCTGGCTGGCGATGGCTGCCGGCGTCCTCGCCTTCGCGGCGGTGTTCGTGCTGGTGCTGCGCCTGCTGTCGGTGGTCCTGGCCCTGGTCCAGTACCACGGCTTCCGCCTGGTCGAGCACCAGGGCCGGTTGACCGTGGAGCGCGGCCTGCTGGCGCGCGTGCGCACCAGCGTGGCGCCGCGCCGGATCCAGGCCTGGCACCTGGAGGAAACCCTGCTGCACCGCTGGTTCGGCCGCCGCTCCCTGCGCATCGACACCGCGGTGGGCGGCCAGGAAAACGACCCGCGCAGGCTGCGCGAGCTGGCGCCGATCGCCCCGCCGGAAACCTGCGACGCACTGCTGCGGTACCTGGTCCCGCAACTGCAGTGGCCGCCGCAGTGGAAGCCGCTGCCGCGACGCGCCTGGTGGCGGCTGTTCGCCGCCAACGTGCCGTGGAACCTGCTGCTGGCCGCGGTGCTGTGCTGGCACTTCGGCGCCTGGGGCCTGCTGGTGCTGGCCTGGCTGCCGTGGTCGGCGTACGCCGCGCGGCGCCAGGCCGGATGGATGGGCTACGCGGTGGACGCGCGCCTGGTCGCGGTGCGCGGCGGCTGGTGGTCGCGCTGGTGGCGCATGGCCGAGGTCGACAAGATCCAGGCCCTGCGCCTGCAGCGCTCGCCGCTGGACCGCTGGCTGGGCACGGCCAGCCTGCTGCTGGACACCGCCGGCGCCGGGGCGATGGCGCCGCCGCTGCGGATCCGCTTCCTGCCGGAGGCCGAGGCACGCGCGCTGCAGGCGCGGCTGGCGCGGATGCTGGCCGCGCGCCGCCTGCGCTGGTGAGCGCGGCCGCGGGTCAGAAACCCCAGTAACCCAGCTCGCGGCGGATCTGCAGCGCGCGCCAGCGCGCGGCCAGCGGCTTGCGCGCCAGGGTGTGCAGCCCGGCCTGCAGCAGCGCTTCGGTGGCGTCGATCACCCGCTCCGAGGAACGGCCGTCGCGCCAGGGATGGATCGCGTCGGCGTAGGCCGCGATCGCCTCGCGCAGCGCCGGCTCCGGCGCGAACGCGCGCGCCAGCATCGCTGGCAGCGCGGCCGGGTCGTCGAAGTCGATCATGTGCGGCTTGGGCGCGCGGTTGCGGAAGGTCACCACCGGCTTGTGCTGGACCACGAACTCGGACACCACCGAGGTGGTGTCGGCCAGAAGCACGTCGGCGGCCCGCTGCGCGGTGACCAGCTGCTCGGGCTCGACGAAGGCGGCATTGGCGCCGGCCAGGGCGCGGTAGCGCTCGAACAGCTCCGGCGCGCACTTGGGATGCAGGGTCAGCAGCCAGTAGCGACCGCCCTCGGCGACCTGGGCGGCGATCGCCTCGTACAGGTGCGGGGCCGCGCTCAGGCGCTCGGTGAAGGTGGAGGCGAACATCACCACCGGACGGCCGCCGGCCGGCGCGCACAGGGCCGCGGCGGCGCCGCCATCGTCGCGGAACAGCGGATCGAGCTTGGGCCAGCCGGTCTCGGCCACGGCGAAATGGCGCAGCCGCGCGGCCAGCGCCTGGAACGGGGCGGTGGTCGCCGGGCCCTGGGTGCAGTACAGGTCGAACAGGCCGCGTACCCGGAAGTGGCCGCGGCCGTCGGCGCGCTTCTCCACGTTGAAGCCGTGGAACAGCTGCACCTTGGCCCCGGCCACGAAGGTCGGGACCTCGTTGGAGGCGCTGAACACCGCCCGCGGCCGCAGCCGCGCCGCGCCGCGCGCGTCCACCGCGCGCACCGGCGCCGGCAGGCGCAGGCCGGACGCGCCGCCGGCCAGCAGCGCGTGGACCGCATGGCCGCGGGCGTGCAAGGCGTCGGCCAGCGGTTGCAGAATGGGCAACCCGTAGCGTTCGGTCGCAAACAGCAGGTAGTCCGCCATCAATACTCCAGCCTCCCAGCCGGACCCCTCGCAAGGCGGCACCGTGCCGCTGTCGGCGTGCATTATCGCGTTCAACGAGGCGGCCCGCATCGGCGACTGCCTGGCCTCGCTGGCGTTCTGCGACGAGATCGTGGTGGTGGATTCCGGCTCCACCGACGGCACGGTGCAGCTGTGCGAGGCCGCTGGCGCGCGCGTGCTGCAGCGGCCGTTCGACGGCTTCCGCAGCCAGAAGCAGTTCGCGGTGGAGCAGGCCCACCATGACTGGGTGCTGTGCCTGGACGCGGACGAGCGGGTCAGCCCGGAGCTGCGCGAATCGATCCTGGCCGCGCGCGCGACCGGCTTCGCCGGCGCGGCCGGCTACCGCTTCCCGCGGCTGTCGGACTACTTCGGCCGCTTCCTGCGCCACGGCAACGCCTACCCGGACCGGGTGCTGCGCCTGTTCGACCGCCGCCGCGGCGGCTGGCGCGGCCAGCGCGAGATCCACGAGGCCGCAAGCGTCGACGGCCCGGTGCGCACCCTGCGCGGCGACCTCATCCACTATCCCTACCGCTCGCTGGAGCAGCAGCTGGCCAAGACCCAGCGCTACGCAAGGATGATGGCCGAGCACGAGTTCGCGCGCGGCAAGCGCGCGTCCTGGACCAAGCTGGTGCTGTCCCCGGCGTGGCGCTTCTGGCGCGGCTACGTGCTGCGCGCCGGCTTCCTCGACGGCTGGCGCGGCCTGGTCTACGCCTACGTGCGCGCCAACTACGTGCGGCAGAAGGCGATCATGCTGTGGCTGCTGCAGCACGGACAGCCGGTGGCCGATCCGCCGCGCGAGTGACTCCCCTCTCCCTGCGGAAAGAGGGCGTGGGGTGGAGGGCCCGTGCCGCTTTGGGCGGTAGAGGGGGGTCAGCGCGGCGGCGCGGCCAGCTCGCGTGCGTCGAGGTAGCCGTCGCCGTTGGCATCCTGGCGCGCGAAGCGCTCGGCCAGGCGGCGGCGGTGTTCCTCCAGGCTGATCGGCCGGCCCTTGCCGCCGGGCTGCTCGGCCGGGGAGAGCACGCCGTCGCCGTCGCGGTCCATGCGCTCGAAGGCATAGCCCATCCAGGCCACGTACTCCTCCTGCGAGACCCGGCCGTCGCCATCGCTGTCCATGCGCGCCAGGTACTCGGAGGTACGCTCGACCTGGGCGCCGGCCGCGCCGGCGAAGGCCAGCAGCGCCCATGGCAACAGGCCCGGGCGGGTACGCCCGGGCCTGCGGCAGGCAAGGCGCGACGGGCGCTGCATCAATGCGCCAGGGCGTAGCCCTTCAGCCGCATCGAATACTCCTGCAGCGCGCGGATGCCGGAGGCCTCGGCCTCCTGGCACCAGGCCTGCAGCTGGCGCAGGCGCTCGGCGGCGTCGTTGCTGCGCGCTTCCAGCACCTCGGCCAGGCGCGCGCGGTATTCGACCAGGGCCTTGATCCGCGGGCGCTGCTGCACCCACTGCTGCAGCTGCTCGCGGGCGTCGGGCTTGAGCCAGCGGCCATCGTCGACCAGGCCGCGACGCATGCGCCGCGGCAGCAGCTCGCGCATGCGCGCGCCGGCGGCGGCGGCTTCCTCGCGCAGGGCCGGCATCAGCACGTTGCGGCGGTAGTCGGTCATGGCCTGGAAGCGGTGCGACAGCAGCGCGCGCAGGGTCTCGGTGTCCGGCACGGCGATGTTGGGGCGGATGTCCAGGCTCGGCGCGACGCGCAGCACCTTGGCCAGGCCCAGCTTCTCCAGGCCCTTGATCGCGGCCCAGCCGATGTCGAATTCCCAGCGGCGCATCGAGAAGCGCGCCGAGGACGGGAAGGCGTGGTGGTTGTTGTGCAGCTCCTCGCCGCCGATCCAGAACGCCCACGGGGTGAGGTTGGTCGAGGTGTCGGAGGATTCGAAGTTGCGATAGCCCCACCAGTGGCCCAGGCCGTTGACCACGCCGGCGGCCCAGAACGGGATCCAGGCCATCTGGATCGCCCACATGGCGATGCCCGGCAGGCCGAACAGGGTGAAGTTCACCAGCAGCAGCAGGGTCGGGCCGAGGTTGGCGTGCGGGGTGTACAGGTGGCGCTCGATCCAGTCGTCCGGCGCGCCCTTGCCGTACTGCTCGATGCTGGCGCGGTCACGGCGGGCCTCGCGGTACAGCTCCACGCCCTCCCAGAACACCTTGCCGATGCCGCGGGTCTGCGGGCTGTGCGGGTCTTCCTCGGTCTCGACCTTGGCGTGGTGCTTGCGATGGATGGCCACCCACTCGCGGGTGATCATCGAGGTGGTCAGCCAGGTCCAGAAGCGGAAGAAATGGGCGATGGCGGGATGGAAGTCCACGCCGCGGTGGGCCTGGCTGCGGTGCAGGTAAAGGGTGACGGAGAAGATCGTCAGCTGGGTGAAGACCAGCAGCACGGCCAGCAGGCCAAGCCAGCCGAGGCCGACAACGCCGGAAGTGAGGAACTGGATAACGGAATCGGACATTGCCGGTGGGACTCGCGGTAGCGGAACGGACCGGACCAGGGTCCGGCCGGGACATGATGGGCCCTCCTCCGGCAAACTTCATCCTGCACCGCACGGTCCGCGTCCTGGCGGCTGCTGCCGTTCAGGAAACATCGACATGTCCGCATCCTCCCCCCTGGCCCAGACCGCCCCCCTGCCGCCGCTGATCGAACTGGACCGCGCCAGCGTGGTGCGCGGCCAGGTGAAGGTCCTCGACAGCCTGTCCCTGCGCATCGACCAGGGCGACCACACCGCCATCCTCGGCCCCAACGGCTGCGGCAAGTCCACCCTGATCAAGCTCATCACCCGCGAGCTGTACCCGCTGGCGCGCGCCGGCGAGGCCCCGGTGCGGGTGCTGGGGCAGGCGCGCTGGCAGGTGGACCGGCTGCGTTCGCAGCTGGGCATCGTCACCGGCGACTTCGGCGCCACCCTGGCCGGCCTGGACGGGCTGAGCGTCGAGGACGCGGTGCTGGGCGGGCTGTTCGCCAGCTTTGCCCTGCCGCCGTTCAGGGAAATCGAGGACCACCAGCGCGAGCGCGCCGCCGAGGCGCTGGAGCGCGCCCATGCCCTGCCCCTGCGCCGCCGCTGCTACGCCGAGCTGTCGGCCGGCGAGCAGCGCCGGGTGCTGATCGCCCGCGCCCTGGTCAACCGCCCGCAGGCCCTGCTGCTGGACGAGCCCAGCACAGCGCTGGACCTGGTCGCCCGCGGCCACCTGCTGGCAAGCCTGCGTGGCCTGGCCCGCGAGGGGGTGACCCTGGTCCTGGTCACCCACCACGTCGAGGAAATCGTGCCGGAGATCGGCCGGGTGGTGCTGATGCAGGGCGGGCGCATCGTCGGCGACGGCGCCCCGGCGGACATGCTGACGGGCGAGCGCCTGTCGCAGGTGTTCGGCGGCCCGGTGCGGGTCTGGCAGGACCACCAGGAGGACGGGGTCCGCTACCTGGCGGCGGCGGGCTGAGGCCATGCCCGAGCTGCCCGAGGTCGAGACCACCCGCCGCGGCCTGGCCCCGCACGTGGAGGGCCGGCGGGTCACCGCGGTGACCCTGCGCCGTCCGGACCTGCGCTGGCCGATCCCGCCGGAGGTCGCCCGCGAGCTGCCCGGGCGCCGCATCGCCGCGGTGCGGCGCCGCGCCAAGTACCTGCTGCTGGATACCGACGCCGGCGACAGCGCCCTGCTGCACCTGGGCATGTCCGGCATGTTGCGCGTGCTGCCGTCCGGAACGCCGGTGAACGTCCACGACCACGTCGACATCGGCCTGGACTCGGGCCGGATACTGCGCTTCACCGATCCGCGCCGCTTCGGCTGCCTGCTGTGGCAGCCGGCCGGCACCGTGCACGAGCTGCTGCAGGGCCTGGGCCCCGAGCCGCTTTCCGGCGACTTCGACGGCGACTGGCTGTATGCGCGCAGCCGCGGCCGCAGCGCGCCGGTGAAGGCGTTCCTGATGGACCAGCGGATCGTGGTGGGCGTGGGCAACATCTACGCCGCCGAGAGCCTGTTCCGCGCCGGCATCTCGCCGCTGCGCGCGGCCGGCAAGGTTTCCCGCGCCCGCTACGTGGCCCTGGCCGACGCGGTGAAGGAGATCCTGGCCCACGCCATCACCCGCGGTGGCACCACCCTGCGCGACTTCCTCAACCCCGACGGCGCGCCCGGCTACTTCGAGCAGGAGCTTTCGGTCTACGGCCGCGGCGGCCTGCCCTGCCCGGCCTGTGGCAGCGTGCTGCGCGAGGCCAGCATCGGCCAGCGCACGAGCGCCTGGTGCCCGCGCTGCCAGCGCTGAAGGCGCGGCCAGCAAGCCCGTGGCGGCAGGCCGCTGCCGGCCGCGGCCAGGGACGCTGCCCGCCTGCCGGCCCGGCCGTGGTCCTGCCGGCCAGCCGGTGTTGCCGTTTGCTGAACAGGGGGAAGCCGCGCCAGCCATGGCCCGCGGCGGGTGCTTAAGATGACGCGCCCCTTCCCACTCCGATCGCGCCCATGCACCGACGCCAGTTCCTGGGCCGCACGGCCGCCATGCTTGCCGCCGCGGGCCTGCCGCTTCCGCTGCTGACCGCCGCGGCCGCGCCGCTGCCGCTCGGCCAGCGCCACCCCTTCGACTACGCCTGGCTCAAGGGCCATGCCCGCGCCCTGGCCGGACGTCCCTACCAGCCGCGCAGCGAGTCGCTGCCACCGTCGGTGGCGGCGCTGGACTGGGACCAGTACCAGTCGATCGGCTTCCGCCAGGACCACGCGCTGTGGGGCGACCTGCCCGGCTCGCGCTTCCAGGCCAAGTTCTTCCACCTGGGCCTGTACTTCAAGCGGCCGGTGCGCATGTTCGAAGTGGCCGGCGGCCAGGCGCAGGAACTGGCCTACGACCCGGGCATGTTCGACTACGGCCGCAGTGGCCTCGACGGCAAGCGCCTGCCGAAGGACCTGGGTTTCGCCGGCTTCCGCCTGAACTCGCCGGACGACGTGCGCCGCGACTGGGCCGCGTTCCTCGGCGCCAGCTATTTCCGCGCGGTTGGCGCGAGCATGCAGTACGGCCTGTCCGCGCGCGGCCTGGCGATCGACACCGGCATGCCGCGCCCGGAGGAATTCCCCGACTTCACCGCATTCTGGCTGGAACGCCCGCAGCCGGGCTCGGAGACCCTGGTGGTCTACGCCCTGCTGGATTCGCCCAGCGTCGCCGGCGCCTACCGCTTCGCGATCACCAGGGGCGAGCCGCTGGTGATGGACGTGGACGCGGCGCTGTACCCGCGCAAGGAGATCGAGCGGCTGGGCATCGCCCCGGCGACCAGCATGTACCAGGTCGGCGAGAACGACCGCCGCATGGGCTGGGACTGGCGCCCGGAGATCCACGACAGCGACGGGCTGGCCATGCACACCGGCAGCGGCGAGTGGATCTGGCGTCCGCTGGGCAACCCCGAGCACCTGCGCTTCAACGCCTTCGCCGACGACAACCCGCGCGGCTTCGGCCTGCTGCAGCGCGACCGCGAGTTCGACCACTACCAGGACGACGGCGTCTTCTACGAGAAGCGCCCGAGCCTGTGGGTGGAACCCAAGCACGGCTGGGGCCGCGGCTCGGTGCAGCTGGTGGAGATCCCCACCGTCGACGAGACCTTCGACAACATCGTCGCGTTCTGGAACCCGGAGGCCAGGCCGCAGCCGGGCCAGGAGCTGCTGTTCGGCTACCGCCTGTTCTGGGGCGCGCACCCGCCGGCGCGGCCGCCGCTGGCCGAATGCGTGGCCACCCGCACCGGCCTGGGCGGGGTGGTCGGCAGGAAACGCGAGTACTTCTCCTGGCGCTTCGCGGTGGACTTCGCCGGCGGCGAGCTGGCGGCACTGGCCACGGCCAACGCCGAGGTCGAGGCGGTGGTGGAGACCAGCCGCGGCCGCCTGGAGACCATCTCCGCCCGCCCGCAGCACGCGATCAAGGGCTACCGCGCCATGTTCGACGTGGTGCCGCCGGACGAGTCCACCACCCAGATCGACATCCGCCTGTACCTGCGGCACAAGGGCCGCGCCCTGACCGAGACCTGGCTGTACCAGTGGAATCCGCCGGCGCCGGCGCAGCGGGTGCTTTACTGAGCCGCCAGGAAGGCGTCACAGACGGGTCGTCAAGACAAACAGGACCACCAGGACAAAGATCACCACGCCGACGATTTCCCACCCCGAGGCGGGGAAATCCTGGTAGGTATGGCCACAGAACGGGCAGATGGAGCGCTTGGGCACCGGGGTCCAGCTGCCGCGGGAATGCAACAGCGGCGGGCCGGTGATGATCCGCGGCACCATGCGCCGCTGGCAGTTGGTGCACACCACCCGGTCGTCTCCGGCGCCGGAGACCGTACGGGAGATGATCCGCACCCCTGCTGCGCGGGGGCCCTTGCGGCCCTCGCGGTGCTCGAATGAAACCGAATCGCCCTTGCCTGGCAGATCGGCACCGGCTACGTCGCGTACGCCGAAGTACCGCTCCACGCCGTCATCGCCATGGATGAAGCCATAGCCCTTGTCGGCGGAAATGCCGGGATGCGAATGCGATTACTGGGGGACCACACCCAGGCGCTCCCGGGTTACGCCTGCGGGGCGAGGCGGATTCTGGCATGGCGCGGCCACCTGGCACTGCGAACCAGGCCACACCCCAAGCGTGGCAGGTCGCAAGTCAGCGCAAGTGCCAGAACGCCCGTTACAGCAGCGGCGCCTGCAGCGGCTCGATCAGGCCTTCGCCGCGCATGACCTTCTTGAACTCCGGGCGGCTGACCGAGACGTAGCGCTCGTTGCCGCCGATCTCCACCTGCGGGCCGTCCTGCACCGCGCGGCCCTGGGCGTCCACGCGCACGTTCATGGTCGCCTTCTTGCCGCTGTGGCAGATGGTCTTGATCTCCTGCAGCTCGTCGGCCCAGGCCAGCAGGTACTGGCTACCCTCGAACAGCTCGCCGCGGAAGTCGGTGCGCAGTCCGTAGCACAGCACCGGGATGTGCAGGCGGTCCACCACCTCGCTCAGCTGCCAGACCTGGGCCCGGGACAGGAACTGGGCCTCGTCCACCAGCACGCAGCCGAGCCGGCCGTGGGCAGCGATGTCCGCCTCCACCAGCCGCTCCAGGTCGGTGTCGCGGTCGAACGGCGTGCCCTCGGCGCGCAGGCCGATGCGCGAGGCCACCACCCCGCCGCGGCCGCCGCGGTCGTCCAGGCGCGGGGTCAGGATCAGCGTGCGCATGCCGCGTTCGCGGTAGTTGTACGCCGACTGCAGCAGCGTGGTGGTCTTCCCGGCGTTCATCGCCGAGTAGTAGAAGTAGAGCTTTGCCATCGGCGGATTTTACGGCCTGCGCGGCCCCGGCACCCAGGCCGGCGCGCGCGGGCGGGCCGGCGCGGCGGCACCCGCCGCCGGGGGCGCGGGGCAACCGGCCGCCGCCCCCGGGCCCGGCACCGGGTAGAATGCCCCGCCCGTTACACCGTTCCTGCCGTGCTCAATCCCCAGCAACGCGCCGCCGTACTGCATGACCAGGGTCCTCTGCTCGTGCTGGCAGGTGCCGGCAGCGGCAAGACCCGCGTCATCGTCGAGAAGATCGCCCACCTGATCGGTTCCGGGCGCTACCCGGCGCGGCGCATCGCGGCCATCACCTTCACCAACAAGTCGGCGAAGGAAATGCGCGAGCGCGTGGCCAAGCGGATCAAGGGCGACGCCGCCGACGGCCTGACCATCTGCACCTTCCACGCCCTGGGCCTGAAGTTCCTGCAGATCGAGCACGAGGCCGCCGGGCTCAAGCGCGGCTTCTCGATCTTCGACGCCGACGACGCCGCCGCCCAGGTCAAGGACCTGATGCCGGGGGCCAAGCCGGACTCGGTCGAGGACGCGCGCAACCTGATCTCGCGGGCCAAGAACGCCGGGCTGTCGCCGGAGCAGGCGCTGGCCATGGCCCGCTCCACCCGCGAGATGGAGGCGGCCAAGCTGTACGCGCGCTACCAGGCGCGGCTGTCCACCTTCAACGCGGTGGACTTCGACGACCTGATCCGGCTGCCGCTGCAGATCCTGGAGAGCAACGAGGAGGTCGTCCGCGCCTGGCGCGAGCGCATCGGCTACCTGCTGGTGGACGAATGCCAGGACACCAACGACGCCCAGTACCGGCTGCTGCGCGCGATCGCCGGCCCGGCCGGCAACTTCACCTGCGTGGGCGACGACGACCAGAGCATCTACGCCTGGCGCGGCGCCAACCCGGAAAACCTGCTGCAGATGGAGAAGGACTATCCGCAGCTGAAGGTGATCAAGCTGGAGCAGAACTACCGCTGCTCCAACCGCGTGCTGCGCGCGGCCAACGCCCTGATCGCGCACAACCCGCACGTGCACCTGAAGAAGCTGTGGAGCGACCAGGCCGACGGCGAGCGCATCCGGGTATGGGAGTGCCGCGACAACGAGCACGAGGCGGAGAAGGTCGCCGGCGAGATCGCGTTCCTGCACGAGGCCAGGCAGGTGCCGTGGAACGAGTTCTGCATCCTGTTCCGCAGCAACCACCAGTCGCGCCCACTGGAAAAGGCGCTGCAGCTGCTGCGCGTGCCCTACCACCTGACCGGCGGCACCGCGTTCCTGGAGCGCCAGGAAGTGAAGGACGCGCTGTCCTGGCTGCGGGTGATCGCCAACCCGGACGACGACGCCGCCTTCCTGCGCGCGGTGCAGTCGCCCAAGCGCGAGGTCGGCGCCACCTCGCTGGCGCGCCTGGCCGAGCTGGCCGCCAGCAAGCACATGCCGCTGTCGCGCGCGGCCCAGGCCATGGGTGCGCTGCAGCAGCTGCCGCCGCGCGCGGCCAACGGCCTGCGCGCGTTCAACGACGCCATCGCCGACCTGCGCGAGCACTCGGCGAAGCTGAGCGCGGCCGACCTGGTGCGGCGCCTGGCCGAGAAGTCCGGCCTGCTGGCCGAGCTGCGCGCGCAGTGCAAGGACGAGGCCTCGTTCGAGCGGCGCAAGGCCAACCTCGAGGAGCTGGCCGAATGGTTCGAGGGCGGCCCGCGCGGCGCCAACGCCGGCGACCTGGCCGCGCAGCTGGCGCTGCTGTCGCGCAACGACAAGGACGACGGCGGCAACCAGGTGCGGCTGATGAGCCTGCACGCGGCCAAGGGCCTGGAGTTCGGCTACGTGTTCATCGTCGGCTGCGAGGACGGCACCCTGCCGCACGACGCCGCGCTGGAGGAAGGCTCGCTGGAGGAGGAGCGGCGCCTGATGTACGTGGGCATCACCCGCGCCAAGCAGCGCCTGTGGCTCAGCTACAGCCGGGAGACCCGGCGCTTCCGCGAGAAGGTGCGGCTCAAGCCCAGCCGTTTCCTCGACGAACTGCCGGCCGAGGAGCTGCAGCGCGACGGCGCCGACCCGGTGGCCGACGCCGAGCGCAAGAAGGAACGCGCCAGCGCGGGTTTCGCCGCGATCCAGGCGCTGCTGGACGACTGAGCCCGGCGGCTGCCGTCGGCCTCAGTCCCACTCCATCCGGTACCAGGCCGAGGCCTGCTGCCCCGGCTGCAGCCGCGGCGCGCCGAGGTTGAAGGCGTCGGCCGGGCCGGTCTGCGGCTCCACGCAGGTCGCATGCGCGGTGCCGTCGTACACCACCCAGTGGTCGCAGTTGGAGGACAGGCGCAGGACCTGGCCGCCCCGGTGCAGCACCACCGGCGCGGTGTTGATGAAGCAGTCGTCCCACGGCGGCGGCGCCGGCGCCACCAGCGGCAGGGTGGCGATGTGGCTCTCGTCGCGCGGGTACATCGCGCTGGGCGCGAACTCCAGCCGCTCCGGCTTGCGGAACCAGGGGTGCCAGCCGAAGGTCAGCGGCATCGCCCGCGCGCCGGCGCTCACCGCCAGCTCCAGCAACAGCGCGCGCGGCTCCAGCACGATGCGCTGGCGGGCATGGCCGCCGAACGGCCAGCGCCCGTCGTGCGGCAACTCCAGCGCCAGTTCCAGCCCGTGCTGCGACTGCGCGACCACCTGCCAGGGCATGACGAAGCCGACGCCGTGGATGGCGTGGCCGCCGAGGTTGCGCGGCAGCTGGTACGCCTGGCCCTCGAACGGGAAACGGCCGTCGCGGACGCGGCCGCACCACGGCACCATCGGGTACGAGCCCCAGGCGATGGCCGCGTCCGAACCGTACTCGCCGTAGCCGACCAGCTGCTCGACGCCGTCCACCCGGATCTGGGCGACGCGGCCGCCGGCCGCCGGCGCCACGTCGATCGAGACGGCGCCGTGGGCGAGGGTCAGCAGTGGGCCGGGGGGCAGCTCGGTGAGCGGCCCCGGGAACGCGGCCTCAGCTGCCATACGGGTGCAGGGTGCGGATGCTGCCGTCGGCCTCGTAGTGCAGCTCGCTGACCTTGATCGAGCGCAGGTGGGTCACGCCGCCGGACAGCACGGAGTCGTGGTAGTACAGCCACCACTTGCCGCCGAACTCCACGATCGAGTGGTGCGTGGTCCAGCCGACCACCGGGGTGAGGATCACGCCGCGGTAGGTGAACGGACCGTACGGATTGTCGGCCGTGGCATAGCACAGCTGGTGGGTGTTGCCGGTGGAGTACGACAGGTAGTACGTGCCGTTGTACTTGTGCATCCACGGGCCTTCGAAGTAGCGGCGCGCGTGGTCGCCGGCCTTCAGCGGCCGGCCGGCCTCGTCGAGGATCACGACCTCGCGCGGGGCCTCGGCGAACTGCTTCATGTCCGCAGACAGGCGCGCCACGCGGGCGCCCAGCGCCGGCTCGTCGTCGCCCGGCTCCTCGTGCGCGGCGTCGTAGCGGTTGTCGCGGTACTTCTGCAGCTGTCCGCCCCACAGGCCGCCGAAGTACATGTAGTACTCGCCGTCGTCGTCGCCGAACACCGCCGGGTCGATCGAATAGCTGCCCTTGATCGCCTCCGGCTCCGGCTTGAACGGGCCCTCCGGGCGGTCGCCGACGGCCACGCCGATCTGGAAGATGCCGTCGGCGCGCTTGGCCGGGAAGTAGAAGTAGTACTTGCCGTCCTTGCAGGCCGCGTCCGGGGCCCACATCTGCTTGGCCGCCCATGGCACGTCCTTCACGTGCAGGGCCACGCCGCAGTCCTCGGCCGGGGCGTCCGGGGAGGCCTGGCGGAAGACGTGGTAGTCCTCCATCTGGAAGTGGCCGCCGTCGTCGTCGAACGCGGCGCCGGTCTCGATGTCGTGCGAGGGATAGATGTACAGCTTGCCCTCGAACACGTGGGCCGAGGGGTCGGCGGTGTAGATGTGGGTCACCAGCGGCTGGGAGATGGCCTTGCCGGCCAGTTCCTTCAGCTCCGCCTCGGTGTATTCGCGGTCGGCCATTTCTCTCTTTCCCTTGTTGCTTGCGGCGGATCGGTCAGGCGGCCTGGGCGACGACGCGGCGTTCGGCCAGTTCGCGCTCGATCAGCGACTCCATCGGCTTGTTGATCTTGTAGAAGAACAGCAGCGCCACCGCCGCCAGGAACGGCAGCGAGCAGTACAGGCTGACCGACAGGCGGATGCCGTCGACGGTTTCCGGGGCCTGCGCCGACAGGTCGGCGTTGTAGCCGTGGTGGGCGAGGATGCCGGCGACCAGCGCGCCGCCCACGCTCAGGCCCACCTTCAGGCCGCACAGGATGGCCGAGAAGATGATCGCGGTGGCGCGGCGGTGGTTCTTCCACTCGGAGTAGTCGGCCACGTCGGCCACCATCGCCCACAGCAGCGGGATGGTGACGCCGTAGAAGAAGCCGTGGCAGATCTGCGCCAGGAACACCAGGCCGATGCGCTGCGGCGGGATCACGTAGAAGGCCAGCATGAACAGCGTGGACAGCAGCAGGAACACGCCGAACACGTCGCGCTTGCCGAAGCGGTCGGCCAGCTTCTTGGAGAAGCCGATGCCGACCACCATCAGGATGATGCCGCCGGCGTTGAACAGGCCGAACGCCGCGGTGGTGGCGTCCTCCGGCAGCTGGAAGCCCGCCAGGCCCATGCCGGTCAGCGCCGAGTTGATCCCGCCCAGCAGGGCGTAGAAGCCGATGCCGTGCAGGAAGCGCGCCATCGACGGCTCGTCGAGGTAGTACTCGAAGTAGTAGACGTAGGTGCCGCCCTTCAGCGCCAGGGTGGTGAACACCAGGATGGTCACCAGCAGCAGGATCAGCCACGGCCGGTTGGCGACCAGGTCGGCCAGGTCCTGGCGCAGCGGGGTCTTCTGCTCCTGCGCCGGCACCACGCGCTCGCGGGTGGTGAGGAAGGTGACCAGGAAGAACACGGTGCCGACCACGGCGAACAGCAGCATGGTGTTCTGGAAGCCCTGCACGCGGTCGCCGTCGCCGAGGATCAGCACCAGCGGCAGCAGCAGCGACTGCACCACCAGCTGCGCGATCATCACCGCCACGAAGCGGTAGGCCGACAGGCTGTTGCGCTGGCCCATGTCGCCGGTGAGCACGCCGCTGAGCGCCGAGTACGGCAGGTTGTTGGCCGCGTACACCAGCACCAGCAGGGTGTAGGTGGTGGCGGCGTAGATCACCTTGCCCTGCGGGCCGAGGTCCGGCGTGGTGAACGCCAGCAGCGAAAGCACGCCGAACGGGATCGCGGTGAACAGGATCCACGGCCGGAACTTGCCCCAGCGGCTGTGGGTGCGGTCGGCCAGCACCGCCACCAGCGGGGTGAACACGAACGCACCGAGCATGCCGACCACGAAGATGATGGTCGCCGCCGTCGCCGCGGGGATGCGGTAGATGTCGGTGTAGAAGAACGCCAGGAACGTCATCAGCGTCTGGAAGATCAGGTTGGCCGCCAGGTCTCCCAGGCTGTAGCCGACCTTCTCGCGTACGGTAAGGATCTCGCTGTGGCTGCTCATGCGTCCCCGGCTCGGATGCTGGATTGGAAGGTGGAAGATGCCACCCGGACTGTCTCCCCGGATGGGTGGCGGGTGCGTGCCCATTGCACGTTACCGCTACCATCGGGCTCGAAGCATACCCGAAAGGAAGGCTTGTGCCGGCCTGTCCGCGCAGGCATTGCTTGACCGCTCATGCGGCGCTTCCGCGCGGGCCTGACGGACGCGCGCAAAAGCCTTGTTTCCAAGGGTTTTCCGCCCCCGGAAAGGACGCGGCCCACGCCGGCGCCGGAGCGCCGGGTGGGCCGCAATCCTTACTGCAGTGCAGCAATCAGAACGTGCCGCGGATGCCCACGGTGACGGTCCGGCCCGGGTCGTACAGGTCGTTCACCGCGTTCGGGAACGCGAAGTACGAACGGCGCTCCTCGCCGGTCAGGTTCAGCACGTTGAAGGTCAGCTGCGGCTGGGTCCTGATGTTCTTCAGCGTGTAGCTGGCCGACAGGTCGAGCTGGCCGCGGTCCTCGCCGTAGATCTGCGCGAACGGGATGCCCTGCTGGTTCGGACCGGTGCCGGTGGCGCCCTCGGTCCAGGTGTAGGACAGGCGCACCGAGGCGACCTCGTTCTCCCAGTAGGCGGTGGCGTTCCACAGCGACGGGGCGACGCCGTAGACGTTGTTGGACAGCGCCTCCGCGTCGCGGCCCAGGGTCTTGATGTCCAGCTTGGTGTAGTTGGCCATGATGCCCAGGCCTTCCAGCACCACGCTCAGCGGCTGCACCCAGATCGCCTCCCAGCCGCGGATCTCCAGCTCGGCGTCGGCGTTGACCTGCTGCTGCACGTTGACCGTGGCCACGTCCGGGCCGCCGCGCGAGTTGATCGCCTGCTGCTGCGAGTCGACCAGGTCCTCGAACGGAATGCCCAGGCTGCGGAACGGACGGGTGGTCACGCCCTGGTAGGTGTAGCCCTCCACGCGCTTGTTGAAAAAGGTCAGGCCGACGAAGCCCTCGGCCCCGGTGTACCACTCGCCACCGATGTCGAAGTTGGTGGAGATGTACGGGGTCAGGTCCGGGTTGCCCTGGTTGGCCACCTGCGCCGAGATGTCGGTGAAGGTGGTCGCCGGCAGCATGGAGCTGGGGTTCGGGCGGGTCATGGTGCGCGAGGCCGAGGTGCGCAGCACCACGTTGTCGGCCACGTCCCAGGCGGCGCTGAACGAAGGCAGCCACTCGGAGTAGTCGCCGTCCAGGGTCTGCCAGAAGCGGTTGCCGCCGATGGTCACCGGGCCGCTGATCTCCTGGTCGGTGGTCACGTAGCGCACGCCGAAGTTGTAGCGCAGGCCGCGGTTCATGATCTCCGACTCGCCGTTGACCATGACGTAGGCCGCCTTGGTGGTCTCGTCGAAGCCGCCGGTGGAGCCGCCGGTGTTCGGGCCGGCCGCCTCGTCCGCCGCGTCGCGGTACTGGGCGTAGTTGGTGTCGCGCATGAAGCGCTTGTAGTCCACCGAGACGAAGCCCGCCGGGCCCGGCACGATGTAGTCGGCCAGCCTGGCGTCGTCGACCAGGTCGAAGGCGTACGGCTGCCAGCCGCTGCCGGTGTCGCCGAAGCCCTGGATGCGGCGCTTGTTGTTGTCCCACGCCACGCCGAAGCTGACGTTGTTGCGGTCGTCACCCAGCTGCAGGTCGGCGCGGAAGCCGCTGGTCTCGGTGACGCGCTTCTCGTTCTGGGCCCACACGCGGCCGCCCTCCCAGGTCCAGCCCAGGTTGGGGTCGTTGAGGTCGATGTCGGTGGTCCAGCTCGGGATGCTGCCGTTGTTGGTGTACTGCAGCGTGGTGAACGGCGAGTTGAACAGGATCGTCGGCGACTCGCGGAACATCCAGCTGCGGCTGGCGTTGGCCTGCACGTCCAGCTTGATGTTCTGGTCGGCGCCGAACCAGAAGGTCGCGCCCGGGGTCACGTGCCAGTACTTGACGTCCTCGACGTACGGGCGCGCTTCCAGGAAGAACTGGGCGTTGGTGAAGGTGGCGCTGGTGACGACGTTGTTGGCGTCCAGCTGCATGTTCAGCGGGATCATCGCGCCGTTGCGGCCGACCAGGTTCATGTCCAGGCGCTGGTTGGTGCGGTGCGCCTCGGTGTACAGCACGTCGACGTAGGCCTCGACGGTCTCGTTCGGGCGCCACTGCACCGAACCGAGGAAGGCGTCGCGGTCGCGGTCGCCGGACATGTGCACCGGACGGCCCAGGCGCGGGATCAGCGCTTCGCCGATCTGGGCGGTGCTCAGGCCCGGGTTGTTGGCCTCCAGCCAGGCGGCGTCGATCGCCTGGCCCGGGGTCAGGCCGGCGGCGATGGTGGCGGCGTTGTTCGGCACCACGTCCGGGATGCGCCAACCGTTACCACCGGTGACATTGCACGGCTGGCCGAGGGCCGGGAAGGCGGCCGGGTCGCCGCCGCTGCCGCACTGGGCGTTGGTCAGGTTCGGGTTGGTCCAGCCGATGGTCTCGTAGCCCTCCACGCCCAGCTTGCCGCGCTGCGAGGTCACGCCGGCCAGCACGCCGAAGGTGCCGTCGGCGTTGGTCCAGGAGCCGATCAGGGTGCCGCGCGGGCTGGCCTTCTCGCTGTTGTCGTTGTAGTCGGCCTGCAGCGAGTAGGTCAGGTGGGTGCCCGGCATGTCGAACGGGCGCATGTTGCGCATGTCGATCACGCCCGCGGCGCCGCCTTCCGGCAGGTTCGCGGTCGGCGACTTGTAGACCGTCAGCTGGTTGAAGAACTCGGTCGGGAAGATGTTGAGGTCGACCTCGCGGTTCTGGTTGGTCGCATCCAGGCCGATCGAGGCGGTCGCCACCGAGGCGCCGTTGATGGTGGTCTTGGTGAAGCTGTTGGGCAGGCCGCGGATGGCGACGTTCAAGCCCTCGCCGTTGACGTCGCGGTTGAGCTGGATGCCGGGCACGCGCGACAGCGACTCGGCGATGTTGGTGTCGGGGAACTTGCCGATGTCCTCGGCGAAGATCGAATCGGTGAAGCCGGTGGAGTCACGCTTGGCTTCGGTCGAGTACTGCAGGCTCTGGCGGAAACCGCGCACGGTCACCGTGTCGAGCTGGACGGCCTGCTCATCCTGGCCGGCCTCGTTGTCCTGCGCGATGGCGCCGCCGCTGGCAAGCGCCAGGCACAGCAGGCCCAGGGCGCGCGACAGTTCTGTCTTGCAAGGCTTCTTCACCGTACTCCCTCCCGTTTCTGGTGGCCGGCGGCGCGACTCAAGGGGGTGCCGCAGTCCACCGGTGTCTTTCGCTGATTGGTATGTGGGTTCCGCTACCGGGCGATATCAGTTTGAAATCGATGATACCGGTCCCATGAGCGGCGGCGATGGTAGCGCCCGCTGAAAACCGTACGCAAGCGCGTGTTGGCTGAATGCGCGGATGTTGCAGCGCACGATGAAAAGCGCTGTTTTTCAAGGGACTTTTGCGGGCTCGGGATGACAGCGCTGACATCCCTGTTTTTGCGGCCGGATGCCTTGGTGATGGTTATCCCGCTGTGTTAATGATACCGATATCAATGCGGTTCACTTTCGCGGGAGGGTTTATGCTGCGCTGCAGTAAAAGACATTTTTTGTTGCGTTGCAGCAGCGCGGTGCGCGGAGGTAACCGGTGAACAAGGCCAGCCCGGCCGCCGCCGAATCCATCGGTCGCTACCGCTGGCGCGTGTGCGCCATGCTGCTGGCGGCGACCACCATCAACTACATCGACCGCCAGGTGCTGGGCGTGCTGGCGCCGTTCCTGCAGCACGAGATCGGCTGGAGCGAGCTGGAGTACGGCTACATCGTCATCGCCTTCCAGGCCGCCTACGCGATCGGCCTGCTGTGCGCCGGCGCGGTGATCGACCGCTTCGGCACCCGCATCGGCTACGCGCTGGCGATCAGCATCTGGTCGCTGGCGGCAATGGGCCACGCGCTGGCGGCCAGCGTGCTCGGCTTCATCGTCGCGCGCTTCGCGCTGGGCCTGGGCGAGGCCGGCAACTTCCCGGCCGCGGTCAAGACCGTGGCCGAGTGGTTCCCCAAGCGCGAGCGCGCGTTCGCGGTGGGCATCTTCAACGCCGGCTCCAACATCGGCGCGATCGCCGCGCCACTGATGGTGCCGGTGGTGGCCGTGGCCTGGGGCTGGCAGGCGGCGTTCCTGTGCACCGGCGTGCTCAGCGCGACCTGGCTGGCGGTGTGGCTGGCGCGCTACCGCAGTCCGGAGCAGCACCCGAAGCTGTCGCCGGCCGAGCTGGCGCACATCCGCTCCGACCCGCCGGAGTCCACGGTCAAGGTGCCGTGGCTGCGGCTGCTGCGCCACCGCCAGGCCTGGTCGTTCGTGGCCGCCAAGTTCATCACCGACCCGGTGTGGTGGCTGTTCCTGTTCTGGCTGGGCAAGTTCCTCGCCTCCGAGTACGGATTGTCGCTGGCCAAGATCGGCCCGCCGATGATCGTGGTGTACCTGATGGCCGATTTCGGCAGCATCGCCGGCGGCTGGCTGGCCGGGTGCTTCGTGCGCCTGGGCTGGAACCTCAACCGCGCGCGCAAGGGCGCGATGCTTGTGTGCGCGCTGTGCGTGGCGCCGGTGGCGCTGGTGACCCAGGTCGACAACCTGTGGCTGGCGGTGGGCCTGATCGGCCTGGCCATGGCCGGCCACCAGGGCTGGTCGGCCAACGTGCTCACCCTGCCCTCGGACATGTTCCCGCGCCAGACCGTGGCCTCGGTGGTGGGCATCGGCGGCTTCGCCGGCGCGGTGGGTGGCATGGCCATGTCGCTGTTCACCGGCGCGCAACTGCAGTCCACCGGCAGCTACGGCACGATCTTCCTGATCGCGGGCTCGGCCTACGTGGTCGCGCTGCTGGTGGTGCACCTGCTGGCGCCGCGCCTGGAACCGGCCCGTTTCGAGCTCCCGCGCGCGCCCGGCTCCTGAGCCGGCGCGTGCCCCACTGACGCCGCGACCGGTGCCACGTGCGCCGGCCGCGGCCGCCGATGCGAGAGAGACGTTGATGACCAAGCGACACCTTGCCCTGCTGCTGGGCGCCGTGCTCCTGATCCCGGGCGCGGTGTTCGCGCGCCAGGACTGCCGCGCCCCGGCCGCGGTGTGCGAAGCCCGCAGCGCCGGCAGCCTGCCGCTGATCGAGCGCGGCACCCCGCTACCGGTGCTGGTGGACGAGGGCGACTTCGAGGCAGTGAAGCTGGCCGCCGAGGCGCTGCGCGGCGACCTGGCGGCGGTCGCGGGGCGGCCGGCGGCGGAGGCCGCCACGCCGAAGCTGGCGATCATCGCCGGCACCCTGGGCCGCAGCCCGCGGGTCGATCGCATCGTCCGCGAACACCGGATTGATACCGGTGGCGTAAGCGGCGTGTGGGAGGCCTACCTGCTGCAGGTGGTGGAGCGGCCGGAGCCGGGCATCGAGCGCGCCCTGCTGGTGGCCGGCGCCGATCGCCGCGGCACCGCCTACGGCCTGTACGAGCTGTCGCGCCGGATCGGCGTCTCGCCCTGGACCTGGTGGGCCGACGTGCCGCCGCCCAGGCGCGCCAGCCTGCACGTCGCGCCGGGCCGCTTCGTCGATGCGCCCAAGGTGCGCTACCGCGGCATCTTCATCAACGACGAGGACCCGGCCCTGGGCGGCTGGAGCAAGGCGACCTTCGGCGGCACCAACCACCAGTTCTACGAGCGCGTGTTCCAGCTGGTCATGCGCCACAAGGCCAACTTCCTGTGGCCGGCGATGTGGCTGCCGCGCGCGTTCTACGACGACGATCCGAAGAATGCGGAAGTCGCCGACGCCTACGGCGTGGTGATCGGCACCAGCCACCACGAGCCGATGATGCGCGCGCACGACGAGTGGTCGCGCTACGGCAAGGGCCCGTGGGACTACCGCCGCAACGCGCAGGTGCTGCAGGAGTTCTGGCGCGGCGGCGTGGAGCGCCTGCAGGGACGCGAGGCGGTCGTCACCCTGGGCATGCGCGGCGACGGCGACGAGCCGATGAGCGAGGAGACCGCCACCGCGCTGCTGGAGCAGATCGTGGCCGACCAGCGCCGGATCATCGGCGAGGCCACCGGCAAGCCGGTGGAGCAGGTGCCGCAGGTGTGGGCGCTGTACAAGGAAGTGCAGGACTACTACGACAAGGGCATGCGCGTGCCCGACGACGTCACCCTGCTGTTCGCCGACGACAACTGGGGCAACATCCGCCGCCTGCCCGACCCGGCCGACAAGCGCCCCGGCGGCTACGGCGTGTACTACCACTTCGACTACGTCGGCGGCCCGCGCAACTACAAGTGGCTCAACACCACCCAGGTCGAACGCGCCTGGGAACAGATGCGCCTGGCCTGGGCCCACGGCGTGGAGCGGCTGTGGGTGGTCAACGTCGGCGACATCAAGCCGCAGGAACTGCCGATCAGCGCCTTCCTCGACCAGGCCTGGGATCCGGACGCGGCCGACCTGGAATGGATCAGGACCTACCCGGCGCGCTGGGCGGCCGAGCAGTTCGGCCCGGCGCATGCGCAGGCCGTCGGTGACATCCTCACCCGCTATACCCGGCTCAACGCGCGGCGCAAGCCGGAACTGATCGACGCCGCCACCTGGAGCCTGGTCCACGACCGCGAGGCCGGGCGCGTGCTGTCCGAATGGGATGCGCTGGTGGCGCAGGTGCAGGCACTGGCGCCGAAGATCCCGGCCAGCCATCGCGACGCCTGGTACCAGCTGGTCGAATACCCGGTGCTGGCCAGCGCCAACCTCAACCACCTGCACGTGGCGGTGGCGCGCAACCGGCTCTACGCCGCCCAGGGCCGCGCTTCGGCCAATGCCTGGGCCGAACAGGCACGCAAGCTGTTCGCCCGCGACGCCGAGCTGCAGCGCGTGTACGAGCAGGAGATCGCCGGCGGCAAGTGGATCCACATGATGAGCCAGCCGCGGATCGGCTATACCCACTGGCAGTCGCCGCCGCGCAACATCCTGCCGGCGCTGGCCAGCGTCGACGCGCCGGAAAAGGGCGTGACCGGCGTGGCGGTGGAAGGCGATCCGCTGGCCTACCCCGCCCTGCTCAAGGCCCCGCGCCTGCCGGAGCTGGATCCGGTCGCCGCCCCGACCCGCGAGGTGGTGGTGTTCAACCGCGGCCAGGCGCCGATCGCCTTCACCGCCACCAGCCGCGCGCCGTGGCTGAAGGTTTCCCCGGCTTCCGGCGAAGTGGCCGACGAGCAGCCGCTCAAGCTGGAAATCGACTGGGATGCCCTGCCGGAAGGCCGCCACGAGGGCGTGGTCTACATCCGTGGCCAGGACTGGACCGAAGTCTACGTAACCGTGCCGGTGCACAAGCCGCCGCAGCATCGCGGCGCGCGCGGCTTCGTCGAGGGCGACGGCGTGGTGGCGATCGAGGCCGAGCACTACGCGCGCGCGGTGCCGCCGCCCGGCGGGCGGTGGCAGGTGATCCCCAACCTGGGCCGCACCCTGTCGGCGGTCGCCGCCTGGCCGGCCACCGGCGAACCGCTGGTGCCCGGCGGCGACGGCGCGCGCCTGGAATACCCGGTGGTGATGCACGAGGACGGCGAGGTCGAGCTGCGCGTGCTGGTCTCGCCGACCCTGGACGTGCGCAACCGCGGCGGCCTGCGCTACGCGGTCTCGGTCAACGACGAGCCGCCGCAACTGGTCAACATCCGCCTGGATCCCAGCCCCGGCGATCCGGACTTCACCGCCTGGGAAGCGGCGGTGATCGACAACGTGCACGTGGCCCGTTCCCGCCACCGCGTGCGCGCCGGCGCCAACACGGTGAAGCTGTGGCTGGTCGATCCTGCGCTGGTGTTCCAGCGCATCGAGCTGGCGCGCCGGCCCATCCCCACCACCCTCGGACCCGCGGAAAGCGCGCGCCGCTGACGGCGCGCGTCCTCCACCCACCCGCATCGACACGGAAGATCCATGAGCACCACCGGCCGCCCGCTGCACCTGCACGAAGACCGCCTGTTCCCCTCCGATCCGACCCAGCGCGCGATCGCGCGCCGCCTGTATTCGCAGGTCGAGGGGCTGCCGATCATCAGCCCGCACGGGCATACCGACCCGGCCTGGTTCGCCGGCAACGCCAGCTTCGCCAACGCCACCGAGCTGCTGCTGGTGCCGGACCACTACGTGTTCCGCATGCTCTACAGCCAGGGCATCGGCCTGGACGCATTGGGCATCCCCCGCGCCGACGGCAGCCGCGCCGCGGTCGACCCGCGCGAGGCCTGGCGCCTGTTCGCGCGCAACTTCCACCTGTTCCGCGGCACGCCCTCCTCGCTGTGGCTCAACCACGTGTTCCACGAGGTGTTCGGCCTGCGCGTGCGCCTGGACGCCGGTACCGCCGACCACTACTACGACACCATCACCGCCGCGCTGCAGGACGAGGCCTTCCGCCCGCGCGCCCTGTTCGAGCGTTTCGACATCGAGGTGATCGCCACCACCGAGGGGCCGCTGGACCCGCTGGTCCACCACCAGGCGATCCGCGACAGCGGCTGGAAGGGCAAGGTGGTGACCGCCTACCGCCCCGACGAGGTGGTCGATCCCGAGCACGAGGCGTTCGCCGCCGCGCTGGAACGCTTCGGCGCGATCACCGGCGAGGACGTGTACAGCTGGGACGGCTACCTGCGCGCGCACCGCAACCGCCGCGCCTTCTTCAGGTCGCTGGGCGCGACCTCGACCGACCACGGCCACGAGAGCGCGCTGACCGCGGACCTGTCGCGGGCCGAGGCCGAACGCCTGTTCGCGAAGATCCTCAAGGGCGGCTTCTCGCGCGAGGAAGCGGCGCTGTTCCGCGGCCAGGTGCTGACCGAGATGGCGGCCATGAGCCTGGACGATGGCCTGGTGATGCAGCTGCACCCGGGCTGCTACCGCAACCACAACCCGCTGCTGTTCGCCCGCCACGGCCGCAACGTCGGTGCCGACCTGCCGCTGGCCACCGACTACGTGCACGCGCTCAAGCCGCTGCTGGACCGCTTCGGCAACGAGCCCGGCTTCACCTTCATCCTGTTCACCCTCGACGAGAGCACCTACTCGCGCGAGCTGGGCCCGATGGCCGGCCACTACCCCTGCCTGTACCTGGGCCCGGCCTGGTGGTTCCACGACGCGCCGGAAGGCATGTGGCGCTTCCGCGAACAGACCCTCAGCACCGCCGGCTTCTACAACACCGTCGGCTTCAACGACGACACCCGCGCCTTCCTTTCCATCCCCGCCCGCCACGACGTGGCCCGCCGCATCGACTGCGCGGTGCTGGCCAAACTGGTGGCCGAGCACCGGCTGGACGAGGACGAGGCCGCGGAGGTCGCCGTGGACCTGGCCTACCACCTGCCCAAGCGCGCGTACAGGCTGTAACCCGCGCCGCGACGCCTCCCCGGCGCGCGGCGATCCCGTCGACCACCGGAGCCTGCCCATGATCCGTCCCCGCACCGCCCTGCTTGCCACCCTGGCCCTGGCCTGCGGCAACGTCCTGGCCGCACCGCAGACGCTCAGGGAGGCCTACCGCGACGACTTCCTGGTCGGCACTGCGGTCAACGACGCCATCGTCAGCGGCGAGGACGCGGCGCAGCAGGCGCTGGCGGTGCGGCACTTCAACGCCGTCACCCTGGAGAACTCGATGAAGGCCGAGGTCCTGCACCCGGAGCCGGGCAGGTGGGACTTCGAACGCGCCGATGCCTTCGTCGGGTTCGGCCGCAGACACGGCATGTTCGTCGTCGGCCACACCCTGGTCTGGCACAACCAGACCCCGGACTGGTTCTTCCAGGACGACGCCGGCAGGCCGGCGGACACGGCGACGATGCGCGGCCGCCTGCGCCAGTACATCCACACCGTGGCCGGGCGCTACGCCGGCAAGGTGCATGCCTGGGACGTGGTCAACGAGCAGATCGGCGAGGATGGCCGCTACCGCGATACCGCCTGGGTGCGCGCCTACGGCGGCGACGGCGATGCGCTGCTGCGCGACGCCTTCCGCTTCGCTTCCGAGGCCGCACCGGATGCCGAGCTGTACTACAACGACTTCAACGCCTGGCGCCCGGAGAAGGTGGCCGGCATCGTGCGCATGGTGGAGATGCTGCGGGCGCACGGCATCCGCATCGACGGCGTCGGCATCCAGGGCCACTGGGGCCTCAACTACCCCTCGCTCGCCGAGATCGAGGCTGCCATCGACGCCTACCACGCCGCCGGGGTCAAGGTGATGGTCACCGAGCTGGACGTGGACGTGCTGCCGCTGACGAAGGAAGGCCAGATCATCGGCCAGTGCATGCTGCACCCGCAGTTCCAGCTGCCCGAGTTCAAGCGCTTCCTCGACCCGTACCGCGAAGGACTGCCGGACGAAGTGCAGCGCCAGCTGGCCGACCGTTACGCCGAGCTGTTCGCGCTGTTCCACCGCAAGCGCGACAAGCTGGCGCGGGTGGCGGTGTGGGGCATCGCCGACGACATGTCCTGGAAGAACGGCTACCCGATCCCCGGCCGCACCAACTACCCGCTGCTGTTCGACCGCCAGCGCCAGCCCAAGCCGGCGTTGGAGGCGGTGCTGCGGGTGCCGCAGGGCAGGTAGGCGCCGCGCTCAGCCTTCCCCGCCGGCCTGCCCGGGCTGGCAGCGCAGCGGATGCGCCCAGCCCCCGGCCTTGACCACGGCGATGCGGTCGGCCGGATCGAAGGCCACGAGGATGTCGCGCTCGCGGTCCGGTCCGCCATGGGGATCGGACCACGGCAGCCGGCGCGCGGCGATCACCAGGAACGGCGAGGTCGCCAGCACCCGCCCGGTGCCGTCCCAGCAGCCGGTGTAGGCGCACAGCGACAGGCCGCCATCGCTGGCGAAGGCCAGGTCCATGGGGGTGAACTCGCCCTTGTTGGCGGCGCTGCAGCCATCCTCCAGGCAGGTCACCTCCACGTCGTTGAAGCAGCGCCAGGTGTCGGCGCGGGCGCCGCCGCAGGCCAGGCCCAGCACCAGCGCGGCCAGCGCGCACATGGACTTGCGCATGCATCTCCCCCCCTTGGGTCTACCCGCGGCCGATGGTGCCGCGGCCCGGCGGTGTGCGCCAGCCTGAAGCGGACAGGTCGGCCGCCGCCGCGTCGCACGGATTGAGACGGCAGCCGCGTACAACCCCGCGCTCCACGCTGGAGCCGCCATGCCCGAACTAGCCCCCCTGACCGCGTTCGACCGCCCCGCCCTGCCCGTGCCCGGACCCGACGGCGCCAGCTTCGCCCTGCGCCTGGCCGGCAAGTACCAGGGCCGGGTCACCGGCCACTTCGTCCAGCCCGGGCGCGAGGGCCGCTACGCACCGCTGCCGCGGGAGCTCCCGCCGCGCCTGGCCGCGGCCCTGCGTGCGCGCGGCGTCGAACAGCTCTATTCGCACCAGGCCGAGGCCTGGGAGGCGGTGGCCGGCGGCGGCCACGTGGTGCTGGCCACGCCGACCGCCTCGGGCAAGTCGTTGTGCTACACCCTGCCGGTGGTCAGCGCGGTGATGACGCGCAAGGCCAAGGCGCTGTACCTGTTCCCGACCAAGGCCCTGGCGCAGGACCAGGTGGCCGAGTTGCTGGAGCTCAACCGCGCCGGCGACCTGGGCCTGAAGCCGGCCACCTTCGACGGCGACACCCCGGGCGACCAGCGCCAGGCGATCCGCCTCAACGGCGACATCGTGGTCTCCAACCCGGACATGCTCCACCAGGGGATCCTGCCGCACCACACCAAGTGGGCGCAGTTCTTCGAGGGCCTGGAGTACGTGGTGATCGACGAGATCCACAGCTACCGCGGCGTGTTCGGCTCGCACCTGGCCAACGTGCTGCGGCGGCTGAAGCGCGTGTGCGCGTTCTACGGCACGAAGCCGCAGTTCATCCTGTGCTCGGCCACCATCGGCAACCCGAAGGAACACGCCGAGGCGCTGCTGGAGGACGAGGTCCATGCGATCACCGAATCCGGCGCGCCCAGCGGCGACCGCCACGTGCTGCTGTGGAACCCGCCGGTGGTCAACCCGGACCTGGGCCTGCGCGCCTCGGCGCGTTCGCAGTCCACCCGCATCGCGCGCGCCGCGCTCAAGGCCGGGCTCAAGACCCTGGTGTTCGCGCGTTCGCGGACCATGGTCGAGGTGCTGACCAAGTACCTGAAGGACGTGTTCGACAGCGATCCGCGCAAGCCGGCGCGGGTGCGCGCCTACCGCGGCGGCTACCTGCCCACCGAGCGGCGCGAGGCCGAGCAGGCCATGCGCGCCGGGCGCATCGATTGCATCGTCTCGACCTCGGCGCTGGAACTGGGCGTGGACATCGGCAGCCTGGACCTGGTGGTGCTCAACGGCTACCCGGGCTCGGTGGCCGCGACCTGGCAGCGCTTCGGCCGCGCCGGCCGTCGCCGGCAGGCCTCGCTGGGGGTGATGGTGGCCAGCTCCGACCCGCTGGACCAGTACATGGTGCGGCATCCGGAATTCTTCTCCGCCGCGCCACCCGAGCACGCCCGCATCGCCCCCGACCAGCCGGTGATCCTGCTCGACCACATCCGCTGCGCCGCGTTCGAGCTGCCGTTCCTGCGGGGCGAGCGCTTCGGCAGCGTGGAGCCGGAGGTGTACCTGCAGCTGCTGGCCGAGGACGGCGTGGTGCATCCGGAAGGCGGGCGCTGGGAGTGGATCGCCGACAGCTACCCGGCCAACGCGGTGAGCCTGCGCTCGGTGGCCGACGGCAACTTCGTGGTGGTCGACCGCACCGATGGCCGCCAGGTGATCATCGCCGAGGTCGATTTCAGCTCCGCGCCGCTGATGCTCTACGAGGGCGCGATCCACATGGTGCAGTCGGTGCCCTACCAGGTGGAGCGGCTGGACTGGGAGGGCCGCAAGGCCTACGTCACCCGCACCCACGTCGACTACTACACCGATGCGATCGACTACACCAGGCTCAAGGTGCTGGAGCGCTTCGACGGCGTGATTGCCGGCGCCGGCACCTGCCACCACGGCGAGGTGCACGTGGTGAGGCGCGTGTCCGGCTACAAGAAGATCCGCTACTACACCCACGAGAACATCGGCTATGGCCCGGTGAACCTGCCGGACCAGGAGCTGCACACCTCGGCGCTGTGGTGGCAGCTGCCACAGGCCGAGCTGGAGGCGCGCTTCGCCAGCCGCCAGGACGCGCTGGACGGCTTCCTCGGCGCCGGCTACGCCCTGCACGTGGTCGCCAAGGTCGCGGTGATGGCCGAATCGGCCGACCTGCAGAAGGCGGTCGGCAGCGGCGACGGCGCCTGGTTCGCCAGCGGCGACGGCCGCGGCCGCGGCCAGCTGCGTGCACTGGACGGCAGCATGGTCGATCCCGACCGCCACGACAGCTTCGTGCCCACCGTCTACCTCTACGACAACTACCCCGGCGGCATGGGCCAGAGCGAGCCGCTGTGGAAGCGCCAGCGCGAACTGGTGGTGCGCGCACGCGAACTGGTCGAACGCTGCGACTGCCGTGCCGGCTGCCCGGCCTGCGTCGGCCCGGTGCTGGCCGCGCAGGAGGACGAGGAGACCACGCCCAAGGCGCTGGCGCTGCGCGTGCTCGGCGCGCTGGAGGCGGCATGAGCCTGTCGCTGGCGAAACTGCAGCAGCTCAAGTGCCAGGCCGGAGCCAGCACGCCGCGCCGGGCGACGCCCCCGGCCACGCCCGGCGCGGCGGCCAGCCCCGACCTGGACCAGCTGCGCAGCCTGCTGCGGGTACGCGCGCGGCCGCAGGCCACGCCGGCCAGTGGCGACCGCCAGCTGCCCGGCGAGCAGATCGCGCCAGGCCTGTACCTGGTCGAGGAACGGTTGCACGACGAGCCGCTGCCGCAGGCCTTCGACGGCCGCTTCGACCGCGGCGAGCCGATAGATCCGGCGGACCTGCTGTTCTTCGATACCGAGACCACCGGCCTGGCCGGCGGCACCGGCACGCGCGCCTTCATGGTCGGCGCGGCGGACTGGCATCACGGCCAGCTGCGCATCCGCCAGCTGACCATCGCCAGCACGTCCGCCGAGGCCGCGATGCTGGACGTGCTGGCCGGCTGGGTCGGCCCGCGCACGGTGCTGTGCAGCTACAACGGCAAGTGCTACGACGCGCCGCTGCTGGCCACCCGCTACCGCCTGGCGCGACGCGCGCACCCGTTCGCCGGGCTGCGCCACGTCGACCTGCTCTACCCCACCCGCCGCCGCTACCGCGGCGTGTACGAGAACTGCCGGCTGGCGACGATCGAACGCCAGGTACTGAAGGTGGTGCGCGAGGACGACCTGCCCGGCTCGGAGGCGCCCGCCGCCTGGCTGGGCTACCTGCGCGGCGGCGGCGCCGGGCTGCTGCGGCGGGTGCTGGCGCACAACCGCCAGGACGTGATCTCCCTGTCGCGGCTGCTGCGGCACCTGTCGGCGGCCGGGGCGGAGCAGGCCGCCGCGGGGCTGCCGGGCGAAGCCATGCTGCCGGCGCCAGTCGCCTGAGGAGCCGGCGCGCGCGGCCGTGGCAGGCATGCGCACCGGCCGCGCGCGGGGCGGGAGCTCAGCGCCGGATCCGGGTGAACTCCGAGTACTCCCACTTGCGCAGGGCCAGCACCGCGCTGCAGCCGTTGCGCGCCTCCAGCGGCAGCTGCGAATCGTGGCGGGCGAGGGTGTCGAACTCGCGCGCCAGCTTCTCCATCTCCGCGGCGATGTAGCGCATGGAGCCGTCGGACAGCATGCCGGCAAGGAAGTGGAAGCCGTCCTCCGGCTCCGCGAACGGCGCGGCGAAGAACTCCGGCAGGATCCGCTCCAGGAAGAAGCCGTGCACCGGGCCGTTGCGCCTCCAGGTGAAGTTGCGCGCGGTCAGCTTGCGGATCCGGTACGGCGGCCGGTAGTCGATGATCTTCAGCGCGTCCAGGCGCAGCAGCAGCGAGACCAGCTCTACGTGGGCAAGTACTCGCGCTTCAACCCGGTGTACGGCGAAGGCTTCCTGCGCGCCTGGCACCGCGCCGGCCTGCTGCACTTCCACGGCCACCGCGACGGGGAAGGCCGGCTGCAGGCGATCGCCGGGGTGTTCGGCCACGGCCGCGTGGTGACCACGCCGATACTGGGCTACGACACCGGCCTGCCGCGGGAACTGGGCCTCTACCGCCTGGCCGCGATCAACGTCTACCGGCATGCCGCCGCGCGCGGGCTGGAGGTCAACCTCAGTGCCGGTACAGCCGGGTTCAAGCGCCTGCGCGGCGGGCGCCCGGCGATCGAGTACAGCGCGGTCTACGCCCGCCACCTGCCGGCGCGCGCGCAGCGCGCCCTGGACCTGCTCTCGGCCGCCAGCTGCCGGCTCGGTGCGCCCCTGTTGCGGAGATTCGCACTTTGACCTGGCATCCGGACCTGTACCGCCACTGGTATGCGGTGGCACGCACCGGCGAGGTGGGCGAGCGGCCGCTGGCCGTGACCCTGCTCGACACCCATATCGCCCTGGCCCGCGCCGGCGACGGCTGGATCGCACTGGAGGACCGCTGCCCGCACCGGCACGTGCCGCTGTCGGCCGGCTGCGTGGCCGATGGCCAGCTGCGCTGTCCGTACCACGGCTGGTCGTTCGACCGCGAAGGCAGGTTGCGCCACCTGCCCGGCCTGCCCGCGCACGCCCCGCTGCCTGGCGTGAAGGTACGCAGCTTCCCGGTGGTCGAATGCGACGGCTTCCTGTGGCTGCGCCCTGGCACGGAAGGCGAGCCTGCGCCGCCGGAGCTGGTCCGCGGCACGGACCCGGCCACGCGCCGCTTCCAGTGGCGCACCACCTGGAAAGCGCACGTGCTCGATGCCATGGAGAACTTCCTGGATCCGATGCACACCCACTTCGTCCATCCCGGCCTGGTCCGGGTGGAAAGCCGGAGGGTGGCGGCACGGGCCCGTTTCCAGGCCACCAGCGAAGGCTTCACCGTCGACTACCGCGGCACGCCGAAGCAGTCCGGGCTGCTTTACCGGCTGTTCGAGTCCGAGCGCACGATGGAGCGCGCATGGTTCGCCGCCCCCGGCAGCGCGCGCCTGGAGTACCGCTACGCCAACGGCAGCCGGATCCTGTTCGACCTGCACTTCAGCCCGCGCGACGCCGGATCGACCGAAGTGTTCGTGGGACTGCACGTGGAAGGCCGGCGTGCCCCGGCCTGGGCGATCCGGCTGCTGGCCTGGCCACTGCTGAAGAAGGTCAACGACCAGGACGTGCGCATGCTGGAACTGCAGGCGGGGAACCTGGCCCGCTTTGGCCGCCGGCGCGGGGCCTCGACCCCGATCGACGTGGTCCGTCCGGCGCTGGAGCGGTTCTGGAGCGAGGGCCGCCTGCCCGCGCCCGGCGAATGCTTCGAGGTGGAGATGATGCTGTAGCCGGCGCGGGCTACAGCGCCAGGTCCAGCAGCAGCACGCCGGCCAGCCCGACCACGGAGATGGTCGATTCCATCACCGTCCACGAGCGGAAAGTCTGGGCCATGGACAGGCCGAAGAACTCCTTGAACATCCAGAAGGCCGAGTCGTTGACGTGGGAGCCGAACACGCTGCCGGCGCCCACCGCCAGCACCATCAGTTCCGGCGACACGCCGGTGCTCTCCACCAGCGGACCCACCACGCCGGCGGCGGTGATCACCGCCACGGTCGAGGAGCCGATCATCACCCGCAGCAGCGCGGTGGCCAGCCAGGCGAACAGCAGCGGTGGCATCTGCCACTGCCCGGCCAGGGCAGCGATGGTCGCGCCCACCCCGCTGTCGACCAGCACCTGCTTGAACACGCCGCCGGCGGTGATGATCAGCAGGATCACGGCGATGCCGCCGATGGCGGCATTGAGCCAGCGCGTCTGCGTCTCCAGGCCCACGCCGCGGCGATGGCCCAGGAACCAGAACGCCAGCAGGGTCGACAGCAGCAGGGCCACGGTCGGGTTTCCAAGGAACAGCAGCGCGGTGCGCACCAGGCCTTCCGGCAGCAGGCCGTCGGCAACCACCGAGACGCTGATCAGCAGCACCGGCGACAGCGCGATCAGGAACGAGCATGGCGCGCCCGGCAGCTCGCCGCGCGCACCATCTTCCGGACCGTTGAACAGGTCCGGCAGCGGCGGGTTGATGGATTTCAGCCGGCGCGAAAGCCAGGGACCGGCGATCACTACCGCCGGCACGGCCATCACCAGGCCGTACAGCAGGGTGCGGCCCATGTCCGCGCCGAAGGCATTCACCAGCACCACCGGTCCCGGATGTGGCGGCAGGAAGCAGTGGGTGGTGCTCAGCGAGGCCACGGTGGGGATGGCCAGCAGCAGGATCGGCAGGCCGGTGCGTCGCGCCAGCGAGAAGACCAGCGGCACCAGGATGATGAAGCCGGCATTGAAGTACAGCGGGATGCCGACCAGGAAGCCGGTCAGCAGCAGCGCCCACTGGATGTTGCGCTCGCCGAAGGCGCCGATCAGGGTGGTGGCGATCTTTTCCGCCGCGCCGCTTTCCTCCAGCACCTTGCCCAGGATCGCGCCGAGCACGATCACCAGCGCCAGCCCGGCCAGCGTGCTGCCGACGCCGGCATCGATGGTCCTGACCAGGTCCTGCGGCGCGATGCCCAGGGCCAGGCCCATCGGGATCGCCACCACCAGCAGCGACAGGAACGGGCTCAGCTTGCGCGCGGTGAGCAGGATCTGCAGCGCGATGGCGGCGGCGATGATGAGGAACGTGGCCATCCAGCAACTCCCCGGGAGTGAGTGGTACGACGTCCGGCCATGGCCGGCGCGATCGGTTCGTGCGGGCGCGCGGGATCAGCCCTCCGTTGCCGCGCGGCGCTGCGCCAGCGCCTCGCGGCCGGCGCGCAGGGTCTCGACGATGGCGTCCACGTCGTAGACGCAACCGCCCCAGGTCCCGCCGCTGGCTTCCTGCAGCGCGGCCCATAGCCGGGTGTCGGCCGGCAGCTTCGGATGCGGCGCGATGGCCGGATGCACCGGGCGCGAGGCCAGCACCTTCGCGCCTTCCTCCGGCGACAGCGCGTTCGCCTGGTCGGTGCCGATGAAGTCGATGCTCCCCTGCAGCGTGTTGCGGTCGATCACGATCCGCACCAGGTCGCCATCGCGCAGGCGACCGATCGGTCCGCCGGCCAGCGCCTCCGGCCCAACATGGCCGATGCAGGCGCCGGTGGAAACGCCGGAGAAACGCGCATCGGTCAGCACCGGCACGTGCTTGCCCCAGGGCAGGTACTTGAGCGCGGAGGTGAGCTGGTAGGTCTCCTCCATCCCGGTACCCGCCGGACCGCAGCCGGCCAGCACGACGACGTCACCGGCCACCACCGCGCCCTCGCCCCTGGCCTTGATCGCGGCGATGGCCTCGTGCTCGCTGGCGAACACCCGCGCCCTGCCGGTGTGGCGGTAGACGTTGTCCGCGTCGACCACGGAAGGATCGATCGAGGTGGCCTTGATCACCGAGCCATCCGGCGCGAGGTTGCCGACCGGGAACACCAGTGCAGATGTCAACCCGGCGGCGCGGGCCGCATCCGGGCCCATGATCACGTTGCCGGGATCGACGCCATCCAGCTCGCGCAGCCGCTGCCGCGCGATGCGGCGTGCCTGGCTGTGCTCCCACCATTCCAGGTTCTCGCCGACGGTGCGGCCGCTGACCGTGGGGATGTCCAGGTGCAGCAGTCCCATGTCGCGCAGGTGCAGCATCACCTCGGGCACGCCGCCGGCCATGAACACCTGCACCGTGGGATGGTGGCGCGGGCCGTTGGGCAGCGCGTCGACCAGGCGCGGCGTGGCGCGATTGGCCGCGGTCCAGTCGGCCACCGTGGGTGCGGCAAGTCCGGCGGCACGCGCGATCGCCGGCACGTGCAGCAGCAGGTTGGTGGACCCGCCGAAGGCCGCATGCACCAGCAGCGCGTTCTCCACCGCCTTGCGGGTGAGGATGGCCGACAGCGGCGTGCCGGCCTGGGCCAGCCGCATCAGGGCCAGCGCCGAGCGCCGCGCCATGTCCAGCCATACCGGCTCGCCGGAAGGCGCCAGCGCGCTGTGTGGCAGGGCCATGCCCAGCGCCTCGGCGATCACCTGCGAGGTCGCGGCGGTGCCGAGGAACTGGCAGCCGCCACCCGGCGAGCCGCAGGCACGGCAGCCCATGGCCGCGGCGTGTTCCAGGTCGATCAGCCCGTGCGCATAGCGCGCGCCGATGGTCTGCACCTTGGCCGTGTCCTCGGCACCGCGCGCCGGCAGGGTCACGCCGCCGGGCACGATCACGCCGGGCAGGTCGCCGCAGCCGGCCAGGGCCAGCATCATTGCCGGCAGGCCCTTGTCGCAGGTGGCGATGCCCAGCACGCCGCGACGCGTGGGCAGCGAGCGCACCAGGCGGCGCATGGTCATCGCCGCGTCATTGCGGTACGGCAGGCTGTCGAACATGCCGGTCGTGCCCTGGGTGCGGCCGTCGCACGGATCCGAGCACATCACCGAGAACGGCAGGCCGCCGTTGGCCGCGAACGTCTCCGCGGCCGCGCGCACCAGGCGGTCGATCTCCCAGTGGCCGGTATGCAGGCCGAGCGCGACCGGCTGGCCGTCCCCGGCACGCAGGCCACCCTGGGTGCTGACGATCAGGTACGGATCGCGCGCGATCTCGCTGGCGCGCCAGCCCATGCCGGCATTCTGGGTCATGCCGAACAGGTGCCCGCTGGGCGCCTGGCGCAGCATCGTATCGTCGATCGGCAGGCGCCCGGGCGGACCCTCGCCGGAGGTACGGGTTTCCGCCAGGGCGGTTCCGTCGCCGAGGATCGCGTCGAGGGCATCAGCCTGCATCGTTCACCTCATGCGTCGGCGGTGGTCCACTTGCCATCCACCAGGCGCCACAGGGTGCCGGTGGGATTGGCATCGCGCAGCGCCGGCGGCAGCCGGTGCGGGCGCACGTTGTCGTAGCTGTGCAACGCGGAGAAGCGCAGCAGCGAGGCCGGGATGCCGACCGCGGTGAACGCCGGGTGGCCGGTGGCCGGATACGGGCCGCCGTGGTTCTGCGCCGGCGACACCGCCACGCCGGTGGGCATGCGGTCGTTGATCAGGCGGCCGACGCGGGTGCGCAGCACCGGCGCGATCACGTCGTACTGCGCATCGTCCGAGCCGGCGGTGTCGCTGTAGATGGTACCGGTCAGGTTGCCCTCCAGCGCATGCGCGACCTGCAGCATCTGCTCTTCCGACTCGGCCAGCACCAGCAGGCAGACCTGGCCGAAGGCCTCGTTCTGCAGCTCGTGCGGCGCCTCGAGGAAGCGCTTGCCGGATACCCGCAGCAGGGTCGGCTGGAAGGCGTAGCCGGCCGCTTCCTCGGCGATGCCGCCGCCGGCCAGCAGTTCGGCGCCGGCGGCGCGCAGCGCGGCCACCGCCTCGGCCACGGCTTCCGGCGCGCGCGGGGTCAGCAGCACGCCGGCCGGCGTGGCTGCGGTCAGCCGCTGCAGTTCCTGGACGAAGGCGTCGGTGTGCTCGCCCGGCGGCAGCACGGCGATGCCCGGGCGGGTGCAGAACTGGCCGGCACCCATGGCGCAGGAGCTGGCCAGTTCGGCGGCGATCGCCGCACCGCGCTCGCGCAGGGCGCCGGCGAGGATGAACACCGGGTTGACCGAGGACATCTCCAGGTAGGCCGGCTTGCCCGCGGCATCGGCCGCGGCCTTGATCGCCATGCCCGCCGGGCGGCTGCCGGTGAAGGCAATGGCCGCGGTGCGCGGGTCGGTGACCAGGCGCAGGCCCAGCTCGTTGGAGGTGTGGAAGAACATCTGCACCGTGCCCGAGGGCAGGCCGCTGGCCTGCACCGCCTCGGCCGCGGCCTGGGCCAGCAGCAGCGAGGTATGCGGATGCGCCGGATGCGCCTTGGCGATCACCGGGTTGCCCGCGGCAATGGCCGCGGCGAAGTCGCCGCCGGACACGCCGTTGAACGCGAACGGGAAGTTGTTGGGGCCGAACACCACCACCGGGCCGCCGAGCGGGGCATGCATGGAGCGCAGGTTGTTGGCGGTGTCGATGGTTGGCCGCGCCCAGCTGCCGTCGCGCGCGGCCTGCGCGGCCTGGCGCAGCTGGCCGGTGGTGCGCGGCAGCTCGGCCTTGCGCAGGCGCGGCTCCACCGGCAGGCCGGTCTCGCGGTGCGCGGACTCGATCAGCGCCTCGGCGCGCGCCTCGATCCCGGCGGCGAAAGCCTCCAGGAACTGGGCGATGCGCTCGCCGGGCAGGCGCGCCAGTTCGGCCGCGGCGCGCTTGCCGGCTTCGAGCATGGCGTCGAGGTCTTCCCAGCCGGAGACGGGGAAGTCGTGGCTGTCGATCTCAAGCTTCTGCGAGGGGTCGAAGGCACGGAAGCTGCCGGTGGGCGCGTTGGCCGCGACCCAGCGGCCGTCGAGCAGGATGGGTTGCAGGTTGGACTTGCTCATTGCACGGGGTTCTCCAGGACCAGGCCGTCGATCTCGATGCGTACCACGTCGCCGGACTGCAGGGTGAAGGATTCGTCCGGCACGATGCCGGTGCCGGTGAACAGGAAGGCGCCGAACGGGAAGGACAGTTCGCGGAACAGGTAGCCGGCCAGCTCGTCCAGGCCGCGCTTGATCTGCGAGGTGCGGGTCTGGCCGGAGAAGGCGACCGCGCCGCCGCGCAGGATCTGCAGGCCGATCGCCAGGTCGGTCATGGCCGCGGCCGGGCACAGGCGGAGCGCCGGGCCGATCGCGCAGGAACCGTCGTAGACCTTGGCCTGCGGCAGGTACAGCGGGTTCTCGCCCTCGATGCTGCGCGAGGACACGTCGTTGCCCACGCTGTAGCCGCGGATCGCGCCGTCGGCGTCGAGCAGCAGCACCAGTTCCGGCTCGGGCACGTTCCAGTGGCTGTCGCCGCGCACCCGGATCGGCTGGCCATGGCCGACGGTACGCCAGCCGGCGGCCTTGAAGAACAGTTCCGGACGCGGCGCGGCGTAGACCTTCTGGTACACGTCCGCGCTTTGCGACTCGGCCTCGCGCGCCATGCGGCTGCTGAGGTAGGTGACGCCGCTGGCCCAGGCTTCCTGGGCATCCTCGATCGGCGCCAGCAGCGGGCCGTCGGCGGCTTCGCCGGTGGCGGCATCGTGCAGCGCCGCCTGCGCCGCCGGCGCCGGCAACGCCAGCCAGGCGGCGAGGCTGAAGCCCGCGGGCAGGTAGCGGCCGTCCAGGGCCCAGCGGGGGCCGTCGGCGGTGGCGTGGCGGGTAAGGCTTGCGGTCATGGGCACTCCACTGTTCGACGGTTGGGGGGAGCGGATCCGGCTAGGCTGCCGCCAGCGCCAGGCGCACCGCTTCCGGCGTGGCCGGATCGAGCGCGGCGTAGGCCTCGCCCAGCACGGCGGCGAAACGCGCGTCGCCCGCCAGCGTACCGAACACGCCGTCCAGCGCGAGGAACGCGTTCACGTCCCGGGCAACATCGCCCGTGCATGCCTTGCCGATCTGCGCCAGCGTCTCCGCCAGCGGATCGACGATCGCCACATCGCGGGCCGCCTGGCGGCGCACGAACTGCAGCCAGCCGGCCACCGGCAGGCACAGGCGGTCGATCGGCCGGCCGGCGGCCAGCGCATCGGCGATGGTGCCCAGCAGGCGCACCGGGATCTTCTGCGAGCCGTCCCAGGCGATCTGCGCCAGCAGGTGGCGGATGGCCGGGTTGCGGAAGCGCGCGAGGATGGCGCCAACATAGGCCTCCGGATCGAAGCCCTCCGGCCGCTGCAGCGAAGGCACGATGTCCTGGCGCATCAGCCGCTCGACGAAGCCCGCCAGCACCGGATCGCGCATGGCCTCGGCCACGCTTTCCAGCTCCATCAGCGAACCGAGGTAGGCCAGCGCCGAATGCGGGGCGTTGAGCAGGCGCAGCTTGGCGCGGTCGTAGCCGGCGATGTCGCCGCTCATCACCACGCCGGCGCGTTCCAGCGGCGGGCGGCCGTTGCGGAAATCGTCCTCCACCACCCACTGTGTGTACGGCTCGCGCTGCACCGGCCAGGCGTCGGCCACGCCCAGCGCGGACTGCACCTGCGCGCGCACGCCGTCGTCGGTGGCCGGGGTGATGCTGTCGACCATCGAGCGCGGGAAGGCGACCTCGCGTGCGATCCACTCCGCCAGCTCCGCATCGACGCGACCGGCGTAATCGAACACCGCGCGGCGCAGGCGGCCGCCGTTGTCGGCCAGGTTGTCGCAGCTGAGCACGGTATAGGCCGGCAGGCCGCGCGCGCGGCGCAGGCGCAGGCCCTCGACCAGCCAGCCGATGGCGGACACGGGCGCCTGCGGGTTGGCGAGGTCGTGGGCGATGTCCGGATGCGCGGCATCCACGCCGTCGGCGGACAGGCAATAGCCCTTCTCGGTGATGGTCAGGGTCACCAGGCGCACGTCGGGATCGGCCAGGCGCGCGGCCACCGCCTCGCGCTGCTGCGGCGCGCACAACACCTCGCGGATCGAACCGACCACCCGCAGCGCCGGCTGTTCGCCCAGCAACACCAGGGTGTACAGGCCGTCCTGCGGCGCCAGCGCATCGCGCACGCTGGCGCTGTGCAACGACACCGCGCTGATCGCCCACGCCGGATCCAAGGCCAGCAGGTCGTCCAGGTACACCGCCTGGTGGGCGCGATGGAAGGCGCCGGGACCGAAGTGGACGATGCCGATGCGGGTGGCGGCGCGGTCGTAGGCGGGGACGGCGATGCCGGCCGGGAGCCGCGCTAGCGCGGCGCTGGAAAGGCGTGGGGTGTGGGTGGAACTCATCTGCTTGCCGGTGGGGAGGGGAACGCGCATGGCCGGGCCATGCGCGGGGAAAGGGGGGCGGCGGGGCCGGTCCCGGCAGGGAAGCCGGCCCGGCCGCCTGGCGCCCGCCGCCAGCGGAGAGAACAGGCGGCGGGCACGAGCCATCAGCGCGCGACCACCTCCAGCGGCGCGCGCATGCGGATGTCGGCGCTGGAGGCACCGACCTGCACTTCGTAGCGGCCCGGGTCGACCACGTAACGGCCGGCGGCCTCGTCGTACACGCGCAGGTCGCGCTCGGGCACGATGCTGAAGCTGACCGTGCGCGACTCGCCCGGCTGCAGGTGCACGCGCTGGAAGCCGCGCAGCTCCTTCAGCGCGCGCTCGCGCCGCGGCTGCAGCGGCGCCAGGTACAGCTGCACCACCTCGTCGCCGGCGCGCTTGCCCTCGTTCTTCACGGTGACGCTGACCGCGACCTCGTCGGTCGCGCTAGCACGCTTGCGATCCAGCTTCAGCGCCGAATAGCCGAAGCGCGTGTAGGACAGGCCATGGCCGAACGGGAACAGCGGCTTGCCGGTGAAGTAACGGTAGGTGCGGCCCTTCATCGAGTAGTCGTCGAACGGCGGCAGCTGCTCGTCGGCGCTGTAGAAGGTCACCGGCAGGCGCCCGGCCGGGTTGTAGTCGCCGAACAGCACGTCGGCCACGGCGTTGCCTCCGCGCTGGCCCGGGTACCAGGCCAGCAGGATCGCCGGCAGGTTCTGCTTGGCCCAGTCGATGCCCAGGGCCGAGCCGGTGGTCAGCACCGCCACCACCGGCTTGCCGGTGGCGTGCAGCGCCTCCAGCAGCTTCTGCTGGGTCGAAGGCAGGCGGATGTCGGTGCGGTCGCCGCCGGCAAAGCCCGGGTAGTCGACCTTCATCTCCTCGCCTTCCACGTCGCCGGTCAGGCCGCCGACGAACACCACCGCGTCGGCGCTGCGCGCCGCCTCCAGCGCCTGCTCGAACGGCGGCTGCGCGCCGGGGCGCTCCCAGGCCAGCCGCACCGCGGCGTCGCGCTCGTTCTCGTAGTACTCCAGGCGGATGTCGTAGGCGCGACCGCCTTCCAGGTCCAGGCTCACGCTGTCGGCGCGCAGGCGCTCGGCGTCCTCCCAGTGGTCCAGCACCAGCTTGCCGTCCAGGTACAGGCGCATGCCGTCGTTGGCCGCGGCCTCGATCCGGTAGCGGCCGCTCACCGGTGGCAGCAGCTGCCCGCTCCAGCGGATGCTGAAGCCGTCGTTGGGCACGGCGTTGTCCGGGCCGGCCTCGCCTCGGGCCATCAGGTTGTCGGTGGGCGAGCCGCGGTCCCAGCGGAACGCGATCTGCGGGTCCACGCGCACCAGCACCGGCTGCCCGGACAGGTCCTTGTTGCGGAAGTACTCGCCGCGCAGGCCGCGCTCGTTGGAGCCCGGCGCCGGGCGCAGGTACTGCGGCTCGATCAGCGGGGTCGCCGCCGGGTCGTCGCGGCCTTCGACCAGGTCCACGCCGCGCGCGTACACCACCTCCACGCCCGGCACCGCCTCCTGGATGCCGCGCAGGATGGTCACCGGGTCGGCCGGGGTGCCGTAGTAGTTGCCCAGCAGGGCCATGGTGTCGTCGGCGGTGGGGCCGACCACGGCCAGGCGGCGGATGTCCTTCGGCAGCGGCAGGATGCCGTCGTTCTTCAGCAGCACCAGCGATTCCTGTGCCATCTTCCGCGCCAGCGCATCATGCTTGCCCGATTGGTTCACCGAGTACGGGATCTGCGCCCAGCGCACCTGCTCCGGCGGGTCGAACATGCCCAGCTGCATGCGCGCCACGAACAGCCGGGTCAGGGCGTCGTCCAGTTCGGCCTCGCTGATCAGGCCCTTGCGCACCGCCACCGGCAGGTTCTGGGCGTAGGTGCTGCCGCAGTTCAGTTCGGTGCCGTTCTTCACCGCCAGCGCGGCCGCTTCCTCGGGCGTCTCCACGATCCTGTGGTTCTTCCAGATGTCCACGATCGCCCAGCAGTCGGACATCACGTAGCCGTCGAAACCCCACTGCTGGCGCAGCAGGTCGCGCAGCAGGAAGCGGCTGGCGCTGGCCGACTCGCCGTAGACGCGGTTGTAGGCGCCCATCACCGCGTAAACGTCGGCTTCCTTCACCAGGGCCTCGAACGCCGGCAGGTAGGTGTCGTACAGGTCCTGCCTGGTCGGATGCACGTCGAAGGTGTGGCGGTCGGCCTCCGGGCCGCTGTGCACGGCGAAGTGCTTGGCGGTGGCGTCGAGCTTGCGGTACTTCGGATCCAGCGGCTGCCCGGTCTCCGGGTCCATGCCCTGCAGGCCGCGCACGAAGGACACGCCCATGCGCGCGGTCAGGAACGGATCCTCGCCGTAGGTCTCCTGGCCGCGGCCCCAGCGCGGGTCGCGGAAGATGTTGATGTTGGGCGACCAGAAGGTCAGGCCCTGGTAGCGGCCGCGCTCGCCCTTGCGCAGGAACTCGTGGTGCTTGGCGCGGGCCTCGTCGCTGATCGCCGCCGCCACCTGGTCCATCAGCGGCACGTCGAAGCTCGCCGCCATGCCGATGGCCTGCGGGAACACGGTGGCCCCGCCGGCGCGGGCGACGCCGTGCAGGGCCTCGTTCCACCAGTCGTACTGCGGCACGCCCAGGCGCTCGATCGCCGGGGCGTCGTTCTGCATCTGCGCGGCCTTTTCCTCCAGCGTCATCCGCGAGACCAGCGCGGCGGCGCGCTCCTCGAAGCCCAGCGAGGTGTCCAGCCACGGCCGCGCCTCGTCGGGCTGGGCCTGGACGCCGGGCAGCGCCGCCAGCAGGGCGAGCGCGCAGCCGCGGGCAAGCATGCGGCGGCGCAGGCGGCCGCGGGCGGGGGCGTAGCGGGCGGTTGCGTTGTTGGCGTCCATGACTCGCTCCTCTCAGGTTCGGGGATGGGTGCTACGGGACCTCAGCGCGCGGTTTCCAGGCGCGCGTGCGGGCCCAGGGTGGCGCCGATGAAGCCACCGGCCACGTCGGTGCTGAGGATGGTGCCGTCGGCATCGCGCACCAGCCACTGCACGCCGCGGCCGTCGCCGGCATCGAAGCCGAAGCCGTAGCGGCCCTCGTTGCCCTCGATGTGCAGGGTCAGCAGTTCCGTTTCCACGGACGCCGGCTGGCGCGCCACCACCTCGACCCCGCCGCCGGCCTTCTTCTCCAGGAACACCTCCGCGCCCTGGCCGCCGCGGCGCACGCCAAGGAAGTACCAGTGGTCGTCGCCCTGGAACGCGGCCAGGCCAGCGGCCACGCCCGGCGCCGGCAGCTCAAGCGCGGTGCTGGCCTCGAACACCAGGTGCTGCTGGCGGCGGGCGTAGAAGGCCATGTTGGTCTTGGCGTCCAGGCGTTCGGGCAGCGGGTGGATGGCCAGCCAGCCCGGGCGCGAGCTGCCGTCGTACCACTGCGTCTTCGGCACCCGCGGGGTCATCCAGCCCTGGCCCAGCCCGACCGTGTCGAACTCGTCGCGCCAGGTGAAATTGCCGCTCATCGGCGCCTGGTCGGCCGGCTTCTTCATGAATGACGGCCCCGGCAGCACGTACGGGATTTCCTTGTTCGGCTCCAGGATCCGCGGCCAGCCGTCCTTCCACTGCACCGGCAGCAGGAACGCCTCGCGTCCGGTGTTGTAGTGGTCGCGGCCGTAGTTGCGGCTGGCCAGGAAGGTGGCCCACCAGCTGCCGTCCGGGCCCTGGACCAGGTCGGCGTGGCCGGCGTTGGTGACCGGCAGCGGACGCTCCGGATCGAGCTCGCGCTGGGTCAGGATCGGGTTGCCCGGGTACGGCTGGTACGGGCCCCACACGTCGCGGCTGCGCAGCACCACCTGCGAGTGCTGCGGGCCGGTGCCGCCCTCGGCGCAGCTGAGGTAGTACCAGCCGTCGACCTTGTAGATGTGCGGCCCCTCGATCCAGATCGGGTTCTCCTCCGGCTTCACCCCGCCGTCGATCAGCACCTTGCGCGGGCCGAACGGCTTGCCGCTGGCGATGTCGATCTCCTGCAGCCAGATCGCGCGGTGGCCGTCGTAGCGCGCCGGGCCTTCCGGCTCGTCGTTGTTGAGGATGTAGAGCTTGCCGTCGTCATCGAAGAACAGCGACGGGTCGATGCCGCCGATGGTCGGCAGCCACACCGGGTCCGACCACGGGCCGGCCGGGTCCTTGGCGGTGACGAAGAAGTTGCCGCCGGCGTCCACCGAGGTATTGACCACGTAGAAGGTGCCGTCGTGGTACTCGATCGCCGGGGCGAACACGCCGCGCGACATGCCCAGGCCATCGAAGTCCAGCTGGCCGGGGCGGTGGATCGCGTTGCCGACCTGCTTCCAGTGCACCAGGTCCTCGCTCTCGAACACCGGGATGCCGGGGAAGAAGGCGAAGGTCGAGGCCACCAGGTAGAACTTGCCGTTGGCCGCGGTGATGCTGGGATCGGAGTGGAAGCCGGCCAGCACCGGGTTGCGGAAGCTGCCCTCCGGGAGCGGCGCCTCGAACGCAGCGTCGCGGCCGGTGTACTCGAACCAGTCGAAGTACGCCGGTGCCGCTTCCGCCGCCCGGGCGCCGGCCTCCGGTCCGGCCTGGCGCCCGCCGCAGGCGGACAGCGCCAGCGCGGCCACGGCCGCGGCGATCAGGCGGAGGGGGGTGCCGGGACGGCCGGCGCTGCGCTTGCTCATGGTCTGCTCCCTTTTTGTCCTGTGTGCCTTACCAGTCCCACATCGAGCCGTCTTCCAGGCGCGCGATCGGCAGCTGCTTGGGCGAATACGGGTACTTCGCCGCCAGCTTCTCGTCGATGTCCACGCCGATGCCCGGGGTGTCGCCCACGTACAGGCGGCCGTTGCGCAGCACGTAGTCGTGCGGGAACACCGCGTCGGTCTCGTCGGTGTGGAACATGTACTCCTGGATGCCGAAGTTCGGAACCCAGGTGTCGAAGTGCAGGGCCGCGCCCATGGTCACCGGCGACAGGTCGGTGGCGCCGTGGAAGCCGGTGCGCACCTGGTGCAGCGCGGCGAAGTCGGCCAGGCGGCGGATGTGGGTGATGCCGCCGCCGTGGACGATGGTGGTGCGGATGTAGTCGATCAGCTGGTTCTCGATCAGGTGCTTGCAGTCCCAGATCGAGTTGAACACCTCGCCCACCGCCAGCGGGGTGACCGAGTGCTTGCGGATCAGCTCGAACGACTTCTGGTTCTCGGCCGGGGTGGAATCCTCCAGCCAGAACAGGCGGTAGGGCTCGAGCGACTTGGCCAGGCGCGCGGCCTCGATCGGGGTCAGGCGGTGGTGCACGTCGTGCAGCAGTTCCACGTCCGGGCCGTGGTCGCGGCGCAGCTGCTCGAACAGCCTGGGTGCCACTTCCAGGTAGCGCGGGGTGTTCCACACGGTCTCGGCCGGCAGCTCGCTCTCGGCCGGCTCGTAGGCGCGGCCGGAGGACACGCCGTAGGCCTTCTTCACGCCCGGCACGCCGCACTGCGCGCGCACCGCGAGGAAGCCCTGCTCGATGAAGCGGCCCACCGCGTCGGAGGCCTCGGCGATGTCGCGGCCGTTGGCATGGCCGTACACCAGCGCGCCCTCGCGCGAACGCCCGCCCAGCAGCTGGTACAGCGGCAACCCGGCCATCTTGCCGAGGATGTCCCACAGCGCCACGTCGACCGCGGCGATCGCGCTCATCGTGACCGGGCCGCGGCGCCAGTACGCGCCGCGGTACAGGAACTGCCACATGTCCTCGATGCGCCCGGCGTCGCGGCCGATCAGGTTGGGCACCACGTGGTCCTGCAGGTACGAGGCCACGGCCAGCTCGCGGCCGTTGAGGGTGGCGTCGCCCAGGCCGTACACGCCCGAGCGGGTGGTGACCTTCAGGGTGACGAAGTTGCGTCCCGGGCAGGTGACGATGACCTTGGCATCGACGATCTCGCGGTCGTTCTTCGAGCCGTGGGTGGTGGTTTCGCTGGGGATCTGGCTGCTCATCGTGCGTGGTCGTCGTAGGGCATGGGGGAAACGGCGATTTCGAAGGGACCGGCCGGCAGGCCGGGACCGCCGCCGTCGCGGTCGTAGAGGGTGCATACCGGGCTGTCGGCCCAGCAGTAGCGCACGCGCGTGGCCTCGTGCGCACGGGGGGCGCGCAGGGTCACGCGGTTGTTCCACAGCTCGGCGCTGGCCCAGCGGCAGGAGCCGGGTCCGCTGCCGCAGACCTCGAAGCCGATCGGGCCTTCGGCACCGTACGCGGCCAGCTTGCCGCTGACCTGGGCGAAGGACACCACGATGGCGTCGCCGTTGCGGCTGGCGGACTCCGGCACCGGGCCGGCCGGCGCCAGCTTCTCGCCGTAGGCCAGATGGCGCATGGCGCGGGCCAGGCGGCGGCCGAGCTCCTGCTTGTTGGTGGGGTGGATGTCGTAGCGGTCGCCGATGTCGATGGTGACCACCAGGCCGGTGCCCGGGTCCTCGTCCGCCACCTGCTTCTGCGCCTGGCGCATGTTCGCCCAGTCGCTCTCGCCCGGCGCGGTCGGCGGGGTGCCGAAGTTGGGCAGCTGCACGATCATCAGCGGCAGCTTCGCGCCGAACTGGCGGCGCCAGTCGCTGCGCAGGGCGCGCAGCAGGTCGGCGTAGATGGCGTGCTCGAAGGTGTTGGACTCGCCCTGGTACCACAGCGCGCCACGCAGGCCATAGCCGCCCAGCGGGGCGATCATGCCGTTGTACAGCGTGGACAGGCCGGCGGCGCTCTGCCACGGTGCGCGCGGCGGCGTGCCCAGCTCCGGCGGGACCACGCGGTACTGCCAGCCGCCGGCCAGCGGCACCCGGGTGCCGTCGGCCAACACCAGCGCGTGTGCCTCGGCCGGGCCGGCCAGGCCGCCGTCGCGGTACGTGTCCAGCACGTTGACCACCACGGTGTTGGTGCCGGCCTGCAGCAGTCCCGGCGGCAGGCGGTACTCGCGGCCGCCGCCGGCGCCGTAGGTGCTGCCGACGGCGCGGCCGTTGACCCAGGTGGTGTCGATCTCGTCGGCCGGGCCCAGCGCCAGCACCGCGTCCTGCGCGGCCTGTTCGGCGCTCAGCTCCACCGTGGTGCGGTACCAGACCATGCCGTCGAAGGCTTCCAGTTCCGGTACGCCCCACTTCTCCCAGGCGCCGAGCTGGGCAGGCGCCGGGCGCCACTGCCCGGCCGGCGTGCCCGGCGCCCATGGGCGGTCGTCGGCGGCCACGCCCGGGCGGCCCGACCACCAGCCCTGCCACAGCTCGCCCCAGGCCCCGACCGCCTCCATCGGATCGCGCGCGTAACGCTCCAGCACGTCCAGTTCGGCGTCGTAGCGGCCGAGGGTGCGCAGCTGCCGTGCGCTGGTCCAGGCCTGGATGCGCGAGCCGCCCCAGGCGGCGTTGACCAGGCCCATGGGCACGTCCACGGTCTTCTGCAGCTCGCGGGCGAAGAAGTAGCAGGCCGCGGAGAAGTCGCGCACGGAATCCGGATCCACCGGCTTCCACGCCACCGGCTCGCTGAACCCGCGCTGCGGTTCCACCTGCGCCACCTGCGGCACGGTCAGCAGGCGGATGCGGTCGTTGCCGGCGCCGGCGATCTCGGCGCGCGCGTCCAGCGAGCGCCACACCTGCAGCTCCATGTTCGACTGCCCCGAGCACAGCCACACGTCGCCGACCATCACGTCCGACACCACCTGGCGGGCCTGGCCGGCCTGGGCGGTGAGCACGTACGGGCCGCCGGCCTTGAGCGCCGGCAGGCTCGCTTCCCAGTGACCATCGGCGCCGGCGCGCACGCGCGCGCGCTTGCCGGCGATCTCCACCTTCACCTGCTCGCCGGGCTCGGCGCGGCCCCACACCCGCAGCGGCTGGTCGCGCTGCAGCACGGCGTGGTCCTGGAACAGCGAATGCAGCAGCGGGGCGGCCGGCGTGGTGGTGTCCTGGGCCTGGGCCTGGGCCAGCGGCGCCAGGGCCAGGCCCAGCGCGGCGGCCAGATGGATCAGCTTGGTTGGGCTCACTTGCCGTCTCCGGGTGCGTACGGGAACTGCAGGGACTTGTAGTACTCCAGGTCGTGCGGCGGCGGCGCCGCGCCTTCCGGCAGCGGGCGCTGCGAGAAGGTCTGGAAGTAGGCGATGCTGGCGTCGCGCCACCACTTTGCTTCCTTTTCCTGGATGCCGAGGAACACCGCGACCTGGTGGTGCCGCTCGGTATCGACCTTGCCCTCCAGCGCGGCCCAGGTACGGCGCATGCCGCGCACGTAGTCCACGCCGCGGTCGTAGCGCAGCACCAGCTCGTCCCACAGGCTGCGGCCGGAGGCCATGCGGTGGTCCCAGGGCACGTGGTGGAACCACAGCAGGAACTCTTCCGGCACGGTGTCGAGGTTGCCGAACTGCGCTGCCACCGGCGGCGCGTACTGGCCCACGGCGTTGCTGCCGCTGGCGGTGCGGTCGAAGCCGATGCCGCGCGCGTCGGCGCGGTGGTAGTAGACCGAGGTCCAGTCCGCGCGCGGACCGCCCTCGACCCACGGACCCGGGCCGTAGTGGTGGCCGCGGCCCATCAGGTGGTGCAGGCCCAGCGGGGTCATGTAGTCGACCACCGCCTGGTGCGAGCCCATCATCATCGACACCACCGGCTCGACCACGGCCGGGTCGGTGGAGAAGGTCATGCGCGCCCAGTCGCGGGCGATGTCCTCGGCGCCGGCGTGCGGGTCCCAGGCCATGCGCCCGAACACGTACCAGTTGGCCTGGTCGAAGTGCGAGCCGCTCCAGTTGCGGTCCACGCCGATGTTGGCCACGCCGGCCATGCCGGTCAGCGCGTGCCCCTCCAGCGAGCCGTCCACGATCTTCGCCACGGTCGAACCGGGGCCGCGCGCATGGGTATCGGCGCGCAGCGCTTCCTCGTACAGCGGGCCCAGGTACACCAGGTGGGTGGCGAAGCCCAGGTACTCCTTGGTGATCTGGAACTCCATCATCAGCGGCGTCCTGGGCATGGCGCCGAACAGCGGATGGAACGGCTCGCGCGGCTGGAAGTCGATCGCGCCGTTCTTCACCTGCACCAGTACGTTGTCGGCGAACCGCCCGTCGTGCGGCACGAACTCGTTGTAGGCCTGCTTGTGGCGGTCGTCAGGTTCCTCGTGCGAGTACACGAACGCGCGCCACATCACGATGCCGCCGTGCGGGGCCAGGGCCTCGGCCAGCATGTTGGCGCCGTCGGCATGGCTGCGGCCGTAGTCCTGCGGGCCGGGCTGGCCCTCGGAATTGGCCTTGACCAGGAAGCCGCCGAAGTCGGGGATGGTGCGGTAGATCTCGTCGGCCTTGTCCTTCCACCACTGGCGCACGGCCGGATCCAGCGGATCGGCGGTCGCAAGGCCGCCGATCTCGATCGGCGCACTGAAGCGGGCGCTGAGGTAGACCTTGATGCCGTACGGGCGGAACACCGAGGCCAGGGCCGCCGCCTTCTCCAGGTACATCGGTGTCAATGCGAGCGCGCTGGTATTGACGTTGTTGAGCACCGTGCCGTTGATGCCGACCGAGGCATTGGCGCGGGCGTAGTCGGTGTAGCGCGGGTCCAGCCAGTCCGGCAGCTTGTGCCAGTCCCAGATCGATTCGCCGGCATAGCCGCGCTCGACGTAGCGGTCCAGGTTGTCCCAGTGGTTGAGCACGCGCACCTTCACCTTCGGCGCCTCGCGCAGGTCCAGCCCGGCCAGCGGCTGCCCGGTCTGCACCAGGCGCAGCAGGTGGAAACTGCCGTACAGCGCGCCCATGTCGGTGTTGGCCGCCACCACCGTGGCCGCGCGCCCGTCGATGCGGGTGCTGCGGATCAGGTAGCCCTCCTCGCCCAGGCCTTCCAGTTCGCCCTGGAGCGCCGCCAGCTGTGGCAGCGAGGCCGGGGTGCCGACCACGATCGCGCCGTCGCGCCGGGCCTGCGCGGCCAGCGCCGGCGCGCGCCCGAGCAGGCCGGACAGGCCGCGCACCAGTTCGTCACGGGCGGCGCGCTGGGTCGCGGTGTCCGCCGGGGCCACCAGCTGCGTGCCCTGGTCGCGGTACTGCTTGAGCACCGGCGCCGGCAGTGGCCGGTAGCGCAGCCACAGGTCATAGCCGTCCTCGGCCGCGGCCGGCAGCGCCAGCAGCCAGGTCAGCAGCAGCGCCAGTAGCCCCAGCAGGCCGGGACGCGCGGGATGTTTTGCAGACGCGGATCGTGCTATCGATATCACTCTTCTACTTCCGGTTGTCGCGGGCCATGGCCCGTGCCCGCACCCGGGCCGGGCGCGGGCGGGAACCACAGAGCGCGGCAGGGCCGCAGTCCATGGGGAGGGAACGCCATTGGCCACCAGCAGCAAGTCCGCACGCCGCAAGGGACGCGCGGTAACCATCCACGAGGTGGCCGCGGCGGCCGAGGTCTCGCCGATGACCGTGTCGCGGGTGATCAACGGCAACGCCAACGTGCGCCCGGAGACCCGCGAGCAGGTGATGCGCGCGGTGCGCGAACTGGGCTACACGCCGAACCTGGCGGCGCGCTCGCTGGCCGCGGCGCAGGGCACGCGGATCGCGCTGATCTACACCAACCCGTCCGGCGCCTACCTCAGCGAGCTGCTGGTCGGCGCCCTGCGCGGCGCCGCGCGCACCGCGGTGCAGCTGGTGGTCGACAGCTGGGACGGCCTCAACGCCGAGGCCGAGCGCGCCGCCGCCCGCACCCTGGCGCGCAGCGTCGCCGGCGTGCTGCTGCCGCCGCCGCTGTGCGAATCCAAGGCCGTGGTCTCGGAACTGGTCGGCGCCGACGTGCCGGTGGTGGCGCTGGCCTCGGCGCGCTTCGGCGACGACGTCTCGCACGTGCGCATCGACGATTTCCGCGCCAGCCGCGAGATCACCGAATACCTGCTCGGCCTGGGCCATACCCGGATCGGCTTCATCAAGGGCCATCCCAACCAGACCGCCAGCGCGCGGCGCTTCGAGGGTTTCCAGGCGGCGCTGGCCGCGGCCGGCATCAGCCTGGACGCCGGCATGGTCCAGCAGGGCTACTTCACCTACCGCTCCGGCCTGGAGGCGGCGGAGAAGCTGCTGGCGCGCAAGAAGCCGCCGACCGCGATCTTCGCCAGCAACGACGACATGGCCGCCGCCGTGGTCTCGGTCGCGCACCGCCGCGGCCTGGACGTGCCGCGCGACCTGTCGGTGGTCGGCTACGACGACACCTCCGCCGCCACCACGGTATGGCCGGAACTGAGCACGGTGCGCCAGCCCATCGCCTCGATGGCCGACTCGGCCATGGACATCCTGGTGCGCGCGATCAGCCGCCGCGAGAAGGACGTGCACATGGTGGTCGACCACGTGGTCGCCCACGAGCTGGTCCGGCGGGACTCGGTGGCCCCGCCGGCAGCCCGCGACTGACAGGCGGCCGGCGCCCATCGGC
>NZ_RRYK01000004.1:0-266459 GCF_003931635.1 Pseudoxanthomonas sp. SGNA-20 | reverse complement strand
AGGAGCGGCCAAAGAAGGCATTGGGCGGGCTGACACCGAGCGCCTACGCGAAGCAACTGGCATCGGCTACCATCCACCCCGGACTCTAAATCGCCCCGCTACTGAAGGCGGGGGGACGTCGCACCTAGCAAAGTTCTTAGCGGAAGCAGTGAAGTCCCCGCTCCTAACCTTTGCAAAGGACTTGGACATGAACCATCGCATTGGCCTGAAAGTGGCGCTCTCGAACTCGCGAAAAACCACCTCCATGTCGAGATTTCCATCCGGCGGTAGATCGCGTATGAAATCTTTGGCTTGGGACGCGCTCTCCGCTGCGCCCATAACAACAGCGGCCAAGAACTTTTCCACCACGGTCAGGCCTGCCGCGATCAAATAGATGATGGAAGCGCAAGAGACTACGGCGACGTCAAGGTGTTGGCCGATCCCTGGCAGATTGCCAATCACCAACGCAATCGCACCTCCGGCGCCTGCGATGAGCCAGCTGACAAAGCTGTCAATGACGGCGGATGATTTTCCCGCGGCCATCGTCATCAGTCCGCTGGCCAGCACCTTTTCTTGCAGATGGTCGCTTCCGTTGGCCATGATTCCTCCCTGACGGCTAACGCCTGAATTAAGCCGACCCGCGAAGCGGGTTCGGCTTGAATGAATTGTTAGGCATCACTGCTTGCCAGTGAGATGTCGATTTCCGGATACCTAGCCGCGAACCTGTCCCTGTTGCGGGGTGGGAGGCGGCTAAGGGACTTGGCAAGTGATGTCCTGATAAAGACATAATCACTAGCGAATAGTTGTGCTGCCTTGGCAGCTCCGAGTGTCCGGTACAAGTACGAGATGATGTCATACGTCTCTCTTGCGTCGATGCTCGGCTCAGCTAGCTTTTTGTGATTTTTCTTAACGTATTGGTGCACAGCATCAGTTGCGCGCTCATCTCCGTAAGCTGCAATGGCCCAAAGGGCATACGACTTTGCACGATATGAAGGGTCCAGTAACTTCAGGGCGTAATACTCAGTTTCAGAGGATCTGGAAATGCGGGCGATGGTCAGCATCGCCGTTGCTTTTACGTCCTGGGATGGGTGCGTTGCGAGGCTTTTAAGTGATGGGATTGACCGTGGAGTACCACAATCGCGCAATGCGATAACGGACCAATACACATCCATCTTTGTCTCATTCTTCTCGATCAGATTTAGGAAGAAATCCTCTGACCATGAAAAGTCCTTGTGACGCCTGCCGAGTGTCTTGGCAATGTCGCGCTTGTCGCCTGGGGAAATCGAGAATGCCATGGGTGATGCCTAACGCTTGAGTTAAGCCGCGCCGCGAAGCGGCGTCGGCTTGAATGAATGGTTAGGTGGTCAGCCGCTATCCCGCCAACCACCAATCACGTCTCTGATACGAACAAAATCTGGATCTACCCTAGACGCCTCAACGAGTTCGTTGAGATGAGAGAGGGTGACCGTCTTGAACCGGCAGCGATTGAAGTATGCCGGAAGCTTTCGCTGCTGCGACTTTGTGATTCGTTGCGATGCTGCCACCCAATAAACAATGTGCACCAAGGCATCGTAGTGCCTATTCTCCAGCCTAAGAATGTTTGCCATGGGCTCGCTCACGGAGGCATCCAGCGCGAGCAGCTGTGCTTTGGTGAAGCCGCAACGGGAGGCGTGTTGCAGATAGTGTTGCTTTTGGTCCTGATAGAACCCCCAAGCGACATCGAACTGTCCGGACGCCACAGCCTCCTGAGCCTTTGACCCCGCAATGGCTGCCTTGCCCAGGTGATCGTTCTTGGAAAAATCAGCCTGAAGGCGGGCGGCGAACTCCTCGAAGCTCTCTTCTGCCTCGACAGGCGGAGCAGCCTTCTTCTTGAGGAAGTCGAAGAGTCCCATGACCACCTAACACCTAAGTTAAGCCGCGCCGCGCAGTGGAGCCAAGCACATGGCAAGCTGTATCTGCCATGTGCTTGGCGGAACGAAGCGGCGTCGGCTTGAACGAATTGTTAGGCCACATGTGCACGCACTACAAGACAAGGTTCTTGAAGCAAGCGCAGATCATCTGACCAGCCTGTACGAAGAAGCGCTGCTCCGACCAAGGAGTGGACGCCGTTTGCACATGTGACCGCATTGCAGCTCATTGGGTCTGGAAGGGCGCAGGCGAAAGCCTCAGCCCCAAGTCTTGCGTCGGCTGTATGACTATCACCCTTGGCCTTTCCAGTGACGAACGCCTCCCAGAGAAACAAGCCCGATTGCGAAGCGGAGAACTCGTGCCAAGACAAAAAGACCGAGGTGACTTGCGCCAGTTGCCTCTTAATCTCTTGAAGTACCCAAGTAGTCTGCACCAGACCCGTAGTGAGCGCACCGCAGCCAGCTCCAGCACTCCAAGGGCGGCTCCCTTCGCCAGGGCGAGCACTAGTGAGGCGAAGCTCATCATCGACCAGCGGTACGAACAACGGACATTCAAACCCAAGGGCAACCGGCTTGCCGGAGTCCAAGGCAGCGCTGACGTGTCTAGCAAGAGTTGACGGCCTAGTGCCGCTTTCTCCGAGAGATGACCACCAGCCAAAGTTTCCTTTCGCCACCGCGCCAACGTCCGCACAGACAATGACAATGTTTTTCACGTGGCCTAACGCCTGAATTAAGCCGCGCCACGAAGTGGCGTCGGCTTGAATGAATTGTTAGGCCCCGCAGGCGGCGGATAGCACTCCCGCTGATGCGTTGAACGGATCATGTATTTAAAAGGACTTGTGTTCTATTTTGCTGGAAATGGCTGCTTTCCCTGCTGCGGTGTTAACGTAAATGCCGCCTTCATTTATCTTGTCCTCGACCCCATTGAAGTCGATGGTTACTCCGTTTGGCGCATTCCATGTGGCTTTAATCTTTGTTGCCTCCATGCCCATCATTGTTTGAATTGCTACTCGTTGCACGCTGGAGGGTTCGCCGAACTGCTCTCGGAGCTTGCTAAATAGTGATTCTTGGCTTTCGATTCCGGTTGTAGCGACCCAGACGCCCTCAATCATGTCGCCGGCGACGTAAGCATGAACTATCCTGGTTCCATCTGGGCGGTTGGTGGATTTTGGTACGACTTGAACAAGTGGGCCTCCCATTGGTTGGCCAGGAGAGGTTCCGGTCCAGCATGGGAGGCCGCCGCTTGAGTAGTCGTACATAACGGTGCCACGAATCTTATACTCAGGCATTGCTCCAACAATCTTTGTTGGACATTCTTGAAGATCGCTGGCTGGTACGCCGATGGGAATGCCCATAAAAGATGTAACCGCCGGCATGTTGGCATTTGAGCCTGGTGTTTGGCTTGGCGATGATTGCGCGGCGGCAACAGCCAGATAAAGAACAATACCGATCATTTTTTCTCCTTATCTTCGTAGCGCGGTTCCAAATGGCTAGTGTGTCTGCTAGTGACGTAGAGGATTGTCGATCCGAAGCCTAGCTTCATCACTAATAATGCCGCGCCTGACCGTCTCATGTTTGTGGTTGAGCAGGATGTATCTGTCCGTCTCGACCGGAGTTGCTATGTCGCCAGCTCTAGCTCTTTTGATGTAGCTGGCATAGAAGACTGACTCGTCAACCGTGAGGCCAGCAAAGACCTCCTCTCCGTTTGCGTTAGTGGTCAGTGCGCGCATCTCTAGAAGGTAATTGCGCTCATCTTCTTCCAAGTCAATCATCCGAACCTCCGAGGCAATTCACGCGGGGCCTAACGCCTGAATTAAGCCGCGCCGCGAAGCGGCGTCGGCTTGAATGAATTGTTAGGCATCACGCTCTGTGTATTTGTACTCACGACCCTCAAGCAGTCCGCCAGAAGACAGGGTTACGTTGAACCTCTTGAATAGCGAAAAAAGCTCTTCAGGCGAGAGGTCTTGAGTAACCTTTCTAAGATTGATGCTTCCTCCACCCTTCACCGAACTTGAGAACGAATCCATTGCGCTCGTTTGTGCGAGAAGAAATGTAGTAGATATGGATACTTTGTCAGTCGGCCCCGTTGATAGTTGGCCAACGTAGATTTCGTAGCCAACTAGAAGTTCATTGTCATTGATGAGGCCATGTTTCTTGAGCCACACACTTGCATCCGACATGTCGGCGCGGTCGGCAGCGGCGCTGCCTGTGAGGTCGTTGTACTGGACTGATGCCTTGAATGTGTCCGTGCTCATTAAATTCTCCATGTGTTTGATGCGAGACGGTAATCGGTGTGATGCCTAACGTCCAAGCTCAGCGGCGCGCGTTAGCGCGTCCGCTGGAGCGCCGTGTTAGGCAGGTTTTCAAATAGCGCATCGGCGATAAGCTTCTGTCCAATTTGGTTTGGATGAATATTGTCTCGATACGGATTATTACCGTTCTTAATCGCCTGACTAAAGTATGGTTCCAACGATATGCAAGGCACACCGATTGACTCGCAAACTTGTCGGATGCGCTGGTGTCCATTTTTGGGAATCCCTCGTTCTACTTCTGACTTCTCCCAATGTTGAAGCACCACGATCTTCGCTGAACTTGTTCGCGCTAACTCCAAAAAGGTCATCAGATCGTTGAGTCCCCGTTGAACTTCATTTTCACTTGGCTTTTCTTCAAATCGGTCTGATTCATTGACCGCTCTGCCTGCGTCAACTTGGGGCAGGTAACGCGGCAAGTATCTTGTGACTCCCTCAAGAAGTGCGGATGCTGGATTCTTGGTTGGATGTGTATTCTCATTGAGGGCTCCAAATGTAGGATTGTCAGCATAGTCATGGCTTGAAATGACTAATACAACGACATTGGCATCAAAAAAGCCGTACTCCTTGGCATAGGCAAGCCAATTGCCCGGCCCCCAACTATCCGCCGAAATATTCCCGACAACTGCCTTTTGATTTTCGGTTAATCTATTCTGTAGCAGGGTTGTTGCGAGAGCTACATGATCTGTTTGATTCCCACCATTCAAGACAGAATCCCCAAAAACCATAACCCGAAATTCGCCATCATCAGTCTTGTGTGCATCAAACGGCGCCGTGCGCATCCCATATTGATTGACAATGAAGCGATTTCCAAACCTCATAACATCCTGATTTGGCTTATACATATATTCGATTTGCGGATGAGTTATTAAAAGAGGTGGCGTTCCCAAGCCCAAGCAGTACCGAGCAAAGATTTCTCCACCGGTGGCCCCAACCACAATCGTTATAGCAAGCCTGATGAAAGCTTTTCTTGTAATTCGCAAGATTCTTGCTCCTTTATGCCTAACTACCAGTAGACCCCAAACCGGGGTGTAGCCCCGAGTCTGCGGCTGGGTCCCTTACCGCGTCAATTGACGAAGTCTTACTCGAATCAGGCATTTGCCTGATGGTGACCTGCTTGCCGCCGCGGCACCCTTGCGGTTTCGACGGCAAGGAGGCCGCGATATGTCTTATGAGGGCGAGCAGACCGCGATATCAGGGGGTGTAGCACGGGACGGGACGCCCCGGTTGCTGGACCAGGTGCGGGGGCGTTTGCGCCTGAAGCACTACAGCCTGCGCACGGAGCAGGCGTATCTGTACTGGATCCGCCGGTATGTCCGGGCGTGGCTGCCGCGGCATCCGGCGGAGCTGGACGGGGCGGCAGTGGAGGCGTTTCTCACCGGGTTGGCGACGCGGGACAACGTGGCCGCCAGCACCCAGAACCAGGCGCTGGCCGCCCTGCTCTTCCTCTATCGGGAGGTGCTGGGCATCGAGCTGCCGTGGATGGAGAACGTGGTCCGTGCCAAGCGGCCGCGGCGGCTGCCGGTGGTGCTGTCGCGCGCGCAGGTGGTGCGGCTGCTGGAGCGGCTGTCTGGCCGTGAGGCACTGATGGCCGGGCTGCTCTACGGCAGCGGGCTGCGCCTGATGGAGTGCGCGCGGCTGCGGGTCAAGGACGTGGACCTGGAGCGCAACGAGCTGACCATCCGCGATGGCAAGGGCGGCAAGGACCGGATGACGGTGCTCCCAGGCGCGCTGCGCGAGGCGCTGCTGCGCCAGCTGGCGGAGGTGCGCCTGCTGCACGCGCGCGACCTGGCCTGCGGACTGGGCCGGGTGCACCTGCCGCACGCGCTGGCACGCAAGTATCCCAACGCGGCCGCGGAGCCGGGATGGCAGTACGTGTTCCCGGCCACGCGCATTTCGGTCGACCCGCGCGACGGGGTGAGGCGGCGCCACCATATCGACGAGAAGGTGCTGCAGTCGGCGGTGCGCCGGGCGGCGCGCGAAGCCGGCTTCGACAAGCCGGTCACCCCGCACACCCTGCGCCACTGTTTCGCCACGCACCTGCTGGAGTCCGGCGCCGACATCCGCACGGTGCAGGAGCTGCTGGGCCACAAGGACGTGGCCACCACCCAGATCTACACGCACGTGCTCAACCGCGGCGCGCTCGGTGTGCTCAGTCCGCTGGACCGTTGACGGCCCTGCCCGCGCGTGCCCTGCCGCCGGATACGCGCCAATGTCTGCCACCGGGCCTCGACTGGAAATCACTGGCCGTCGGCTGATTTCCATGCGCGCGCGTATCGAAATCACTAGGACGCCGGCGATCTCCATTCACCGTCGTATGGAAATCGCTGGCGCGCCAGTCTTGATCACCCGTCGCCGTATGGAAACCGCTCGGCGTCCAGTGATTTCCATTCATCCGCGTATGGAAACTGCTCGACGGCCACTGATTTCCATTCGTTCGCGTATCGAAATCGCTCGCGCGCCAGCGATTGCCACTCATCGCCGGGTGGGAATCACACAATCAACCGTTTCTGGCCTCTACCCGGCCGGCTGCCCCCCCAGGTCGAGGCTGCCCCGCACCACCGTCCCGCGTCCCGCCACGCCAGAAGCGCCATGGCGTGTGCCGGCTGCCGGGAGGTAAAGGAGGAGGTGCTGGCCCGCGAGGGCCAGGACCGGGGGCGGGACGGCAGCAGGCCACACGCCAGGGCGCCCCCGGCGACCGCCGCCGTGCCTTGACCTCAGTCCATCAGTCCCTCAGTCCCTCCGGCATTCCGGGTAATTCGGCAACCTGGCGACCACTGAAGCGACGGGAACGACCGTCACGGCCGTACCACCGCCCCCCGGCGCCCTCGGTCCTACCGCCCCAGCATCGGCAGCTGCAGCCCCTGCTCCTTCGCGCAGTCGATGGCGATCTCGTAGCCCGCGTCTGCGTGACGCATCACCCCGGTGCCGGGATCGTTCCACAGCACGCGTTCCAGGCGGCGGTCGGCGGCCTCGCTGCCGTCGCACACGATCACCACGCCGGAGTGCTGGGAGTAGCCCATGCCCACGCCGCCGCCGTGGTGCAGGCTGACCCAGGTCGCGCCGCCGGCGACGTTGAGCATGGCGTTGAGCAGCGGCCAGTCGCTGACCGCGTCGCTGCCGTCGCGCATGGCCTCGGTCTCGCGGTTGGGGCTGGCGACGCTGCCACTGTCCAGATGATCGCGGCCGATCACCACCGGGGCCTTGAGTTCGCCCTTGCGCACCATCTCGTTGAACGCCAGGCCCAGGCGGTGGCGCTGGCCCAGGCCGACCCAGCAGATGCGCGCCGGCAGGCCCTGGAAGCGGATGCGCCCGGCGGCCATGTCCAGCCAGCGGTGCAGGTGCGGGTCGTCCGGTATCAGTTCCTTGACCTTGGCGTCGGTCCTGGCGATGTCCTCCGGGTCACCGCTCAGGGCCACCCAGCGGAACGGGCCAACGCCGCGGCAGAACAGTGGACGCACATAGGCCGGCACGAAGCCGGGGAAGTCGAACGCATCCTTGCAGCCGGCATCGAAGGCCATCTGCCGGATGTTGTTGCCGTAGTCGAATACCGGCACGCCCATGCGCTGGAACGCGAGCATGGCCTCCACGTGCACGCGCATGGACCTGCGGGCCAGTTCCTGCACGCGCTCCGGCACCACCTCCTGTTCCTCCTCCCACTCGGCCACGGTCAGGCCCTGCGGCAGGTAGCCGCGCAGCGGATCGTGCGCCGAGGTCTGGTCGGTGACCGCGTCCGGGCGCACGCCGCGCCGCACCAGCTCCGGCAGGACGTCGGCGGCATTGCCCAGCAGGGCGATCGAGCGGGCCTGGCCGGCCTTGGTGTAGCGCCCGATGCGCGCCAGCGCGTCGTCCAGGTCGGTGGCCTGTTCGTCGACGTAGCCGGTGCGCAGGCGGAAGTCGATGCGGCTCTGCCGGCACTCGATGGTCAGGCTGCTGGCGCCGGCCATGGACGCCGCCAGCGGCTGCGCGCCGCCCATGCCACCCAGGCCGGCGGTCAGGATCCACTTGCCGGTGAGGTCGCCGCCGTAGTGCTGGCGGCCCATCTCCACGAAGGTCTCGTAGGTGCCCTGGACGATGCCCTGCGAGCCGATGTAGATCCACGATCCGGCCGTCATCTGGCCGTACATCATCAGGCCCTTGCGGTCGAGCTCGTTGAAGTGCTCCCAGGTGGCCCAGTGCGGCACCAGGTTGGAGTTGGCGATCAGCACCCGCGGCGCGTCCGGGTGGGTCGGGAACACGCCCACCGGCTTGCCGGACTGGACCAGCAGGGTCTGGTCGTCGCGCAGCTCGCGCAGGGTGGCGAGGATGGCGTCGAAGCATTCCCAGTCGCGCGCGGCGCGACCGATGCCGCCGTACACCACCAGGTCCTCCGGGCGCTCGGCCACGTCCGGGTCCAGGTTGTTCTGCAGCATCCGGAACGGGGCTTCGGTCAGCCAGCTGCGGCAGGTCAGCTGGCTGCCGCGCGGCGCGCGGACGACACGGGAGGGATCGTGGCGTGGATCGGACATGCCGGTACACCTGGATGGAAGGTGCCGGCATTATCGCAGCGGCCCCGCACCGGCCCGTTGTGCAGCGCGGGGCGCGGTGGCTCAGTGGCCGGCGCGGGGCGCTTCCTGCTGGCGCTGCAGGCGGCGCTCCTCGGCCTCGCGGGCGCGCTCGATCTCCTCGCGCTCGCGTTCGTACTGGATGCGCCGGGCCTCGAACTCCTGGCGGTAGCGCTCGCGCTGTTCGGGCGAGGCGGCGTGCAGCATGCGCCGCTCGGCGCGCGCGCGGTCGGCCTCCATCCGACGGCGGTTGTCCTCCAGCGCCAGGCGATGCCGCTCGGCGGCGGCGCGGCGGCTGGCGTCCAGCTGCTGCTGGCGGGCTTGCTCCGCGGCCTGGCGCGATCGTTCCCAGGTCTGCGCACGGGTGTCCTGGTCGCCGGCACGCTGGCGGTAGCGGTCGGGGGTGACGGACTGGGCCTGGGCCAGCGGAGACAGGGCCAGCCACAGCGCGATGGCCAGGGCCGGGAGGCGTGCGGCTCGCGGGATCGGCATCGGGTCGGCGCTCCGTATGGATACGCCCCCGTTATAACGCGCGCGGCGGCAGCCGCGCCGGCGGGAGCGCGGGCTGCTTCAGCCGGCGCTCGGGAACCGCTCAGGCGCGGTTTGGCCGGTGCACGTCAAGGCTGGCGGACGGCAACGCGCATCTGCCAAGCTTCCGCACCTGTTTTGCCCTCTCCCCATGTGATGTCCTGTTTGCCGCGCCTCGGCGCCTTCCTGTTCCTGTTGCTCTCCCTGGCCGCCTGCGCGGCCGCTCCCGCCCGCACCGCCAAGGAGCCGGCGTACACCCCGCTGCTGCTGGTCTCGGTCGATGGCCTGCGCGCCGATGCGCTCGGCCGCGGCGATACCCCGGTGCTCGACGCCCTGGCGCGCGAAGGCGTGCAGGCCGAGGGCATGCGCCCGTCCTTCCCGGCGCTCACCTTCCCCAACCACTACACCCTGGTGACCGGCCTGCGCCCGGACCACCACGGCGTGGTCCACAACTCGATGAAGGATCCGCAGCTGGGCCGCTTCGTGGTCGCGGACAAGCAGGCGGCCACGGTCGCCGGCTGGTGGCAGGCCGAGCCGCTATGGACCACGGCCGAGCGCGCCGGCATCGCCACCGCGGTGTGGGCCTGGCCGGGCGCCACCGCCGAGCGCGACGGCGTGCTGCCGCGCCAGGGCCAGGCCTTCGACGCGAACATCCCGCTGGACGAGCGCGTCGAGCGGGTTGCCGCGTGGGTGGCGACGCCGCAGGGGCCGCGCCCCGGGCTGGTGGCGATGTACTTCGAGATGGTCGACGGCGCCGGCCACGACCATGGCCCCGGCTCGGAACAGGCCCGCGCGGCGATCCGCACGGTGGACGCGGCCATCGGCCAGCTGCTGGCGCGACTGGAGGCCGCCGGCGTGGTCCCGAACGTGGTGGTGGTGTCCGACCACGGCATGGCCGACGCCCGGAACTTCCTCGCGGTGGAGGACATCGCCGCGATGGAGGAGGCCGAGGTGGTGAGCATCGGCCAGGTGATCGGCCTGGTGCCGCGCGCCGGATACGGGGACGTGCTGCGCGCGCGCCTGCCCGGCCGCCACGCGCAGTACCAGTGCTGGGAGAAGGAGCGCATCCCGGCGCGCCTGCACTACGGCAGCCACCCGCGCATCCCGCCGATCGTGTGCCAGATGGACGAAGGCTGGAACGCCCTGCCGCGGGCGATGATCGAACGGCGCAATGCCGAAGGCCGCCGCGACGCGGGCGCGCACGGCTACGACCCGGACCTTCCGTCGATGCGCGCGGTGTTCCTGGCCCATGGCCCGGCGTTCCGCCGCGGCCTGCGCCTGCCGGTGTTCGACAACGTCGACGTCTACCCGCTGCTGGCGCGCCTGGTGGGCGTGCAGCCGCAGCCGGGCGACGGCAACCCGCAAACCCTGCTGCCGGCGCTGCAGGCGCCCTGATCCGCGGCGCCGCCGGCGGCCGGGCCGTGCCGGCGGCGTCCGCTTTGATGTCCGGAAACGGCCAGTCGGGCCCGGGCGCCGGTGCTAGCCTGCGCGCATGTCCTCCGTCGCCGCCCTGCCCGATCCGCGCGTATGCGAACGCGCCCGCCTCAGCCGCGACCCGCGGTTCGACGGGCTGTTCTTCACCGCGGTGCGCAGCACCGGCATCTATTGCCGGCCGGTGTGCCCGGCGCCGCCGCCGCTGCCGGCCAACGTCGACTACTACCCCAGCGCCGCCGCGGCCGAGGCGGCCGGCTTCCGCCCCTGCCTGCGCTGCCGCCCCGAGCTGGCGCCGGAGGACGGCGCCTGGCGGCGTGGCGATGCGCTGGTGGCGCGGGCGTTGGCGCTGATCGAGCAGGGCTTCCTGGCCGAGCATCCGGTGGCGGCCCTGGCCGAGCGGCTGGCGGTCGGCGAGCGCCAGCTGCGGCGGCTGTTCGTGCAGCGCCTGGGCGCGGCACCACTGGGCGTGCACGTTACCCGCCGCCTGCTGTTCGCCAAGCAGTTGCTGACCGAGACCACGCTGCCGGTCACCGAGGTGGCGCTGGCCGCCGGCTTCGGCAGCCTGCGCCGCTTCAATGCCGCGTTCCAGGAGGCTTATCGCATGGCGCCGCGCGAACTGCGCCGCAGCCTGCAGCAGCGCCCGGCGCTGGCGGCCGACCGTTCGCTGGTGCTGCGCCTGGGCTACCGGCCGCCGTACGACTTCGCGGCCATCCTGGATTTCCTGCGCGACCGCGCCCTGCCCGGGGTGGAACGGGTGGATGGTCAGTCCTATGCGCGCGTGGTCGGCGACGCCAGCGCGCCGGCCTGGCTGCGGGTCAGCCATTGGCCATCGGCCCGGGCGCGCCCGGTGCATGCGCTGAGGCTGGAACTGCACGGCGTGGCGCCGGCCCGGCTCGCGGACACGGTGCAGCGGGTGCGGCGGATGTTCGACCTGGATGCCGACCCGAACGCGATCGCCGCGGTGCTGGGGGCCGATCCGCGCCTGCGGCCGCTGCTGCGCCAGCGACCCGGGCTGCGCCTGCCCAGCGGCTGGGACGGGCTGGAGATCGCGGCGCGCGCGGTGATTGGCCAGCAGGTCAGCGTGGCCGCCGCGCGCACATTGGCCGCGCGCCTGGTGCAGCGCCATGGCGCGCAGGTGGCGCTGGACGCCGCACCCGGCCTGGACCGGCTGTTCCCGGACGCGGCCACCCTGGCCGCGGCGGACCTGGACGGCCTGGGCCTGACCGGTGCGCGCATCGCCAGCCTGCGCGCGATCGCGCGCGCGGTGCTGGAGGGCAAGGTCGGCTTCGGCCCGGAACAAACCCTGGAGGAATTCGTCGAAGCCTGGTGCGCCCTGCCCGGGATCGGCCCATGGACGGCGCAGTACCTGGCCCTGCGTGCGCTCGGCCATCCGGACGCGTTCCCGGCCGAGGACCTGGTGCTGCAGAAGGCCGCGTCCGGCGACGGCACGCGCCTGTCCACCCGCCAGCTGCGCGAGCGCGCGCAGGCCTGGCGCCCCTGGCGTGCGTACGCCGTCATCCATCTCTGGCGCGAGGCCGCCTTGCCCGCGTCCCGTGCCGGCACCGAAGCGGAGGTCATCCCATGAGCGCCATCCATTACTGCCGGTTCGACAGCCCGGTCGGCCCGCTGACCGTGGCCGCCTCCGATGCGGGACTGCACGCAATCGAGTTTCCGCAGAACCGCCATCCGCAGCGCCGGCTCGGCTGGGTGCCGAAGGAGCACCCGGTGCTTGGCGAGGCCAGGCGCCAGCTGCAGGAGTACTTCGACGGCGAGCGCCGCGAGTTCGACGTGCCGTTGGCGCCGCAGGGCACGCTGTTCCAGCGCCAGGTGTGGCTGGCGCTGGCCGACATCCCCTACGGCAGCACCATCAGCTATGCGCAGCTGGCGATGCGCGTCGGCCGCCCCGCGGCGATGCGCGCGGTCGGCGCGGCCAACGGCCGCAACCCGCTGCCGATCGTGCTGCCCTGCCACCGCGTGATTGGCGCCGACGGCTCGCTCACCGGCTTCGGCGGCGGCCTGCCGACCAAGCGCTTCCTGCTGCAGCTGGAAGGCGCGATCCCGCCGCAGGAGGCCGCGCGCGATCTGTTTGGTGGGGTTCGGGATCCGGGACTGGTGATTGGTGATTGGTGATTGGTGATTCGGGATTCGGGATTCGGGATTCGGGTTGATACGGGCGTCACTGGCTACGCCCGTAGTGGCGGGCGTGGCTTGCGGGCGGTTCGAGGAGCAAGCCATCGGGTGCTGGCGTTTGCCGGCCTGAGCGCTGGTGGACGGATTCGCAGCCCGGCCAAGCGAAGCGCACCAGGGCTCCCGGCGTCCAACGCCAGGGCTGACGCGCGCCCGCCCTGGATGCGGCCCGGGGCCTTGTCCAGGGGTATGCGCGAGCGCCGAACGAGGCCACGGTCGGGACCGCCCCGAAGACGTGATGTGCCGCGCCGTCGTTCAGCCGGCGTCGATTGCGGCGCGCAGCGGGGCGAGGAAGGCGCGGGCGCGGGCGGCGGCATCGTCCGCATCGGCGGCTTCGGCCAGCACCGATACCAGCGCCGAGCCGACCACCACGCCATCGGCGCCGGCCGCCATCGCCTTGGCGCTGGCCGCGTCCTTGATGCCAAAGCCGGCCACCACCGGCACCTTCGCCGCTGCACGCAGTTCCTCCAGGCGGCGGCTGGCGGCATCCGTGTCCAGGCGGTCGGCGCCGGTCACGCCGGCATAGCTGACGTAGTACAGGTATCCCTGCGCGCTGGCGCTGAGCATGGCCGCGCGCTCGTCAGAGGTGGTCGGCGAGGCCAGCATCACCAGGGCCAGGCCCAGTTCGTTGAACGCCGGCTGGAACTGCGGCGCTTCCTCCGGCGGCAGGTCCACCAGCAGCACGCCGTCGACGCCGGCGGCCACCGCCTCGGCGGCGAACCGGGCCGCGCCGCGGATCTCCACCGGGTTGAGGTAGCCCATCAGCACCACCGGCGTGTCCGCGTCACGCTCGCGGAAGCGGCGCACGCAGTCGAACACGTAGGCCACGGTCGCCCCGCGCGCCAGCGCGCGCTCGGAGCTGCGCTGGATCACCGGGCCATCGGCCATCGGATCGGAGAACGGCACGCCCAGCTCGATGCAGTCGGCGCCGGCCTCGACCAGCGCGTGCATCACCGGCACGGTCGCCTCCAGCGCGGGATCGCCGGCGGTGATGAAGGGGATGAGTGCCTTGCGCCCGTCGGCGCGCAGTCGCGAGAAGGTGGTTTCGAAGCGGCTCATGGATCGCCCGTGGGTTGCGTCGCGCCGGTGGCGCGTTTGCGCGGTGTGGATGCGGTTCGGCGCCAGCGCGGCCGGCGCCGGGTTCACAGCTGGATGCCCTCGCGCGCGGCGATGGTGTGCACGTCCTTGTCACCGCGGCCGGAGAGGTTGCACAGGACCAGTGCGTCCTTCGGCAGCTCGCGCGCCAGCTTGATCGCCTGCGCGACCGCATGGCTGGATTCCAGCGCCGGCAGGATGCCCTCGGTGCGGGTCAGCCGGTGGAAGGCCCCCAACGCCTCCTCGTCGGTCACGCCCACGTACTCGGCGCGGCCGCTGTCCTGCAGGAAGGCGTGCTCCGGGCCCACGCCCGGGTAGTCCAGGCCGGCGGAGATGGAATGGGTCTCGATGATCTGGCCGTCGTCGTCGCACAGCACGTAGGTGCGGTTGCCGTGCAGCACGCCAACACGCCCGGCCGACAGCGAGGCCGCATGGCGCCCGGTGTGCACGCCGTCGCCCGCGGCCTCGGCGCCGACGATGCGCACCTGGCGGTCGTTGAGGAAGGCATGGAACAGGCCCATGGCGTTGCTGCCACCGCCGACGCAGGCGGTGATCACGTCCGGCAGGCGGCCGTAGTCGGCCAGCATCTGCGCCCGCGCCTCGCGCCCGACCACGGCATTGAAGTCGCGCACCATGCGCGGGTACGGGTCCGGGCCAGCGACGGTGCCGATGATGTAGAAGGTGTCCTGCACATTGGTCACCCAGTCGCGCATGGCCTCGTTGAGCGCGTCCTTGAGCGTGGCCGAGCCGGAGGTCACCGGGACCACGGTCGCGCCCAGCAGCTTCATGCGGTAGACGTTGATCTTCTGCCGCTCGATGTCGGTGGCGCCCATGTACACCACGCACTCCAGGCCCAGGCGCGTGGCCACGGTGGCGCTGGCCACGCCATGCTGGCCGGCGCCGGTCTCGGCGATGATCCGCTTCTTGCCCATGCGCGCGGCCAGCAGCGCCTGGCCGATGGTGTTGTTGATCTTGTGCGCGCCGGTGTGGTTGAGGTCCTCGCGCTTGAGCAGGATCTGCGCGCCGCCCACTTCCCGGCTCAGGCGCTCGGCGTGGTAGATCGGGCTAGGCCGGCCGACGTAGTGCTTCAGGTCTTTCTCGAAGGCGGCCTGGAAGGCCGGGTCGGCCCTGGCCTCGTCATAGGCGGCGGCCAGTTCCTGCAGCGGGCCGATCAGGGTTTCGGCGACGAAGCGGCCACCGTGCTGGCCGAAGTGGCCACTGGCGTCGGGATAGGCGTGGAAGTCCTGGATGGGGGCGCTCATCGGCTTGACGGTATGTAAGGTGGGTTGACCTTAACGCACGACATGCCGCCCATAAAGTGATAAAGTCTGGCGCGACACGTCAGGAAAACTCACATGTCACGCGACCTGCCCCCGCTCAATGCCCTGCGCGCCTTCGAGGCCGCCGCCCGCCTGGGCAGCATGGCCGCGGCGGCCGAGGAGCTGCACGTGACCCACGGCGCGGTCAGCCGCCAGGTCAAGCTGCTGGAGGACGCGCTGGGCACCCCGCTGTTCACCCGGCACGGCCGCGGGCTGGCGCTGACCGCCACTGGTCGCCGCCTGGGCGAGGCCGCGGCCGCCGCGTTCGAGCCGCTGCGCCGGAGCTGGGCGGAGTTGCGCTCGCCGGCGGCGGCCCCCGCCCTGGTGCTGGGCTGCCCGGGCAGCCTGCTGGCACGCTGGATGATCCCGCGGATGGAGCAGCTGGCGACCGAGCTGCCGGACCTGCGCCTGCACCTGGCGGCCAGCGAGGCGACGCCCGATGCGGCGCTCACCGGGATGGACGCCGCGCTCCTGATCGGCACCCCGCCCTGGCCGCCCGGCTGGGACGTGCACCGGCTGGCACCGGAACGCATCGGGCCGGTGCTGAGCGCGCGACATCCGGCGCATGCCCGGCTGCAGGGTGCTCCCGCCACCGCGCTGCTGCAGGAGGCGCTGCTGCACACCGCCTCGCGGCCCTCGGCGTGGCCGGAATGGGCCCGCCGCAACGGCCTGGATCCGGAAGCCCTGCGCCTGGGCACCGGCTTCGACCATCTCTACTACCTGCTGGAAGCCGCCGCTGCCGGCCTGGGCGTGGCCATCGCCCCGCAGGAACTGGTCGCCGACGACCTGCGCGCCGGCCGCCTGGTCGCACCCTGGGGCTTTACCGAAACCGACGGCTACTGGGCGCTATGCACGCTGCGCGGTGGAGGCGATGCGCGGATCGCGCCGTTCACCACATGGCTGCGGAAGCAACTGGACCACTGAGTCCGGCACGCCGGGCTGGCGCAGGAACCACTACAACACCAGAAGCGTTGCCACCACGGAATTGTGGATGGCATGCGTGATGGACGCAGCAAGCACCGCCCAGCCCGCACCGAACTTCAGGTACCTGACATATACGAAGGAAAACACCGCGAAGTTGGCCAGGTTCGCGATGCCGCTGATCCAGTCGGCGAGCCCGTGCACCAGACCCCAGACCACGCTCGACATCAGGATTGCCAGCGCGCTGCTGCGTGTCCTTGGCAGGAATATCCAGGAAAGCAACGCCCCCATCACCAGGGTTTCCAGCAGCGGGCTGACCAGCACCCACCCGAACACCCGCCACCCCTCGGGAGACTGAAGTTCGCCGACAGAACCGGTGCTGCCTGTCGCGCCAAAGGCAAAAGCCAAGCTGGCGCCACCGGCGAGGCTGACCGCGCTCGCGCATGCACTTTCCGCAACCAGTTTGGGGATAGGCGGTCGAGTCATGCTGCCCCCATGCCTCCGTCCATTGGAGCCGGGGCAGGCACCGCCCGCCCCGGCCCTTCAATCAAGCGCCGTACACGTTGATGAAGGTGGCGGGCTTTCTTGCCTCCTTGCATGACGCATCCGGCGTCGCGGATCAAGGATCCATCCTTGATTCCTGGGTACGGTCCTCGCGGAATACTATGGCGCTGCCCGGCAAGATCAATCGGATTACCTGCACCGATGCGCAGGAACAAACCGGCGCTTTGGGTCGGATCCCCCCGCATGAAGCCAGGGTTCCAGGTACTACCGGGCCGCGTCCCCGGCTGCATGCCGGGTTCACCCGCCTGCCAGCGGCGCTGCTTCAGCCGGAAAGCCCCACTCATCCCGCAAGCCGCCCGCGGGGAGGGCCTCGGCCATCCCCGCCTACGGACCGCAGCAGCCTCAGGCCGCCGCCGAACGCTCCCGCGGCTCGGGCGTGGGACTGGGGGCCAGCCAGTCCAGCCAGGCTTCGGTGGCATCGTCGCGCCCCGGCGGCTTGTAGCCGGGCGCCACTACGACCAGGCCGCCGACTACATGGCGGAGTTCCTCTTGGGTCATGTCGCGCATCTCGTCCTCCGTTGATCGAGGCCGCCCCGGGCGGGACGGCCACTTGCAGCCACGGATGCAGCGGTCGCGCGGACCGGCAGTCGGGCCGGTCCGCGCACCCGCCGGCAGCCGGTCAGGGGGCGACCGGCTTCACCTGCTGGTACTGCTCCAGCAGCCATTCCAGCTCGCGCTGGGCGCGATCCAGGTAGCCCGCCAGCGGATCCGGCGGCGGCACCCGGACCAGCTCGCCACCGCCGACATGCGGGAATTCCCCGCGGTACAGGTCACGCATTCCTCTTCTCCCGTTCGATTGCCAAAGTGATCCGCGCCGGTCAGCGATGCTGCCGGTAGCGGCGCTCCTGTTCCCTGAGCAGGTTGAGCAGCAGTTGCCACCCCGTATCGGACACGCCCGTCCACGGCTGCGGCGGGGGCGCTTCCTCGCCCGCCCCGCCCGCCACCTTTCCGATCTCTGCCTGTTCCATCACGCGCATTGGCGATCTCCTCGAAGTCCTAGTGCACCAGGGATGGCCGTGCCGGCATCCGCGTCGCGCGGGCATGCCGGCCGCAGCCAACCAACGAACGGCTTCACGGCTTCAACCGTGCCTCTATCCGTTCGCGCCGGATGTCGCCCCACTCGGGAATTTCCGGACGGGGGTAATCAGGCGGCTCGGGAGGCCAGGGCCAGGTCTGTCCACCCACCACCTGCCCGACCTCTCCGCTTTCGATCTCGCGCATTCCTGTGCTCCTCTGGGTTGACGGTTGCACCACACATCCGGCGGGCCGCAGCTCTCGCGCCGCGCCCCGCCTCAGGGCCTGGGCTGGTTGCGCCGCGCCTGCTCTTCGAAGAAGTCGAGCCATTGCTGCCACTCGGCCTCGGAGATGCCGCCCGGCAGCGGCAGGTGCGGGGACTCGTCCGGTTCGCCGATCCCGCCCGCGATCCGGGCCATTTCCATCTGCGCCAGCTTCCGCATGTGTTCCTCCTGGAACGCGTACCTGTCCGGTGTGTTCCGCACACCACGGTATGCCGCCCGGGCCGCACCGGCCCGGGCACTCTCAGCACGGCACGGGCACCAAGCGCCCGTCGACGACCTCGTGGCGCAGCTGCTGCACGATCCGCCCCTGGTCCATGACCAGGACGCGGTCGGCGCTGGCGATGGTTTCCGGGCGGTGGGCCACGATCACCTTGGTCAGCGCCAGGCCCTTCACCGCCTCGTTGACCAGGCGCTCGTTGGCCACGTCCAGGTGGCTGGTGGCCTCGTCGAGGAACAGCAGCTTCGGCTTGCGGTACAGCGCACGCGCCAGGATGATCCGCTGCTTCTGCCCGCCGGACAGCGAGCTGCCCATGTCGCCGATCAGGCCGTGGTAGCCCATCGGCATGGCCGCGATCTCGTGGTGGATGGCGGCCAGCTGCGCCGCCTCCTCGATCCGCGCCTGGTCGGCCTGCGGGTCGAAGAAGCTGATGTTGTCGGCGATGCTGCCGGCGAACAGCTGGTCGTCCTGCATCACCGCACCGACGATCGCGCGCACGTTGCGCGGCCCGACCTTCTGGATGTCGTAGCCGCCGATGCAGATCCTTCCCTCGGTGGGCCGGAGCAGGCCCAGCATCAGCTTGACCAGGGTGGTCTTGCCGCAGCCGGAAGCGCCGACGATGGCCACCGACTCGCCAGGCTCGATGGTGAAGCTGCAGTCCCTGATCACCCACGGCTCCGCGTCGCCGTAGCGGAACGACAGCCCCTCGACCTCGATCCGGGTATCCGGCGGCGGCGGCAGTTCCGAGCGTTCGCGCTCGTCCTCCGGCGGCGTCAGCACGATGTCGGCCAGGCGCTCGCCGTGCAGGCGGAGCATGCGGAACTCGATCCACTTGTCGATCAGCGCTGCCATCCGCGTGGCGAACTGGTCCTTGTAGGCCAGGTAGGCGATCAGCATGCCCACCGACAGCACGTTCTGCAGCGCCAGCACCGCGCCGATCCAGATCACCACCACCCGCTCGATGCCGAACACCAGCTGGCTGGCGCTGTTGAAGCCCAGGCCCATGCGCGCCAGCCGCACCTCGTGGTTGACGGTGTCGACCATCAGGTTCTCGTACGCGGCGCGCCGCCGCGGTTCCTCGCCGGCGACCTTCAGGCTCTGCATGCCGCGCAGCGATTCCAGCAGGTGGGTCTGCTGCCTGGCCGCGGCGACCAGCTGGCGCTCGGTGCCGTCGCGCACCGGGCGGTAGGCCAGCGCGCGGATGCCGATGTACAGCGCCACCGCCAGCAGCGTCACCAGGGCGAGCTTCCAGCTGTACAGCAGCATCAGGCCGAGGGTGACGACGGCCATCAGGCCGTCGATGAGCGCCTCCACGAAGCTGGTGGTGAGCGTGCGCTGGATCGCCTGCACCGAGGACATGCGCGAGGTGATGTCGCCCAGGTGGCGCTTCTCGAAGAAGTCCAGCGGCAGGCGCAGGGCGTGGGCGAACACGTTGCCCATCCACTGCAGGCCCAGCCGGGTGGACAGGTACACCACCGACCAGCCGCGCAGCAGGCCGATACCGACCTGCAGCAGCAGCGCCAGCAGGAAGCCCAGGCCGAGCACGGTCAGCAGGTCGCGATCGGCGGACACCAGCACCTGGTCCACGACCCACTGCATGAAGAACGGCGCCAGCACCACGAACACCTGCAGCGCCACCGACAGCACCAGGATCTGCGCCAGCGCGCCCCACAGCCCGCGCACCGGGCCGGTGAGCTGGCGCACGCCGACCGAGGCCGGCGCCTTGCGCGGGCGGAACTCGGCCGCCGGGCCCAGCTCCAGCGCCACCCCGGTGAAGTGGTCGGACGCCTCGCGCAGCGACACCCGGCGCTCGCCGCTGGCCGGATCCAGCAGCACCACGCCGGAGCGGTCGACCCGCGCCAGCACCACGAAGTGGTTGAAGTCCCAGTGCAGGATGCAGGGCAGCCGCAGCTTGTCCAGTTCCTCCAGGTCCAGCCGCAGCGGACGGGTGGCGAAACCCAGCTGCTGGGCGATGCGGATCAGCTGGTCCAGGCGCGCGCCCTTGAGCGAGAGCGGGAAGCGCTGGCGCAGCTCGGACAGGCTGGTCTGGTGCCCATGCGCGGACGCCACCATGGCCAGGCAGGCCAGTCCGCATTCGGCCGCCTCGGCCTGCAGCACCACCCGCGGGGAACGGCCTAGCATGCGCGCCCGCCCTCCCGCAGCCGGCACGCCGGCGCGCGCCGCCGCCTGCCCTGCCAAGCGCGCCGCCGCCATCCTTTCCTGCCGTTGCCGCCACATCCGCATCGCCTTCTCCGTCCACCGCCGGCGCGCCCGCGCGCGCCGGATCCCGCGCCGCCGCTCAACCGGCAACCCGTCCCTGCACCGACCACAGCGGCTCCAGCAGCCATTCGATCAGCGTGCGTTCCTCGCCGAGGATGTCCGCGTCCAGCACCATGCCCGGCTTGAGCGGCTCGGCGCGGCCGTAGGCGCGGATCGCCTGCGCCGGCAGCGTCACCGTCACCCGGTAATAGGGCTCGGGTGCCTGCGCGTTGCCGGTCAGCGTGGCCAGTTCGCCCGGACCAAGCGCGCTGCGGCTGATCCGGTCCACGGTGCCGCGCTGGTGCCCGAACTTCTGGTAGGGGAAGGCCTGGTAGCGCAGCATCACCGCGTCGCCAGGCTCGATGAAGCCGATCGCGCGGCTGGGCACCAGCAGTTCCGCCTCCAGCGTGCCCTCGCCCGGCAGCACCGACAGCAGCGGCTGCCCGGCCTGCACCGACTGGCCCGGCTTGATCAGCTGGGTGGCGACCACCCCGCTGATCGGCGCGGTCAGCACCAGCTCGCCGCGCGCCTGGGTCTCCACCAGCTCCTGCTCCAGCGCCGCCAGCTCGCGCGCGAACGAGGCCTCGCCGGCGCTGCGCTGGCCGGGAATCTCCGCCAGCGCCTGCTGCAGCTGCGCGATCATCCGCCGGGTGGACACGGCCTGGCGCTGCAGCGCCTGCATCTCGCCGACCTGGGTCAGCGCCACCGATTCCTGCTGCTTGATCTGCAGCAGGCTCACGTAGCGCTCGTCCTGCAGCTGGCGCAGGCGGTCCAGGGTCTCGCGCGCCAGCCGGATCTGCTCCTCGCGGGTGCGGATCTCCGCCTCCACCTGGGCCAGTTCCTGGCGCGCGGTGGCCAGCTGCACGCGCAGCCCGGATTCCTGCGCTTCCAGCTGCGCCAGTTGCGCCGCGTGCGCCGATTCCAGGCTCTCGCGGCGGCGGCGCAGGCGCTCCTCCAGGGCGGCGTTGGTGTCGCCGGCGGCGCGCGTGGCGCGCGGGACCGCCACCACCGCCACCGCCTGGCCGGCCTGCACGCGCGCGCCTTCCTGCACGTGGGCGGCCACCACCACCCCGGTGGCCGGCGCCACCACGGTGGCCATGCCCGCGCTGGGGACCAGCTGGCCCACCACCGGCGACCGCCGGGTGTAGGTGCCGAACAGCAGGAACAGGATCACCGCCAGCGCCACCGCGGCGGCGGCAGCGGTCAGCAGCCACAGCCGCAGCGGCTGGGCCAGCGAGATCGCGCCCAGCCAGCTGCCGCGACGCGCCTCCAGCGCTTCCCTGCGGAACAGTTCCTGGCTCATGTCGCGTCCGTGTCCGTTGCCAGGGCACGCGCCGTCCATGTGCGCCGGATGGCTGCCGCGCTCCGCGCGGCGCGCGGCGCTTCGTGGGTACCAGATGACTCCTTCATCCCTCTCCCCTCGCGCTCGATGTGCGCCGCGTCACAAAGATGACGCAACGCGCACTCGCTTCGTCCCGATACTTGCCCGCCGGGATTTGCGACGACAAGCCCGACGATGGTGCGTGGCACGTGCAAAGCCGCTTGCGGCGCAGGCCTCGCGCCGCGTCACACAAGCAACGCACCAGGCGGTGCAAGCGAAACTGCACGAAATGCAGCCAGAATCGCTTGCATTTGCGCCGGTTGCGCAATCGCATTTGGCAGGGCTAGGCTCCAAGCCAATGCCACGGACAGGGCAGGAAGGGAACGCATGAATCTCTCGATGAGAATCCGCATTGCGCGCCAGCGGGCCCGATTGTCGCAGGAGGCGCTGGCCGCACTCCTCGGCGTCACCCGCGGCGCGGTGGCGAACTGGGAATGCGCGGTGGGCGCGCAGCCGGCGACGGCCAGGCTCGAACGCCTGGCGCAGGTCACCGGCGTGTGTTTCGAATGGCTGGCCACCGGGCGCGGTCCGCTCACCTACGACGGCAGCGACGACCTGCCTGCGGTGGATGCGGAACTGGTGCACGATCCGGCCGAGCGCCGCCTGCTGCACGCCTACCGCCTGGCAAGCCGCCCGGTGCAGAAACTGCTGCTGCAAATGGCCGAGGTCCAGGTCCAGGGCGTGGAGGGCCGCCGCCGCGCCTGAGCAGGCGCCGATCGCGCGGCGCGATGGCTCCGGCGCGGAGCACCGCCTGCCTGGCCGATGCGCGCCGAACGGCCGCACCCGCGGCTGCCTGCACGAGCGCCTGTGCGGCCATCAACCCCGCCCCGCTGCGATCACCCGGCAGCGGGTGCGGGCAACAGTCTCCCGTCCTCGTTCCTCAGGAGCGGGGCAGCAGATGCATTGTCCGGGCGCCCCTGGCAAGGTGCGCTTGATCCGGCCCGAAGCATCCGGACCGGCGCCTTGCGCTACGAAGGGGAACCGCCCACGCGGCCACAGGCTCGCGTACGCGCCGATGGCGGGCAGGCAGTGGCGCGCGGCTACCGTTGCGCTTGTCCAGAGCGCTCATGCCTGCGCGACGCGCGGCAGCGCATGGAACGGCGGGAGCAACAGACGGCTCTTCGGCCCGAATGCACACGCGGACGCTGGCACGGCTGCGCGGCTGGCCTGCGCCCTCGCGTGCCGCTCAGTCCAGTTCGGCGCAGTCCGCGCGCCGCACCTCGGCGACGAAGCGGCGCATCCTGTCGCCGTCCTTGATGCCCGGGGACAGTTCGATGCCGCTGGCCACGTCGACCGCCCAAGGCAGGGTCGCGGCGATGGCCTCGGCCACGTTGTCCGGGTCCAGGCCGCCGGCCAGCACGAACGGCCGGTGCAGGCCGGTGGGCAGGCGCCGCCAGTCGAACGCCTTGCCGCTGCCGCCGGAGCCGCCGGCGCCATGGCTGTCGAACAGGAAGGCGGCCGCGTTGGGCCAGCGCTGCTGCAGCGATTGCGCGTCCCAGGTGCTGCCGTCGCCCATGGGAATGGCCTTCATGTATGGCACCCGGAAGGCACGGCAGAACGCGTCGTCCTCGTCGCCGTGGAACTGCAACAGCGCCGGGCGGATCTGCCGCACCACCTCGCGCACTTCCTCGGCGCTGTTGTTGCGGAACAGCGCCACGGCGCTGACCAGCGGCGCCATCGCCAGGCGCAGCTGCCGCGCCGCCATCGGCGTCACCTGGCGCGGGCTGCCCTCGGCGAAGACGAAGCCCACGGCGTCCACGCCCAGCTCGCTGGCCAGGCGCACGTCGCCGGGGCGGGTCATGCCGCAGAACTTGATGCGGGTGCGGTACAGCGCTCGGCTCACAGCGTCACCTCATCCGGCAGGCCCCATTCGGCGGGGTAAAGGGGACGCAGGAAGACCAGGCCCTGCGGCGGCGCTGTGGGCCCGGCCAGGGTGCGGTCGCGCCCCGCGAGCAGGCGGGCGATCCAGCCCTCGTCCTGGGCACCGGCGCCCACCTCCAGCAGCGAACCGACGATGTTGCGGACCATGTGGTGCAGGAACGCATTGGCCTGTACCTCGATGGTGACGGTTTCGCCACTGCGGCGGACCTGGATGTCCTGCAGGTTGCGGCGTGCATGCGGTGCCTGGCAATGCACCGTGCGGAAGGCGCTGAAGTCGTTCTCGCCCAACAGCGCCTGGGCCGCGCGGTGCATGGCATCGGCATCCAGCGGGCGCCGCTCCCAGGCCATCGTGGCGCGGTACAGCGCGGGCCGCACCGGACGATTGACCAGGGTGTAGCGGTAGCGTCGGGCGCGGGCGGAGAAGCGGGCGTGAAAGCCCGCGTCCACCGGCACGCACCAGCGCACGCACACGGTCGGCGGCAGGCGCCCGGTCACGCCCAGGGTCCAGGCGCGCGGATCGCGCTCGGCGGTGCTGTCGAAGTGCACGACCTGGCATTCGGCGTGCACCCCGGCGTCGGTGCGCCCGGCGCAGCTGACCGTGATCTCCTGGTCGGCCACCGAGGACAGCGCGCGCTCCAGCGTGGCCTGCACCGTCGGCGGCCCGGACGGCCCCAGGCCCTGCCAGCCCTGGAAGGCGCCGCCGTCGTACTCCACGCCCAGCGCGTAGCGCATCGCCGCTCAGCCGATCTCGCGAAGCAGCTGCGCCGCCTCGTCGCGGGCGGCCGGATCCTGGCCGGCGAGCACCTCGCGCAGCAGGGTGCGCGCGGTGTCCACGTCGCCCAGATCCAGGTAGGCCACGGCCAGCTCCAGGCGCTCGCGCCCGGCCGGGGCCGGGTTGAGCGGGGTGAAAGCGGACGCGTCGTCGTGCCAGGCCGGGGCCGCGGACTCGCGCGCGGCCGGTGCCGGCGGCGGCAGGTCGTCGTGGCGCAGCGGCAGCTCCGGTTCCACGTCCGGCTCCGGGGCCTGCTCGTCCACGTACGCCTCCGGCTCGACCGGATGCGGTTCCAGTTCCGGCGCCTCCACCGGCACCACCGGGTCGGCCGGCACGTGGGTGGACGGCGCGGCCGCGGCCAGCGCGGCGGCATCGAAGCCGGCGCCGCGGCCGACCGGGATCGGCAGCGGCTTGGGCCGGCGCGCGAACCACCAGGCCGCGCCCGCGGCCGCCGCCAGCAGCAGCAGGACCAGCGGCCACAGACCCAGGCCGCTGTGCGCGGATTCCTGTTCCATCTGCGCCAGGCGCTGCTGCGCCGCGGCCAGCTCACTGTCCTTCAGCTCGATCAGCTTCATCTGCTGCTGCTGCAGCTTTTCCAGTTCCTCGACCCGGCTGCGCAGCTCCTGCACCTCCGACTCGCGGGCGGCCAGGTCTTCCTGCGCCTGGCGCAATTGTTCGTTAGCCAGCATGTCGCCCTCGCCCCCACTGCCCAGTCCGGATGTCGCCGCCTGCGTGCCTTCGGCCGCCACCGCCGGCGCGATCTCCAGCCGCGCGCCGGCAGCAGCCGCGGCCGCTGCCGGGGCGGGAGCCGCGGCGGCGCTGTCGCCGATGGTGCCCTGCTGCTCCGGTGCGCCGGCCACCGCCGGCTGCGGCACCGGTTGGGCCAGCTGGCGCCACTGCGCGGTCTGCTCGCGCACCAGCGCGGCCGCGGTGGCCGCGTCGGCATAGTGTTCCGCGCCCGGCATGCGCAGCACCGCGCCGGCACGCACGCGGTGGATGTTGCCGCCGATGAAGGCTTCGGGGTTGGCGCGCAGCAGCGCCACCATCGCCTGTTCGCGGCTGTAGCCGCCGCGGTCCATGGCGGCGACCACGTGGGACAGGGTCTGCCCGCGCTCGACCCGGGCCAGGGTCTCGCCGGGGGCGGCCGCCACCGTGGGCTGGATGGCCGCAGCCGGAGCCCGTGCCGGGGCCGGCGCAGGCGCCGGTTCCACGGGCGCCGGCGGAGGCGGCGGCAGCGGCTCGGGCGCGCGCACGATCATGTCCGAAGGCAGTGCCTGCGGCGCCTCGATCACCGGGGCCTCGATCGCCACCGCGCTCTGCGGCGCCTCCACCAGTGCCGAGTATTCGCGCACCAGGCGGCCCTGGCCCCAGTCGACCTCGACCAGGAAGGACACCGCCGGCACGTCGACCGGGGCGCTGCTGGTGACGCGTACCACGGCGCGGCCGTGGGCGTCGGCGCTGATCGCGAACTGCAGGTCGCGCACCAGGCTGGTCGGAGGCTGCAGGCCGACGCGGGCGAAGGTCTCGGCCGAAGCCAGGCGCACCCGCGCGTTCTCAAGCTCCCCGGGCTGGTTGGAGATGATCGGAATCTCGGCCAGCAGCGGCTGTCCCGGCCCGGACAGCACCCGGATCTGGCCCAGGCCCAGCGCCAGTGCGCTGCTGCTGGCCAGCAACAGGGCGGTCGCCACCAGCCATTGCAACGGGCGCCACGCGCCCTGTCCCCTCTTTTCCATGGCGCGAACTATAGCGGTTTCGCCGTTCCCACCGCAGCGCCGGCAGCCCGGGAACCGTCCGGCGCGGCACGGAACGCCCGCTTGCAGCCGGCCGCCCCGCCCGGCCGGAAGCGGCCGTTGCCCCTCCCCCGGGCCTTGCGGCAATCGCGCGGCCACCCATGGCTGCCCGCGGCACGCGTTTGCGACCGGGACCGGCATGGCCGGCCCAGGCGCAGCGGCCCAGGGCGGGGCCTGCGTCGCCGGCCTGGCAAGCCCGCATCGGCCAGGCGGCTTGCGCGGATGCAAACTGCGGCCTTGTCCGGGCCAAGCCCCCTTTGCAGCCCGGCACGCATCCAGGTCCGGCCCAACGAAAAGGCCGGGGCATGGAGCCCCGGCCTTGCCGTGGTGCAGGAGGCGGCGGCAAGGGACGCCGCCGTCCGGATCAGCCGCCGGCGGCGACCAGTTCGGCCAGCTGCACCGCGTTGAGCGCGGCACCCTTGCGGATGTTGTCGGCCACGATCCACAGGTTCAGGCCGCGCGGGTGCGAGAAGTCCTCGCGGATGCGGCCCACGTACACCGGGTCGTTGCCCGAGGCGTGGGTGACCGGGGTCGGGTAGCCGCCGGCCTTGCGCTCGTCGATCACTTCCACGCCCGGCGAACGGGCCAGCAGCTCGCGCGCGGCCTCGACCGTGACCTTCTTCCTCGTCTCGATCGCCACGGCCTCGGAGTGGCCGTAGAACACCGGCACGCGCACCGCGGTCGGGTTCACCTGGATGCTGTCGTCGCCGAGGATCTTGCGGGTCTCCCAGACCAGCTTCATCTCCTCCTTGGTGAAGCCGTTGTCCAGGAAGTCGTCGATGTGCGGGATCAGGTTGAACGCGATCTGCACCGGGAAGCGCTGCGGGTCCGGATCCTGGAAGTTGAGCAGCGCCCCGGTCTGGCGCCCCAGCTCCTCCAGCGCCGAGCGGCCGGCGCCGGACACCGACTGGTAGGTGGCCACGTTGATGCGCTCGATGCCGTACTCGCGGTGCAGCGGGGCCAGGGCCACCAGCATCTGCATGGTCGAGCAGTTGGGGTTGGCGATGATGCCGCGCGGACGGTTCTTCGCCGCCTCCGGGTTGACCTCGGACACCACCAGCGGCACGTCGTCGTCGTAGCGGAAGGCCGAGGAGTTGTCGATCACCACCGCGCCGGCGGCGGCGAACTTCGGCGCGTATTCCTTGGACACGCTGCCGCCGGCCGAGAACAGGGCGATGTCCACGCCCTTGGGGTCGAAGGTGGCCAGGTCCTGCACCTTGACCTTGCGGCCGGCGTACTCGACCTCGCCGCCGGCCGAGCGTTCGGAGGCCAGCGGGATGATCTCGGCGACCGGGAAGTTCCGCTCGGCCAGGATGTTCAGCATGGTCTCGCCGACCGCGCCGGTGGCGCCTACGACTGCGACGGTGAAGCGGCGTTCTGCGTTGCTCATTGGAATGTCCGTGGTTCGTGATTGGTGACTGGTATTCGGAAAGCAGGAGCGCGATGCGCGGGGCCGGGTTCGGGGAACCTCTGCCGGGGTGGGCGCCGTGCTGCGTGGCGCGGGCGGAGGTTCCCTATCGTTTGCCGGTCGCGTCTTTCCCCGCACCGGCAATGGCGCCGGTGGTTTTCTTCGCGGTGACCGGGGTGGCCGGGCGGCCGGCATCCGGGCCCAGGTCCAGCGCGGCCAGCAGGTTGTCCACGGCCAGCTGCACCATCGCCCGGCGCGTGGCCAGCGAGGCGCTGCCGATGTGCGGGGTCAGCACCACGTTGCGCAGTGCCAGCAGTTCCGGGCGCACCTGCGGCTCGTCCTCGTAGACGTCCAAGCCGGCCGCGGCCAGGCGGCCATGGGCCAGGGCATCGGCCAGGGCCAGCTCGTCGACCAGGCCGCCGCGGGCGATGTTCACCAGGGTGGCGGTGGGCTTCATCTTCGCCAGCGCGGCGGCGTCGATGATGTGGTGGCTGGCCGGGGAATACGGCAGCACCAGCAGCAGGTGGTCGGCCTGCGCCAGCAGGGTGTCGAGGTCCACGTAGCGGGCGCCGACGCCGCGCTCCACGTCCTCCGGCAGGCGCGAACGGTTGTGGTAGAGCACCCGCATGCCGAAACCGTGGTGGCCGCGGCGGGCGATGGCCTGGCCGATCCGGCCCATGCCCAGGATGCCCAGGGTGCTGCCGTGCACGTCGGCGCCGAGCATGGTCGAGAACGACCACTGCCGCCACTGGCCCTCGCGCAGCCAGCGCTCGGACTCGCTGATCCGGCGCGCGGCCGCCATCAGCAGGGCGAAGCCCAGGTCGGCGGTGGTCTCGGTGAGCACGTCCGGGGTGTTGGTGGCGATGACGCCGGCCGCGTCCAGCGCGGCGATGTCGAGGTTGTTGTAGCCGACGCCGACGTTGGCCACCGCGCGCAGGCGCGGGGCCTGCGCCAGCTCGGCCGCGCCGATGCGTTCGTTGAGCGTGACCAGGGCGCCGTCGGCCTCGCGCAGGGCCGCGGCCACGTCGGCGGGCGCGTGCACGGTCACCTCGCGCACCGCGTCCACGTCGCAATGGGCCGCGAGCTGGTCGACGATGTCGTCGAACAGCGGCTGCGAGACCCATACGCGCGGACGCTGGCTGGCCATGGCCGCGTGCCTAGCTCCCCTGCCCTTCGCCCAGCGCGCCGGCGCCGGCGGGAATGCGCGGGCCGACCTCGCCCACGTCGCCGCACTGGGCGCGGTGGCGCAGGGCCTGGTCCATCAGCACCAGGGCGACCATCGCCTCGGCGATCGGGGTGGCGCGGATGCCCACGCACGGGTCGTGGCGGCCGGTGGTGATGACCTCGACCGGATTACCGTGCACGTCCACGGTCGGCCCGGGCAGGCGCAGGCTGGATGTGGGCTTGAGCGCGATCGAGGCCACGATCTGCTGGCCGGTGGAGATGCCGCCGAGGATGCCGCCGGCGTGGTTGCTGGCGAAGCCGTCGGGGGCGATCAGGTCGCGGTGCTGCGTGCCCTTCTGCGCGACCACGCCGAAGCCGTCGCCGATCTCCACGCCCTTGACCGCGTTGATGCTCATCAGGGCCGCGGCCAGCTCGCCGTCGAGCTTGCCGTAGACCGGCTCGCCCCAGCCCGGCGGCACGCCGTCGGCGACCACGGTCACCCGCGCGCCGACCGAGTCGCCGGACTTGCGCAGGGCGTCCATGTACGCCTCCAGCTCCGGCACCTGCGGCGCATGCGGCCAGAAGAAGGGGTTGGCTTCCACCGCGTCCCAGTCGAAGCCGGCCGGGACGACGTCGCCGATCTGGGCCATGAAGCCGCGCACGGTCACGCCGTGGCGCTGCTTCAGCCACTTCTTGGCGATCACCGCCGCGGCCACGCGCATGGTGGTCTCGCGCGCCGAGCTGCGGCCGCCGCCGCGCGGGTCGCGGATGCCGTACTTCTGCCAGTAGGTGTAGTCGGCGTGGCCGGGACGGAACTGCGCGGCGATGTTCGCGTAGTCCTTGCTGCGCTGGTCGGTGTTGCGGATCAGCAGCGCGATCGGGGTGCCGGTGGTGCGGCCCTCGTACACCCCGGACAGGATCTCGACCTCGTCGGCCTCGCGCCGCGCCGAGGTGTGGCGGGTCTTGCCGGTGGCGCGGCGCTGCAGGTCGTGGGCGAACTCCTCCGGCGCGATCTCCAGCCCGGGAGGGCAGCCGTCGATGACGCAGCCGATGGCCGGGCCATGCGATTCGCCGAAGGTGGTGACCGACAGCAGCCTGCCGAAGGTATTGCTGCTCAAGACGCGCCCCGCGCTGTACCTCTACAAGGCCGCCAAGCATCGCATATCGCGACGCCTGCTGCAGCGCGTCAGCAGCGGGAAAAAACGTTGCCGCGGTAACGGCTTAGACGCGGCCGGCGACCCGGCCGGCGCGCCCCGGGCATGGACCCGCGGCGCGCTTTCCCGGAGCCTCAGCCGCGCGCGGCGGCCAGCTCGGCGATGCGCGCGTTGTGCGCGATCAGCTCGCGGCACTCGACCGCGAACACGCCCATCTGCCCGACCTTGAACTCGATCCAGGCCAGGTCCAGTTCTGGCAGCAGCTTGACCAGGTGCTGCTCGGACTCGCCCACCTCGCAGACCAGCAGGCCGTCCTGGCTCAGGTGCAGCGGCGCGTCGCGCAGGATCTTCAGCACCAGGTCCAGCCCGTCCGGGCCGGCGCGCAGGCCCAGCTCCGGCTCGTAGTCGTACTCGCGCGGCAGGGCGTCGGTCTCCGCGTCGGTGACATAGGGCGGATTGGTGACGATCAGCTCGTAGTGGCGACCGGCCAGGCCGGCGAACAGGTCGGACTTCACGAACTCCACGTTGGTCGCGTGCAGCCGCTCCTTGTTCTCCGCGGCCAGGGCCAGGGCGTCGTCGCTGATGTCCACGCCGTCGACCTGCCAGTCCGGGTTGTAGTGGGCCATGGCGATGGCGATGCAGCCCGAACCGGTGCACAGGTCCAGCGCGCGGCGCACCTCGCGCCCGCCCAGCCACGGCTCGAAGCCGCGCTCGATCAGTTCGGCGATCGGCGAGCGCGGCACCAGGGCGCGCGGGTCGGACTTGAAGCTCAGGCCGGCGAACCAGGCCTCGCCGGTCAGGTAGGCCGCCGGGATGCGTTCCTCGATGCGGCGGCGGAACAGCTCCAGGATCTTTGCCTTCTCGGCCGAGGTCAGGCGCGACTGGCCGTACACCGGGCTGAGGTCGTGCGGCAGGTGCAGCGCGTGCAGCACCAGCTGGGTGGCCTCGTCCATGGCGTTGTCGTAGCTGTGGCCGAAGGTCAGCCCGGCCTCGTTGAAGCGGCTGCCGCCATAGCGGATCAGGTCGATGATCGTGTGCAGCTCGCTGGCCACGTCGGCGTCGGTCATGGGGGTGTGCGCGCCTGCGGCGCCGGCTGGAAAGGGCCGGGAATTATAGGGCAACGGCCGCCTTTTCCCCCGCAACGGCTATCATGGCCGGCCCGACGCCACGCCCCACGGACGCTGACGCCATGTTCAACCGCACCTTCGGCTACATCCTCGCCGCCGCGCTCGCCGCCGGGCTGGGGCTGCTGGTCGCACGCCAGCTGCTCGACCGCCCCGCCGCGCCCGCCGGCCCTGCGCTGCAGGCGGTGACCCTGCTGCCGCAGCCGCGCGAGCTGCCGCCGTTCAACCTGCGCCAGTCCGACGGCACGCCGCTGCTGCCGGGCGAGCTGGCCGGGCACTGGACCCTGGTGTTCCTCGGCTTCACCTTCTGCCCGGACGTGTGCCCCACCACCCTGGCCGAGCTGGCCGCGGCGCAGAAGCAGTGGGAGGCGCTGCCGGAGGCGGTGCGCCCGCGCGTGCTGTTCGTGTCGGTGGACCCGGAGCGCGACACCCCGGCCAAGGCCGGCGAGTACGCCCACGCCTTCCACCCCGACACCCTGGCCGCCACCGCCGACGTGCCGGCGCTGGAGAAGTTCGCCACCTCGCTGGGCTTCGTGTTCATGAAGGTGCCTGGCAAGACCTACGACGAGAATCCGCAGGACTACAGCGTCGACCACTCGGCCAACATCGCCGTGCTCGACAGCCAGGGCCGGCTGGCCGGCCTGATCCGGCCGCCGCTCAAGCCGCAGGCGATCGCCGAGGACCTGGCGGTGCTGACCGCGAAGGAGCGTGGACAGTGAGCCTCGGCACCTACCTGACCTGGGCCCTGCCGCACCGCCTGCTGTCCTCGTTGGCACGGCAACTGGCCTACTCGGAGAACCCGGCGGTCAAGCAGCGCTTCATCGACGCGGTGGTGCGCCGCTTCGACGTGAACCTGGAGGAGGCCGCCGAACCGGACCCGACCGCCTATCCCAGCTTCAATGCCTTCTTTACCCGCGCACTGAAACCGGGGGCACGCACGCCCGACCCCGACCCGCGCGCGATCCTGATGCCGGCCGACGGCCGCATCAGCCAGCTGGGCCGGATCGAGGACGACGGCCGCATCTTCCAGGCCAAGGGCCGCTCGTTCACCGCCGCCGAGCTGCTGGGCGACGCCGAGGCCGCGCGCGTGTTCGCCGGCGGCAGCTTCGCCACCGTGTACCTGTCGCCGCGCGACTACCACCGCGTGCACATGCCCTGGACCGGCGTGCTGCGCGAGACCGTGCACGTGCCGGGCCGGCTGTTCAGCGTGGGCCCGGCCGCGGTGCGCACGGTGCCGCGCCTGTTCGCGCGCAACGAGCGGCTGGTGTGCCACTTCGACACCAGCTTCGGGCCGATGGCCTCGGTGATGGTCGGGGCGATGCTGGTCTCGGGCGTGGAAACGGTCTGGAGCGGGGTGGAGATCCCGGAGTACGGCGACGACATCACCCGCAAGGACTGGCGCGGCAAGGGCATCGTGCTGGAGCGCTTCGCCGAGATGGCGCGCTTCAACTACGGCTCGACCGTGATCGTGCTGCTGCCGCCGGGCGCCGCCACCCTGGCCCCGGGGCTGCAGGCCGAGTCGCCGGTGCGGCTGGGGCAGGCGCTGGCGCACCTGGCGCGCTGACCGGCGGCGGGGACTCCGGCATCTGGCGCCCCGGGTGCGCCTCGCTACCCGGGCCACGTGCGCGACCCGCACCGTTGATGCGCAACGGGCAGCGCTCTACTTCGAGCAGCCGACCAGCTGCAGCTTCTGCCCCTGGCGCAGGGCGTAGGCCGGGGCCTTGAGGCCGTTGGCCGCCGCCAGCTGCTTGATCTGGCAGCCGTGGCGCTGGGCGATGCGCCCCAGGGTGTCGCCACGGGCCACGGTATAGGTGCGCGCCTGCGCCGCCTTGGGCCGCGCCGGCTGCGGACTACCGGTGGCGATCGTGGTCGCCACGCCCGGCACCGGGGTCACGTCGCCCACCGCGACGCTGCCCAGCGGCGCCGCCCCCTCCAGCGCCGCATTCGGGTCCGCGGTCACCAGGGCATGGGCCAGTTCGGCGCGGGCCCCGCCCTCGCAATGGCGGCGGTAGAGCTGGGCCACCCGCGCGGTGGCCGCCAGCACGGTGCCGGCCGGGATCACGGTCTCGGCGTCGAAGCGCGGGTTGAGGTTGCGCAGGGTGCGCATGTAGCCGTCGCGGTTGCCGCTGTTGCCCAGGCACACGGTCAGCTCGTAGATGCTGGCCGGGCGCACCAGTTTCAGCGCCGCCGGGGTGGCCTCCACCTTCGGGAAGGTCACGCCGAACTGGCGCGGGTGCAGGAAGATCCAGGCCGCGGCGATCACCATCGGCACGTAGTCGCGGGTTTCAGGCGGGAACTGCTCGTAGGCCCGCAGGTTCCAGAAGCCGGAGCCGCCGCTGGCGCGGTGCACGCGCAACGCGCGGCCCTCGCCGCCGTTGTAGCCGGCCAGGGCCAGCTCGACGTCGTTGTTGAGCTCGCGCAGGCGCTCGTTGAGGTAGGCGGCGCTGGCCTCGGCCGCCGCGCGCGGGTCGTAGCGGGTGTCGAAGCCGGTGCCGTCCGGGCCCAGGCCGAAGCGGCGCGCGGTGGAAGGCATGAACTGCATCGGCCCGGCGGCGCCGGCGCGCGAGACCGAGTGCACGCGGCCGTTGGATTCCTTGGCCAGGATGCCGAACAGCAGCGCCTCCGGCAGGCCGCGCTTCTCGAACTCCGGCCACATCAGGTGGCGCATGACCTGGTAGTTCTCGTAGCTGGTCATCAGCTGCGGGCGCATGTCGGTCAGCCAGCGGCGGATGCCGGCCTGGATCGCCGGGTTGTAACGGACCATGCGGTCGAAGGCATGGCGGCTGTCGTCGCCCAGCAGGCGCGCGGCGCGTACCGCCTCGGGCACGTCGGCGGCCAGCGCCGGGTCGGCCTCCAGCAGCTCGTCGTCCTCGCCGGCCTCGTCCGGGCCGGCGCCGCTGTCGTCGATGCCCTCCTTGAGCAGGCGCTTGTAGCTGGCCAGCAGGTCCGACAGCGGGCAACCGCGCTGCTTCACGCAGGCGTCGATCACGTCCTCCATGTCCTCCAGCGCGGCATTGCCCTCCTCCGCGCCGCGCGGGTCGCCGTTGCCGGCCAGCACGGTGGCGGCGCGGAAGCGGGTCTCGGCCTGGGCCATGCGGGCCACCAGGGCCTCGGCGGCGGCCCGGTCGCGCGCGGAGACGCGCTGGGCCAAGGCGGATGGAACGATGCAGGCGAACAGCAACACGGCCAGCAACGGCCGCGACAACGATGGACGGGAGGACATCGGCAGCGGGTTCCAGAAGCGACAGGCAGGGTAGCCCCCGCCGCCGCGCAGGGGCAACCCGCGCCGACGCCGCTAGAATCCCGGCCATTCCACCGCGCGAGGCCCCAATGGACCCGATCCTGCTCGGCAAGGGCACCACCGACGACGTCCCGGTCACCCTGCTGCCGGCGCTCGCCAACCGCCACGGCCTGGTCGCCGGCGCCACCGGCACCGGCAAGACCGTGACCCTGATGACCCTGGCCGAAGGCTTCTCGCGCATCGGCGTGCCGGTGTTCGTGGCCGACGTGAAGGGCGACGTCGCCGGGCTCGCGGTAGCCGGCGAAGGCGGCGAGAAGCTGGCCGCACGCGCCGCGGCCATCGGCGTGAAGGACTACGCGCCGGAAGCCAGCCCGGTGGTGTTCTGGGACCTGTACGGCAAGCTCGGCCACCCGGTCCGCACCACCGTCAGCGAGATGGGCCCCACCCTGCTGGCGCGCATCCTCGAGCTCAACGACACCCAGGCCGGGGTGCTGGACATCGTGTTCAAGCTGGCCGACGACCGCGGCCTGCTGCTGCTGGACCTGGACGACCTGCGCGCGCTGCTCGGCCTGGTGGCCGAGGAGCGCAAGGCGGTCTCGGCCGAATACGGCCTGGTCAGCGCGCAGACGGTGGCTGCGATCCAGCGCGCCCTGCTGCGCCTGTCCCAGGACGGCGGCGAACAGTTCTTCGGCGAGCCGGCGCTGGAACTGGCCGACATCATGCGGGTCAACCATGACGGCCGCGGCGTGGTCGGCATCCTCGCCGCCGACCAGCTGATCCTCAAGCCGCGGCTGTACTCGACCTTCCTGCTGTGGCTGCTGGGCGAGCTGTTCGAGAGCCTGCCGGAGGTGGGCGACCTGGACAAGCCGAAGCTGGCCTTCATCTTCGACGAGGCCCACCTACTGTTCGACGACGCGCCGCCGGCGTTGCGCCAGCGCATCGAGCAGGTGGTGCGGCTGGTCCGCTCCAAGGGCGTGGGCGTGTACTTCTGCTCGCAGTTCCCGGACGACGTGCCGGACAACATCCTCGGCCAGCTCGGCAACCGCGTGCAGCACGCGCTGCGCGCGTACACCCCGCGCGACCAGAAGGCGGTCAGGACCGCGGCCCAGACCTTCGTGCCCAACCCGAAGCTGGACGTGGCCGCCACCCTGCCCCAGCTGGGCACCGGCGAAGCCCTGGTCAGCACGCTGCAGGCCGGCGGCATCCCCGCGCCGGTGCAGGTGACGAAGATCGCCCCGCCGCGCTGCCGCATGGGCGCCATCACCGCGGCCGAGCGCGCCCGGGTGCGCGCCGCCAGCCCGGTCGGTACCCGCTACGACACCCCGGTCAACCGCGAATCGGCGGCCGAGCTGCTGGCCGCGCGGGTCCAGGCCGGCACACCCGCCGGCACGCCGTCGGCGCAGCAGGACGGCGAAGGCGGCATCGGCCAGAAGATCGGCGAGTTCCTGTTCGGCACCAAGCGCCGCCAGGGCGTGGTCCAGACGGTGGCCAAGCAGACCGCGCGCAACGTCGGCGGCTCGGTTGGCCGCAGCCTCGGCAGCAGCATCGGCGAGTCGGTGGCCGGCAAGGCCGGGAAGAAATACGGCGGGCAGATCGGCAACCAGATCGTGCGCGGCATCCTCGGCGGCATCTTCGGCCGGCGTTGAGCGCCCCGGCGCCGCGCAAGCGGCGCCGACCGCCGACTCCCCGCCCACGCCACCAGGCGCTAGCATCACGCCCCCGCAATACCCATCGGTTGTCCGCATGTCGCGCTGGCGTCCGCCCCCCGAGAAAAGCACCGCCCTGATCACCCGCGACGGCCACGACCGGCTCAAGGCCGAGCTGGACGACCTGTGGCGGGTGCAGCGCCCGGAAGTGGTGAAGGCGCTGGCCGCCGCCGCGGCCGAGGGCGACCGCTCGGAGAACGCCGAGTACACCTACCGCAAGAAGCAGCTGGCCGGGATCGACCGCCGCGTGCGCTACCTGTCCAAGCGCATCCCCGCCCTGCGGGTGGTCGATACCGTGCCCTCCGACCCGGAGGCGGTCTACTTCGGCGCCTGGGTGGAGCTGGAGAACCTGGCCACCGGCGAGTGCGTGCGTTACCGCATCGTCGGCCCGGACGAGACCGATGCCGCCCAGGGCCATATCAGCATCGACTCGCCGCTGGCCCGTGCCCTGCTGAAGAAGCGCATCGACGACGAGGTCGAGGCGCAGCTGCCCGGCGGCCCGGCGCGCTTCGTGGTGGTGGACGTGAGCTACGGCTGAGCCGCCGGCGGCGGCCATACGGCGACGCAGCTTGACGTCCCCCGCGCCGACCGGCGACCTTCCCGCCTGACTGCAATCGCATCAGGGGAAGTGCTTTGACGGCTATTGAAACCGGCCTGGCCGCCGCGCCGGCCGCTGCGCTGGCGCCCGCGCCCAGCACCCATCGCGCCCGTACCGGCATCGTGATCGACGCCTCGGTCGACGTCTCGGCGGAGTTCCTGGCCGACCCGGACGTGGCGGTGATCCCGATCCCGATCAGGATCGGCGCCAGCACCTACATCGACCAGCACGACCCGGAGGCCAGCGCGCGCTACATGCGCGAGAACGGCAACGGCGAGGGCGTGGCCGGGCAGTCGATCCCGCTGGACGCGGCGCAGATGAAGAACTTCTTCATCGAGCGCTTCGCCCTGGACTACGACTCGGTCTACTGCCTGACCATCACCTCCACCCGCAGCCCGATCCACGAGGCCTGCAGCGAGGGCAGCGCGCTGGCGCTGCACCACATCCGCGGCCTGCGCCAGGCGGCCGAGATGCGGCGGCCGTTCCAGTTCCGGGTGATCGATACCCGCAACATGTTCGCCGGCTCCGGCATCGCGGCGATGGCGCTGCGCGACATGCTGCAGGCGGGGATGTCGCCCAAGGACGTCCGCGCCGAGCTGCTGCGGATCGTCGATACCACCTACACCTACTACATCCCCGACGACCTGGGCTATGCACGCACCCGCTCGCGCGTGCGCGGCGACCGCAGCATCCACCTGACCAGCGTGCTGCTGGGAAGCGCGCTGGACATCAAGCCGATCATCCGCGGCTACCAGGGCGATACCCACCCGGTGAGCAAGTACCGCGGCCGCGCCCAGGCCTGGGGCAAGCTGTTCCGGTACGCCGCGCGCAGGGTGGCCGAAGGCCAGCTGCACACCCCGCACGTGATCGTCTCCTACGCCGGGGCGATGGGCGAACTGCACGCGACCCCGGAACTGGGCGAGCTGCGCCAGGCCTGCGAGCGCGCCGGCGTCTCCCTGCACGTGCTGCAGATGAGCATCACCGGGATGATGAACATCGGCCCCGGCGGGCTGACCCTGGCCTATTCCGGCCCCGTCCCCAACGAGGCGCCCTGAGCGGCGACGGCCCGCACCGCTCCCGGCCGCCGGGAGAGCCCGGGCCGGAAATCGGCCGCGGCGGGCCTGGCCTGCCGCCGGATTCGCGCCGCCAAGCTGCGGCGGCGCTCCCCGGAAACGAAAGCGGCGCCTTGCGGCGCCGCCCTCGAGGTTGCCGCCCGCGCGGGGCTCAGAGCACGCGCAGCGCCAGCGGCAAGGTGTCGCCGGTTTCGGCGTATTCGACCTCGCCGTAGAGGTCGTGCTCGTCGCTGCCCATGATCCGCACGTCGACGAACTCGCCCGGCTGCAGGCCGGCATCGCGGCCGTCCTGGATCTGCACGGTGCCATCGATCTCCGGCGCATCGGCCATGGAGCGGGCGATCGCCAGCTCGCCGTCGAGGAAGTCCACCAGGCAGCGCTGCACGCTGCCGACCTTGGCCTCCAGGCGCGCGGCCGAGATCTCGCCCTGGCGCTCCATGAAACGGGCCAGGCGCTCCTGCTTGACCTCTTCCGGCACCGCGCCGGGCAGGTCGTTGGCGGCCGCGCCTTCCACCGGCGAATAGGCGAAGGCGCCGACGCGGTCCAGCTGGGCCTCGTCGAGGAAATCCAGCAGTTCCTCGAACTCGGCCTCGGTCTCGCCGGGGAAGCCGACGATGAAGGTCGAGCGGATGGTCAATTCGGGGCAGGTCGCGCGCCAGCGCTGGATCCGCTCCAGGGTCTTGTCGACCGCGCCCGGGCGCTTCATCAGCCTGAGGATGCGCGGACTGGCGTGCTGGAACGGGATGTCCAGGTACGGCAGGACCTTGCCCTCGGCCATCAGCGGGATCACCTCGTCCACGTGCGGGTACGGGTAGACGTAGTGCAGCCGCACCCAGGCATCCAGCTCGGACAGGCCCTCGCACAGGGCCTTCATCCGGGTGGCGTACTCGCGGCCGCGCCAGGTGCCCGGCGCGTACTTCAGGTCCACGCCGTAGGCCGAGGTGTCCTGCGACACCACCAGCAGCTCGCGCACGCCGCCCTTGACCAGGCGCTCGGCCTCGCGCAGCACCTCGTCCACCGGCCGCGAAGCCAGGTCGCCGCGCATGGACGGGATGATGCAGAAGCTGCAGCGGTGGTTGCAGCCCTCGGAGATCTTCAGGTACGCGTAGTGGCGCGGGGTCAGCTTGATGCCGTAGTCCGGCACCAGGTCCACGAACGGGTCGTGCCTGGGCGGCAGCGCCTTGTGCACGGCCTCCATCACGTTGGCGTAGTCCTGCGGCCCGGACACGGCCAGCACGTCCGGGTACTGCTCGCGGATCAGTTCCGAGCGCTTGCCCAGGCACCCGGTGACGATGACCTTGCCGTTCTCGTTCATCGCCTCGCCGATGGCGTCCAGCGATTCGGCCACGGCCGAGTCGATGAAGCCGCAGGTGTTGACCACCACCACGTCGGCATCGTCGTAGGTCGGGACGATGTCGTAACCCTCCACCCGCAGCTGGGTGAGGATGCGTTCGGAATCGACCAGCGCCTTCGGACAGCCGAGGCTGACGAAGCCGACCTTGGGGTTGTGCACGGACATGGGAAGCTCGGGAACGGCGGGCGGGCGCGACCGGCGGGCCGGTGCGCGGGGCGCGCGATTATACCCGCCCCGGCCACCGCGCCCGCAGACGCGGCCGGAACGCCCGGGCGACGCATAATGGCGCCCCCCCCCCACACAACCGAGGACGACGCCATGGGCCAATGGATCCAGCTCGACACGCCCCGCGGCCAGGTCGCGACCTGGCAGGCCGGTCCGCCGTCGGCGCCGCGCGGCGGCCTGGTGGTGATCCAGGAGATCTTCGGGGTCAACCCGCACATCCGCGCGGTGGCCGAGGACTTCGTGTCCGAGGGCTACGCGGTGCTGGCGCCTGCGTTCTTCGACCCGGTGGAGCCCGGCGTGGAGCTGGGCTACGACGAGGCCGGCTTCGCCCACGGCCGCAAGCTGGCCGGCGAACTGGGCTTCGACGCCGCGCTGCAGATCCTCGATGCGGCCGCGCAGCGCCTGCGCCGGTACCTGGGCGCGTTCAACGAGCCGCGCGGCGCCGTGGGCACGGTCGGCTACTGCTGGGGCGGCACCCTGGCCATGCTCGGCGCACTGAGGCTGGGCCTGCCCTCGGTCAGCTACTACGGCGCGCGCAACACCGCCTTCCTCGACGACCCGGCCCTGGTCGCCAGCCCCAGGGCGCCGGTGATGTTCCACTTCGGCGAGCAGGACCCCTCGATCCCGCCGGAGGCGGTGGAGCAGCACCGGCTCAAGCTGCCGGGCATGCCGGTCCACACCTACCCCGCCGGCCACGCCTTCAACCGCGAGGTCGATCCGAAGGCCTACGACAAGCCCAGCGCGCGGCTGGCGCGCGAGCGCACCCTGGCCTTCTTCGCCGAGCACCTGCAGTGAGCGGGTTCGAACTGGACCCGCGCCTGGCCGCCGACAGCGTGTTCGTCGCCGACGGGCCGCTGTCGCAGGTGCGGCTGATGGACGACACCCGCTTCCCCTGGCTGCTGCTGGTGCCGCGGGTGCCCGGGGCGCGCGAGTGGATCGACCTGGACGGCAACCAGCAGCGCCTGCTGCTGGCCGAGCTCAACCGCGCCGCGCAGGCGCTGCGCGCCACGCCCGGGGTGGAGAAGCTCAACATCGGCGCGCTGGGCAACGTGGTGGCGCAGCTGCACGTGCACCTGGTCGGCCGGCACCCGGGCGACGCCGCCTGGCCGGGGCCGGTGTGGGGCAGCGGCAGCGCGGTGCGGCACGCCCCGGAAGCGCTGGCGGCGGCTGCCGCGGACTGGCGTTCGCGGCTAGGATAGGCGCCCTTTCCACTGCCGGTTACGCGCCCATGGGTTCCAACGTGTTCGCCGCCCTCGTCCTGATCGTCGTGGGCCTGTTCTTCCTGGCCCGCAACCTGGGCTGGATCGACACGGGGCTGGGCGCGCTGCTGGCCACCTGGTGGCCGGCGGGCCTGGTGGTGGTCGGCGTGGCCATGCTGCTGCGGCGCAAGTAAGCCGCGCGGCTGCCGGTGACAGGGGGCGGCAGCGGTGGCTGACGCCTGTCACCTGACGCCGGTCCGGCGGCGGCGCAAGATGCGCTCCATCCCCCAAGGAGGAAGCCGCCATGTGCCGTCGCCTGGTTCCCGCCCTCGTCCTGATCGTGCTGGGCGTCCTGTTCCTGCTCGACAACCTCGGAATCGGCATCGATGCCGGCCGCGTGCTGTCCACCTGGTGGCCGCTGGCGCTGATCGCGGTCGGCGCCGGCTGGCTGCTGCGCCGCGGCGACGGCACCCGCTGCGGCTGAGCCGGCGGGCGCGCCTGCTCAGGTGCGCGGCAGGGTGACCCCGGTCTGGCCCTGGTACTTGCCGCCGCGGTCCTTGTACGAGGTCTCGCACACGTCGTCCGCGTCGGACTGGAGGAACAGCATCTGGGCCACGCCCTCGTTGGCGTAGATGCGCGCCGGCAGCGGCGTGGTGTTGGAGAACTCCAGGGTCACGTGGCCCTCCCACTCCGGCTCCAGCGGGGTGACGTTGACGATGATGCCGCAGCGGGCGTAGGTGCTCTTGCCCAGGCACACCACCAGCACGTCACGGGGGATGCGGAAGTACTCCACCGTGCGCGCCAGCGCGAAGCTGTTGGGCGGGATGATGCACTCGTCGCCGACCACGTCCACGAAGCTCTTCGGGTCGAAGTTCTTCGGGTCGACGATGGTGGAGTTGATGTTGGTGAAGACCTTGAACTCGCGCGAGCAGCGCACGTCGTAGCCGTAGCTGGACGTGCCGTAGCTGACGATGCGCCTGCCGTCGACCTGCTTCACCTGTCCGGGCTCGAACGGGTCGATCATGCCGTGCTGTTCGGCCATCGTCCGGATCCAGCGGTCGCTCTTGATGCTCATGCAGTGGTTCCCTGGGGCAAGGCGCGTGAACGCGCGATTGTAGGGGGCCGGCCGGGCCGCGTGTACCCGCGCCCGGCCGGGCCTCCCGCCGCGGCGGCGGGAAGCGCGGACCGGGGCGTCAGGCCAGCCGGGCCGCGATCGGAATCGAGGCGCGCGGGCGCCGGGCCAGCGCGGTGGCCAGCGCCTGCGCGGCGGCCAGGTAGGCCTGGGCCGGAGCCGCGTCCGGCGCGGCCACCACCACCGGCGCGCCGGCGTCGCCCTGCTCGCGGATGCGCAGGTCCAGCGGCAGCGAGCCCAGCAGCGGCACGCCGTAGCGCTCGGCCATGGCCTGCGCCCCACCGTGGCCGAACACGTGCTCGACGTGGCCGCAGTTGCTGCACACGTGCATGGCCATGTTCTCGACGATGCCCAGCACCGGCACCTCGACCTTGTTGAACATGGCCACGGCCTTGCGCGCGTCCAGGGTGGCGATCTCCTGCGGCGTGGTCACCACCACCGCACCGGCCACCGGGATCTTCTGCGCCAGGGTCAGCTGGATGTCGCCGGTGCCCGGCGGCAGGTCGACCACCAGGTAGTCCAGGTCGCCCCACAGGGTGTCGGTGAACAGCTGCATCAGCGCCGAGGTGGCCATCGGCCCGCGCCAGATCATGGGCGTGTCCTGCTCGACCAGCAGGCCGATGGACATGGCCTCGATGCCGAACGCGCGCATCGGCTCGATCGACTTGCCATCCGGGCTCTCCGGCCGCCCGGACAGGCCCAGCATGGCCGGCACGCTGGGGCCGTACACGTCGGCGTCGAGCACGCCGACGCGCGCGCCGAGCCTCTGCAGCGCCAGCGCCAGGTTCACCGCGGTGGTCGACTTGCCGACGCCGCCCTTGCCCGAGCCGACCGCGACCACGTTGCGGATGCGCGGATGCGGGGCCAGCCCGCCCTGCACCGCGTGGGCGGCGATCCGCGGGCGCAGTTCGAACGTTTCCAGCGCCTGGCCGGCGGCGGCCAGGGCCGCCTCGGCGCGCGCCTGCAGCTGGGCCGCCCAGGCGGCGGAAAACGGGAATCCGGTGGTGCCCTGGACCTGGGCGCCGCGGCCGCCCGGGCGCGCGTCCCAACGCACGGCCGCACCGAGCGGGCCGCCGCCGGCCGGGTCTTCCAGGGTGGCGAGGATGTCTTGGAGGGGGGAAGCAGCAGTCATGTGTAGGTCACGCCAGGCCGGCCCCGCCCCGGGTGGCGCGGGCGACCGGCTCGATATCGGTTGAGCGCGCCACGGTACAAGAATGCGCGCCGCTTGGCTGCCCCCCGGCGGCGCCACGCAGCGTCCGCATCCGGTCAGCCGTACGGGGGCGGATGCTGGTATAAGAGGCCAGGCCCGCCGCATCCGGCAGGCCATCTGCATCCGGGAGGAAAACATGCGCAAGACCCTGCTGGCCGGCCTCGCCCTGCCGCTTCTGGCCCTGGCCTCGATGACCGCCACGGCCGCCGATCCGGTCGTCGGCCGCTGGAAGACCATCGACGGCGAGACCGGCAAGCCCAAGTCCTACGTCGAGATCACCCAGGCCGCCGACGGCAGCTTCAGCGGCCGGATCGTCGAACTGATCAACCCCAGCCGCCCCAACCCGACCTGCGACAAGTGCAGTGACGACCGCAAGGGCAAGCCGATCACCGGCATGGAGATCATCCGCGGAATGAAGGCCGACGGCGGCGGCAAGTATTCCGGCGGCACCATCCTCAAGCCCGACGAGGGCAAGGTGTACAAGTCCAAGCTGGCCCTGATCGACGGCGGCAGGAAGCTGGAGGTTTCCGGCTGCGTCGCCTTCATCTGCAAGTCGCAGACCTGGATCCGCGAGTGACGCCGCATTAAGCAAGGCACAGGATCCGTGAAGGGGCGCCATGATGGCGCCCCTTCTTTTTCACGGCGCCTGCACAATTCCCATACGTATGCATATTTCCGGGATAATCAGGGACTTACGTATATACAATGCAAATCGGACGGCATTTACCCGATAGAGAAAAACTTCTGAAATAACGAATAACTCAACAATTATTTTTTCCTGAAGGTCCTAGCATTCTGGCGTCCCCCAAAGCGCAGGTGGCCGTATGAATGACAGGATCGTCATCCCCCGCAACCGCCTCACCGCTGCCCTGGTGATGGCATTGCTCGCACCCCTCGCCAGTCCCGCCCTCGCCCAGGAATCCGGGTCCCAGGACGGCGCACCCACCCAGCTGGACCAGGTGATCGTCACCGGCTCGCGCATCGCCCGCACCGGCTTCATCACCCCCGCCCCGGTGACCGCGGTCACCGCCGAGGAAATCCGCGGCACCGGCGCCACCAACATCGGCGACCTGATGGCGCGGATGCCGGCGCTGTCGCCCACCTACACCCTGGGCAATTCCACCCGCTTCATCGGCACCGCGGGCCTCGGCCTGCTGGACCTGCGCGGCATGGGCACGTCCCGCACCCTGGTGCTGGTCAACGGCCGCCGCCACGTGGGTGCCAGCCCCGGCTCCACCGCGGTCGACGTCAACACCATCCCGGTGGAATGGATCGAGCGCGTGGAGGTGATGACCGGCGGCGTGTCGGGCGTGTACGGCGCCGATGCGGTGGCCGGCGTGGTCAACTTCATCCTCAAGAAGGACTTCGAGGGCATGGAGTTGCGCGGCCAGCACGGCATGGCCGACGAAGGCAGCTTCGACCGCTCCTTCGTCAGCTTCACCGCCGGCAAGAACTTCGCCGACGACCGCGGCAACGCGGCCTTCTCGCTCGAGTACAGCACCCAGGACCGCTTCGGCCGCGGCGACCGCGAGATCGGGCGGCGCTTCATGGTCTCGGTGCCCAACCCGGACTTCGACCCCAGCCAGCCGCCCAGCCAGCGCAACCCGCAGAACGTGTTCGCCAGGCCCGGCGGCAACCACTCAATCTCCTACGGCGGCGTGTTCACCATCGGCAGCTTCAACGTCAACAACCCGACCAACCGCTACCTGTTCAACCCGGACGGCACGTTCCGCCGCGCCCGCTACGACGGCGTGGTGGTCAGCCCGACCTCATGCGTGGACTGCGATTTCGCCGACCTCAACGCGGTGGCCGACCTGGAGCCGGCGTTCGACCGCTTCAGCGCCAACTTCCAGCTGAACTTCGAGCTCAACGAGAACCACCGCATGTTCTTCGAGGGCAAGTACAGCAAGACCGAGTCGAACTTCTACGGCCAGCCGGCGTTCGACCAGCCGATCCGCATCCGCCGCGACAACGCCTTCATCTCGCCCGAGCTGGGCGCGCTGATGGACGCCAACGGCCTGACCCAGCTGCAGGTCACCCGCTTCAACGTCGACGCCGGCCGGCGCGGCGAGGACGTGGACCGCCAGACCGTGCGCGCGGTGTTCGGCTTCGAGGGCAACCTCGGCGAGGACTGGACCTACGAGGCATCGGTCAACTACGGCCAGTCCAAGATCGACCGCCGCAACCTCAACAACCGCATCAACGAGCGCTGGCACGCCGGCCTGGACGCGGTGCGCGACGAGAACGGCAACATCGTCTGCCGCGCCAGCATCGACGAGGACGCGGTCAACCCGCACACCGGCACGCGCTACTCCAGCTTCGCCAGCAACGGCTGCATCCCGTTCAGCGTGTTCGGCGACGGCGCGGTGGCGCGCACGCCCGAGGCGATCGCCTGGTTCAACACCACCTCGCTCAATTCCTCGACCCTGGAGCAGAACGTGGTGGCGGCCTCGGTGGCCAACAGCCGGCTGTTCTCGCTGCCGGCCGGCGACGTGGGCTTCGCCGCGGGCGTGGAGTACCGCAAGGAGAAGAGCCAGGAGAACACCGACCCGCTGGCCGCGCTGGGCCTGACCTTCCTCAACGCCATCCCCAGCCGCGGCGGCGAGTACGACGTCACCGAGGTGTTCGCCGAGACCACCATCCCGCTGCTGGCCGACCTGCCCGGCATCTACAACATGTCCCTGGACCTGGCGGCGCGCCACTCCGACTACAGCAGCATCGGCGAGACCCTGGCCTGGAACATCGGCCTGAACTGGGAAATCATCGACACCCTGCGCTTCCGCGGCACCTTGGCGCGGGCGGTGCGCGCGCCGAGCATCGGCGAGCTGTACAACCCGCAGTCGGAGAACTTCGCGACCATCAACGACCCCTGCAACTACCAGCCCACCAACCCCAACCGCCCGGATACCGCCGAGGACCGCGCCCTGCGCGTGGCCAACTGCAGCGCGCTGGGCATCCCGGAAGGCTGGATCGACACCTTCAGTGCCAGCCGGCCGGGCGTGAGCGGCGGCAACCCGGACCTGGAGGAAGAGCGCGCCCGCAGCTGGACCCTGGGCCTGGTATGGCAGCCGGACTTCATCAACGGGCTGGGCGTGTCGGTGGACTACTGGAACATCACCCTCAAGGACGCGATCGGCGCGGTCAACGCGCAGACCCTGGCCACCCGCTGCGTCGACTCGCCCGGCGGCATCGGCAACCAGTTCTGCGCCATGATCACCCGCGCCCCGGTGGGCGGCTACGTCGACCCGCAGGGCCGCGACTTCCCGGCCTACTCGATCACCCGCTGGGTGGCGCTGAACGAGAACCTGGCCAAGTCGCGCCGGGTCGGCGTGGACCTGGAGATCGACTACCGCTACAACCTGTTCGGCGCCAGCGTGGTCTCGCGCTTCGTCGGCACCCGCCTGCTGCAGTCGCGGGAGTGGCAGTTCCAGGACTTCCCGGACGAGTTCGACGAGAACGTCACCTACTACACCGACCCGCGCTGGCGCGCCACGCTGGACAACAGCTTCGAGTTCGGCAACTGGAGCGCCAGCTGGAACATGAAGTACGTCGACGGCAACCTGCGGGTCCAGCCCAAGAGCTACAACGCCAACCCGGGCTCGGCCAGGCCGATCATGAATGGCTCGTACACCTACCACAACCTCCGGCTGGGCTACACCTTCCCGGAGAGCGAGCTGAACGTGTACCTCGGCATCGACAACGCCTCGGACAAGGACCCGCCGCTGAACTACTTCGGCGCCGACATCGGCAGCGCCAACTACGACAGCATCGGCCGGTTCTTCTACATGGGCGCGACCTACCGCTTCTGAGCGCCGCCGCGCACGGGCCCGGCCCCGCCGGGCCCGTGCGCCGGGGCGCCGGCAGCCGCCCGGCGGGCCCGGAGCGCCCGCCATGCGATAATCGGCGGTCCCTTTCCCCACCGACCGCCATGTCCCGCTCCGTCCTCGTCACCAACGCCCTGCCCTACGCCAACGGCCCGCTGCACCTGGGCCACCTGGTCGGCTACATCCAGGCCGACATCTGGGTCCGGGCGCGGCGCATGCGCGGGGACGCGGTGTACTACGTCTGCGCCGACGACACCCACGGCACCCCGATCATGCTGGCGGCGGAGAAGGCCGGGGTCACCCCGGAGGCCTTCATCGCCCGGATCAAGGCCGAGCACGAGCGCGACTTCGACGCCTTCGGCGTGGCCTTCGACTGGTACCACTCCACCCATTCGGAGGAGAACCGCGAGTTGACCGGGCGTTTCTACGCCGCCCTGGAGGCGCGCGGCAGCATCGAGCGCCGCTCGATCGAGCAGCTGTACGACCCGGTCAAGCAGATGTTCCTGCCCGACCGCTACGTCAAGGGCACCTGCCCGCGCTGCAAGTCCCCGGACCAGTACGGCGACAACTGCGAGGTCTGCGGCGCCACCTACGGCCCCACCGACCTGATCGATCCGCGCTCGGCCGTGTCCGGCGCCACCCCGGAGCTGCGTGCCTCCGAGCACTTCTTCTTCCGCCTGGGCCAGTACACCGAGGTGTTGCGCGAGTGGCTGGCCGGCGACGTGGCCCTGCCCGGGGTCAAGGCCAAGCTGGCCGAGTGGATCGAAGGCGAAGGCGGCCTGCGCGACTGGGACATCTCCCGCGACGCACCCTACTTCGGCTTCGAGATCCCCGGCCACCCCGGCAAGTACTTCTACGTGTGGCTGGACGCGCCGATCGGCTACTTCTCCAGCCTGCTGGCCCTGGCCCGCAGCGGCAAGGCCGGCGACTTCGACGAGGCGGCCATGGAGCGGCTGCTGCAGCCGGGCGACCACGCCGAGCTGCACCACTTCATCGGCAAGGACATCGTCAATTTCCACGGCCTGTTCTGGCCGGCGGTGCTGGAAGGCAACGGCCTGCGCAAGCCCGACCGCCTGCACGTCAACGGCTACCTGACCGTGGACGGGGCCAAGATGTCCAAGTCGCGCGGCACCTTCATCATGGCCCGCACCTACCTGGACGTGGGACTGGAGCCGGACGCGCTGCGCTACTACTTCGCGTGCAAGTCCTCCGGCGGCGTGGACGACCTGGACCTCAACCTGTCCGATTTCGTCGCCCGCGTGAACAGCGACCTGGTCGGCAAGTTCGCCAACATCGCCAGCCGCTGCGCCAAGCTGCTGGACGTGCATTTCGGCAACGTGCTGGCCACGCCCCCGCCGCTAGTCAATGAGACCGGCGACCTCTCCGAAGGCTGGGCCGAGACCGCGCGCCATCTGCTCGCCAATGTACGCGGACGAATCGAAACCGCGCCGGAACTTTACGCAGAAGACAACTTCGCGGCGGTGACACGCAACGCGATGGCGGCCGCCGACCTGGCCAACGAGTACATCGCTGCTACCGCACCCTGGGCGCTGGCCAAGGACCCGTCGCGGCGCGCCGACCTGCACCTGGTGCTGAGCACCGCCATCCAGGCCTTCGCCGACATCGCCGGCGTGCTCAAGCCCATCGTGCCGGCGACCATCGCCCGTGCCGAGGCCTGGCTGGGCACCACCCTGGCGGTGGACCGCCGCGTGGACCTGGCCGGTCGCACCGTGGCCGCCTATACCCCCCTGTTCACCCGTATCGACCCCAAGCTGATCGACGCCATGACCGAAGCCTCCAAGGACACCCTCGCCGCCGCTCCCGCCGCCCCCGCCCAGCCGGAAAAGAAGGCCGAGGCGAAGAAGGACGCCGCGCCGGCGGCCAGCGCGCCGCAGTACATCGGCATCGAGGACTTCGCCAAGCTCGACCTGCGCATCGGCAAGGTGCTGGAGTGCGGCTTCGTGGAAGGCTCGGACAAGCTGCTGCGCTTCCTGCTGGACGCCGGCGAGCTGGGCCAGCGCCAGATCTTCTCCGGCATCCGCGCCAGCTACGGCGAACCGGAGAAGCTGGTCGGCCGCAACGTCGTGTTCATCGCCAACCTGGCCCCGCGCAAGATGCGCTTCGGCATCAGCGAGGGCATGATCCTGTCGGCCGGCTTCGACGGCGGTGCGCTGGCCCTGCTGGACGCCGACGAAGGCGCCCAGGCCGGCATGCCGGTGCGCTGATCCGCACTGCGGCCTGCGCCGCCCGGTGGCGCAGGCCCATCCGCGGGCGCGGCAACGGCGGCACCCGCAACGGCGGCCCGCGCCGCCCCATGCAAGGGACGCGAGGGAGGCCGATGGAACTGGCCCTGGTCGACTTCGACCACACCGTCACCACCTGCGATACCTACGGCCGCTTCCTGCGCCGCCTGGCCACGCCAGGGCAGCTGGCACGGGCGCGCTGGACCATCGGCCCCTGGGTGGCCGGCTACCGGCTGGGCCTGGTGTCGGCCTCGGCGCTGCGCGTGCGGGCCACCCGCAAGGCATTCGCCGGGCGCGACGCGACCTGGGTCCGCGCCGCCGGCGCCGACTACGCCGAGCGCGAACTGCCGGGCCTGCTGCGGCCGGAGATGATGCAACGCATCGCCGCGCACCGCGCCCGCGGGCATACCGTGGTGATCGTCTCCGGCTCGCTCGACGCCTACCTGGCGCCGTGGTGCCGACGGCACGGGCTGGAGCTGGTCTGCAACCGCCTGGAAAGCGTCGATGGCCGCCTGACCGGCCGCTACGCCGGCGGCGACCGCGGCGCGCACAAGGCAGTCGACATCCGCGCCCGCTACGACCTGTCGCGCTACGCGCGCATCCACGCCTACGGCGACAGCCGCGAGGACCAGGCGATGCTGGCGCTGGCGCACGAACGCTGGTGGCGTGGCCGGCGCATCGCCTGAGGCGCCGGATCAGTCGGCCGGCACAGGCTCGAAGAACACCGGCACGAAGCGCCCGTGTTCGAACACGAAGTAGTGGCGGCCATGGCCAGGGCCGTCCCCGAGCCGGCCGCTGACCACCAGCAGGCGGCTGTCGGCGCGGTAGTCCAGCATCTCGCCCTCGCCCGCCCAGCAGCAGGCCGCGCCCGGCAACTGCACCAGCCGCCCGCTGCCGCGGTCGGCGGCCAGCAGCCGCAGGCAGTCGGTGCCGCAACCCCATTGCACCAGCACCTGGCCGCCGGCGAAGTCCGGCGCGCCGGCCAGGGCCTCGCGCAGCACCGGTTCCAGTTCGCGCAGCTCCGGCGCCTGGATGTCCGGCGCCACCGGCGCCGTGTAGGCCTGCACCGCCACCGCGTGCGCCGCGTGGGCCGGCGGCTGTGCGGCCAGCGGCGCGGCCGCCAGCAGCGCCGCCACCGGCCAGATCCGTTTCCAGGACATCGGTTGCCCTCCTCTCGTGCACGCAGCATGCGGCGCCGCGGCGCGTGTGTACAGGCGGCGCAGCGGCGATAATGGCCGGCCCGCCGCATCGCCCGCGCATGTCCGCTCCGCTTCCGCCCCTGGTCGAACGCCTCGACCGCCTGCTGCCGCAGACCCAGTGCGGCCAGTGCGGCTATCCCGGCTGCCGCCCGTACGCCGAGGCCATGGCCACCGGCCAGGCCGGACCGGACCATTGCCCGCCCGGCGGCGACGAGGGCGCGCGTGCGCTGGCGCGGGTGCTGGGCGTGCCGCCCGTGCCCTACGACCGCAGCCGCGGCCAGTGCAAGCCGCCGGCGGTGGCGGTGGTGGTGGAGGCGGACTGCATCGGTTGCACCAAGTGCATCCAGGCCTGCCCGGTGGACGCCATCATCGGCGGCCCGAAGCTGATGCACGTGGTGCTGGATCCACTGTGCACCGGCTGCGAGCTGTGCGTGCCCGCCTGCCCGGTGGACTGCATCGTGATGGAGCCGGCGCCGGCCGCCTGAGGCCGGCGCGGAACGCTAGCGGCCGGCGCAGGCGCGGCACACGCGCTCGACCCGGTACCCCTGCGCGCGCAGGCGCTCGACCAGGCCGTCGCTGCCCAGCAGGTGCAGCGCGCCGACCACCACCAGCACGTCGCCCTGGCCCCGCTCCAGGCGTTGCCGGATCTGCGGCAGCCAGGCCTCGTTGCGGGCCACGTTCATGTGCCGGTACAGCTCCGGGTACTGGCGCCGCAGGTCCTCGCCCAGCAGCCGCCACAGGCCCTCGGCATCGCCGCGGCGCCAGGTGCGGTACATGGCCTCGATGGCCTCGTCCCCGGCCTCGGCCTGCGCCAGGGACTGGTCCAGCATCTGCACCTGGGTGGCCAACGGCATCCCGGCCAGCACCGCGATCTGGTCGGCCGCCCGCTCCAGCCCGGACGCCGGCTTGCCGGCACTGGCGGCGGCCTGCATCAGCTGCCGGTCCAGGCCCAGCGCCGGGTCGAAGCCCATCCGCTGCAGCTGCCCGATCGCCAGGGTGAGCCCCAGGAACCACGGCTCGACCCCGGACAGCTGCGCCAGCGGCAGGCCGGTGGCGGCGGCGTGCGCCTGCATCCGCGCCCACAGCGCCGGCCCCAGGTCGTCCTGCAGCGTGCCCGGGCGCTTGCGCAGCGCGGCCCGCAGCATGGCGGCCGCAAGCGTGGGCGAGGTCGCCTCGTCCGGCGCCAGTTCGAACACCAGTGCGTCGGCGGCGGCGAAGGCGTCCTCGACCTCGGCGGCCAGCACCTCGTCGCCGGGGCGCAGCATGTGGAACGAGCCCAGCAGGTACACGGAATTGTCCGCGTCGGAGACCTTCCACAGCAGCGGCACCGGCGGCGCGGCCAGCACCGGCAGCGTCAGCAGCAGCCCCAGCAGCAGTACCGCCAGGCGGGCGAAGCGACGGGACGGGCCGCAGGCGCGGGGAAACAGGGCGTGCATCGGCGCTCCCGGGGTCAGTGCACGTTCCCGGTGTAGTTCTTCTCGCCGGCGGTGATCGCCAGGTCCAGGCGGTTCTCTGGCGGTGGCAGCGGGCAGGTCGCAAACAGGGTGAACGCGCACGGCGGGTTGTAGGCGCGGTTGAAGTCCAGCACCACCTTGCCGTCCTCGCCCGGCCAGTCGGCGTCGAGGAAGCGTCCGGCCGGATAGCTGCCGTGGCCGCTGGTGCGGTCGGCCAGCACGAAGAACAGGCCTTCCTCCGGCCCGCCCAGCGCCTCCAGGCGGAAGCTGCGGCCGTCGCGCTCGAACTCGACGTAGCCGGGATTGGGCGAGTCGTTGCGGGTGCCGACGATGTCGGCGATCGGCAGGGTCTTGCCCGGCGGATGCGGCACGAAGCGCGCCTCGATCCGCCAGGCCGGATCGGCCGGCCAGTACTGCAGCCCGGCAAAGCCCACCCGGGTGGGCGCGTCGGCGTGGCGCACGCGCAGGGCATGGCGGTTGCCGCGCTGGACCAGGGTCAGCCTGCCCTTGTCGCCGTCGAAGCCGATCACCGCCTTCTCCGGGTCATGGTCGCTGTAAAGCCGCACCTTGCCCCGCAGCGGCTCGCCGTTGAGGGTCAGCTCCACGCCCTGCTCCGGGGTGAACCAGTAGCGGCCGTCGTCGTCGCGGGTGACCAGGCCCATGCGCTCCGGGCCGAAGGCCAGGCGCATGTTGCTGGCGATGCGTTCGCCGCTGCCGATGTAGTGCGCCTTCAGCTCCAGCCAGTGCAGGCCGACCAGGCTGGTCCAGCCGTCCGGCCGCAGAAGCTCCTGCTCGCGCTCCCGGCGCCAGGCCTCCTGCCCGGCCTGGAACACCGCCGCGGCGGCCGCGCGCTCGGCCTCGGCGGAGATATCGTCGCTGCCCGCCTCGCCGCCGCAGCCGGCCAGCGCCGCCAGCAGCGCCGCCATCCCCATGGCGCGCAGGGCCCTCATCTTCCCCTCAGGAACCATCGATCGATTTCCCCCAGCGTGAATCGCGCCCAGGTCGGGCGCCCGTGGTTGCACTGCCCGGAGCGCTCGGTGGCTTCCATGTCGCGCAGCAGGGCGTTCATTTCCGGAATGGTCAGGCGCCGGTTGGCGCGCACCGCGCCATGGCAAGCCATGGTCGAAAGCAGCTCGTCGCGCGCGGCGGCCACGCGGCGGGTGGCACCGTGCTCGCGCAGGTCGGCCAGGACGTCGCGCAGCAGCGCTTCCGGATCGGCATGCGCAAGCAGCGCCGGCACGCTGCGCACGGCCAGGGTCTGCGGGCCGCTGCGGGTGACCTCGAAGCCCAGCTCGGCCAGGGTCTGCGCCTCGCGCTCGGCGACGTCGGCGTCGCGCTCGCCCACCGCCAGCGACAGCGGCACCAGCAGTGGCTGCGCGCGCAGACCCATGCCGTCGTGCGCGGCCTTCAGGCGCTCGTAGCCGATGCGTTCGTGGGCGGCGTGCATGTCCACCACCACCAGGCCGTCGGCGTTCTCGGCCAGGATGTAGATGCCGTGCAGCTGCGCGATCGCGTAGCCCAGCGGCGGGATCTCGCCGCTGCCCTCGGGCAGGGCCTGGTCCTGGCGTGGCAGCGGTGGCGCGGCCGGCGTGGCCCCGTCCGCCTGTCCGTACAGCGCCGCGTACGCGCCCACCGCCTCGTCCACGCGCAGGCCCAGCGGCTGTGGCGCCGGCGTCCACGGCACGAACGGGCGGGCACCGCCATCGCTCACGGCCGGTGCGGCAGCGGGCGCGGCGCCGCCCCAGGCCGCGGCCGGCTGGCCGGCGGGCATGGCGGCGGCGGCGCCGGCCTCCATGCCGGCGCGGGTCTGCGCCAGCGCCTCCTGCAGGGTGCGGAACACGAAGTCGTGGATCAGGCGGGCGTCGCGGAAGCGCACCTCGTGCTTGGCCGGGTGCACGTTGACGTCCACCCGGGTCGGATCCAGCTCCAGGAACAGCACGTAGGCCGGCTGGCGGCCGTGGTAGAGCACGTCCTGGTAGGCCAGCTTCACCGCGTGGGCGACGTTGCGGTCGCGCACCGCGCGGCCGTTGACGTACAGGTACTGCTGGTCGGCGCTGGCACGCGAATAGTGCGGCTGCGCGATCCAGCCGTGCAGGCGCAGGCCGGCGCCGCTGTGGTCGATGCGCAGCGCGCTGCGCGCGAAGTCGTCGCCGAGGGTCTCGCCCAGGCGCGCGGCCGCGTCCAGGTCGCCGGCGCGGTAGCGGCGCGAGGGCTTGCCGTTGTGGCTCACCCGCAGCTCCACGTCCGGGCGCGCCAGCGCCAGCGAGCGCAGCCATTCCTCGATGTGGCCCAGCTCGGTGCGCTCGGCGCGCAGGAACTTGCGCCGCGCCGGCACGTTGTAGAACAGGTCGCGCACTTCCACCGTGGTGCCCGGCGCGTGCGCCTTGGGCACCACCTCGCCGATCTGGCCGCCGTCCACGTGCAGCGCCGCGCCGTGCTCGGCGTCGCGGGTGCGCGAGGCGAGCATGAAGCGGCTGACCGAGGCGATCGAGGGCAGGGCCTCGCCGCGGAAGCCGAGGGTGGCCACCGCTTCCAGGTCGTCGAGCGAGGCGATCTTGCTGGTGGCGTGGCGGCTGACCGCCAGCGGCAGTTCCCCGGGCGGGATGCCACCGCCGTCGTCGCGGATCCGGATCAGGCGGATGCCACCCTCCTCCAGGTCGATGTCCACGCGCGTGGCGCCGGCGTCGAGGGCGTTCTCGACCAGTTCCTTGACCACCGAGGCCGGGCGTTCGACCACCTCGCCGGCGGCAATCTGGTTGATCAGGGTGTCGGGAAGCTGTCGGATCGGCACGGCATCACGGCGGCGCGCAGGCCGTCAGGAGGATCAGGCGTGATGATAGCCGCCGCGCCGCCGGCGCGCCGGCCCGCGCTTGGATCAGGGCGTGCCGCCCGCGCCGCCGGCCGCGGCCAGGTCGGCCTCGGCGCGCATCGCGAACAGCGTGCCCGGCGGCGGCTGCCGGCTGAAATAGGTGGTGATGCCTTCCAGCACCGCGCCGGCGACCTTGCGCTGGAACGCCGGGTCGGTGAGGCGCTTCTCCTCGTCCGGATTGGAGATGAAGGCCGTCTCCACCAGCATCGCCGGCATGTCCGAGGTGCGCAGCACGGCGAAGTTGGCGCGCTCAATGTTGGGCTTGTGGTTGTTGCCCACGCGCTTGAGGCCGCCGAGCACGTGCAGGGCCGCGTCCTCGGAGGCGCGCATGTGCCCGCTCTGGGCCAGGTCCAGCAGCACGTTGGCCAGCACCGCCTCGGTCTGCTGCAGGCGCACGCCGCCGACCAGGTCGGCGGCGTTTTCCTTGTCCGCCAGCCAGCGCGCGCGCTGCGAGGAAGCGCCCTTGGTCGACAGCACGTAGACCGAGGAGCCGCGCGCGTTGCGGTTCTCGGCCGCGTCGGCGTGGATCGAGATGAAGATGTCGGCCTTGGCCGCGCGCGCGCGCTGGGCGCGCATCGGCAGCGGGATGAACACGTCGCTGTCGCGCACCAGGAAGGACTTCAGGCCCGGGGTGGCATCGATCTGGCGCGCCAGCTCGCGCGCCATGGCCAGGGTCACGTCCTTCTCGCGCTTGCCGGTGGGGCCGATCGCGCCCGGGTCCTGGCCGCCGTGGCCGGCGTCGATGGCCACGATCAGCGGACGCGCGGCGGCGGCATTGACCGCCGGGCGCACCGGCGCGGGCGCCGGGGTGGCGGCCGGCGGCGGGGCATTGTCGGTAGCGGGCGTGGCCGGCGTGGTGGTCGCAGGCGCCGGGGTGCCGGCCAGCGCACCGGCGCGGCCCTCGAGGATGGCCTGCGGCGAGACCGCCGCCGGTGCCGGCTGCGCCGGCTGCGGCGCCGGCTCGCTGGCGCGGCCGGCCTGCACCACCTGCGCGGTCAGCAGCGCGGTGGCACGCGCGGCCTCGGCGCGCGCGGCCGCATCGCTGGCCGGCGCGGGCGTGTCGCCGGAACCGGAAGCGGTGGCGGCTGGAGCCGCGGCGACCGTGGCCGGCCCCGGCCCGGATGGGCTGGCAGCGGTAGCCGGGGTCACCGGACCGTCGCCGGGCCATTCGATCACCAGGCGCGCGCCTTCCGGCGTGGGCTCGGCGCGCACCGGCAGGCTGGCCACCGGCGCGGCCAGTTCGAACACGATGCGGTAGGTGCCGGGCACCGGCTGCCCGGTGCGCACGTTGGTCACCAGGCCGGCAGGGGCCGGCAGCTTCAGGCCCGCGGCGGCGTGCGATTCGGGCAGGTCCAGCACCAGCCGGTGCGGCCCGCTGAGGCTCAGGGTCTTGAACTGCCCGGCGCCGTGCAGCTGCACCTCGGCGCGGGTTCCGGTGGGCCCCTGCTGCAGGCTCAGGCCCTTCACCTCGCCGGCCAGGGCATCGCCCACGCAGCCGATCACGGCGAGCACGAGGCCCGCCGCCAGCACGCCAAACCGGGCGAGGAGGTGGCACATGGGCCGGATTCAATCACCAGCCGGCGTGCATTGCAAGTGAAAATCCTTTAAGAATCCGCCACCTGGGGGATCTTCTTGCGATCACCCGGCAGGAACGCCCTGCAAGCGCCCGTTCAGGTCGAGGGCTGACAGCCAGGCCTGGCCCGCCGCGGAGCGGGCTTCCAGGCGGGCGCGGCGCCCGGCTCCAGCGACCGCCAAGTGCACTTCCAGGTCCGGCGCCGGCAGCGCGCCTTGGCCGCGCTCGGGCCACTCCACCAGCCACAGCGTGGCCTCGTCGCCGTCCAGGCCGAGGAAGTCCAGCTCGCCGGCATCGGCGATGCGGTAAAGGTCCAGGTGCCAAGCCTCGCCGCCGGGCACCGGGTAGCGCTCGACCAGGGTGTAGGTGGGACTGCGCACCGGCCCCTGCACCCCCAGCGCGCGCAGCAGCGCGCGTGCCAGGCTGGACTTGCCGGCGCCCAGGTCGCCGTGCAGGTGGACCACGGCCGGCTGCGGCCGGCTCGCGGCCAGGGCGCGGCCCAGTTCGTCGGTGGCCTCGGGACCGGGAAGCTCGATCAGCATCGGGAAACTGCCTGCAAAGAAGGGGGATTGGCCAGCCGCCGCAGCCACGGCAGCAGGTCCGAGGGCAACAGGCCACGCTGGCCGCCGTCGGCTGCCGCGGCGTCACCGGCGGCACTGTGCAGCAGGGCGCCGGCACAGGCGGCCTGGAACGCGTCCAGCCCCTGGGCGCGCATGGCGGCGATGGTGCCGGTCAGCAGGTCACCCATGCCGCCGGTGGCCATGCCGGGATTGCCGGCGTCGAGCACGCAGGGCAGTTCGCCCGGCGCGGCGATGATGCTCCCGGCGCCCTTGAGCACCACCACGCAGCCGTAGCGCTGCGCCAGCGCGGCCGCGGCGGCGTAGCGGTCCGCCTGCACCGCGGCGGTGCTGCTGCCCAGCAGGCGCGCGGCCTCACCCGGATGCGGGGTGAGGATCGCGTCGCCCAGTGGCATGGGCGCTTCGGCCAGCAGGTTCAGGGCATCGGCATCGAGCACGTGCGGCAGGTCGCTCTCCAGCACCTTGCGGAACAGCGCACCGCCCCACCACGAGCTGCGCCCCAGGCCCGGTCCGCAGGCGACGACGCTGGCGCGCGCCAGCAGCGGCGCCAGCGCCTCGGCGTCCTCGACGGCGTGCACCATCGCTTCCGGGCGCCGCGCCAGCAGCGCCGGCACGTGCGCCTCGCGCGTGGCCACGCTGGCCAGGCCGGCACCGCTGCGCAGCGAGGCTTCCACCGCCAGCAGCACCGCGCCGCCGCTGCCGTGGTCGCCGCCCACGCACAGCACGTGGCCGGCGCGGCCCTTGTGGCTGTCGCGCGGCCGCGGCGGCAGCCATTGCGCCAGCGCGGATGCATCCAGCAGGCGCGCGCATGGCGGCGCCACCGCCGCGTACGCCGCGGCGTCCACCTGCAGGGTGTCCAGCAGCAGTTCGCCGGTGTGGTCCAAGGCCATGCCGGTGCGCAGGCCGCTGTGTTCGACGATGAACTGCAGGGTGCAGTCGGCGCGCAGGGCGGCGCCCGGCGCGCTGCCGCGGTCGGCGTCGATGCCTGAAGGGACGTCGAGCGCGAATACCGGCGCCTGCGCCGCGTCCAGCGCCGCGACCAGAGCGGCCACTGGTTCGCGCGGCGCCGCCTCCAGGCCGATGCCCAGCAGCGCGTCGACCAGCAGCTCGGCATCGTCCAGCGCGCAGGGGAAGTGTTCCAGGGTGCCGCCGATGCTGGCGTAATCGGCCGCGGCACGTTGCGCCAGCGGCGTGCGCGGCTGCACGCCGGCCGGCAGCACCACGCGCACGTCCAGGCCGGCCTGCAAGGCCAGCCGCGCCAGCACGTAGCCGTCGCCTCCGTTGTTGCCACTGCCGCAGGCCACCACGATCCGGCGCGCATGCGGCCAGCGTTCGCGCAGCACCCGCCAGGCAGCTTCGCCGGCGCGTGTCATCAGCACGTAGCCGTCGCCGCCGAGCGCGGCGGTCGCCTCCTGGTCGATCCGGCGGGCGGCGCGGCTGTCGAACAGCAGGGTGGCGGAGGCAGGCATGGCGCAATTCTAAGCCGCGGGCGCCGGGGCCGGCGTTGCGGCGGCTCCTATAATCGGCGCATGTCCCCCACCCCGCCCGCAAGCCCGGCCCAGCCCGCGGCGATCGACCTCGTCGCTGCCGCACGGCGAGTGCGCGAGCTGGCGCGCGAGCACGGCTTCCAGCGCTGCGGCATCAGCGGCGTGGACCTGGCCGAGGACGAGGCCCACCTGCGCGACTGGCTGGCCCAGGGCCTGTACGGAACCATGGACTGGATGGCGCGCCATGGCACCGCGCGCAGCCGTCCGCGTGAACTGGTGCCGGGAACGGTGCGGGTGGTCTCGGTGGGCCTGGACTACGGCCAGGACGGGGACCAGGCCTGGGCCACGCTGGCCGATGGCCGCCGCGCCTACGTGGCCCGCTACGCCCTGGGCCGCGACTACCACAAGCTGATGCGCAACCGGCTGCAGAAGCTGGCCGAACGCTTGCAACGGGAATTCGGCGCCTTCGGCTACCGCGTGTTCGTGGACTCGGCGCCGGTGCTGGAGCGCGCACTGGGGCGCAACGCCGGGCTGGGCTGGATCGGCAAGCACACCTGCCTGATCGACAAGGACGGCGGCTCCTGGTTCTTCCTCGGCGAGATTTACCTGGACCTGCCGCTGCCGGTGGATCCGCCGGCCAGCGCGCATTGCGGCACCTGCAGCCGCTGCATCCCCGCCTGCCCGACCGGGGCGATCACCGCGCCCTACCGGCTGGATGCGCGGCGTTGCATCTCCTACCTGACCATCGAGCACGACGGCCCGATCCCGGAGGAGCTGCGCCCTGCGATCGGCAACCGCATCTTCGGCTGCGACGACTGCCAGCTGGTGTGTCCCTGGAACAAGTTCGCGCGGCGCACCGACGAGCCGGACTTCCGCGCCCGCAACAACCTCGACCAGGCCACCCTCGCCGAGCTGTTCGCCTGGGAAGAGGAGGAGTTCCTGCGCCGCACCGAGGGCAGCGCGATCCGCCGCAGCGGCCACGAGCGCTGGCTGCGCAACATCGCCGTGGCCCTGGGCAACGCTCCGACCACGCCGGAAGTCGTCGCCGCGCTGGAATCGCGCCGCGAGCACCCTTCGCAGCTGGTACGGGAGCATGTGGCCTGGGCGCTGGAGCGGCATCGAGGGGCGTGATTGGTGATTGGTGATTTGGGGGGCGCTGCCGGGCGCCGCGACGGCTCGCTCTGGGCTGGCCGCCCGGAGCGCCTCCGGCACCACGCACGCTGCCGCGCTATCCTGTCCCGCCGAGCCGTACGCGCCGATGTCCGAGCAGAACCCCGTCCTCACCCCCGCCCAGCTCAACACGCTGGCGCGCGACCTGCTGGAGAGTGCCTTCCCGCTGGTCTGGGTCGAGGGCGAGCTGGGCAACGTCACCCGTCCGGCCTCCGGGCACCTGTACTTCAACCTCAAGGACGCGCGCGCCCAGGTGCGCTGCGCCATGTTCCGGCCCAAGAGCCAGTGGCTGAAGTTCGTGCCGCGCGAGGGCATGAAGGTGCTGGCCCGCGGCCGGCTCACCCTGTACGAGGCACGCGGCGACTACCAGCTGGTGCTGGACCACCTGGAGGAAGCCGGCGAAGGCGCCCTGCGCCGCGCCTACGAGGCGTTGAAGGCGAAGCTGGAGGCCGAGGGCCTGTTCGACCCCGCACGCAAGCGCCCCCTGCCGCGCTGGGTGCGGCGCCTGGCCGTGATCACCTCGCCCACCGGCGCGGCGGTGCGCGACGTGCTGAGCGTGCTCGGCCGCCGCTGCCCGCTGCTGGACGTGGAAATCCTCCCCAGCCTGGTCCAGGGCGAGACCGCCGCGGCGCAGATCACCTCGCTGCTGCAGCGCGCCGGCGCCAGCGGCCGCTACGACGCGATCCTGCTGGCCCGCGGCGGCGGCTCGCTGGAAGACCTGTGGGCGTTCAACGACGAGCGCCTGGCGCGTGCGATCGCCGCATCGCCGGTGCCGGTCGTCTCCGCGGTCGGGCACGAAACCGACTTCACCCTGGCCGACTTCGCCGCCGACGTGCGTGCGCCCACGCCGTCGGTGGCCGCCGAGCTGCTGGTACCGGACCGGCGCGACCTGCTGGCGCGCATCGGCGTGCTGCACGGCCGCCTGCGCGCGATCCAGGGCCATCGCCTGCGCCAGGCCATGCAGCGTGCCGACCGCGCCGCGCTGCGCCTGCAGGCACAGTCGCCGCAGAACCGGCTGCGCCTGCTCGGCCAACGCCAGGAAGCCCTGCGACGCCGGCTGGAAGCACGCTGGCGCGAACAGCTGCAGCACCAGCACGCACGCCTGCGCCACGCCGGCGCGGTACTGCGCGCCCACCATCCGCAGCGACGCGTCGCGCAGCTGCGCGAACGCCTGCTGCGCCTGCAGTCGCGCCCGCAGGCCGCGATCGCCCGGATCCTGCAGCGCGATGCGCTCAAGCTGCGCGCCCTGGCGCGCTCGCTGGAAGCGTGCAGCCCGCTGGCCACGGTGGCGCGCGGCTATTCGATCGTCACCCGCGGCGACGATGGCGCCCTGGTGCACTCGGTCGCCCAGGTCGCGCCGGGCGACCGCGTGCAGGCCCGCCTGCGCGACGGCACCGTGGCGCTGACGGTCGGGTCGGTCACACCGGATCCGCCGTCACGGCCGTGAGCGGGCGCATCCGCGCGGCGTCTGTCACCAGGCCGTCATCCGGCGGTAATCGCCCCGGCATCGACCGCAGGCAGGCTGGAAGCGCAACCGGAGACGGCCCATGCGCTACGCCCTCGTCACCGAAACCTGGCCACCCGAGGTCAACGGGGTCGCACTGACCGTGCAGTCACTGGCCTTTGGCCTGCGCGGGCGCGGCCATGCGGTCGAGGTCGCCCGTCCGCGCCAGCCCGGTGCTGGCCCGGACGAAGGCCTGGAAACCCTGCTCCTCCCCGGCGCGGCGCTGCCGCATTACCCCGGCCTGCGCATCGGACTGCCCGCATCCGGCGCGCTGCACCGGCAGTGGCGCCGCACGCGACCGGACACGGTGTACATCGCCACCGAAGGCCCGCTGGGGTGGTCGGCACTCCGCACCGCCAGGCGCCTCGGCATTCCGGTCGCCAGTGGCTTCCATACCCGCTTCGACCACTACATGCGCGACTACGGCCTGGCCTGGCTGCAGCCGGGGGCATTGCGCCTGATGCGCCGTTTCCACAATCGCGCCGACGCCACCCTGGTGCCGACCATGGAGCTGGAGCAGGCGCTGCGCACGCAGGGTTTCTCGCGCGTGGTGCGGCTGGCGCGGGCGGTGGACACCACGCAGTTCACGCCGTTCCGTCGCGACACGCACCTGCGCCGCGACTGGGGCGCCGATGCCGCCACGCCGGTGGTGGTGTACGTGGGGCGGATCGCAGCGGAGAAGAACCTGGACCTGGCAGTCCGGGCGTTCCGCGCCCTGCAGCGGCAGCGCGCGGATGCGCGCTTCGTGTGGATCGGCGACGGCCCCCTGCGCGAGGCGCTGGCGCGCGGGAATCCCGACTTCGTGTTCTGCGGGATGCAGCGCGGGGAGGCATTGGCGCGGCACTTCGCCAGCGGCGACCTGTTCCTGTTCCCCAGCCTCAGCGAGACCTTCGGCAACGTCGTCCTCGAAGCGATGGCCAGCGGCGTGCCGACCGTGGCCTTCGACACCGGCGCCGCCCGCGAACACCTGCATACCGGCGTACACGGGCTGCTGGCGCATGACGACGCCGGCTTCATCGCCGCCGCCGTCGCCCTGGCGGGCGATGCCACCCTGCGCCGCGAGATGGGCGTGGCGGCGCGCACCGCGGTGCTGGGGCTGCGCCCGGAACAGGTCGCGGCCGACTTCGATGCCCTACTGGCGACGCTGGCCCGCCGTAGAGCCCTCGATGCACCTCTCGCCGCCTGATCCGCTCCCCGCCGAGCTGCCGGCGCGCGCCGGCCCCGGTGCACGCCTGCATGCACGCGAGCAGCGCTGGTGCCTGCTGGCCAACCGCATGTGCATGCGCAGGTCGGTGCGCGGCTATTTCGCCTGCGTCAGCCGCCTGGGCGACGGCTTCGCCTGGTACGCGCTGATCGCCTCACTGGCGGTGCTGGGCGGCGAGGGCGGCCGCCTGACGGCCCTGCACATGGCTGCCGTGGGCCTGGCCTCGCTGGCGTTGTACCGTGGCCTCAAGCGATGGACCAGGCGACCGCGCCCATTTGCCGCCGACCTGCGCATCCGCGCATGGGTCGCGCCGCTGGACGAGTTCAGCTTCCCCTCCGGGCACACCCTGCACGCCGTGGCCTTCAGCGTGGTGGCCCTGGCCCATTATCCGGTGCTGGCGCCGCTGCTGCTGCCGTTCAGCGCCTCGGTCGCGGCCTCGCGGGTGGTGCTGGGGCTGCATTATCCCAGCGACGTCCTGGCCGCCATCGCCATGGGCCTTGCGCTGGGCGGCGGTTCGCTCTGGCTGGCGGGCGTTGCCTAGCCGGACGCGCCAGGCAGCGCATCGAAGCCTTCCACCCGCGCGCGCACGATTGCCGGTGCGAGCTGCGCCGGCCAGTCGCGGTCGTTGGCGACCTGGGCGGTGAGGCGCGTGTCTTCCAGCCGCGCGAAGTCGAGCTCGGCGATCGCCCATTCCTGGCCGGCACCGGCGCTGGCCAGGATGCCGTCGGCCGGGAAGCCCACGTCCATCGGCGCGTAGATCGCCGCGTCGCCGGTGTTCGTATCCAGCGCCGGGCTCCAGGGCGCGTCGCCGGCGGTGACGGCCTGGGCGACGAAGAAGCGGTTCTCCAGCGCGCGCGCCAGGCAGCCCACGCGCACCCGGGTGGCTCCGGCGGCGGTGTCGGTGCAGCTGGGCACCAGCAGCAGGCGCGCGCCGGCCTCGTACTGGGCGCGCACCGGCAGCGGGAACTCGCTGTCGTAGCAGATGCTGATGCCCGCGCGCACGCCGGCCACATCCACCACCTTCAGCGCCTCGCCGGGCACGATCACCCCGGTCCGCTTCTCGAAGCCGGTCAGCTGCAGCTTGTCCTGCCACTGGTGGCCGCCATCGGGCGCGAACAGGTCAGCGCGGTTGCGATGGCGGCCGGCGCCGATGTCCAGCAGGAAGCTGCCGGCGACGATGTACATGCCCAGCTCTCGGGCGAGGCCGGAAAACAGCGCCAGCCAGGCCTGGCGATGCTGCTGGATCGCCTGCAGCGAGGCGTGCAGGTCGGCGTAGACCTGCGGCCCGTGGATGGCCGCCAGCTCCAGCGACAGGTATTCCGGCAGCACCGCGACGCGCACGCCCTGCGCCGCGGCCTGTTCCAGCAAAGCGCGCTGGCGCGCGGCAAACGCCTCGAAATCCGCGGGCTTGCCGACTTCGTAGCGGCAGGCGGCAACTTTCATGGTTTCTCCTTCCAGTCGCGCGACCAGAAGGTCAGCGCATGTTCGATTTCGCCCCTGCCGATCTCCTCCCACGCCAGGCGGACGGCCAGTCCCGGCAGGCGCGCATAGCCGCGGCCGTGCCAGAACGCATCGTTGGGCCGGTACCCGGGCGGGCGGCGCGGATCATCCGGATCGCGGTCCACCGCGCAGAACGCGGTGAAGCGGAAGCGGCCAAGCCTGCGTGCATGGGCCTCGCGTTCGTCGAAGAAGGCATGGCCCACGCCCAGTCCACGGTAGGCGGGCAACAGCACCGACTCGCCGAAATAGAACACGTCCGCGGCCGGCAGGCCGGCCTGCTGCAGCGGCGCGGCGAAGGCCTCGGCATCGTCCAGCAGCGGCAGCCCGGTGGAGGCGCCGACCACGCGGTCGCCGTCCAGGGCCAGCACCAGCACGCTTTCGCGCGAGGCGACGTAGGGTTGCAGGTACTGGCGCTCGTAGTCGCTGGAACTGTCGCCGTCGTACAGGTACGGCCAGTCGCGGAATACGGCCACCCGCAGGCGGGCGACCTCGTCGAGCCAGGGTTCGATGTCGGCACCGTGGACGGTGCGGATCCGGGGCTTGGATGGCATGCGCGGATTCTACGCGCCTGCGCGCGGCGCCTTCAGTCGGCGCCGCGCCCCAGGCGCTGCAGCTGCGCGGCCATTTCCCACGAGGCCAGCGGCCGCGGCCCGAGGTGGTGGGCGAGCACCGCGCGCAGCGGCAGGCGCAGGCTGGCCAGGTCCTCCGGACCCGGCTGCACGTCGGCGGCCAGCGCCAGCAGCGCGGCGCCGGTGGCGGCGGCGTTGCGCTCGCCGTGGCCGCGGTCGCTGAGCAACCTTCGCGGGCCGTGTTCCGGATCGAGCCGGTAGCGCGCGGCCGGGTCCAGCGGCTGGCCGTCGCCGTCCACGTCCAGCTCGAAACCCACGCCGAGGGCGCCGAGCAGGTCGCGCTCGAAGCGGCGCAGGGTCCAGGCCAGGGAGCCGGCGTCGGCCAGCGCGGCGCGGGTGCGGGCGTAGGCCCCGAACAGTTCCGGCAGCGGATCCTGGCGCGGCGCCAGGCGAAGCACCAGCTCGTTGAGGTAGAACGCGGCCAGCTGCACCTGCCCGCCCAGCCGCGGCGCGGCGTCCAGGGCCTCGGCGCCGCGCAGCTGGGCCAGTTCGCCGGCCAGCACCGCGTCGTAGCGGATGTGCTGCAGCGGCTGCAGCGCGGCGCGCAGCACCTGCCGCTTCGGCGAGTTCACCCCGCGCGCGACCAGCCCCAGGCGGCCGTGGGTGGCGCTGAGGACCTCGACCAGCAGGCTGGTCTCGCGCCACGGGCGGGCATGCAGGACGAAGGCGCTGTCGCCCTCGATGCGCATGTCAGTCCCCGCCGGCCATGCGCGGCTTACTCCTGGCCGTAGCCGAAGGCCTTCAGCGCGGCCTCGTCGTCGGACCAGCCCTCGCGCACGCGCACCCAGGTCTCCAGGAACACCTTGCGCCCGAACAGCCGCTCCATCTGCTGCCGCGCCTTGCTGCCGATCTCGCGCAGGCGCGCGCCGCCCTTGCCAATCACGATCGGCTTCTGGCCCTCGCGCTCGACCCAGATCACCGCGCCGATGCGCAGCAGCGCGCCATCCTCGGCGAAGCGCTCGATCTCCACGGTGGTGGCGTACGGCAGCTCGTCGCCGAGCTGGCGCATCAGCTGCTCGCGCACCAGTTCGCCGGCCAGGAAGCGCTGGCTGCGGTCGGTGATCTCGTCCTCGTCGTAAACCGGCGGTGCCTCCGGCAGCTGCGCCAGGATGTCGGCGACCAGGTCGTCCAGGCCCTTGCGCTTGAGCGCGGAGATCGGATGCACGGCCGCGAAATCCCGGTCCTTCGCCACCTCGGCCAGGAACGGCAGCAGGGTGGTCTTGTCCTTGAGCCGGTCGACCTTGTTGACCACCAGCACCACCGGCACGCCGGCGTCGTGGAGCACGTTGAACGCCAGCGTGTCCTCCTCGTCCCAGCGCCCGGCCTCGACCACCAGCACCGCCGCGTCCACGTCCTCCACCGCGCCGCGCGCGGTGCGGTTCATCACCCGGCTCATCGCCGAGGCCTTGAACCGGCCCTGCTCGCGGTGCAGCCCGGGGGTGTCGACCAGCAGCATCTGCCCGCCCGGCACCGTGGCGATGCCCAGCAGGCGGTGGCGCGTGGTCTGCGGGCGGTTGGAGACGATGCTGACCTTGGCCCCGACCAGGGCGTTGACCAGGGTGGACTTGCCGACGTTCGGGCGGCCGACGACGGCGACGCTGCCGCAGCGGTGGGGGGCTTCGTTGTTTCCGGGATTCACTTGTCGGACCGTCTATGGCTGCCGGAGCGGGGGCTCCAGCCGTTCCAGCACCGCCGCGGCCGCGGCCTGTTCGGCCAGGCGCCGCGAGGTGCCCTGCCCTTCGGCGCTGGCCGGAGGCTCGCTCAGGGTACACCGGGCGAGGAACACCTTGGCGTGTTCCTCGCCGCTTTCGGAGACCAGCTCGTAGGCCGGCAGCGGCTTCTGCCGCGCCTGCAGCCATTCCTGCAGGCGGGTCTTGGCGTCCTTTTCCGGCTTGCCGACCGGCAGCGCCGCCAGCGCCTGTTCGAACCAGGGCAGCACGACCGCGCGGCAGGCCTCGTAGCCGGCGTCCAGGTAGATCGCGGCGACCACGGCCTCGACCGCGTCGGCCAGGATCGAATCGCGGCGGAAGCCGCCGGACTTCAGCTCGCCCGGCCCCAGGGTCAGGCGCTCGCCCAGCTCCAGCTGGCGGGCGATCACCGCCAGCGAGGCCTCGCGCACCAGCTCGGCGCGGGCCCGGGTCAGCACGCCCTCGTCGGCCTTGGGCCAGCGCTGGTACAGGGCCTCGGCGGCAATCAGGTTGACCACCGCGTCGCCGAGGAATTCCAGCCGCTCGTTGTGCGGCGAACCGGCGCTGCGGTGGGTCAGCGCCTGCTGCAGCAGCGACGGATCGGCGAACGCATGGCCGATCCGGTCGCGCACCAGCTTGCGGTCATTCCTCGCCACTACCGCGCCGCGTAAGGGCCTGGCGGGTATCGAAGTTGCCCACCACGTCCAGGTTGTAGATCAGGGGCCGGCGCACCTCGTAGGTGACGCGCATCACCCAGCCGCCGTTGGCGCGCTCGAACTTCACGTTCTGCGGCTTCACGTTCTCGGAATAGTTGATGTACAGGCGGCGGAAGAACAGCTCCTGGATCCGCTGCGGGCTCATGTCGGCCACGCCCGGCTCGTTGGACAGGCCCTTCATCGCCGACCGCACCGCATAGTACTCCTGGTACATCGGGAACAGCTTCATGCCGACGTAGGCGGCGAACCCCAGCACCGCCAGCGCCATCAGGAACCCGACCAGGCTCAGACCGCCTTGCTTGCGCTTCATTGCCATTCCCCCAACCGGCGCCTTGCGCCTTACTTGATCCTCGTCCCGATCCGTCCCGGATCGAAACTCCCCGTACAGAACCAGCCCTCGCAGTTCAGCCAGATCAGGAACGCCTTGCCGCGGAGGTTCTCCTCCGGCAGGAACGACGTCTGGGTCCAGAACCGGCTGTCCTCGCTATTATCACGATTGTCGCCCATCACGAAATAGTGGCCTTCCGGCACGGTCCACTCGCCCTGGCCAGCGGGCGCGGCGCGGTCGATCCACTCCAGCACGCGGTGGTCGCGCCCGGGCAGGTGCTCGGTCAGCAGGGTCGCGCCGTCCATCTCCGCGCCGCGGCCCTTGCCCACGTACTGGCCGATCGGGGTGTAGCGCACCGCCTCGCCGTTGATGTACAGGGTGTCGCCGTGGAAGGCGATGCGGTCGCCCGGCAGGCCGACCACGCGCTTGATCCAGTTCTGGTCCGGGTCGTGCGGCGGCTTGAACACCACCACGTCGCCGCGTTCCGGCTCGCCCAGCGGCACGAACTTGCGGTTGGTCACCGGCAGGCGCAGGCCGTAGGAGAACTTGTTGACCAGGATGAAATCGCCGATCAGCAGGTTCGGCATCATCGAGCTGGACGGGATCTTGTACGGCTCGGCGACGAAGCTGCGCAGGACCAGCACCGCGGCCAGCACCGGGAAGAACGCGCGCGAGTAGTCCACCACCGCCGGCTCCTCGTCCAGCAGGCCGGCGCGGGCGGCGCGGCGCCGGGCGAAGAACAGGCGGTCCAGCAGCCACACCAGGCCGGTGGCGAAGGTCAGGACCACCAGGCCGATCTCAAACCATTTCATGCTCGTTCCTTGGCGAGGGAAACCGGGACCGCGGCGCGCGGGAGCGGCGCTCGGGGCATCACTTGCTGTCCACCTGCAGCACGGCCAGGAAGGCCTCCTGCGGGATCTCCACGCGGCCGACCTGCTTCATGCGCTTCTTGCCTTCCTTCTGCTTCTCCAGCAGCTTCTTCTTGCGGGTGATGTCACCGCCGTAGCACTTGGCCAGCACGTTCTTGCGCAGCGCCTTGACCGTGGTGCGGGCGATGATCTGCGAGCCGATGGCGGCCTGGATCGCCACGTCGAACTGCTGGCGCGGGATCAGGTCCTTCATCTTCTCGCACAGCTCGCGGCCACGGCGGTCGGCGTGGGTGCGGTGGACGATGATCGACAGCGCATCCACCCGGTCGCCGTTGATCAGGGTGTCCACGCGCACGAACGGACCGGCGTCGAAGCGCAGGAAGTGGTAGTCCAGCGAGGCGTAGCCGCGGCTGACCGACTTGAGCTTGTCGAAGAAGTCCAGCACCACCTCGGCCATCGGCAGTTCGTAGCTGATCTGCACCTGGCTGGCCATGTAGGTGATGCCGATCTGCACGCCGCGCTTTTCCTCGCACAGCTTGATGACGTTGCCGATGTACTCCTCGGGGGTGAGGATGTTGGCGCGGATGATCGGCTCGCGGACCTCCTGGATCAGGTTGGCCTGTGGCAGCTTGGCCGGGTTGTCCAGCGGCACCACCGTGCCGTCGGTCTTCAGCACCTCGTACACCACGGTCGGCGCGGTGGTGATCAGGTCCAGGTCGTACTCGCGCTCCAGGCGCTCCTGCACGATCTCCATGTGCAGCATGCCGAGGAAGCCGCAGCGGAAGCCGAAGCCCATCGCCTCCGAGCTCTCCGGCTCGAAGCGCAGCGCGGCGTCGTTCAGGCGCAGCTTCTCCAGCGCCTCGCGCAGGTCCGGGTAGTCCTCGGCGTTGACCGGGAACAGGCCGGCGAACACGCGCGGCTGCATCTCCTGGAAGCCCGGCAGCGGCGCCGGGGCCGGGTCGGCCGCCAGGGTCAGGGTGTCGCCCACCGGGGCGCCGTGCACGTCCTTGATCGAGGCGGTGATCCAGCCCACCTCGCCGGCCTTGAGCACCGGCAGTTCCTTGCGCTTGGGGGTGAACACGCCGACCTTGTCCACCTCGTGGGTACGGCCGGTGGACATCACCAGGATCTTGCTCCTGGGCCGGATCTCGCCCTGCATCACCCGCACCAGCGAGACCACGCCCAGGTAGTTGTCGAACCAGGAGTCGATGATCAGCGCCTGCAGCTTGTCGGTGTCGCGCGGCTTCGGCGGCGGGATGCGGTGGACGATGGCCTCCAGCACCTGGTCCACGTTCAGGCCGGTCTTGGCGCTGACCGCGACCGCCTCGGAGGCATCGATGCCGATCACCGCCTCGATCTCGGCCTTGGCGCGCTCGATGTCGGCGGTCGGCAGGTCGATCTTGTTGAGGACCGGCACCACCTCCAGGCCCTGCTCCACCGCGGTGTAGCAGTTGGCCACCGACTGCGCCTCCACGCCCTGGGCGGCGTCGACCACCAGCAGCGCGCCTTCGCAGGCGGCCAGCGAGCGGCTGACTTCGTAGGAGAAGTCGACGTGGCCCGGGGTATCGATGAAGTTCAGGTAGTAGGTGTTCCCGTCCTTGGCCTTGTACGGCAGGGACACGGACTGCGCCTTGATGGTGATGCCGCGCTCGCGCTCGATCGGGTTGGAATCGAGCACCTGGGCTTCCATCTCGCGCGCTTCCAGGCCGCCGCACAGCTGGATGATGCGGTCGGCGAGGGTCGACTTGCCGTGGTCGACGTGGGCAATGATGGAGAAGTTGCGGATGAACCGCATGGAATCTGCAGACATGAGGGGCGGCGGTCTCGGCCGTCGTCGGGTAGCGGCGGATTATCGCACGCCGCGGGGGCATCCACGGATGTCCCCGCCGCCCCGCGCCCGCGGGCATGCGCCGGCGCCCGGCCGCACGGGCCGGGCGCCGCGCCGGATCAGTCTTCCTGCACGGTGAGGGCGACGAAGCTGGTGGCGCCGGCCGGGGTGCGCACCAGCAGCATCACCGCGTCGCCGGCCGAGGCCGACTTCAGCTCGCGCTCCAGCGCGGCCACGCTGCCCACCGGGGTGCGGCCCACCCGCAGGATCACCATGCCGGGCGACAATCCGGCCTCGCGCGCCTCCGGGCTCAGCACGCCGGTGATGCGCACGCCCTCGTTGTTGCCCAGGCCCAGCTGGCGGCGGGTGGCGGCGTCCAGGTCGGCCACGCGCAGGCCGATCCGGGCCGCCGGCGACACCGCCGCGCCGGAGCTGCTGCCGGAACCGTCGCGCAGGCCCGGCCGCTGGGCGTCGCTGGTCAGCTCGCCCAGGGTCACGTTCAGCTCGCGCTTGCGGCCGTCGCGCACGATCTCCAGCCGCGCCTTCGAGCCCGGCGGGAGCATGCCGATGATCGGCGGCAGGTCGGCGCTGCTGTTGACCGGCTGGCCGTTGACCGCGGTGATCACGTCGCCGATCTCCACTCCGCCCTTCTCCGCGGCGCTGCCCGGCTCGACGCTGTTGACCAGCGCGCCGGCGCTGCTGGACAGGCCCAGCGCCTTGGCCCGGGCCGAATCGATCTCCTGCACCACCACGCCCAGCATGCCGCGGCTGACCTTGCCTGTCTTCTTGATCTGCTCGGCCGCGTTCATCGCCAGGTCGATCGGGATGGCGAAGCTCACGCCCATGTAGCCGCCGGAATTGCTGAGGATCTGCGAGTTGATGCCCACCACCTCGCCGGAGGTGTTGAGCAGCGGGCCGCCGGAGTTGCCGCGGTTGATCGCCACGTCGGTCTGGATGAACGGCACGTACTGCTGGCCGCGGCCGCCGCTGCGGCCCAGCGCGCTGACGATGCCGGCGGTGACCGACTGCTCCAGGCCCAGCGGCGAGCCGATCGCCACCACCCACTGGCCCGGGCGCAGCGAGGAGGAATTGCCCAGGCGCAGGGCCGGCAGGCCCGCGGCCTCCTTGCCCTCCAGCTTGAGCAGGGCCACGTCGTAGCCCTCGTCGCTGCCGACCAGCTTGGCCTGGAACTCGCGGCGGTCGGACAGGCGCACGGTGATCGACTCGGCGCCGTCGACCACGTGGTGGTTGGTGAGGATGTAGCCGTCGCCGATCAGGAAGCCGGAGCCGACCGAGCGGCCCGGGGCGGCGTTCGGAGAAGGCATGCCGAAGCCGGGGCCGAAGAAGCGGCGGAAGATCTCCGGGATCTCCTCGTCGTCCGGCATGCCGCGGGCGGCGGTGCGCGCGCCGATCCGCGCCTCGATGTTGACCACGCCCGGGGTCACCTGCTCCACCAGCCGGGTGAAATCCGGCAGGCCCGTCACCAGCGGCGCGGCGGGTGCGGCCGGGGCGGCGGTGGCAGCGACGGCGGCCGGCGCGGCCGGGGCCGGCGACGGCTCCCGGGCGCACGCGACCAGCGGGATGCTCAGCGCCAGCGCGGCCAGCAGGGGTTTGCGCACACGTGCAGTCATGTAATGGACCTCATCGCTTGCATGGGGAATGGGCCGGCACGCCCCGCCGGCGCCGCCCCGGCAAGGGGCAGCCCGCGGTCACGGCAGGAAGGCCCGGGAAGCCGCTCAGCGCGGCGCGTCTTCGCTTGCGGCCGGCGGCTCGGCCAGATCCGGCCTGGCGTCCCCGCCCGCGGGCGCCGGCAGGGCCGGCTCGAACGGATAGAAGGCGCGACCGGCCGATTGTGCCCCCGCGTTGCCGAAGCTGGCGGTGAAGGCGCCGGTCGCCGGCTGCGGCAGCACCGCCCGCGGCCACGGCCGCGCATGCGGCGCCACCGCGGAGGCAAAGGGATCCTCGTTCGCGGCCTGGCCGGCGAACGGCGCGGCCGGCAGTTCCGCGGCCACCACGGTCATGGCGTCCGCCGGCGCCAGGACCTCGCGCGCCGGCTCGGCCAGCGGCAGCGGCTCGCGCACCACCGGCTGCACCCGCGCCGGACGGCGCGAGGCGGCCGCGGCGGCGACCGCGGCCACGGCCGCCGGCTCGGCGGCGGCCAGGTGGGTCGCCGGCGCATCCTCCGGAGTGGCATCCCGGGCGGCCGGGGCCGCCTCGGCGACTACCGGCGCTGCCGGCAGTTCCGGCGTGCTGGCCACGGTCGGCGCGGACGCCGCCGGCAGCGCGCCCGGATCGCGGGCCTGGCCCATGAACAGGGCCACCACCGCGACCGAGGCCGCCAGCGCCGCGGCGCCGCCGCCCCAGCGCATCCAGCCGTGGCGCGCGCCGCCGCGGGTGCCGGTGGCGGCCACCGCCGCCGCGTCCTCGCGCACGGCCAGGGCCACCGCCTCGGCGAAGCCGGGGGCAGCCATGCGCCCGAGCCGGCCGCGCATCACCTGCCCGTACAGCTGCCAGCGTTCGTAGCTGCCGGCCAGTTCGCGGTCGTGCTCCAGCCGGCGCAGCAGGAAGCGGGCCTCGTCCGGGGCCAGCGCGCCGTCGACCAGCGCTGAAAGCTGCTGGCGATAGTGGAGTTCAAGCCGGTCCACGCCGGGAGCGTCGTTGCGGGGGCGGATGTCCTGGCTCATGTTCTGTTTCGTTCGCGGGTAGCGCTTTGGACCTCGAGCAGCGGCCGAAGTTCGGCATCGATCGCTTCCCGGGCACGGAAGATGCGCGAGCGGACCGTGCCGATCGGGCAACCCATCTTCTGCGCGATCTCCTCGTAGCTCAGGCCGTCCACCTCGCGCAGGGTGATGGCGGTCCGCAGTTCCTCCGGCAGCGCGTCCACCGCCTTCATCACCGTGCGCTCCAGCTCCTCGCGCATGGCCTCGCGCTCGGGGGTGTCGGTGTCGCGCAGGCGGGTGCCGACGTCGTACTGCTCGGCGTCGCTGGCGTCGATGTCGTCCGTCGGCGGGCGCCGGTTGTGGGCGACCAGGTGGTTCTTGGCGGTGTTCACTGCGATCCGGTGCAGCCACGTATAGAACTGGGCGTCGCCGCGGAAGTTCCCGATCGCGCGGAAGGCGCGGACGAAGGTGTCCTGGGCGACGTCCTGGCACTCGCTCCAGTCCGGCACGTAGCGGCCGATCAGGGCGACGATCCGGTGCTGGTACTTGCGCACCAGCAGGTCGAACGCGGCCGTCTCGCCACGCTGCACGCGACGGACCAGTTCGAGGTCCAGGTCCTGGGGTGAATCCTTTTGCGTTCCTTCGGCCATGCCGGGCCGTACTCCTGTCGGCGCGGCCGAGCCGTGCCCTGTGACCGCCGTTGCCGGGAAAAGTTCAGCGGCCTGGCGCGGACCGCTTCCGGATCTCCACATTGTGACGTGCTGCCGTCCGCCCATGCAGGAACTTAACCGCCCGCCGCTTACCGTCGCGCAGGCCGCCCGCCGGCCGCGCGCGCCTTCTCCTGTTATGGGATTTGACGCGGCGGAAACAACCTCGGGATGATAGCCGCCCCTTCCATACACAACCGGATGGTGCACCCATGCTCCCAGGCCTCGACGGACTCCGATTCAGCCACTGGCAAGCCGCCAGGCGCGACGACGGAGTCGTGGTACTGGCGCTGGACCGGGCCGACGCGGCGGTCAACGCGCTCTCGCAGGACGTCCTGATCGAACTGGGCGACATCGTCGAGCGCCTGGCGATCGACCCGCCCAGGGGCGTGGTGTTCCGTTCGGGCAAGGCCAACGGCTTCATCGCCGGCGCCGACCTGAAGGAGTTCCAGGAATTCGACCGCAAGGGCACGGTCAACGACGCGATCCGCCGCGGCCAGGCCGTGTTCCAGAAGATCGCCGAACTGCCCTGCCCGACCGTGGCCGCGATCCACGGCTTCTGCATGGGCGGCGGCACCGAACTGGCGCTGGCCTGCGACTACCGCGTGGCCAGCAATGATCCGTCCACCCGCATCGGCCTGCCGGAAACCCAGCTGGGCATCTTCCCGGGCTGGGGCGGCAGCGCCCGCCTGCCGCGCCTGGTCGGCGCCCCGGCGGCGATGGACATGATGCTCACCGGCCGCCGCCTGGCCGCCAAGGCCGCGCGCAACATCGGCCTGGTCGACAAGCTGGCCGAGCCGGCGGTGCTGGAGGACGTGGCCGCCGCGCTGGCGCTCAAGGGCCTGGAGCGTCCGTTCGGCCAGCGCTTCAAGGGCTGGGCCACCAATACCTGGCTGGCGCGCAAGATCCTGGCCCCGCAGATGGCCAAGCAGGTCGCGCGCAAGGCGCGCAAGGAGCACTACCCGGCCCCTTACGCCCTGATCAGCACCTGGGAGCGCAGCGGCGGCGCCGGCATCCAGGCCCGCCTGGACGCCGAACGCAAGGCCGTGGTCAAGCTGGCCGCCAGCCCGACCGCGCGCAACCTGATCCGGATCTTCTTCCTCAGCGAGCGGCTCAAGGGCCTGGGCGGCAAGGAGCATGGCATCGCCCACGTGCACGTGGTCGGCGCCGGCGTGATGGGTGGCGACATCGCCGCCTGGGCGGCCTACAAGGGCTTCAGCGTCACCCTGCAGGACCGCGAGCAGCGCTTCATCGACGGTGCCCTGTCCCGCGCGCAGGAGCTGTTCGGCAAGCGGGTCAAGGACGCGGCCAGGCGCGCCGAGGTCGCCGCGCGCCTGCAGGGCAACCTGGCCGGCGACGGCGTGGCGAAGGCCGACCTGGTGATCGAGGCGATCATCGAGAACCCCGACGCCAAGCGCGAGCTGTACCAGTCGCTGGAGCCGCGGATGAAGCCGGACGCGCTGCTGGTGACCAACACCTCCTCGATCCCGCTGGACGAGCTGCGCGGCCACATCGCGCGCCCGGCGCAGTTCGCCGGCCTGCACTACTTCAACCCGGTGGCGCAGATGCCGCTGGTCGAGATCGTCCGCCATGCCGCGCTGGATCCGGCCACCGAGCAGCGCCTGGCGGCGTTCTGCAAGGCGCTGGACAAGTTCCCGGTGCCGGTGGCCGGCACCCCGGGCTTCCTGGTCAACCGCGTGCTGTTCCCGTACATGCTCGAGGCCGCGCACGCCTACGCCGAGGGCATCCCCGGCGCGGTGATCGACAAGGCCGCGGTGAAGTTCGGCATGCCGATGGGCCCGATCGAGCTGATCGACACCGTCGGCCTGGACGTGGCCCAGGGCGTGGGCGCCGAGCTGTCGCCGTTCCTCGGCCTGTCGCTGCCGGAGGCGCTGTCCACGGTCGAGCCGGGCAAGCGCGGCAAGAAGGACGGCCAGGGCCTGTACAAGTGGGAGAAGACCGAGAAGGGCAGCAAGCCGGTCAAGCCGGAAGTGCCGCAGGGCTACAAGGCCCCGGACGACCTGGAGGACCGCCTGGTCCTGCCGCTGCTCAACGAGGCGGTGGCCTGCCTGCACGACGGCGTGGTCGACGATGCCGACCTGCTGGATGCCGGCGTGATCTTCGGCACCGGCTTCGCGCCGTTCCGCGGCGGCCCGATCCAGCACATCCGCGCCACCGGCGCCGACGTCCTGCTGGAGAAGCTCAAGGCCCTGCAGGCACGCCACGGCGAGCGCTTCGCCCCGCGCCCGGGCTGGGACAGCCCGCTGCTGCGCCAGCCGCCGGCATAAGCGGCGGCCCTGCCGCGCCGGCGCCCGCGCACCGGCGTGGCCGGCCCCTGGAAGACAGGACGGGGCGGCCCATGGCCGCCCCGTCCCCGTTTCCATGCCCGGCACCGCTCCGGGCGGCCTATTCGATCCCGGCTTCGTCCAGCATCCGCCGCAGGAACGCGACCTGGGCGTCGCGGCGGTCCGGCCCGTCGTAACGGCGCACGATCCACCACTGCCGCGCGCTGGTGGATTGCCCCGGCTCCAGGGCCACGTAGGGCGCGTGCACCTCCAGCTCCATCAGGCTCGGATAGGCCGGGTCCGGGCGCCAGTCCAGGTACAGCTCGACCTGGCCCTGCTCGGGGTGGATCCGTTCCAGCGGCTGTTTCTCGAAATGGATCACGAAGGCCTGCCCGGCGTTGAAGCCGGCGATCCAGCCGGCCTGCGGCTGGATGAACACCTTGCCGCGGCGGCCCAGCAGGCCCTCGCCCGGCGGCAGCAGCTCCAGCGAGAACAGGCCGTCGTCGCTGCGGCTCACCAAGGCGTCGTAGCCGCCGTCGGTATCCGAGCGCACGCGCACGCCGCTGCCATCGGCGGCCACCGGCACGTACACCCGCGTCTGCGGCGGCACCCGCGAGTTGAACCAGATGTCGCGCGCCACCGGTTCCTTGCGGATGTTGCGCATGTCCACCACCAGCTCGGCGCGGTCGTGGGCGAGGTTGAACGACTGGGTCAGCTGCACGCCGCTGACCGGGCTGGCCGCGCCCTCCACCACCAGGCGGGCATCGCCCTGCTCCAGCACCTTCGCCGGGGCATGCGCCAGCCACGGATCCGGCGGCCAGATCGCGCCGGCCTTGCGCCGCGCCGGGTTGAGGGCCTGGTGCGTCCACCACTCCGACTGCGGCCCGACCCAGACCTCGTGGCCCAGGTAGGGGATGTTGTCGCCGTCGGCGCGCACCTGCGGGTCCGGCTCGGCCTGCACCGCCGGGCCCTCCAGCAGCAGGTTGGGCGCGCCGGGCAGCGACAGGTGCAGGATGCGCCCGCCCAGCCGCGGCGATACGTCCATCTGCAGCGCGGGGCCCTGCAGGCGCATGCGCAACGGCACCGGCGGCTCGGCCGCGACCGCGGCCAGCGAGGCCGCGCCCAGCAGCGCGGCCAGGAGGGACTTGCGCACGTGGAGTCGGGTTTCGGGCATATGTACCCCCTGGGGTTGTCCGGCCTGCCCGCGTCCGCATGCAGCGGGGGACGCCCCCGCCGGGCAGGTCACATGGTGTGGGTGGGCTTGTCGCCGTTGAGGGTGCCGGCGAGCAGGGTCTCGATCCGGTTCTTGACCGCCTCCCCGTCGGTGCCTTCCGGGAACTGCACGCCGATGCCGGCGACGCGGTTGCCCTGGGCGCCGGCCGGCGTGACCCAGACCACCTTGCCGGCGATCGGCAGGCGCTCGCTGGAATCGGGCAGGGTCAGCAGCAGGAACACCTCGTCGCCGAGGAAGTAGCGCTTGGGCGTGGGCACGAAGATGCCGCCGTTGCGCACGTAGGGCATGTACGCCCCGTACAGGCCGGCCTTGTCCTTGACCGCCAGCGACAGGATGCCCTGGCGTCCGCTTGCAGCACTCATTGGATCATTCCCCTTTACTCGCGCCGGCTAGGTCTTCGTGCTGCGTGCCAGGTCGCGCCAGCCGAGCAGCAGGTCCGCCATCACCAGGTCCGCCCGCACCGTGCTGCGCAGCAGTTCGCGGGCACGGTTGGCGCGGTCGAACCACTCCGCCAGCTTGTGCAATCGGGCTGGATCGGTCAAGCCGGAAGCGGCCTCGCCCACCGCGTGTTCGGCGGCGTGGCGCAGGCGTTCCTCGCCACGCTCGTCCGCGCCCCAGCGCTGCGCCACCTCCAGCGGATCGGCGCGGCCGCCGCCGATCGCGGCCAGGTCGGCCGCGACTTCCTTGCGCAGGGCCAGGCCATCGCCTTCCAGCCAGCTGGCCGCCAGCCCCGGGTGGCCGCGCGCGGCGTCCAGCGCCTCGCCCGCGGCCGCCTGGGCGTGGCCGCGCGCCTGCAGCCAGGCCAGCGCCTCGGCACGCGGCGGCAGGCGCATCTCCAGGCGCTGGCAGCGGCTGCGGATGGTGGCCGGCAGGCGCGCCGGACTGGCCGTGACCAGCCATAGGTAGCGCCCCGGCAGCGGCTCCTCGAGGGTCTTGAGGATCGCGTTCCAGGCGCTGTAGTTGACCGCGTCGGCCGGCTCGACCACCGCCACCCGCGAACTGAACGTGGCCGAGACCTCCAGCCGCTCGGACAGCTGGCGCATCTGCTCGATCACGATCTCGGTGCGCATGCGCGGCGGCGACGGCTTCAGCCGCCACTCGTAGCCGACGAAGATCAGGTCCGGGTGCGCGCTGTGGCCGTCGGGCTGGGCCAGGGAACCGTCCGGGCGGGTTTCCACCGGATCGCGCTGGGTACGGGTGGCGAACAGCTCGCAGCTGCGGCAGCGGCCGCAGGCCCGGCCGTCGGCGCGCGCCTCACACAGCACGTACTGCGCCAGCGCCTCGATCACCGCGCGCTTGCCCAGCCCGGCCGGGCCACACAGCAGCAGTGCGTGGCCCAGGCGCCCGGCGTCCACCGCCGCGGCCGCCTGCTCGTACAGGCGCTGCTGCCAGGGCGCGAAACCGTCCGGGCTCATGCGCCCTCCCGCCGGTCCAGCCACGCCGCCACCGCCGCAGCGACGTCGCGGCCCACCGCCTGCGGCGGCTGCGCCGCGTCGATCAGGGCGAAGCGCTCCGGCTCGGCCCCTGCGCGCTGGCGGAAGCCGCGGCGCACGCGCTCGAAGAATTCGTCCTGCTCGCTCTCGATCCGGTCCGGCCACAGGTCGCGGCCGCTGGTGCGGGCGCGGCCCTCGCGCACGTCCAGGTCCAGCAGCAGGGTCAGGCCGGGGCGCAGGCCGACGGTGCGCCGTTCCAGGTCGCCGATCCAGGCCGGGTCCAGGCCGCGGCCGGCGCCCTGGTAGGCGTAGCTGGAATCGGTGAAGCGGTCGCTGACCACGAACGCACCGCGCTCCAGTGCCGGACGCACCACCTCGGCCACGTGCTGGGCACGGGCGGCGAACATCAGCAGCAGCTCGGTCTGCGGGTGCAGCGGCTCGGCCACGTCCTGGCCGGGCGCCGAGCGCGCCAGCAGCAGCTCGCGGATGCGCTCGGCCAGCGGCGTGCCGCCCGGCTCGCGGGTCAGCACCACCTCGTGGCCGCGCGACAGCAGCAGGTCGCGCACCGCCGCCAGCGCGGTGCTCTTGCCGGCGCCCTCGCCGCCCTCGAGGCTGACCAGGCGCGGATGCATGGGCAATGCCTGGCTCACTGCTGCGGCTCCGCTTCGGCGCGCGGCGGGCAGTTGCGCCGGCGCTGGTAGCAATCCACCGCGCGGTTGTGCTCGGCGTAGGTGGCCGAGAACACGTGCGAGCCGTCGTTGCGCGAGACGAAGTACAGCGCGTCGCCGGGCGCCGGGTTCACCGCCGCGTGGAGCGCGGCGCGGCCGGGCATGGCGATCGGGGTCGGCGGCAGGCCCGGGCGGGTATAGGTGTTGTACGGGGTGTCGGTGGCCAGGTCGCGCTTGCGGATGTTGCCGTCGTAGGCGCTGCCCATGCCGTAGATCACGGTCGGGTCGGTCTGCAGCAGCATGCCCTTCTGCAGCCGGCGCGAGAACACGCCGGCGATCTGCGGGCGCTCGTGCGCCTGGCCGGTTTCCTTCTCCACGATCGAGGCCAGGATCAGGGCCTCCTCCGGCGAACGCAGCGGCGTGTCCGGCGCGCGGTTCGCCCAGGCCTCGGCCAGGGCCTGCTCCATCGCCGCGTAGGCACGGCGCAGGATGTCCAGGTCGCTGTCGCCGCGCTGGTACAGGTAGGTCTCCGGCAGGAAACGCCCTTCCGGGTGCTGGCCGGGATGGCCCAGCGCCGCCATCAGCGCGGCGTCGTCCAGGTCGGTGGCCTCGTGCAGCAGCGGCTCGGCCGCGGCCAGCGCGGCGCGCAGCTGGCGGAAGTTCCAGCCCTCGACGATGGTGACGCGGTAGTGGATGACGCGGCCATCGCGCATCCGCCGCAGCAGCTCGCGCGGGGTGATGCCCGGCTCCAGCGCGTACTCGCCGACCTTCAGCCGGCCGGCGGCGTCCAGTTCCCGGGCCAGCAGGCGCCACTCCAGGTCGTGCCCGGCCACCACGCCGGCCTGGCGCAGGCGCGCCAGCACCGTGCGCAGGCCGTCGCCGCGCTCGATGCGCACGCTGGCCGGTTCGCCGGTCCAGGCCGGAGCGTCGGCGAAGCGCTGGTAGTGGTTCCAGCCCCAGGCCGCCACGCCGCCGGCCAGCAGCAGCACGGCCAACAGCACGCCCAGCGAAATCCCGATTGCACGCCTACATCCGCCGGCCACGACCACCTCGTTCCCAGGAAGGTCGCTCAGGATACCGCGCCGCACGTGCCGCCCGCCGCCCCCGCGCGCGGTTCACGCCTCCGGCACCAGCGCGCGCAGCAGGCCGCGCGCCTTGGCCCGGGTCTCGTCCAGCTCGCGGCCGGGAACCGAGTCGACCACGATGCCCGCGCCGGTGCGGAAGCTGGCGGTGTCGCCCCGCACTTCCGCGCTGCGGATCAGGATGTTGAGGTCCATGTCGCCGTTGCGGCCCAGCCAGCCGAAGGCGCCGGTATAGGCACCGCGCGGTACCTGCTCCAGCTCGGCGATGATCTGCATGCAGCGCACCTTGGGGCAGCCGGTGATGGTGCCGCCGGGGAACACCGCGGCGATCACCTCGCCCGGGGTGGCGCCGGGGCGCAGCTGGCCGCGCACGTTGCTGACGATGTGGTGGACGTGGGCGTAGCTCTCCACCGTCATCAGTTCGTCGACCTCGACGCTGCCGGGCGTGCACACGCGACCGAGGTCGTTGCGCTCCAGGTCGATCAGCATCACGTGCTCGGCGCGCTCCTTGGGATGGCCGACCAGCTCGCGGATGCGCGCGGCATCGTCGTCGCCAGGAAAGCGCGGGCGGGTGCCGGCGATCGGCCGGGTCTGCACCGTGCGCCCGTGCACCGCCACCAGCCGCTCCGGCGAGGAGCTGGCCACCGCCCAGCCCTCTCCGGCGAACAGGCCGGCGAACGGCGCCGGGTTGGCCTGGCGCAGGCGTGCGTACAGCGCGGCCGGATCCAGCGGCGCGTCGAAGCGCGCCTGCCAGCCGCGCGAGAGGTTGACCTGGAACACGTCGCCGGCGCGCAGGTAGTCGAGCACGCACGCCACGCCGTCGAGGAAGCGCTGCGGTTCGTCCTCGCCGATTTCCGCCGGCGGCTGCCACGCCGGCAGCGGCGGCAGCGCGGCGCTGGCCTCCAGGTCGGCGCGCAGCACCCCGAGCAGGTGCCCCTGCCCCGGCTCGGCGATGGCCACGCACTGCCCGCTGGCGCGGTCGCGCAGCACCGCGGCCGGACAGCGCAGGGCCAGCGCCGGCGGGCGCCCGTCCTGGCGCTGCGGCAGCTGCAACACCGGTTCGACCTGGGCGGCCAGTTCGTAGTCCAGCAGCAGGGCCCAGCCGCCTGCGAACGGCCAGCGCGGATCGGCGATGCCGGCATGCTCGCGCCGCCACCATGCATCGAGCGCCTGCAGGAAGGTGCCGGCGTGCTCCGCACCGTCGAGATCGCGGGTGATGCCGTCGGCATCCAGGCGCAGGCCGCGGCCGTCGGCCACCAGCAGCAGGTCCCAGCGCCCCTGGGCGGTGCCGGAGGCGACGGACTCGAGCAGCAGCGGATAGCGCGACGGCGTCTGCCGGTGCAGGGCCAGCAGGTCGACCGACGCCGGAAGCGCGAAGGGCTGGAGCATGGGATGGGCGGCCCCGGCGGCGGATGCCGTTGCAGTGGCGGGCGCCGGCCGCGGCCGGCGCCGTAGCCATCAGATGCGGCCGAAGACCAGGGTGCCGTTGGTGCCGCCGAAACCGAAGCCGTTGGACACGGCCACGTCGACCCTGGCCTGGCGCGCCACGTTGGGCACGTAGTCCAGGTCGCAGCCCTCGCCCGGGTTCTCCAGGTTGATGGTCGGCGGCACGATGCCGTGGTGGATGGCCAGCACCGAGAAGATCGCCTCCACGCCGCCGGCGGCGCCCAGCAGGTGGCCGGTCATCGACTTGGTCGAGCTGACCATCATCTTGTAGGCGTGGTCGCCAAAGGCGCGCTTGATCGCCAGGGTCTCGGCCAGGTCGCCCAGCGGGGTCGAGGTGCCGTGCGCGTTGAGGTAGTCGACCTTCGCCGGATCGATCTTCGCGTCGCGCAGCGCGGCCAGCATGCAGCGCGCGGCGCCGTCGCCGTCCTCACTGGGGGCGGTCATGTGGTTGGCGTCGGCACTGGCGCCGAAGCCCAGCAGCTCGGCGTAGATGCGCGCGCCGCGTGCCTTGGCGTGCTCGTACTCCTCCAGCACCAGGATGCCGGCGCCGTCGCCCAGGACGAAGCCGTCGCGCTCGGCGTCCCACGGGCGCGAGGCGCGCTCGGGCTCGTCGTTGCGGGTGGACATGGCCTTCATCGAGCAGAAGCCGCCCATCGAGGTCGGCGAGGAGCCGCGCTCGGCGCCGCCAGCCACCATCACGTCGGCGTCGCCGTGCTGGATCAGGCGCATCGCCGTGCCGATGGAATGGTTGGAAGTGGCGCAGGCGGAGACGGCCGAGAAGTTCGGCCCCTTCAGCCCGCGGATGATGCTCAGCTGGCCCGGCAGCATGTTGATGATGGTGCTGGGCACGTAGAACGGCGAGATCTTGCGCGGGCCGCCCTCGAGGTACTTGGCGGTCTGCTCCTCGATGCCGAGGATGCCGCCGATGCCCGAACCGATGATCGCGCCCACGCGCTCGGCGTTGGCCTCGGTGATCTCCAGGCCGGAGTCGTCCAGGGCCATGAACGCAGCCGCCAGTCCGTAATGGATGAACGGCTCCATCTTCTTGGCGTCCTTCGGCGGCAGGAACGCGGTGGGATCGAAATCGCGGATCTCGCCGGCGATGCGGGTGGCGTAGGCGCTCGCATCGAAATGCGTGACCGGGCCGATGCCCGACCGGCCGTTGACGATGCCATCCCAGCTGCTGGCCAGGTCGTTGCCCAGCGGCGAGACCATGCCCATGCCGGTGACGACGACGCGACGCTGACTCATTGGCGGCTCCTGCTGCTTCTCGGTGCGGGATTGCGCATGCCGGCGGGTTTCCGCCGGACATGCACGGGGCCGCATGCAGCGGCCCCGTCGGAATGTGGTCGCCGCGGACCACGCGGGTCCGCGGGCACGGCGCGCGTCAGCTCTTGACGTGGGCCTTGATGTAATCGATCGCCTGCTGGACGGAGGTGATCTTCTCGGCCTCTTCGTCCGGGATCTCGCACTCGAACTCCTCTTCCAGGGCCATCACCAGCTCGACGGTGTCGAGCGAGTCGGCGCCCAGGTCGTCGACGAACGATGCGCTGTTGGTCACTTCCTCTTCCTTGACGCCGAGCTGTTCGACGACGATTTTCTTGACGCGCTCTTCGATGGTGCTCATGGGTTTGCTGCTCCAGGCGGAGTGGTTGTTGGTCGAACCGGCGCGAGGATGCGCGGCCCGGGTTTCACTGATCCACAAGGCGGATAGTGTAGTCAAAAGCCGGGGCCACTGGCACCCGCGGGAAAATGCAGGCCATTCAGAAGCTTGCGCGGCTTTTGGGGTCTTGTTTGGCAGCTGCGGGCCGGTGTCAGGCCATGTACATGCCGCCGTTCACGTGCAGGGTCTCGCCGGTGATGTAGCCGGCGTCCGGGCCGGCGAGGAAGGCCACGGCGCGGGCGATGTCCGCCGGTTCGCCGAGGCGGCCCAGCGCGATCTGGCCGAGCATCGCCTCCTTGGCGTCCGCCGGCAGGTCGCGGGTCATGTCGGTGTCGATGAAGCCCGGGGCAACCACGTTCACGGTCACGCCGCGGCTGCCGATCTCCTTGGCCAGCGACTTGCTGAAGGCGATGATGCCGGCCTTGGCCGCGGCGTAGTTGGCCTGGCCGGCGTTGCCGGTGGCGCCGATCACCGAGGCGATGTTGACGATGCGGCCCTTGCGCGCCTTCATCATCCCGCGCATCACCGCCTTGCAGCTGCGGTAGACGCTGGTGAGGTTGGTGTCGAGGATGGCCTGCCAGTCCTCGTCCTTCATCCGCATGAGCAGGTTGTCGCGGGTGATGCCGGCGTTGTTGACCAGGATCGAGACCGGGCCGAACTCCTTGGCGATCGCGTCGACCAGCGCCTCGATGGCGCCGGGCTCGGTGACGTCGAGCCGGCGGCCGTGGCCGCCCTTGCCCGCCAGGCGCTCGCCGATCGCCTGCGCGCCGGCATCGCTGGTGGCGGTGCCGACCACGGTGGCACCGCGCGCGGCCAGCTCGTCGGCGATGGCCGCGCCGATGCCGCGGCTGGCGCCGGTAACCAGGGCGATCTCGCCGCTCAGGGGCAGGTTGCTCATGTCGACCTCTTGAATCTTCAGCTAGGACGGCCGCGGCGCGGCCGCGTGGATGTCAGCGCCAGTCGGCCAGCGCCGCGTCGAAGTCGGCCGCCGCGCCGATGGCGCGCGCGTCCAGCGACTTGTCGATGCGCTTCACCAGGCCGGCCAGGACCTTGCCCGGGCCGCACTCGGCGATGCGGGTGGCGCCACGCGAAGCCAGCGCCTGCACGCAGCCGGTCCAGCGTACCGGCAGGTAGAGCTGGCGCACCAGGGCGTCGCGGATCGCGTCCACGCCCTCGTGCACCTGCGCGTCCACGTTCTGCACCACCGGCAGGGCCGGTGCCTGCCACTGCAACTGCGCCATCGCCTCGCCAAGGCGGTCGGCCGCCTGGCGCATCAGCGGGGTATGCGAGGGCACGCTCACCGCCAGCTTGACCGCCTTGCGCACGCCGCGCTCGGCCAGCAGCGCCAGCGCCGCGTCGACCGCGGCCGCGTCGCCGCCGATCACGATCTGGCCGGGCGAGTTGTAGTTGGCCGGGACCACGATCCCGCTGGACGAGGCCTGGGTGCAGACCTCCTCCACCACCGCGTCCTCGGCGCCCAGCACCGCGGCCATCGCACCGCTGCCGGCGGGCGCGGCCTCCTGCATCAGCTGGCCACGCAGGCGCACCAGGCGCGCGCCGTCGTGCAGCGACAGCGCCCCGGCGGCCACCAGCGCGGTGTACTCGCCGAGGCTGTGGCCGGCCAGCAGCGCCGGCTGTGCGCCGCCCTGGGCCTGCCACGCGCGCCAAGCCGCCACGCCCGCGGCCAGCAGCGCCGGCTGGGTGAACTCGGTGCGGTTGAGCTGCTCTTCCGGGCCCTCCTGCGAGAGCTTCCACAGGTCGACGCCGGCGCCTTCGGAGGCCTCGGCGAAGGCCTCGCGCACCTGCGGGTGCGCCGCCGCCAGTTCGGCGAGCATGCCGACGGACTGGGAACCCTGGCCGGGGAAGACAAAGGCAAGCGTCGCTTGGGTCACGTGCTGTCGCAGTTCGAAGAAGGACGGCGATGATACGGGCGCAACGCGCCGTTTGTCTGTACGACCGCGTATGTGCAGGCCGCGGCGAACGCGCCCGGGACTGCCCGGAAACGCGGAAAGGCCGCACGGTGGCGGCCTTTCCGGTTCGCTGGACGTGGTGCCAGGCTCAGTAGCGCAGCAGCGCCGAGCCCCAGGTGAAACCGCCGCCGAACGCTTCCAGCAGCAGCAGCTGGCCGCGCTGCACCCGGCCGGAGCGCACCGCCTCGTCCAGCGCCAGCGGCACCGAGCCGGCGGAGGTATTGCCGTGGCGGTCGACGGTGACGACCACGCGGTCCATCGGCATCTCCAGGCGCTTGGCGGTGGCCTCGATGATGCGCAGGTTGGCCTGGTGCGGGATCAGCCAGTCCAGGTCGCCGCGGCCCAGGCCGTTGGCCTCCAGGGTCTCGTCGACCACGCCGTCCAGCGCCTTGACCGCGTGCTTGAACACCTCGTTGCCGGCCATGAGGATGCGCACGCCGGCATTGGTGGCGCCGGCGTCGAAGCCACTGGACACGCCCGCCGGGCAGTGCAGCAGCTCGCGCTTGCTGCCGTCGGCGTGCAGGTGGGTGGAGAGGATGCCGGTCTCGCTGTCGGCCTTGAGCACGACCGCGCCGGCACCGTCGCCGAACAGCACGCAGGTGGTGCGGTCGGTCCAGTCGACGATGCGGGTAAGGGTCTCTGCACCGATCACCAGCGCGGTGCGCGCCGCGCCGGAACGGATGAACTTGTCGGCCACGCTCAGGGCGAACACGAAGCCCGAGCAGGCGGCATTGACGTCGAACGCCGGGCAACCGGCGATGCCCAGCTTCTGCTGCACCAGGCACGCGGTGGACGGGAAGATCACGTCCGGCGTGGTGGTGCCGACCACGATCAGGTCGATCTCGGAGGCCTCCATGCCGGCGGCCTCGATCGCCTTCAGCGCGGCCTGGTAGGCCATGTCGCTGGTGGTCTGGCCCTCGGCCGCCACCCGGCGCTCGCGGATGCCGGTCCGCGTACGGATCCACTCGTCGCTGGTGTCGACCACCTTGGCCAGGTCGTCATTGGTAACCACCTTCTCCGGCAGGTAGCTGCCGGTTCCGGCGATGCGCGAATAGATCCGCTCGCTCATGCGTACTCCCGCAGGGAAGGCTCCCGCGGGAGCCGGAGATTGGCCGCAAACCGGGCGGGCGCGACGCGTCCGCCCGAATGGGGGTCTCAGTCTTCCTCGACCACGTTCTTGGTGGCGATGACCTTCTTGCCGCGGTAGTAGCCGTCGGCGGTCACGTGGTGGCGCAGGTGGATCTCGCCGGTGGTCGGGTCGGTCGACAGCTGCTTGGCGGTCAGCGCGTCATGCGAACGACGCTGGCCACGGCGGGACGGGGTGACACGGGATTTCTGCACAGCCATGGGATTGCTCCAAACTCGGTTGAATTGCGTGTTCTGTAAAGCCTCGAAGCCACCCGCCGGTGCCGTTCCAGGGCGCCTTTGCGCGGCGGCGCGGCCGTACTACTTCTTTTTCAGGGCCGCCAGCGCCGCGAACGGGCTGGCCGCCTGCTGTTCTTCCTCGCTGGCCGACCAGGTCCGGTCGACCGGCTCGCTGTCCGGCGAGACCGGGACCACCGGCAGCGCCAGCACCAGTTCGTCCTCCACCAGGTCCAGCGGCCGCAGGATGCCGTCCTCCGGCACCAGCAGCGGCTCGTACCCCGGCGGCAACGCCGCCTCCTGGGCCTCGTCGCGGATCAGCCCCAGGCGCTGCACCGCCTTCACCGGGAACACGAAGCGCTCCAGGCTGCGCTGGCATACCAGCGGCAGGCCGGCCTCCAGCGCCAGCTCGATGAACGGCACCTGCAACGCGTCCTGGCCGAACTCCAGCGTGAAGCTGCATTCGCCCTCGGTGTCGGCGAGGCTGCCCTGCAGGCGCGGCAGCGCCGAAAGCGCCACCCGCCCCTCGAACTGCCGCCGCGTGGCGACCATCCTCCAGGCGTCCAGCGTTTCGGGGACCTGCACTGCGGGCACACCAGCGGACATAAGCCGCTGAATGTTAAGGACCGCCCCGCCCCCTGTCAAACCCGCGCCATGAACGTTTGCCGGTGGGCGCGCGACGCGGGAGACTGGCGCGCCATTTTCCCACGAACCGGCCATGCTCGTCCTCGCCTCGACCTCCCCCTACCGCCGCGAACTGCTGCAACGCCTGCGCCTGCCCTTCGAATGCGCGCGCCCGGAGGTCGACGAGACCCCGCTGCCGGGCGAGGAAGTGGCGCCGCTGGTGCGCCGGCTGGCGACCGCCAAGGCCGGCGCGGTGGCGGCCGCGCGCCCGGGCGACTGGGTGGTCGGCTCGGACCAGGCCGCCGAGCTGGACGGCCGCATCCTCGGCAAGCCCGGCGGTCGCGAGGCCGCGATTGCGCAGCTGGCGGCGATGGGCGGACGCGTGGTGCGCTTCCACACCGCGGTGTGCGTGCAGGGCCCGGGTGGCAGCTTCGCCGCCACCGACCTGACCCGGGTCCATTTCCGCCCGCTTGGGCGCGCGGAGATCGAGCGCTACGTCGACGCCGAGCAGCCGTTCGACTGCGCCGGCAGCTTCAAGTGCGAAGGCCTGGGCATCACCCTGTTCGAGGCGATCGAATCGACCGACCCCACCGGCCTCGTCGGCCTGCCGCTGATCGCCCTGTCCGGCCTGCTGCGCCAGGCCGGCTACGCCCTGCCCTGAAGCCCGCTCAGCCGCCGGCCGCGCAGCGCGGCGTGCGCACGAGTTGCATCCAGCCGTCCTCGACGCTGCCGTCGCGACCGTGCACGCGCAGCGCCAGGCGATGGCGCCCGGGGCGCACCCAGTCCGGCAGCCGGCCGCGGGCGACGAAGCCCACGTCCGGATGGGTGGGATCGGTGCTGTTGCGCCAGTACTCGGCCACCTGCGGCGCCGGTCGGCCATAGTCGGCGCGCGCCAGCACGCGCCCGTCCAGCAGCAGTTCCACCGCCTCCACGCCGACCCCGTCCTTGAACGCCCAGCCGCTGGCCTCGTACGCGCAGTCCAGGACCGCGCCAGCCGCCGGCGCGTCCATCCAGGCCAGCGCCGGCAAGGTGCACTGGCCCTCGGCGCGGCCGGGCGGCAGCCGGAACAGCAGGAAGCGCTGGGCGAGGTTGTCGACCGCCAGCACCTGCGGCGGCGGCAGCGGCCCCAGCCAGTCGCACAGCGACTGGTAGTACTGCAGCGTGTTCTTGAACGGCACGTCGCTGGCGGCGGCCACCAGCAGCACGTCCGAGTCCAGCGGCTGGTCCACCAGCAGGCCCCACAGCGCCAGCTGCGGCGAGCGGCCGTGGTGGGCGTTGAGCGGGTGCGGCAGCACGCGGATGTCCGGATCGCCCATGGCGAAGCCCAGCTGCGCGCCGACCTTGAAGCTGTCGCCCACCAGCACCGTGCCGTCGGGCATGTCGGCCAGCGCGCCGCGCACTTCCGCCGCCAGCGCGTCCCAGCCGGCGAAGTTGCGCGGATAGTGCTTGCTGCCGGCCAGTTCCGCGCGCACCGCCGGGATCGAAACCGCCAGCAGCCAGGCGAACGCCAGCACCGCGCCGGCCGCGGTCGTGGCCCAGGCCGCGCGGCGCCAGTGCCGCGGCCAGCCCTGCAGCAGCAGCGCCGCCAGCGGCAACAATGCCAGCCAGGCCGGCAGCGGCCAGTGGAAGCTGACCCGCTCGGCATCGGTGAAGAACCCCAGCAGGAAGAAGCCGCCGGCCACCAGCCCGCCGAACAGGCCGAGGAAGCGCCACGGCGGCCGCAGCGCGCGCAGCGGCCGCGCGCAATGCCATGCGCCGCGCAGCATCGCCGCCAGCAGCAGCGGGGTGACCATCGCCGCCTGCACCGGCAGGAACGCCAGGCCGCCGGCATGCAGCGCCCACGGGTGCCGGTCCACGAACTGGAAGCGCACGCCGGCATCGCCGTGGTCCAGGTTCCACATCAGCAGCGGCGCCCACGCCAGCAGGCCCACCGCCAGGGCCAGCAGCACCCGCGGATCCTCCAGCAGGCGCCGGCCCTGCGGCAGGACCAGCATGGCCGCCGCGCCGGCCACCATCACCCCGGCGAAGCGGTAATGGCTCAGCGCGCCCAGGGCCAGGCCGATGCCCAGTTCCAGCACCGCCAGCGCGCTCACCTGGCGGGTGAGGTGGGTGCCGGCGTGCAGGCACAGCACCGTGGCCAGGGCCAGCGGCACGTCCGGCAGGGCCAGCAGCCCGAGCGTGCCGGACAGCGGCATCAGCACCGCCAGGCTGCCGGCATGCCAGCCCAGGCGGTCGCCGAACCAGCGCCGGCCGATCCGCGCCACCCACCACGGCACGAACGCGCCCACCAGCAGGAACGGCATGCGCAGCGCCAGTAGGTGGTCGCCGCCGAACTCGGTGCCGAGCCGGGCCAGCCACGCGGTCATGCCCGGCAGGTCGGAATAGGCCGGGGCCAGGTGGCGGCCTTCCTGCCAGTAGAAGGCCTCGTCCACGAACAGCGGCAGCCTTGCGGCCACCACCAGCTTCAGCACGCACGCCGCCGCCCACAGCAGGACGAAGGCGCGCCGCGCGCCTAGCCCGTCCTGCATACCCGGTACACTCCAGGCCGATCCGGTAACGCAGGCATGCGATGGCGAACTCCAGGGAAAGACAGTCACTGATCCTACCCGACCCGCTGGCCGACGCCCTCGCCCGTGCGCAGGAACAGGTCAATGCCATGGTCCTCGGCAAGGCGCACGAGGTACGCCTGGCCCTGGTGGCGCTGCTGGCCGGCGGCCACGTCCTGATCGAGGACCTGCCGGGCCTGGGCAAGACCACCCTGGCGCATGCGCTGGCGGCCACCGTGGGCCTGTCGTTCCAGCGCGTGCAGTTCACCTCCGACCTGCTGCCGGCGGACGTGCTGGGCGTATCGGTATACGACGCCAGTGCGCGCCAGTTCCAGTTCCATCCCGGCCCGGTGTTCACCCAGGTGCTGCTGGCCGACGAGATCAACCGCGCCCCGCCGCGCACCCAGAGCGCGCTGCTGGAGGCGATGGCCGAGCAGCAGGTCACCCTGGACGGCACCACCCACCGCCTGCCCGACCCGTTCTTCGTGATCGCCACCCAGAACCCGGTCGACCTGTCCGGCACCTTCCCCCTGCCCGACTCGCAGCTGGATCGTTTCCTGCTGCGCTTCTCGCTGGGCTATCCCGGCGCCGAGGCCGAGCGCGCCCTGCTCACCGGCGCCGACCGCCGCGAGCTGATCGCCCAGGCCGCGCCGGTGCTGGGCGAAGGCGAGGTCCCGGCGCTGCGCGAGGCCGCGGCCCGGGTGCATGCCAGCGAGGCCCTGGTCGACTACGTCCAGGCCCTGCTGGCGCGCAGCCGCCGCCACCCCGGCGTGCGCGTCGGCCTGTCCCCGCGCGCCGGCCTGGCCCTGCTGCGCGCCGCGCGCGCCTGGGCCCTGCTGCTGGGGCGCGGCCACGTGTTGCCGGAGGACGTGCAGGCACTCTTCATCCCGGTCGCCGGCCACCGCCTGGTGCCCGAGGCCGAGGCCGACCAGGGCGCGGCCCTGGCCAAGGCGGTGCTGCACGCGGTGCCGGTGGACTGATGGAACGCCTGCGGGGCTGGGGCGCGCGCATGCGGGCGCTGGCCGCCGCGCTGGAGCGTCCGCGCGCGCCGGAGCCGCTGCCGGCGCTGATCGACCGCCGCCGGGTCTACGTGCTGCCCACCGGCTTCGGCCTGTTCTACGCCGCCCTGGTCCTGGTGATGCTGGTGGGCGCACTCAACTACAACAACAACCCGGCCCTGCTGCTGGCGCTGCTGCTGGGCGCCTCCGGGCTGGCCAGCCTGATCGCCACCCATCTGCAGCTGTCCGGGCTGCGGGTGGAGGCGGCCTCCGCCGAACCGGTGCAGGCCGGCCAGCCGCTGGCCCTGCGCCTGTCCCTGGCCAGCCGCGACGGGCGTGCGCGGCGCGGCCTGCGCGCCGACCTCGACGGTGCCCAGGCCTGGGCCGCGGTGCCGGCCAACGGCTCGGCCGAACTGGTACTGCCCCTGCCCACCCGGCGCCGGGGCTGGCTGGCGCCGGGCCGCATCCGCCTGTCGACCACCCAGCCACTGGGCCTGGTGCGGGCGTGGTCGCGGGTCTGGCCACGCCAGCCGCTGCTGGTCTACCCGCGCCCGGAACCGAGCCCGCCGCCGCTGCCGGACAGCGCCGGCAGCCTCGGCCGCGGCCGCCCCGACCCGCTGGGCGAGGAACCGCACCAGCTGCGCGCCTACCGCCCCGGCGACCCGCCGCGCACCATCGCCTGGAAGCACAGCGCGCGCCGCGATGCCCTGGTGGTGCGCGAGTTCGAACGCGCCGAAGGCCGCGAGCTGGTGCTGGACTGGCGCGACCTGCCGGCGCTGGCGGTGGAGGCGCGGATCAGCCGCCTGGCCGCCTGGGTCGACCAGGCCGAACGCGAAGGCCGTCGCTACCGCCTGCGCCTGCCGGCGCAGGACGACATCGGCCCCGGCCAGGGCCCCGAACACCGCCACGCCTGCCTGCGGGCGCTGGCCCTGCTGCCGGACGGCGCCGCATGAGCCGCGCCGACGCCCCGCTGCTGCCCTCCTCCACCCGCGCCTGGACGGTGGCCACCGCCGGCCTGGCCCTGCTGCCGCTGCTGCTGCTCCTGCCGCCGGGCCTGGCGGTGGGGTTCGCCGGCGCCGCAGCGGTGGTGACCTATGCCTCCTGGGCCCGTCCCCTGCCGGCGTGGCTGCGCCTGCTGCTGGCCCTGGCCATGCTTGCCCTGGTGCTGGCGATGATGGGTCCACGCCTGGGCCGCGACACCGGCTGCGCCCTGCTGGCGGCGATGCTGGCGATCAAGCCGGGCGAGTCCCACCACCTGCGCGACGCGCGCAGCCTGCTGGGCTTCTCGCTGTTCGCCCCGTTCGCCGCGTTCCTGCTCGACCAGGGCCCGCTGTCGATGCTGCTGGGCCTGGCCGCGGTGCTCAGCGCGCTGCTGGCGCTGCAGCGCCTGGCCGACGTGGAGAACCAGGCCACCCCGCTGCCCCTGCGCGAGCGCTTGCGGGTGATGGGGCGGCTGGTCGCCATCGGCCTGCCCCTGGCGCTGGCCGCGTTCTGGCTGTTCCCGCGCCTGGCCACGCCGCTGTGGGGCGTGCCCGAGCGCGCGGTCGCCCGCCCCGGCCTGGCCGATCGCATGGAGCCGGGCACCTGGATCGACTTCATGGCCGATGACACCCCGGCGCTGCGGGTGCGCTTCGACACCCTGCCGCCGGCGCCGGAGCAGCTGTACTGGCGCGGCACGGTGCTGTGGAACTACGACGGCCGCGCCTGGACCCGCGAGCCGGGCCTGGACCTGCTGCCACCGCCCGCGCTGCAGCCGGCCGGAGGCGATACGTGGGCGTACGAGCTGGAGATGGAACCCACCGACCGCCGCCAGCTGGTGGCGCTGGACCTGCCGCTGCATGCCCCGGACGGCGCGCAGCTGGGCTTCGACCACACCCTGGCCAGCGACCGCCCGCTGGCGTCGCTGAGCCGCTGGCACCTGCGCTCGGCGCCGGCGCGCCAGCGCGACCTGCAGCTGCATCCGCGCGTGCGCGCCCTGGCCCTGGCGCTGCCGCCCGGGCGCGACCCGCGCACCCGCGAACTGGCCCGGCACTGGCGCGCGGAAGCCGGCGACGACGATGTGGCGATCGTGCAACGCGCCCTGGACTGGATCCGCGCCGAATTCGGCTACACCCTGGAGGTGCCGCTGCCGGCACGCGACGCCGCCGACCAGTTCCTGTTCGAACTGCGCCAGGGCTATTGCGAACAGTTCAGTTCCTCCTTCGCCATCCTGATGCGCGCCGCCGGCGTGCCGGCCCGGGTGGTGATCGGCTACGCCGGCGGCTACCGCAACCCGTTCGCGGACTACTGGATCGTGCGGCGCATGGACGCCCACGCCTGGGTCGAAGTATGGCTGGAAGGCCGCGGCTGGACCCGCGTCGACCCCACCGCCGCGGTCGCCCCCGAGCGGGTCTACGACACCCTGGAGCAGCGCCGCGCGATGCAGGACGCCGGCGCCGGCCTGCGCGCGCTGCGCCTGCACAACGTCGGCCACCTCACCGACTGGCTGCGGCGCGGCTGGAACGACCTGGTCCTGGGCTTCAATGCCCAGCGCCAGCAGGCCCTGCTGCGGCCGCTGGGCCTGCAGCGGCTGGAACCGGCGCAGCTGCTGCTGGCGTTCGCCGCGCTGGCCGCGCTGGCGCTGGCGGCGATGGCCTGGTGGCTGGCGCGCGCCGAACGCGAGCGCGACCCGCTGCTGCGCGCCTGGCACCGCCTGGGCCGGCGCTATGCGCGCCTGGGGCTGGGCCGCGCCACGCACGAACCGGCCCTGGCCTGGGCGCAGCGGGTGGCCGCGGCGCGGCCGCAATCGGGCGCGGAACTGGTTGCACTCAGCCAACGTTTCGCCGATTCGCGCTACGCTCCGGTGCCCAACGGGGAAATGCACCAGCTGGTCCGCGACCTGCGGAGGCATCGCCCCTGATCCTTCCGGAGGTTGAGATGACCTTGCGCAACACCATCCGAATCCTTGCCGCGGCCGCCAGCCTGTCGCTGCTGGCCGCGTGCACCACCGCGCCCAAGCCGCTGCAGGGCAGCTTCCCGCAGCTCACCCCGCAACAGGCCGCCGGCAGCGTGCCCGCCGCCAGCCCGGTGCGCTGGGGCGGGCGCATCGTCGAGACCCAGCCCAAGCAGGACCGCACCTGCTTCCAGATGGTGGCCATGCCGCTCAACAGCAGCGGCCGCCCGCAGCGCAACGCCAGCGACGCCACCCAGGGCCGCTTCGTCGCCTGCCGCGCCGGCTTCTACGATCCGGCCGTGTTCACCCCGGGCCGCGAGGTGACCTTCGTCGGCCAGGTCGAGGGCACCGATACCGTGCGCATCGGCGAGTACGACTACAAGCTGCCCAGGCTGGCCGCCGACGTGGTCTACCTGTGGCCGGAAGTGCGCGAGGTCGAGGTGGTGGTCCCGCCGCCGGGACCGTACTGGGGGCCGTACTGGGGCCCGTACCGCCGCGGCCCCTGGGGCTGGTGGTGGTAAGCCGCGCCGGCCTTCCCCGGGCCAATGCGAAGACGCCGCCCGATGGGCGGCGTCTTCGTTTGTGGCATGCGCGGCGGAAGTCTGCCGCCGCTCAGCTGCCGAAGCGGCCCAGCGGCGCGCCCGCCAGCAGGTGCAGGTGGACGTGGAACACGGTCTGCCCCGCGTGCTCGCGGCAGTTCATCACCACCCGGTAGCCATCCCGGGCCAGGCCCTCGCGGCGCGCGTACTCGGCCGCGGCCAGCATCAGCCTGCCCAGCAGCTGGGCGTGCTCGGGACGGGCGTCGTCCAAGGTCGGGATCGCCTCGTGCTTGGGGATGAACAGCACGTGCACCGGCGCCTGCGGCGCGATGTCCTTGAAGCCGAGGATGTCCTCGTCCTCGTAGACGATGGTCGCCGGGATTTCGCGGCGGATGATCTTGCCGAAGATGGTGTCGCTCATGGTCCGTATGCGGTTGGGCCTGGCGAGGCAGCTTACCGCAGCCGGGGTCCCTGTCCGCCCGGGAGGGGCCGCTGCGGCTTCAGGGCATTTCCGAGCGGCTGCCAAAGGCGTGCGAGAGCGTGCCGCGGTCCACGTATTCCAGCTCGCCGCCCAGCGGCAGGCCCTGGGCTAGGCGGCTGGGGCGCACGCCGTGCTGGCGCGCCAGCTGCGCCAGGTAATGCGCGGTGGCCTCGCCCTCGACCGTGGCGCTGGTGGCGATGATCATCTCCGCCACCTCGCCGCCGGCCAGGCGCGTGGCCAGCGTGTCCAGCCCCAGCTCGCGCGGGCCGATCCCGTCCAGCGGCGACAGCCGCCCCTGCAGCACGAAATAAAGCCCGCGGTAGCCGGTGGCGGTCTCGATCGCCATGCGGTCGGCCGGGGTCTCGACCACGCACAGCTGCTGCCGGTCGCGCGCGCTGCTGGCGCACACCGGGCACAGCTCGTCCTCGCTGAAGTCCCGGCACTGCGTGCAATGGCCGATCCGCTCCACCGCCTCGGCCAGCACCGCCGCCAGCCGCTTCCCGCCCTCGCGCCCGCGCTCGAGCACGTGGTAGGCCATGCGCTGGGCGCTCTTGCGGCCGACGCCCGGCAGCACGCGGAAGGCTTCGATGAGTTCCTCTAGAAGCATGTGATCAGTAATTCGTGATTGGGGATTCGAAGGTCCCGCTGCGCTCCGGGACGCGGCGCCGGCGGCCTGTGACATCAAGCGAGCACTGCAGTTGCCGTTGGCTCTTGCGAATCACGAATGACCATAACGAATCACGCTCTTCAGAACGGCAGCTTCATCCCCGGCGGCAACGGCAGCCCCGCCGAGGCGGCGGCCATCTTCGCCTTGGACTCGGCGTCGACCTTGTTGGAGGCGTCGTTGAAGGCGGCGGCCACCAGGTCCTCGACCATCTCCGGGTCGGACATCAGGCTGGGGTCGATCCGCACCTTGCGGCATTCCTTCACGCCGGTGAGGGTCACGCTGACCATGCCGCCGCCGGCGCTGCCGGTGACCTCGAGCTTGGCCAGTTCTTCCTGGGCGCGCTGCAGGTTCTCCTGCATCTTCTGCGCCTGTTGCATCAGCTGGGCGATATTGCCGCGCATCGGTTCAATTCTCGTCTACGGGTCGGATGGAGTCCGGCACCACGCGGGCGCCGTGCTGTTCGACCAGGCGGCGTACCGTCGGGTCGTTGAGGAAGGTCTCCTCGGCCGCGGCCTGGCGCGAGCCGCGCTCGCGGTCCAGCCGCTGGTGCAGGGTCTCGGCCGGGGCCGGACCGGTCTGGATCACGATCTTCGGCGCCCCGCCCAGCTGCCCGGCCAGGGCCTCGGCCAGCGCGTTCACCGAACGCTCGCTGCGCAGGTATTCGAAGCCCGGGTCCAGGGCCAGGGTCAGCACGCCATTGGCGTGGCTGACGAAGGCGGTATTGGTGGCCAGCTGCAGCGCCGGGCCGCTGAGGCCGCCGAGCTTGCAGCTGGCGACCCGCTGCAGCCAGTCCTCGGCATCGGCGATCACCGCGCCATCGGTAGCGGCGGGCGCCGTGGCCGCGGTGGCGGGAGCAGCGGGCACGACCGGCTCCGGCGTCGGCTCGCGCTGCGGCACCGGCGCACCCGGCTTCATCACGATGCCCGGCTGCAGCGCTTCGGCCGCGGCCGGAGGCGCACTGCCGGTGGGCGCGCGCGCCGGCATGGCCGGGGCTTCGTCCTGCGCGGCGGGCCAGGATGGCGGCGCCATCGGCGGCACTTCGCGCGCCGGCGGCTGCGGACGCGGCGGCGCGGCCGCCGCGGGCACCTCCCACGGCGGCGTGTCGGAAGGATCCGCGGACGGCGCTGACACGGGCTCGGCCCGTGGCGCGGCCCGCACCGGCGACGCGGCCACGGCCGTGGCCGCTTCCGGCGCCGGCGCGGCCGGAGCCGCCGCGGCGGCACCCGCCGCCGGCACGCGCTGGCCGCCACCGGAAGCGGCGGCCCCGCTGTCCGCGCCGGCGCCCGGCGGCGGCGCCCCGGCATCGGCCTCGGGCCGGAACGCCAGCATGCGCAGCACGCTCATCTCGAAGCCGACCCGCGGCGCCGGGGCCAGGTCCAGGTCGCGGCGGCCGTTGATCGCCATCTGGTACCAGATCTGCACCACCTCCGGCCGCACCCGGCCGGCGTAGGCGTCCACGTCGATGCCCTCGTCCTCGCGCCGCGCGCCCGGCACCAGCTGCCGCACCTGGATCCGGTGCAGCGCCTCGGCCAGCGCCTCCAGCACGTTGCCCCAGTCAGGGGCGAACCCGGCCAGGCGCTCGACCGTGGCCAGCAGGGCCTCTCCGTTGCCGTCGGCCAGCGCATCCAGCAGCGCCGCCACCTGGGTGCGGTCGACGCTGCCGAGCATGGCCCGCACTGCATCCTCGCGCAGCGCGCCGCCGGCGTAGGCGATGGCCTGGTCCAGCAGCGACAGGCCGTCGCGCAGGCTGCCGTCGGCCGCGCGCGCCAGCTGGCGGATCGCCCCGGCGTCGGCCTCGATGCCCTCGGCGGCCAGGATCTTCGTCATCTGGCCTTCGATCTGGCCCTCGTCCAGCCGCTTGAGGTTGAACTGCAGGCAACGCGACAGCACCGTGACCGGCAGCTTCTGCGGGTCGGTGGTGGCCAGCAGGAACTTCACGTGCCCCGGCGGCTCCTCCAGGGTCTTCAGCAGCGCGTTGAACGCCGCCTTGGAGAGCATGTGCACCTCGTCGATCAGGTACACCTTGTACTGCCCGCGCGAGGGCATGTACTGCGCGTTCTCGATCACCTCGCGGACGTCGTCCACGCCGGTGTTGGAGGCCGCGTCGATCTCCAGCAGGTCGATGTAGCGCCCGGCGTCGATGTCCTGGCAGGCGGCGCACTGGCCGCAGGGCTCGGCGCTGGTGCCCTTCTCGCAGTTGAGCGACTTGGCGAAGATGCGGGCGATGGTGGTCTTGCCCACGCCGCGGGTGCCGGTGAACAGGAAGGCATGGTGCACCCGCCCGCTGTCCAGGGCGTTGCCCAGGGCGCGGACGACGTGTTCCTGCCCGACCAGCTCGGAGAACCGCTTCGGGCGCCACTTGCGGGCGAGGACCAGGTAGGACATCGGCAGACCACGTTCGGCCGGGTTTCCGGCAGGACCGGCATTGTGCCATGCCCGCCGCGCCGGCCGCCCCGCGCTTGTGGCAAGGCCGCGCGGGCGCTAGAATCCCCGGCCCTGCTGGCCGTTGCGACGGCCCGGCAGGTTCCGGAGAGGTGTCCGAGTGGTTGAAGGAGCACGCCTGGAAAGTGTGTAGGCGGCTAAACACCGCCTCGGGGGTTCGAATCCCCCTCTCTCCGCCAGATACGAAAAGCGAAGGCCCCCGCAAGGGGGCCTTTTTCGTGTCTGGCGGAGAGAGGGGCTGGTTCAAACCCCTCACGGTTCGACCACCCGCGTAGCAGGTGGCGCGAGGCGCGCAGCGGCTCGCAATCCCTCCTCGCGCTGGCGGAGAGAGGGATCCTGACTCGAACCACCCGAGGCACCGGGACACCGGAAAACCTGAAGGATCGGCAGGCTCCTGCTCGCACGGATGGAGCACCGGCGAAGCCATCACCAGGCGGCGAGGCCGCACAGGCCGATTGCCCCCATTCCCCGTCACCGAAGCCTCCCAGGCATGGAGCGAACTGCGCAGACGCGGCGAGAACGCCTTCGGAACACTTCCGTCGCCCACGCCGGTAGTGGCATGACCTGGGTCGCGCCACGGCGACAAGTACGGGGTGCCGCCAACGCGCCTGCTCCCCGGGTGCGCTTCGCTCAGCCGGGCTACGCGCCAGCGCCTTGCCCACGGCGATGCGAGCTTCTCCTGCTCAGCTGGCCTGGCAGAACTCCAGCGGCACCAGCTCCACCGCCCACCCGGCTTCTTCGCCCAGCACCGCGGCCGGGTGCATCGCGGCGATCCGCAGCGCCTCCTCCTCGCTGTCGGCCTCGATCACGAACAGGCCGCCCACCACTTCCTTGGACTCGGCGTACGGGCCGTCGCTGATGCTCGTCCTGCCGCCGCGCGGGCGCAGGGTCTTGCGCGCCGGCGGCTCGGCCAGCGAGGCCGAAAGGCGCATCCTGCCGGTGGCCTGCATCTTCCGGTCCAGCTCCGGGCATTGGCCGACGAGTGCGGCGACGGCCTCCGGCGCCATCGCGGCGAAGGCTTCGGGGGAGTAATAGGCCAGGCCAAGGTATTTCATCGCGTTGCCTCCATGGGACTGCCCGCACGACGAGCCAGCGGACCGGATATCGACCGGCGGCGGTGCCGGCGATGATGCGGCCGGGCGGCACGGTCCTGGCCCGTTTCCAGCGCCGCGTGGCCCGGCCGGCGCTTGTTGGCCCGGATGCCCGGCCACAGCATCGATCGGGCCAACCAGGCCGCCTCCCCATGCCGCGCATCGCCGTCCTTGCCTCCGAAGGCATCAGCCTCTTCCACCTGTCCGTGCCCAGCCTGGTGTTCGGGCGCGACCGCCGCGATGCCGGCCTGCCGCGCCACGAGGTGGTGGTCTGCGCGCAACAGCCCGGTCCGGTGGCCACGGCCGATGGCCTGCCCGTCGAGGTGGCGCACGGGCTGGAGGCGCTGGAAACCGCCGACATCGTCATCGTCCCCTCCTGGGGCACGCCTGAGGTCCCGGCGCCGGAGGCGGTCACCTCGGCGCTGGCGGCCGCGCATGCGCGCGGGGCGACCATCGTCGGTTTCTGCGTGGGCGCGTTCGTGCTGGGTGATGCGGGCCTGCTGGACGGGCTGCCGGCCACCACCCACTGGGCCTGGCGCGAGCGCTGCGGCCAGCGCTTCCCCACCTCCTGCTTCCGGCCCGACGTGCTGTACGTGGATACCGGCCGCGTCGTCACCTCGGCCGGCACCGTCGCCGCGATCGACTGCTGCCTGCACCTGGTGCGCCGGCGCTACGGCGCGGAGGTAGCCAACCGGGTGGCGCGCCGGCTGGTCACGCCGCCGCACCGCGACGGCGGGCAGGCGCAGTACATCGAGCAGCCGGTGCCCGAGCGCGTGTCCGACGACCGCCTCGCCACGGTGGTCGAATGGGCGCGCGGCCACCTGGACCAGCCGCTGTCGATCGACACCCTTGCCGGCATGGCGCTGATGAGCCGGCGCAACTTCACCCGCCGCTTCCGCGAGGCGGTGGGTACTTCGGCCCAGCGCTGGATCGCGACCGAACGCCTGCGCCTGGCGCAGCGCCTGCTGGAAACCACCGACCTGGCCATCGACCAGGTCGCCGAGGCCGCCGGCTTCGGCACCTCGCTGTCGCTGCGCCAGCGCTTTGCCGAGGACGTGGGCATGTCGCCCTCGGCGTACCGGCGGGCATTCCGGCAATCGGCCGGGCGCGCGGCCTGACGCGGCACATCGCTGCCATCGTGCGCGGGCCGCGCCGGGCGCAGCCCGCCGGCACGCCATACCGCCGGCTTGCGGAGATTGGCCCGATTCCATTGCCCGCTGTCGCAAAGGCCAATGTCGGGCTTCCCGGGCGGACAGGAAGATGCCTCCCCTGCTTCCCCCTGCGAGGTCCGCCATGCATTCCATCCGCCGCGCCCTGCCCGTGATCGACGTGCAGAACGCGTATTTCGACGGCCAGCTGCCCATCGGGTTTCCCGACCGCCGCCGCAGCCTGGCCAACATCATCGCCGCCATGGACGCCGCGCACGGCCACGTCGTCCCGGTGGTCGTGGCCCAGGACATCACCCGGGCCGCGGGAGGGAAGGCGGCATGAACGCGCTGCCCACCCCGCCGCCGGGCCGGAGCCTGGCCGGCACCTACCTGCGCATGCTGGGCGCCACCGCGATCTGGGCGGTGACCTTCCATGTCGGCCACTACACCGCCCAGCACGCCGATCCGCTGGGCGTGGCCTTCCTGCGCTTCCTGTTCGCCGGCCTGACCCTGGCCGGGATCGCGGTGCTGCGCGGGCAGTCGCTGCGGATCACCCGGGCGCAGCTGCCGCTGGTCCTGGCCTTGGCCATCCCCGGCGTGGTCGCCTACACCCTGTTCTTCCTGGCCAGCGTGCAGAGCATTTCCGGCACCCGCGCGGCGCTGATCACCGCCGGCAGCCCGGTGATGGTGGAACTGGCGTCGATCGTGCTGCTCGGCACCGCCGCCAGCGCCTCGCGCTGGACCGGGATCGTGCTGCGCTGCTGGGCACGGCGGTGGTCCTCACCCGCGGCAACCTGCAGGACGTGGCCACCACCGTCGGCCGCGGCGAGCTGTTCGCGCTGGGCTGCATGCTGGCCTGGTCGGCGCATGTGTTCATGAGCCGGCGGATCGCCACGGTGGGCCTGAGCGCGCTGGTGGCCACCGCCTGGTCGGTGCTGGCGGGTGCGGCGCTGCTGGCGGTGCCACTGGCGCTGGGCGGCAATCCCCAGCGCGTGCTGCACTACCCGGCCGGGGTGTGGCTGTCGGTACTGCACATGGCCTGGCTGGCGACCGCGCTGGCCTTCATCTGGTTTGCCGACGGCGTGCGCGCGGTGGGCCCGACGCGTGCCTCGGTGTTCACCAACTTCGTGCCGGTGGTGGCGGTGCTGGTGGGCGTGCTGGCGCTGGGCGACCACCTGCACTGGTCGATGGCCGTCGGCGGCCTGCTGGCGGTGGCCGGAGTCTGGCTGGCCAACCGCCAGCCCGCGCCGGCCGTCGTCCGGGCCGAAGCCGCCGAACGTTCCTCCTGCCACGCCTAGGCTGCGTGCGGCCTGCCGCGGCGGTGCGCGCCTGCGGTTCCGGCAGGCCAGCCGCACCCGCCGGGCCTGCGGCGCTCAGGCGTTCCCGGCCCGCAGCGCGCTCGGCGGCACGCCCATGATCCGCTTGAACGCGCGGCTGAAGGACGCCTCTGAGTCGTAGCCCAGGCGCTCGGCCGCGACCGCCACGCGCATGCCTTCACGCTGGATCCAGCGGCGGGCCTGGAACATCTTCACCTTGGCCACGTAGCGTGCCGGGGTCTCGCCGACGATGCGGGTGAAGGACCCGGCGAAACGCGAGCGCGAGGCCCCCATGATTGCCGCCAGCGAGGGCACGTCCCAGTTGCGCCCGGGATCGGCGTGGATGGCGGCGATGACCTTGCCCAGCTTCGGGCACCGTACCGCGGCGATCCAGCCGGTGGAGTCACTGCAGCCGCATTCGACCCAGGCACGGATGATGCTGGCGGCCAGCACGTCGGCCAGGCGTGCAAGGATGCCGCAGCTGCCGATGCGGTCCGCCTCGGCCTCGCGCTCCATGGCCTCCAGCAGCACCGGCACGGCCGGATCGCGGCTGACCAGGGCGCCGGCATGCATCACCTCCGGCATCATCGCCAGCAGCGGATGCAGCGGGTCGAGGTTGAAGCGCATCGCACCGCAGAACATCACGCACTCCGGCGCGGCCTGCGCGCCGGCGCCCGACACGGCCGCCGCGGCGCTGCCGTTGCCCAGCAGGTAGAGGTTGTCGGCGACCGGCTGGCGCGCCAGCGCATGGATATCGATGGCCGGGACGTCCGGCGCGCTGGCCAGCACGTGCATGCTTCCGCGCGGCAGCAGCACCGCGTCCCCGGCCCGCAGGTGCTTCCATTCCATGTGCGGCGTCCACAGCCAGGCCTCGCCGCGGGCGACGAAGTGGAAGCGCGCATCGCGCTGGGCGGGGAACGCCAGCGCCCACGGCTCGCGCATCTCGCAGCGGCCGTATTCCACCCCTTCCAGGCGCATGTCGAGCAGGACGCGGGTCAGCAGATCGCCGGCGTGCGGTTCGAGCGGCCGATGCAGGCGGGAGGAATCGTCAAGCATAAGGGACTTTCCATCATTCAAACGCCCACAGCCCACGCCTAACGTGGCCGCCCTCCCCCACTTGGCTGGCTGTCATGTCCCGAACCGAGTGTTCCGTTTGCGATGCCACCACCCTGGTGGCCAATGCCGGGCCGGCGGCGCGCTGGCCGGCGGTGTTCTCCCTGACCCTTGGCGTGTTCGGCCTGGTCACCGCCGAGTTCCTGCCGCCCAGCCTGCTGACCGCGATGGCCGCCGACCTCGGCGTCAGCGAAGGCGCCGCCGGGCAGACCGTCACCGCCACCGCGGTGGTGGCGGCGATCGCCGGCCCTTCGCTGTCGGTGCTGACCGGGCGGATCGACCGGCGCCTGGTGATGCTGGGGCTGACCGTACTGCTGGTGCTCTCCAATGCCATGGCGGTGTGGGCCAGCGACCTGTGGACCCTGCTGGCGGCGCGGGTGGTCCTGGGCGTGGCCCTCGGCGGCTTCTGGTCGATGGCCGGGCCACCGGCCATGCGCCTGGTCCCGGAGGCGTGGTTCGCGCGGGCGATGGCGCTGGTGCTGTCGGGCGTGTCGCTGGCCACCGTGTGCGCCGCGCCGGTTGGCGCGTGGATGGGCGATACCTGGGGCTGGCGCAGCGCGTTCATCGCCGCCGGCGTGCTCGGCCTGGTGACCCTGGCCCCGCAGTGGCTCACCCTGCCGGAGCTGCCGGCGCGCGGTACCGCCGACCTGCACACCCTGGTCCGGCTGCTCGGGCGCCCGCCGGTGCGCGCGGTGCTGCTGGGTTACGGCATCGCGGGCTTCTTCGGCACCCTCGCCGGCGGCCACGTGGCCGGGCGCAGCGAGCGCATGGCGGTGGTCCTGGGCAGCGCCTCGATCGCGGTGCTGGCGGCGGCGATGCTGGTGGCCGGACACTGGGCCGCGCTGACTTCGGTGGCGATCGTCCTGTGGGGCTTCGCGTTCGCCGCGTTCCCGGTCGCGTTCCAGGTCTGGATCATGCGTGCCGCGCCGGACCAGGCCGAGGCCGCCAACGGCCTGGTGGTGGCCGCGTTCCAGGTCGCCATCGCCAGCGGCGCCATCGGTGGCGGCGTCCTGGTCGACAGCATCGGCGCGCTGGGCGGGCCGCTGTTCGCGCTGGTGGCGATGTCGCTGGGCGCGGCGCTCACGCTGAAGTTCGGGCCGCGCGGCGGTTCGCCGGTCGCGGTCGCGCCCGGACACTGAGGAGGCCAACCGTGGAAGCTCCCCTCCGCAATCGCCGCCTCGTCCTGGCCGCCCATCCGCGCGGCCTGCCAACCGAGGACGACTTCCGCCTGGAAACCGCGCCCGTTCCCGGACCCGGCGAGGGCCAGGTGCTGCTGCGCACGCTGTTCCTGTCGATCGATCCCTACATGCGCAACCTGATGGACCAGGCGGGCCCCGGCTATGCGCCACCGGTGCCGCTGGGCGGCACCATGCCCGGCGGCACGATCAGCCGGGTGGTGGCCTCGCGCCACCCGGGTTTCCAGTCCGGTGCGCTGGTGCAGGCCAACGCCGGCTGGCAGGACTACGCGCTGTCCGACGGCAGCGACCTGGTCCCGGTGGATGGTCTGGCGCGCCCCTTCGCTGGCGCTGGGCGGCCTGGGCATGCCGGGATTCACCGCCTACGTGGGGCTGCTCGACATCGGCCAGCCGCAGGCCGGCGAAACCGTGGTCGTGGCCGCGGCCACCGGTGCGGTCGGCGCGGTGGCCGGGCAGCTGGCGCGCCTGCATGGCGCGCGCGTGGTCGGCATCGCCGGCGGCGCGGACAAGTGCCGGCATGCGGTGGAGGTGCTCGGCTTCGACGCGTGCATCGACCATCGCGCACCGGACTTCCGCACCCGCCTGGCGGCCGCCTGCGCGGACGGCATCGACGTGTACTTCGAGAACGTCGGCGGCGCCGTGCTGGATGCGGTGCTGCCGCTGCTGAACCCGCATGCGCGCATCCCGCTTTGCGGCTTCATCGCCCACTACAACCAGGATGGCCCTGCGGCCGGACGCGACCGGCGCCCCGCCCTGCTGGCCACCCTGCTGTCCAAGCGCGTGCGCATGCAGGGTTTCATCATCCTCGACCACTACGCCAGCCGCTTCGCCGCGTTCCGGCGCGACATGGAGCCGTGGGTCGGCGAGGGCCGCATCGTGCTGGTGGAGGACGTGGTCGACGGCCTGGAGCAAGCCCCGGCGGCGCTGGCGGGCCTGCTGCAGGGACGCAACCTCGGCAAGCTGGTGGTGAAGGTGGCGGAGTAGCGCGTCACCCAGCGCCCCCCGGTTCCAACCGGCCGCCCCGCCATTGGCTGGCCGCCCTCTTCCGCCACCGCTGCGGCCCTATGCTGTGGCCTTCCCGCGACCGCCACGGAGCCCGGAATGACCACCAGCCGCCAGGGAACGCGAGGCACCCGCGGGCGCATGGCCCGGCTTGCCCGCCAGGCCTGCCGCGCAATGGCCGCCGGCATCGCCCTGGTGCCCGCGGTGCAGGTGCCGGCAGCCACAGCGGCGCAGGTGCTCGAATGCGTGGTCGAAGGCGAGCCGCCGGAGCGCATGCGCGTCGGCGACGGGGTCTGGCAGGAGTGGGATGGCACCGCATTCTCGCCGCCGCTGTGCGGGCGTCGCGCCGGCGACCGCCGCCAGCGCGTGGCCTGGAGCTGCCGATGGCAGCCGCATGCGTGGACGCTCGAGTACGCCTCGGTCGACCGCCAGAGCCATGGCGTCTACCGCCGCGTGGAGACCCTGGATCCGCGTACCGGCGCCTACCACCGCCGCATCACCGACGACACCTTCGTGCTCGAAGGCGGCGCGCGGCTGGAGTTCAACGCCTACGGGCAGTGCCGGGTGGTGGAGCACTGAGGCGCGCGCCCCGGTGCGATCCCGTGGCCGAGGCGGCCAGGACGCTCGCCACCGCGCGCGATGCCAGGGGCCGTTTCGCAGCTTTCCAGGGCCCCGGAAGGGTGGCGGCCCCGCCGGCTTGCCTCGGCGCCCGCGTCGATCGATACCGTTGCTGCCTTCCGGCCCTGGCGGGGTTTTCGACCTAGCGTCGCGAGGGGCCGACGGGGCCACCATAGACGCGGGCCGCGCAGCGCGCGGCCCGGTGAGGCGCGCATTCTAGCCCATCGTCGCGGCGCGGCGCCAATGGCGGTTCAGGAACGCGCGGGCCATGGTCCCGGCGTTCGCGGGGGACGCCGCGCGAACGCAAGGGCCTGGCGCGGGGCGCGGCTCAGGGCGCCGCGTGCGCGGGTGCGGCGGCCGGCGCCGGCGGCACGATGGCCAAGGCATCCGGCTCGTCGCCGGTGGACCAGCGCTCCACCACCTTCCAGCGCGCGGTATCGACCACCGCGACCTGGTTGCCGCCGCTGATGGCGACGTAGACGCGGCGGCCATCCGGGTCGGCGACGGCGCCAATCGGCAGGGCCGCGCGGCCAAGCATGGTCTGGCGGTACTCGGCGCCCGGCTCGGCCAGCGCCACCACCGCCAGCGGCCGGCGCTGCAACACCGAGAACACGCCCAGGGTCGCGGCGCGGGCGTTGGTCACCAGCGCATGCTGGCCGTCGGCGCTGAAGCCGACCCGGATCGGGAAGCCGGGGCTGTCCAGGGTGGCGATCACGTCCAGCGTTTCCGGATCGTGCACGGTGACGGTATCGGCCTCGCGGTTGCTCACCCACACCGAACCGTCGCGGGCCACGGCGATGCCTTCGGCGCCATCGCCGGCCGGCTTCTCCAGCACTTCGCCGGTGGCCAGCTCGACCCGGGCCACGGTCCCGGCCTCGACCTTGGCGACATAGGCGTGGCGGCCGTCCGGCGACAGCGCCAGCATGTGTCCCTTGCCGGGGCCGATGTCGAACACGCGCTCGATGCGGCCGTCCAGGCGGACCTGCAGCAGTGCGTCGCTGCCCTCGGTGGTGACCAGCAGGTGCCCGCCGTCGTGGGTGAAGCGCATCCCGTGCGGGCGGGTGTTGGCCCCCAGGTCGATCCGGCGCAGCAGCTGGCCGGCGTGGGCGTCGTACACGCCCAGGGTATGGCCAGGCTCGCGGTGGCCGTACTCGCTGACCACGGCGATGCGGCCGTCGCGGCTGACCACGATCTCGTGCGGCGCCGGCGCGGTCGGGGCCTCGCCCAGGCGCTGGCCGTCGGCCAGCGACAGCCGCCACAGGGTGTTGGCGGCCTTGTTGCCGACCAGCAGGGTGCCAGGCGGCGCCGGCAGTTCCGGGGTGCCGGCGGCGGCGCTGCCGGCGACGGCGGCGATGGCGAACAGGGGGGCGGCCAGGCGCAGGGGGAATGCGATCGCCATGGGAAGGTCTCCGGTTGCCCGTCAGGACGGCTGCGGCGGGCTGCCGGGTCCGTCCGGGTGCAGCCATTGTGCCGGGCCGTCGGTATAGCGCTCGTGTTTCCAGATCGGCACCCGCGCCTTGACCTGGTCGATGACGTAGCGGCAGGCATCGAAGGCGGCGTCGCGGTGCGCGGCGCTGGCCCCCACCCACACCGCCAGCCCGCCCACCGGCAGCTCGCCGACCCGGTGCACGCAGTGCACGCCGGCGACGGCGAAGCGCGCCACGGCCTCCTCGACGATGCGCCGCCCCTCCTCCAGCGCCAGCGCGGCGTAGGCCTCGTAGTACAGGCCGCCGACCGGGCGGCCGTCGTTGTGGTTGCGGATCCAGCCCTCGAAGCTGGCATAGGCGCCGGCCTCGTCGCGCAGCAGGCCCTCGCGCAGCGGGGCGATGTCGAACGGGGCATCGGCCAGTTCGAAGCGGGCCAGCGGGGTACGCGGATCGCCCATCTCAGCCTCCCGATACCGGCGGGATGAACACCACCTCGCTGCCCTCGCGCGGCGGATCGGACCAGGCGGCGAACGAGCCGTCCATCGCCACCCGCAGGCGTTCGCGCGGCCAGCGCAGGCCGTGGCGGGCCGCGACCTCGGCGTACAGCGCCGCCAGGTCCGCCGCGGCGGTCTCGACTTCCTCGCGCTCGCAGCCAGCCGCGTCGCGCAGCGAGGCGAAGTACAGCAGCGCCACCCTCGCCATCATCCCACCTGCCCGAAGTCGCGCTTGCCGCCGCGCTTGCCCAGCAGCTTCGCCGGGCCCAGCACGATGGCATGCGACAACGCCTTGGTCATGTCGTAGACCGTCAGCGCGGCCACGGTGGCGCCGGTCAGCGCCTCCATCTCCACCCCGGTGCGCGCGGTCGTGCGCGCGGTGCACTCGATCCGCAGCTCGCGTTCGCCGTGCCAGTCGATGGCGATGCGCACGCCTTCCAGCGGCAGTGCATGGCAGAACGGGATCAGCTCGTGGGTGCGCTTGGCGGCCATGGTGCCGGCGATCACCGCGGTGTCGACGATCCCGCCCTTGCTGGAGCGCATGCCGCTGGCGCGCAGCTGCGCCGCCACCGTCGCCGGGAACGCGACCCTGCACTGCGCGGTGGCGCTGCGCGCGGTCACGTCCTTGGCGGATACGTCGACCATGGCCGGTCGGCCTTCGGCATCGACATGGGTCAGCGCGGCGGGCGCGCGGCGGGAAGACGTGCGTGTGGCCACTCAACCTCCGATCAGGTACATCTCGATGGGCCGGCGCGCCGGCGCCTGGCCGCGGATTTCGCTGTAGCGGTCCTCGCGCGCCGACCACAGCCGCGCCACCGCTTCGGCCACGCCCTGCCCGCCGCCGGCCAGCGCCGGCCTGAGGTCGTGGCCGCGGTCTGCGAACAGGCAGGTGTAGAGGTGGCCATCGGCGGAAACGCGGGCGCGGTGGCAGTCGCCGCAGAACGGCGCGCTGACCGAGCTGATGAAGCCGACCTCGCCACCACCGTCGGCGAAGGCGTAGCGCTGCGCCACCTCGCCGGCGTAGCTGGCGGCCAGCGGGCGCAGCGGCCAGCGCGCGGCGATGCGCGCGCGCAGTTCCTCGGCGCGCACCACCTGGGCCGGGTCCCAGCCGTTGCAGGTGCCCACGTCCATGTACTCGATGAAGCGCACCACGTGGCCGCTGCCGCGGAAGCGCTCCAGCAGCGGCAGCACCTGGTCCTCGTTGACCCCGCGCAGGACCACGCAGTTGAGCTTGATCCGGTCGAACCCGGCCGCTTCGGCGGCGGCGATGCCTTCCAGCACCGCGCCGACCTCGCCGCGTTGCCCGGACATGGCCCGGAACACGTCCGGATCCAGCGCATCCAGGCTCACCGTCAGCCGGCGCAGGCCCGCCTCGCGCAGCGCGCGCGCCTGCGCCGCCAGCAGCGCGCCATTGGTGGTCAGGGCCAGGTCCTCGATCCCGGGGATGCGCGCCAGGCGCGCGACCAGCCCGGGCAGGTTCCGGCGCAGCAGCGGCTCGCCCCCGGTCAGGCGCAGCTTGCGCACGCCCACCTGGACGAAGCCGCGCACCAGGGTCTCGATCTGGTCGAAGGACAGCCGGTCGGCGGCATGGGTGCCGTGGTCGTCGGGCACGCGCTCGGCCGGCATGCAGTAGCCGCAGCGGAAGTTGCAGGCGTCGATCACCGACAGGCGCAGGTCGCGCAACGGCCGCCCGAGCCGGTCCCGGGGCAGCGGCGCGCGGGCCTGCACCGCGCTCATGAGGCCTCCGCCACCGGCGCGGTGGGCTCGGCCAGGGCCAGCACCTGGCCGGGGCGGCCCACGGCATAGCCGCGGGCGGCCAGCGCCTCGCCGTCGGCGGGGCTGGCGTAGTGGTAAAGCACCATGCGCTGGCGCAGCTCGGCCGGATACTCGCGTTCCAGGTCCTCGATCCCGGTGTGCGAGGGATTGCCGACCAGGCCGCAGTCATGGGCCACCAGCTCGCCGGCATCGGCGTAGCGCGCCAGCGTCTCCGGGATCGGACGGGTATCGCCGCTCCACACCAGGCTGCCGCGCAGGCGCAGGCCGAAGGCGGTCTCGGGCCAGTGGTGGCGCACCGGGAACACCTCCAGGCGCACGCCCTCGTGCCAGAAGGCATCGCCCACCGGCACCAGCTGGAACGCATCCCAGAAGTTGGCGCCGCCCTCGGCCAGGACGTTGGGGTAGTCGCCGATGCGCCGGTGCAGCAGCGGCACCACCGGCGCCGGCACGTACACGCGGATGCGGCCGCGCCGCGCCGGATCGAAATAGGCGGAAACGAACAGGCGCTCGAAGCCGGCCACGTGGTCCAGGTGGACGTGGGTGACGAACAACGCGTCCGGATGGCCGCCGTAGTGCTGCTCGAACGCGGTCAGGCCCTCGGCGCCGCAATCGATGGTCAGCCAGGGACGGCCGTCGCGCTCGAGCGTGGCCATGGGCGAGCCCAGCGCCACCGCCGAGGCATTGCCCACGCCGTGCAGCCGCAGCGCCCAGGCGGCCATCTCAGCAGCCCCGGTTCCAGGACAGCTCGTAGGCGCGGCGCAGGCGCGAGAAGTCCTTCTCCACCTCCTCCACGCTGCGCTGGCCGCGCAGCTTCAGCAGCGAGCGCAGCAGCCGGCGCAGGTTGGCCTCGCGCCAGCCGGTGGCGGGGATGCGCATGCGCCCGCGGTCGAAGTCGATCAACCAGCCGCGGCCGTTGCCGTCGAAAAGGATGTTGTGCGCGTTGAGGTCGGCGTGCTCCAGGCCCTCGCGGTGGAAGCGCGCGATCAGGCGCCCGGTCTCCTCCCACGGCGCGCCGCTGCCGGCCACCTGGGCGCGGTCGGCCAGCGAGCGCACGCCCTCCAGCCGCTCCAGCAGGATCGCGGCGCGGTAGAACGCCCCCTGGCGCAGGTACGAGGCGGCCAGCGGGCGCGGCACCGGCAGGCCGCGCTTGAGCAGTTCGCGCATCAACCGGAACTCGGCGAAGCTGCGGGTACGGGCGGCGCCGCGCCACACGTAGCGGTCGCGGCTGACCGCGGCGGCCAGGCCGCCGCGCAGGTAGTGGCGCAGCACCGACGGGCCGAACGGCGCGTCCACGAACCAGGCGCCGCCGCGGCCGCCGGAACCCACCGGACGCGCGCGTTCGCCCCAGGCCGCGGGCGAGAACAGTTCCGGCCCGGCTTGCCGCAGCCGTTCGCGGTCGAACAGAATGGCGCCGTAACCGCTGCCGGCGCGGTAGGGCGACAAGGCTTCGTTTGCGTCGAACGCGACCATCCTCGCGAGTCTAACAACACCCCGAGACCGATGCGCCCCTCGATCTGCCTGCTGCGCCTGTCCGCCCTGGGCGACGTCACCCACGTGGTCCCGCTGGTACGGACGCTGCAGCGCGCCTGGCCGGGCCTCCACCTGCACTGGATCATCGATCCGGGCGGCCGGCGCCTGCTGGAAGGGCTGGAGGACGTCACCTTCCACGTCTACGACAAGCGCAGCGGCCTGGCCGGGATGCGCGCCTTGCGCCGGCAGCTGCCGGCGGAGCGGTTCGACGTGTTGCTGCAGCTGCAGGTGGCGGCGCGCGCCAACGTGCTGTCGGCCTTCGTGCCGGCGCGGCGCCGGGTCGGCTACGACCGTTCCCGCTCCAAGGACCTGCACGGCCTGTTCATCAACGAGCGCATCCCGGACCGCCCGGGCATCCACGTGCTGGACGCCATCGGCAGCTTCTGCGAGCCGCTGGGCCTGGTCCAGGACAAGGTCGAGTGGAACCTGCCGGTGCCGGCCGAGGCGCATGAATGGGCCGCGGCGCAATGGCCGGACGATGGCGCCCCGGTGCTGATGATCTCGCCCTGCTCCAGCCACCAGCGCCGCAACTGGTACCCGGACCGCTACGCCGCCCTGGCCGACCACGCCGCCGCGCGCGGCTGGCGGGTGGTGCTGTGCGGCGGCCGCAGCGGGCTGGAGCGCAGCACCGCCGATGCCATCGTCGCGGCCATGCGCGCCCCGGTGCTGGACCTGGTCGGCAAGGACACCCTCAAGCAGCTGCCGGCCCTGCTGGCGCGCGCCGACCTGCTGGTCACACCGGACTCCGGGCCGATGCACATCGCCAACGCCATGGGCACGAAGGTGCTGGGCCTGCATGCGGCCAGCAACCCGGCGCGCAGTGGCCCCTACTCGGACCGCCGCTACTGCGTGGACCGTTACGACGACGCGGCGCGCAAGTACCTCGGCAAGCCCGCCGCGGCCCTCAAATGGGGCACCAAGATCGAGCACGAAGGCGTGATGGAACTGGTCACCGTGCAGGATGCCATCGAGGCCTTCGAGCGCTACCGTGCCGACCATGGCCGCTGACGCCCAGATCCGGACCTGATGCGCCGGGCCGACGACGCAAGGTTGCCGGCCCCCGTCCTGCCCGCCGCCGCGGTGCTGGGCCTGTTCGTGGTTTCCGGCTTCGCCGGGCTGGTCTACCAGTCGCTGTGGTCGCATTACCTGGGCCTGGTGCTGGGACATGCGGCGTACGCGCAAAGCCTGGTGCTGGCGATCTTCATGGGCGGCATGGCCCTGGGCGCCTGGGGCGCGGCGCGGCTGGGCCTGCGCTGGCGCCGGCTGGTGCTGGCCTATGCGGCGGCCGAGGCCGCGATCGGCGTGCTGGGGCTGGCCTTCCACCCGGTGTTCGTTGGCTATACCCGGCTGTCGGAGGGCGTGCTCGCCGCCCTGGGCGACGGCCTGGCCGCACAGCTGTATCCGTGGCTTAGCGCGGCCCTGTTGATCCTGCCGGCCTGCATCCTGCTGGGGGCGACCTTCCCGCTGCTGAGCGCCGGCTGGATCCGCGCCCGCCAGGGCCAGGACGCGCGCGTGCTGGGCGGGCTGTACTTCGCCAACAGCCTGGGCGCGGCCGCCGGTGCGCTGGCCGCGACCTTCCTGCTGCTGCCACGGCTGGGCATGCCCGGGGCGCTGGCGGCGGCCGGCCTTGCCAACCTGCTGGTCGCGGCGGTGGCGGCGTGGCTGGCACGCGGCGACGGCGTGGCTGCAACGCGGGCAACGGCGGCCTCAGCGCCCGATGGCGCGTCCGCGCGGCACAGCCCGCTGCTGCGCGCGGTGCTGTGGGCCGGGCTGCTGTCGGGTGCCTGCTCGTTCGTCTACGAGATCGGCTGGATCCGCCTGCTCAACCAGGCCCTGGGCACCACCGTGCACAGCTTCGAGCTGATGCTGGCCGCGTTCCTGCTGGGCCTGGCCGGCGGTGGCGCCTGGGTCCACCGTCGCGGCGGCCGCCTGGACGATCCGCTGCGCACCGCGGCGATCGCCCAGGTCGCGATGGGCGTGGCGGCGTTGCTGTCGTTGCTGGCGTTCGCGCAGTCCTTCGACTGGGCCGCGGCGCTGGTGCAATCGCTATCGCGCACCGACGGCGGCTACCGCCTGTTCCTGCTCGGCAGCGCCGGGGTGGCGATGGCGGTGATGCTGCCGGCCGCGTTCTTCGCCGGCACCACCCTGCCGCTGTTCACCCTGGGCCTGCTGCGCGCCGGCGGTGGCGAGGCATCGATCGGACGGTTGTACGCGGCCAATACCGTCGGCGCGATTGCCGGCGTGCTGCTGATGACCCACGTGCTGGTGCCATTGCTGGGCGTGCGCCTGGGCCTGGTGCTGGCCGCGGTGGGCGACATCGCCATCGGTTTCTGGCTGCTGGCGCATGCGCGCGGCGAACTGCAGCCGGCGCGGCTGGCCGCGCTGTCGGGAAGCGCCGTGGCGGCGCTGCTGCTGGCCCTGGTGTGGGGCCGGGCGGATCCACGCACCCAGCTCTCCGGCGCGTTCCGCACCGGCCACGCGCGGCTGGACGCTTCGCTGGAGGTGCCGTTCCTGCGCGACGGCAAGACCGCCACCATCGGCGTGGTCCGCTCCGGCACGTACGGGACCCTCTCGCTGCTGACCAATGGCAAGTCCGACGGTGCCATGGCACAGGACCTGGAGCGCCCGCCCGGCGGCGACGAGCTGACCATGGTGAGCCTGGGCGCGCTGCCGCTGGCGCTGCATCCGCAGCCGCGCCAGGTCGGGGTGATCGGCTGGGGCCTGGGCCTGTCCACGCATACCCTGCTGGGCAGCGACCGGGTGCAGCGGGTGGAGACGGTGGAGATCGAGCCACTGGTGCACCGCGCCGGCGCGCAGCTGTTCGCGCGGCGGATCGCGCGGGCGCTGCAGGATCCGCGTTCGCAGGTGCATTTCGACGACGCACGCCGGTTCTACGCCAGCGGCCGGCGCCGCTACGACGTGATCGTGTCCGAGCCCTCAAACCCCTGGGTCAGCGGCGTGGCCGGCCTTTTCACCACCGAGTTCTACCGCTTCCTGCACGGCCACCTGGCCGAGGACGGGTTGCTGGTGCAGTGGCTGCAGAGCTACGAAATCGACGATGCGCTGCTGGCTTCGATCCTGGCCGCGCTGCTGGAGAACTTCGCCGACGCGCGCCTGTACCTGGCCCAGGACAACGACCTGGTGGTGGTCGCCTGCCGCAGCACCTGCCCGGCGGCCGACGCGGCGCGCCTGCGGGTCACCGGCGAACTGGCCCGGGAGACCGCGCGGGTCGGGCTGGATGGCGATGCCGCCCTGGCCGTGCGCGAACTGGGCGGCCGCGCCCTGCTGCAAACCTACGTCCGCGCCCTGGGCGCCGCCCCGCACAGCGATTTCCATCCGCAGGTCTCGCTGCAGGGCCCGCGGACGCGCTTCCGCGCCGACCGTGCCGACACCCTGCAGCGCCTTGCCGACAACGGCCTGCCGGTGCTGGACCTGATGGAGGGACGGATCCTGCCGCCGGCCAGCGAGGCCGTCGCCGCCCTGCCCGGGCACAGCGTGCTGCAGGCGCGGCAGCGCGCGATCGCGCTGGCCGCGGCGCTGTCCGGGCAGCCGCGCGCCACGCCCCTGCCGGCACGCCAGCACGAACTGGCCGAGGCCGAACACGAGCTGCAGGCGCTGCTGGGGCTGTCGCAGGGTCCGGTCGCCGACCTGGCCACCTGGACCCGCGCCGCGGCCGCGGTGGCGGCGGCCACCCTGGGCCACCTGCCGCCGCAGGACCTGGAACGGGTCTGGATCGCGCCGGCGTGGATCCAGCGCGACGTCCAGCCGGCGGCCGTGCGCGCGGTGCTGGACCTGTACGCCACCGCGGCCGCGCGCGATGCCGAAGCCATGCTGCGCACCGGCGAGGCGCTGCTGCAGCGGCCGGAGGCCTATCCGCTGGAACTGCAGGAACAAGCGCTGGTGCTGGCCCAACTGGGCGCGCTGGGTTCAGGCCGCGCGGAGGAGGTCGAGCGCCTGCACCGGGGCTACGGCGTGGCCCTGCCCCATGGCGAGCGCCTGCGCATGGTCCGGCACCTGGTCCGGGTACGCGGCCTGGAGCTGGCCGCGGCCGGGACAGCGGCCGGCGACGCGGCTCAGGGCGTAGCGCCGGTGCGGTAGTCCTGGTAGGACTTCTCCTCGACGTAGGCGGAGCCCAGCGCGAGGTTGATCTCCTTCTTCACCCGCGCGCGCTCGTCGTTCTCGAAGTACACGCTGCGGGCCAGGCGCACGAACTCCTCGTCGAACTCCTGCGCACGTTCCTTGAGCCGGATCTCGTCCTCGATGTCCCACAGCCGCTCGTTGACCGCCTTCAGGCGGGCACGCAGCTGGGCGATGTCGCGGTTGGCCGCCGGATGCGCCATCCAGGTCTGCTCCAGCGCCGACAGCTCCTTGCGCACGTTGGCCAGCTTGGCCTCGTCAGTCATGCGCTCGGACTTGATCTGCAGGATCGCGATCTTGTCCAGCAGTTCGCCAAAGGACACGGGGACGAGGATTTCGGACATGGGGAACAGCCAGGGGATTGGAAAGGCGCAAGTCTAGCGCCTGCGGCGAGACCGAGGCTGAAAGGCATTCCCCCGCAGCCTTCTCCGGCGGGCCGGCAGCGCCCCTCCCGGGCGTGGAGCGGAGTCCGTCGGGGGCCTGCGGGGGCTTCGCCGGGCATGCCACGCTGAGCCCGGGGATTCACTCGGCCTGCGGGCCCGCCCTTCGGGCGGCTTCGCCGTGCAAACCGCTGCGCGGTTTGTGACGAGGCGCTGCGCGCCTCGCGCCACCCGCTTCGCGGGTGGTCGAACCAAGGGGTTCGAACCAGGCCCCCCCTCACCGGATGCAAATAAAAAGGCCCCGCGAGGGGGCCTTTTTATTTGCATCTGGCGGAGAGGGGGGGATTCGAACCCCCGAGGCGCTATAAACGCCTGCCTGATTTCGAGTCAGGTACATTCAACCACTCTGCCACCTCTCCGGTGGCCCGGCCGCAGCCGGGGCGGGAATGATACGTGGCGCGGCGCGCGCGGACAAGCCAAGCGTGCCGGCGGGCCGCCCCCGCAAGCAAACCTTGCCCGCGGCACGGCCGGCCCGGATGATTGCACGCTACTCCAGCGCAGCCTCGCCCCGGGCCTTCATGATCGAATTCGGACACCTCACCCACCCCGGCCTGCGCCGGGCGCTGAACGAGGACACGTACTACGGCGACAGCGAGCTGGGGCTGTGGCTGGTGGCCGATGGCATGGGCGGGCACGCCTGCGGCGAGGTCGCCAGCGCGCTGGCGCGCGAGGCGATCGTGCGCGAGGTGCGCCAGGGCACGCCGCTGGCACAGGCGCTGCGGGTGGCCGACGAGGAGATCATCCGTGCCTCGCGCCGCCGCAACGACGCCCTGCCCATGGGCACCACGGCCGTGGTCCTGCGGGTCCAGGGCGAGCGCTTCGAGGTGGCCTGGATCGGCGACAGCCGCGCCTACCTGTGGCGCGACGGCCGCCTGGCCCAGCTCAGCCAGGACCACAGCTACGTGCAGGAACTGATCGCCCAAGGCAGCCTCACGCCCGAGGAGGCGCGCACCCACCCGCAGCGCAGCGCGGTCACCCAGGCCCTGGGCGTGACCGATCCGGCGCACCTGAAGGTGGCGACCATGTCCGGCGAACTGCGCCCGGGCATGCAGCTGCTGCTGTGCAGCGACGGGCTGACCGAGGAAGTGGACGACGCGCGTATCGCCGAGGTGCTGTCCTGGCAGGACTGCAGCGCGCAGGAATGCGTGGACATCCTGGTCGCGGCGGCGCTGGACGGCGGCGGTTCGGACAACGTCACCGCGGTGCTGGTGCGCTGCCACTGAGGCACCGGCTCAGGCCGGTTGCAGCTCGGCTTCCGGTTCCGGCAGCGGCTCGTACTGGTCCCAAAGCGCGCGCCCGGCCTTCTTGCGCAGGTGTGCCAGGCGGCGCGCATGCGCTTCCAGCTCCTCCGGCGCGGCCGCGATGCGCGGGCGCTCGCCGGCCACCGGGGCGAAGCTGACCGTGGCCACCGCCGGGCCGGTGGACGGCGCCTCGACCTCGGCGAAGCCGATCTCCTCCTGGCCGGAGGTCAGGGCGATGTAGACGTCGGCCAGGATCTGCGCGTCCAGCAGCGCGCCGTGCAGCTGGCGGTGCGAGTTGTCCACGCCCAGGCGCTTGCACAGCGCGTCCAGCGAATTGCGCTGGCCGGGGAAGCGCTCGCGCGCCAGCAGCAGGGTGTCGACCACGGTGCAGCGGTCGGCGATGCGGCCGTAGTGCTCGCCGCAACGCGACAGCTCGTAGTCGAGGAAGCCGAGGTCGAACGCGGCGTTGTGGATGATCAGCTCGGCGCCGTCGATGTATTCGAGGAATTCGTCGACGATCTCCTCGAACGACGGCTTGTCGGCCAGGAACTCCAGGGTCAGGCCGGTGACTTCCTGGGCGCCGGCCTCGAACTCGCAGTCGGGCTTGAGGTAGCGGTGGAAGTTGCGCCCGCTCGGGCGCCGCTCCAGCAGCTCCACGCAGCCGATCTCGACCACGCGGTTGCCCTTCTTCCACTCCAGGCCGGTGGTTTCGGTATCGAGGATGATCTGGCGCATCGGCGCAAGTTTACCGCGCCGCGGCCCGGGCCTGCTGGGACGCAGCGCGGGCGATCGCGTCCACGCGCTCGTTGTCCGGGTCGCCGTTGTGGCCCTTGACCCAGCGCCACTCGATGCTGTGGCGCTGGCAGGCCGCGTGCAGGCGCTCCCACAGGTCGCGGTTCTTGACCGGGTCGCCGCCGGCGGTCTTCCAGCCGCGGCGCACCCAGCCGGGCATCCATTCGGTGATGCCCTGGCGCACGTACTGCGAGTCGGTGAACAGTACCACCTCGCAGGGCTCGGTCAGCGCCTCCAGGGCGCTGATGGCAGCCATCAGCTCCATGCGGTTGTTGGTGGTGACCGGCTCGCCGCCGGACAGCTCGCGTTCGTGGGCCTTGTAGCGCAGCAGCGCGCCCCAGCCGCCCGGCCCGGGGTTGCCGGAGCAGGCGCCATCGGTGTGGATCTCGATCTTCTTCATCAGGTTTCCGTGTTCAGGCCGCCGGCGCGGCCCCGGGTCGCCGCCAGCCTGCCGGCACCGGTCCCACCGGCGCGAGCGCGCGCTTTTCGAACTCCAGCACGCACCCGGCGCGCAACGATGCCGCGCCCCCGCCGGGATTGCCAGCACTTTCGCGCGGACGCCAGCGCGGCCCGACGCAGCGCGGCGGCGCCACCGCCACCAGGCCGAGGGCGTGCAGGCGCTGGATCCAGGCGCCCAGCGGGCGCGCCGCGACCCCGGCCAGGCCGGCACGCAGGCGGTACGGGCTGTACGGGTTGAAGGTGCAAAGCCACAGCCGGCCGCCGTCCAGCAGCACCCGCTCGCACTCCTCCAGCAGGGTCTGCAGTCCCCGCGACGGGGCGTGCTGCACCACCACGTGGGCGATGCAGCCGCTGGCCACCGGCAGGGGCAGGTCGCAGCGCACGCTGCCCTGGTAGCCGCCGGCGCCGCCGCCATGGTGCAGCAGCAGGCCCCGTGCGGGCGGCGGGACCCAGTCCTCCGGGGCCTCCGGGCACAGCCACAGCCACGGCTGCACCGGCCGTTCAGTCAGGCGCCGCAGCACCCATTGGCGCTCCGCCGCCAGCAGGATCCGGCCCTGCGGGGCGCTGAACCAGGCCGGGGCACCGGGTTGACGGCGGGTGGCGGGCGCAGGCATGGTCCCGATTCTATGCGACCGACCCCGCTGCCGGCATTGCAGGACAACTATGTCTGGGCCATGGGTGCAGGCAGGGCGCTGGTGGTGGACCCCGGGTCCGCCGAGCCGGTGCTGGCCGCCGCCGGGCGCGGGATGGTGCCCGCCGCGATCCTGCTGACCCACCACCACGCCGACCACTGCGCCGGGGTGCCGGAGCTGCTCGAGCGCTGGCCGGGATTGCCGGTGGTCGCGCCGGAGGACCCGCGCATCCCGCACGCCACCGAGCGCGCCACCGACGGCGCGCGGCTGCAGCTGGCCGGGCGCGAGATCCGGGTGATCGCCGTGCCGGGGCATACCCGCAGCCATGTGGCCTATCTGGTCGAAGGCGTGCTGTTCTGCGGCGATACCCTGTTCAGCCTGGGCTGTGGGCGCCTGTTCGAGGGCGATGCCGAGCAGATGCATGACTCCCTGCAGCGCCTGGCCGCCCTGCCCGACCAGACCCTGGTGTGCTGCGGGCATGAATACACCCTGGCCAATGCCGCCTTCGCCCTGGCGGTTGAGCCGGGCAATCCGGCCCTGGTCCGGCGCCACGCCGAGGCCCGCGCCCAGCGCGAGGCCGGCCAGCCCACCGTGCCGGTCACCCTGGCCACCGAGCGCGACACCAACCCGTTCCTGCGCTGCGCCGAACCGGCCGTGCGCGAGGCGGCTGCGCACCGCCTGGGCCATGCCCCGCGCAGCGACGCGGAGTGTTTCGGCGCCCTGCGCGCCTGGAAGGACGGGTTCGGCGCATGAGGCGCGCCTGGCCCGCCGTGCTGGTGGTGTGCTCCTGTGCGGCCTTCGCCCAGGAGCCCCGCCCCGACCCGGCGGCCACCGAGCCACCCGCGCCGGCCAGCGAGCCGGCGGCGCCGGATGCGGACGCGCCGGCCGCTGACGCCTCCCCCGAGCTGCCGGAGGGCATGCGCAGCGGGCGCGAGATCTACCAGGCGTTCCTGGATGGCCTGGCCGAGCCTGGCTGCGACGCGGGCGCGACCCGCTACGAGCAACACTTCCGCCATGCGCCGGCGCGCCTGGCCGATCCGGACAGCGACGCCCTGCCCCTGTTCGGCCACGTGGTCGACGCCCTGCGCGCGGCGCACCTGCCGACCGAATACGCCCTGATTCCGTTCGTGGAAAGCGGTTACGCCCCCGGCGCGCGCAACGGCGGCGGCCCGGCGGGGCTGTGGCAGTTCGTCACCCATACCGCGCGCCACCACGGGGTGCCGGTCACCAAGCATTACGACGGCCGCCTGTCGCCGGCCGAGTCCACCCGCGCAGCGGTGCAGTACCTGCGCAAGCTCAACGGCATGCTCGGCGGCAACTGGCGCCTGACCGCGATGGCCTACAACGCCGGCGAGTCGCGCGTGCTGCGGGCGCTGCGCCATAGCGGCGAGCAGGCGCTGGAGGCCACGCCAGGCTCGCTGCAGGGCCTGTCCGGCGTCACCTATGCCTATGTCGACAAGCTCCACGCCCTGGCCTGCGTGCTGACCCGCGCCGGCGAGGAAGCGGAATGGATGGCGCGGCTGGACCGTCCGGTGCTGCACCTGGAGGCGCGCCCGCTGGAAGGCGCCGGCGGACTGGAGGCCTGGGCCCTGGGCAACGGCCAGGATCCAACGGTGCTGCGCCGCCTCAACCCTGCCCTGGGCCAGCGCTGGACCAGCCCGCCGCTGGCCCTGGTGCAGGCCATCGCACCGCCGGCGCCGGTGGCGCTGGCGCCGGTGCGTGCCACCGCGGAGGTGGAGGAAGCACCCGCGGTGGCGACCACCCGGGTGCACACCGTGCGCCGCGGCGAGTCGGCCTGGGTGATCGCCAGGCGCTATGGCGTGGCCGTGCGCCAGCTGCTGGAACTCAACAACCTCAACGCCAACAGCGTGCTGCGGCCGGGGATGCAGTTGCGCGTGGAGTGAGTGGGCCGGGCCACCCATCAAACAAGCAAAAAAAAGGGGGCGCCAGGAGGCGCCCCCGTTCTTTTGGCCCCAATCGCCGCTCCCGTCAAAGCTGGGTTTCGTCGATGCGGACCTTGAACTGGCTGCGGATGCGGCGGATGTAGTCCTCGGCCGCGGCGGCGCCGTCGATCTGGGCGAACTGCTGGCGCAGCAGGGCGCGCTGCTCCTGCTGCAGTTCCTCCGGCTTGCCCGGATGCACGGCATTGACCGCGAACACCGCCTGGCGGCCATCCGGCAGGGCGAAGCGGCCGAACGCGGCCTTGCCCTCTTCCGGCGCGGCCACGGCGAAGATGGCGCGGTTGGCCTCGCGCGAAGGCACCGGCGCGCCACGCGGCAGGCCCGGCAGCGGCATGACGCCGTCCTCGGCAGTGGCCAGCGCGGCCAGCGCCTCGCCCTTGCGCAGGCGCTCCAGCGCGGCCTCGGCGGCGGCCACCGCGGCCTTGTTGCGGCGGTCGGCACGCACCGCGGCCTCGACCTGCCCACGCACCTCGGCCAGCGGCATGGCCTCGGCCGGCTCGTGCTCCACCACCCGGATCAGGACGCTGTGCTGCGGACCGATCTGGATCGGGTCGCTGGCGGTGCCGTCCTCGATCAGGGCCTCGGAGAACGCGGCACGCTTGACCTCGGGCGCCGCGGCAATGCCGACCGTGTCGTCGCGGCTGAACGGACCGAGCTTGCGCACTTCCAGCTTCAGCTCGCGCGCGGCCGGTTCCAGCGAGGACGGGTTCTCGTAGGCCAGGTCGGTCAGGCGGCCAACCAGTTCGCTGAAGGCGCGCTCGCGCTCGGCCTGCGCCAGCTCGCGCGCCAGCTCGTCGCGCACTTCCTCGAACGGGCGCGCGGCGCCTTCCTTGACCTCGCGCAGCTGCAGCACGTGCCAGCCGAAGTCGGTCTTCACCGGGCCGCGCACCTCGCCAGCCTGCATCGCGAACAGCGCTTCCTCGAACGGCGCCACCATGGTGCCGCGCTCGACCCAGCCCAGGTCGCCGCCGGCATCGCGCGAACCCGGGTCCTCGGAATGCTCGCGCGCCAGCGCGGCGAAATCGGCACCTGGCGCGGCGGCCTGCCTGGCCAGCTCGGCGGCCTTGCGCTCGGCCGCGGCGGCGTCGCCACCCTCCGGCACGCGCACCAGGATGTGCGAGGCCAGGCGGCGCTCCGGCTCGCCGAAGCGCAGCTTCTCTTCCTCGTAGCGCTGGCGCAGGGTGGCCTCGTCGGCCGGCGCCGGCTCCGGCACCTGCTGCGCGGTCACTTCCACGTACTCGATGCCCACCCGTTCCGGGCGCATGAAGTCGGCGGTGTGCGCCTCGTACCAGGCCTTGGCGTCGTCGTCGGTCACCGCTGCGGTGTCCTCCGGCGCCGACGGCAGCACCACCAGTTCGACGTCGCGGGTCTCGCCGGACAGGCGCAGCAGGCGGTCCAGCTCGGCGTCGGTGACGAAGGCCGAGTTGCCCACCGCCATCGGCACCAGCGACTGCCGCAGCGACTGCCGTACCAGCTCGTCGAACTGGCTCGGGGTGCGCGGCGGGTACTGCGAGGACAGCGCCATGCGGTAGGCGTCCATGTTGAACTTGCCGTCCACCTGGAATGCCGGGATCGAGGCGATGTATTCGCGCACCGCGGCGTCGGAGACGACCACGCCCTCGCGGCTGGCGGCCAGCAGCAGCGCCTTCTCGTCGATCAGCTCGTCCAGCACGCGGCGCTTGTTCTCGATGCTCTCGAACTGGCGCGGGTCGAACGCCTCGCCCTGTTGCTGGCGGGCCAGCATCCGGGCCTGCTCGAAGCGCTGGCGGAACTCCTCGCCGCTGACCTCCTGGTGCTCCCACAGCAGCGAGACCGGCCAGAAGCCGGGCGCGCCCTTCCACCACGACGGCGGCGCCTTGACCTGGGCCACGTTGTTGGCGCCCATGCCACCGAGGTAGCTCTGGTCGACGACGAAGAGGAACGGAATCATCAGCAGGGCGATGATGACCGTGGCAACCCAGCCCGATGACCGATCGCGGAGTTTCTGCAGCATTGTTAGCCCGGTGTAGGTAAGCGGCGAATGTAAGCCGTGCAGTGTAACCCGGGCCGGCGCCGCGCGGACTGCCCGCCGGCTCCCCCGCAACCAGGCTTTTTGCGCTCCCCGGCCGGCGCGTTTCCGGGCATGGCCGTGTGGCGCACGCCCGGTCCGGCGCCTGCGCGGGAAGCCTGCCGTGGAGCAGGCAAGGCCGCTACGCATGCGCATTTGCCGCGCGAGGCGCGGACAAAAAGAAAGCCCCCGGTTTCCCGGGGGCTTTCCAGATAAGTGGCGGAGTGGACGGGACTCGAACCCGCGACCTCCGGCGTGACAGGCCAGCATTCTAACCGACTGAACTACCACTCCGCGCTGAGACAGTCATTCTAAGACAAGTTTTCAGGTTTGAGAAGACCGTCTTACAAATTTTTTTGCATTCCGAAGCTGGTGGGTGCTGAGGGTTTCGAACCCCCGACCCTCGCCTTGTAAGGGCGACGCTCTACCGCTGAGCTAAGCACCCGGGTCAGGCAAGCCCGCTTCGGAAGCGGGCCGGTTAGTTTACAGCGTCCTTCAGCGCCTTGCCAGCCTTGAACGCCGGATTCTTCGAGGCCTTGATCTTGATGGTCTCGCCGGTCTTCGGGTTGCGACCGGTGCGGGCAGCGCGCTTGCGCACCTGGAAGGTGCCGAAGCCGACCAGGGTGACGGCGTCGCCCTTCTTCAGCGCCTTGGTGACCGAGTTGATCACCGCGTCGACCGCGCGCGCGGCCTCGGCCTTGGTGATTTCGGCTTCGCTGGCGACGGCGTCGATCAGATCGGTTTTGTTCATTCGTATTTACTCCCTGTGCGGTCTTGCCGCGAGATGTGTGACCGGGTCGCGTCCGTGGAGCGTGCCGGCAGGTCTGGTTCCGCGGACTGGGCGTGGCCAGTGCGGGTGCGCCCGTTATACAGGGCGCCCCCAAGGGCCGCAAGCCGGAAATGCAGCACTGGCGGGCTTTTCATGCCCGCCTGTCGGATTCGCGCGGCGCGCGGCCGCGGACTTTTCAGTGCTTTACGTCGGTCCGGTCGGCCACCGGGCGCTGCCGGCGGCCACCGCTGCGGCCGCCGCCGCGCACGGCCACCTTCGCGCCGGCCGGGGCCAGCGGCCGCTCCAGGGCCAGGTCCAGGACCTCGTCGATCCACTTCACCGGCACGATCTTCAGCCCCTCGGTGACGTTGGCCGGGATGTCGGCCAGGTCCTTGCGGTTCTCCTCGGGGATGATCACCGTGCGGATGCCGCCGCGCAGCGCGGCCAGCAGCTTCTCCTTCAGGCCGCCGATCGCGGTGACCTTGCCGCGCAGGGTGATCTCGCCGGTCATGGCGATGTCCGCGCGCACCGGCACCTTGGTCAGGGTCGATACCAGCGCGGTGACCATGGCGATGCCGGCGCTGGGGCCGTCCTTCGGGGTGGCGCCGTCGGGCACGTGCAGGTGCACGTCGTGCTTCTGCAGGAAGTCGACCTCGATGCCCAGCCGCTCGGCGCGCGCGCGCACCACCGACAGGGCCGCCGAGGCGGATTCCTTCATGACGTCGCCCAGCTGGCCGGTGAGGATCAGCTGGCCCTTGCCCGGGACCAGGGTGGCCTCGATCTGCAGCAGGTCGCCGCCGACCTCGGTCCAGGCCAGGCCGGTGACCAGGCCGATCTCGTTCTGCTCCTCGGCGCGGCCGAAGTCGAAGCGGCGCACGCCCAGGTACTTGTCCAGGTTGGCCGCGGTGACCTGCACCAGCGCGCCCTTGCGCTTGCCGGCGGCCTTGCGCGCGGGCTTCTTCTTCGCCGGCTCCGGGCCCTTGAGCGCGATCTCCTTGACCACCTTGCGGCAGATCTTGGCGATCTCGCGCTCCAGGTTGCGCACGCCGGACTCGCGCGTGTAGTAGCGCACGATGTCGCGGATCGCGTCCTCGGCGATCGACAGCTCCTCGGGCTTGAGGCCGTTGGCCTTCTGCTGCTTCGGCACCAGGTAGCGGGTGGCGATGCTCAGCTTCTCGTCCTCGGTGTAGCCCGGGATGCGGATGACCTCCATGCGGTCGAGCAGCGGGCCGGGGATGTTCAGCGAATTGGAGGTCGCCACGAACATCACCTCGGACAGGTCCAGGTCGACCTCCAGGTAGTGGTCGTTGAAGCTGTGGTTCTGCTCCGGGTCCAGCACCTCCAGCAGCGCCGACGACGGGTCGCCGCGGAAGTCCATCGACATCTTGTCGATCTCGTCGAGCACGAACAGCGGATTCTTGGTGCCGACCTTGTTGAGGTTCTGCACGATGCGGCCCGGCATCGAACCGACGTAGGTGCGGCGGTGGCCGCGGATCTCGGCCTCGTCGCGCACGCCGCCCAGGCTCATGCGCACGAACTTGCGGTTGGTGGCCTTGGCGATGGACTGGCCCAGCGAGGTCTTGCCCACGCCCGGCGGGCCGACCAGGCACAGGATCGGGCCCTTCATCTGCTTGACCCGCGACTGCACCGCCAGGTACTCCAGGATCCGCTCCTTGACCTTCTCCAGACCGTAGTGGTCGGCGTCCAGGGTGTCCTGCGCGGCCTTGAGGTCCTTGCGCACCTTGCTGCGCTTCTTCCACGGCACGCCCAGCAGCCAGTCGAGGTAGTTGCGCACCACCGCGGCCTCGGCCGACATCGGCGACATCTGCTTGAGCTTGTTCAGCTCGCTCTTGGCCTTGGCCTCGATGGCCTTGGGCATGCCGGCCTCGGCGATCTTGCGCGCCAGCTCCTCCATCTCCCCCGGCGAGTCGTCCAGGTCGCCCAGCTCCTTCTGGATCGCCTTCATCTGCTCGTTGAGGTAGTACTCGCGCTGGCTGCGCTCCATCTGCGACTTCACCCGGCCGCGGATGCGCTTCTCCATCTGCTGCACGTCGATCTCGCCCTCGACCAGGCCGACCAGCAGCTCCAGGCGGTCGCCGGTGTCGAAGGTCTCCAGCAGGCGCTGCTTGTCGGCCAGGCGCACGCCGATGTGGGCCGAGATGGTGTCGGCCAGGCGGCCGGGCTCCTCGATCCCGGACAGGGTCTGCAGCAGCTCCGGCGGCAGCTTGCGGTTGGTCTTGACGTACTGCTCGAACAGGCTGGTCAGGGTGCGCGCCACCGCCTCGATCTCGCGCGGGTCGCGGCTGGTGCCCGGCTCGACCACGGTGCCGCGCCCGTGCAGGGCGCCGTCGCGCTCGGCGATGTCGCCCACCTGCACGCGCGCGGTGCCCTCGACCAGGACCTTGATGGTGCCGTCGGGAAGCTTCAGCAGCTGCAGCACGGTGGCCAGGGTGCCGACGGTGTAGAGGTCGGCCGCCTGCGGGTCGTCGGTCTCGGCCGACTTCTGCGCGACCAGCAGGATCTGCTTGTCGCCTTCCATCGCCTGCTCAAGGGCGCGCATGGACTTGTCCCGGCCCACGAACAGCGGGATGACCATGTGCGGGAACACCACCACGTCGCGCAGCGGCAGGACGGGCAGTTCGAGGGCGTCGGATCGGGTGCGGGACATGGAAGCTCCGGGAAACATTGGCGGCGGCCGGCGGGCCGCCTGCCCCCGTTATGGGGGCAGGCCGGAAGCGATGCAAGATGCACGCAAGATCGCCTTCCGGATCAAGCACTTGGGAAAACAAAGCCCCCGCCACGGGGTGGCGGGGGCCGGGTTGCCGCGGGCGCTGGAGGCCGGCCGTCAGTCGGCCGAGGCCACCTTCGGCGAGGCCGCCGGCGGGGTCTGGTAGATCAGGTACGGCTCGGTCTTGTGCTCGATCACCGACTCGTCCACCACCACCTTGCTGACGTTCTCCATGGACGGCAGCTCGTACATGGTGTCCAGCAGCACCGACTCGACGATGGTGCGCAGGCCACGGGCGCCGGTCTTGCGCTTGAGCGCCTTGCGCGCGATCGCGGTCAGGGCGTCCGGGCGGAACTCCAGCTCCACGCCTTCCATCTCGAACAGCTTCTTGAACTGCTTGGTGATGGCGTTCTTCGGCTCGGTCAGGATCTTGACCAGGGCGGCCTCGTCCAGCTCCTCCAGGGTCGCCACCACCGGCAGGCGGCCGACGAACTCGGGGATCAGGCCGAACTTGATCAGGTCCTCCGGCTCGACCTCGGCCAGCAGCTTGCCGGTGTCGGCCTTGACCTTGGTGCTCTTGACCTTGGCGCCGAAGCCGATGCCGCCAGCCTCGCTGCTGCGCTGCTGGATGATCTTGTCCAGGCCGGCGAACGCGCCGCCGACGATGAACAGGATGTTCTTGGTATCGACCTGCAGGAATTCCTGCTGCGGGTGCTTGCGCCCGCCCTGCGGCGGGACCGAGGCCACGGTGCCCTCGATCAGCTTCAGCAGCGCCTGCTGCACGCCTTCGCCGGACACGTCGCGGGTGATCGACGGGTTCTCGCTCTTGCGCGAGATCTTGTCGATCTCGTCGATGTAGACGATGCCCTGCTGCGCCTTCTCGACGTCGTAGTCGCACTTCTGCAGCAGCTTCTGGATGATGTTCTCCACGTCCTCGCCGACGTAGCCGGCCTCGGTGAGCGTGGTCGCGTCGGCGATCGTGAACGGCACGTTGAGCAGCCGCGCCAGGGTCTCGGCCAGCAGGGTCTTGCCCGAACCGGTCGGGCCGACCAGCAGGATGTTCGACTTGGCCAGCTCGACGTCCTCGTTGCGCTGGCGGCTCTCGATGCGCTTGTAGTGGTTGTAGACGGCCACCGCGAGGGTCTTCTTCGCCCGATGCTGGCCGATCACGTACTGGTCCAGCACCTCGAGGATCTCGCGCGGCTTGGGCAGCGAGCTGCGCGCCGACTGCGCCTTCTCCTCGAGTTCCTCGCGGATGATGTCGTTGCAGAGCTCCACGCATTCATCGCAGATGAACACGCTGGGGCCGGCGATCAGCTTGCGCACCTCGTGCTGGCTCTTCCCGCAGAAAGAGCAGTAGAGGATCTTGTTGCCATCGCCGGTACGGCCTTGCCGGTCTTCGCTCATGCTTGTGCTTTTCCAGTATTGCGTCCCGCCGGGGCGGGTTGGGGGCGAGAATAGCACAGGGCCGGAACCGCGCCAGAAGCGCGCCGGACCTGGGGTCTCGGGGGGAGCCCGGGGGCGTCGGGGGACGCGCCCGGGGCCCGGGGCCGGTCAGCCGGCCTGGATGGAGTCCTCGGGGCGGCGCTCCAGGACCTCGTCGACCAGGCCGTAGGCCTTGGCCTCGGCGGCGCCCTTGAAGTTGTCGCGCTCGGTGTCGCGGGCGATGGTCTCGATGCTCTGGCCGGTGTGGTGGGCGAGGATCTCGTTCAGCCTGGCGCGCATGCTCAGGATCTCGCGCGCGTGGATGTCGATGTCCGTGGCCTGGCCCTGGAAGCCGCCCAGGGGCTGGTGGATCATCACCCGCGAGTTGGGCAGCGCGTAGCGCTTGCCCGGGGCGCCGGCCGCCAGCAGCACCGCGCCCATGGAGGCGGCCTGGCCGACGCAGATGGTGCTCACGTCCGGCTTGATGTACTGCATGGTGTCGTAGATCGCCATGCCCGCGGTCACCAGGCCGCCGGGCGAGTTGATGTACAGGCTGATGTCCTTCTCGGGGTTCTCGGCCTCCAGGAACAGCATCTGGGCGATGATCACGTTGGCCACGTGGTCCTCGACCGGGCCGACCAGGAAGATCACCCGTTCCTTCAGCAGGCGCGAGTAGATATCGTAGGCGCGCTCACCGCGGCTGGTCTGCTCGACCACCATCGGGACCAGGTTCAGGGCTTTGGTCGGAATCATGCTCATGCTGCGGGCGCCTCTTGCGGGTAGTCGGGGGTGCTTGGCCGGACGGACCGGCCGGCTGCGGCGGCGGGCGGTTCGGCCCGCCGCCACGGCGCCATCATGCCCGGATCGCTTCCTGGAACGACAGCGCCTGCTCGGTGTGCTGGGCGCGCTCGGCGATCCAGTCGATCACCTGCTCTTCCATCACCCGGGCCTGCAGTCCCTGCATCAGCTGGGGGTCGTTGCGGTACATCTCAATGACCTGCTCCGGCTCCTCGTAGGTCGAGGCGATGAGACGCAGGGTTTCGTTCAGGCGCTTGGGATCCAGGCGCAGGTCGTTGCGACGGGCGATCTCGCCCACCAGCAGGCCGGCCAGGACGCGCTTGCGCGCCGGCTCCAGGAACTGCTGCCAGGCGTCGGCCGGGACCTGGCCCGGGTCGCGGCCACTGCGGCGGACCTGCTCCAGCTGCTGGAACAGCATGCCGCGGGCTTCGTTCTCGACCGTGCGCGGCGGCAGCTCGACGTGGGCGTAGGCGGCGACCAGCTGCTCGCCGACCTCGCGGCGCAGGCGGTTCATCAGCGCGCCCTTGAGCTCGCGCTCCAGGTTGGTGCGGATGTCCTCGCGGAACTTGTCCATCTGTCCGCTCTTGACGCCGAAGCTCTTGATGAACGCGGCATCGACCTCCGGCAGCACCGGCTCGGAGACCTGCTGCAGGACCACGTGGACCTGGGCGGTCTTGCCGGCCAGTTCGGCCTGGCGCCAGGCCTCCGGGAAGGCCACGTCGAGCACGTGCTCGGTGCCCTGCTCCAGGCCGGCCAGGGCGTCTTCCAGCGCCGGCAGCAGCTGGGCCGAGCCGATGATGGTGGAGAAGCGCTCCTCGCCCTCGGCCGGCTGGCGGAAGTCGCCGGCCTCGGTCCACAGGGTGCCGACCACCAGGTCGCCCTTGGCCGCGGCGCGCTCGACCTTGCTCCAGGTGCGGCGCTGCAGGCGCAGGTTCTCGATCATCTGGTCGATGTCGGCCTCGGTTACCTCGGCGGTGTGGCGGATCACCTGGAGCTTGGTCACGTCGATCTCGCCGAAGTCCGGCACCACCTCGAAGGTGGCGACGAAGTCCAGGCTGTCCTCGGCGGCGCGGTCGATGCGCGGGGCGCCGGCCAGGCGCAGCTCGTGCTCGCGCACCGCGGCGTCGAAGGTCTGGCGCACCAGCGCGCCCAGGACCTCGGCGCGGACCTGGTCGCCGAAGCGCTGCTCGATCACCTTGGCCGGAACCTTGCCCGGGCGGAAGCCCTTGATGCGGGCGGTGCGGGCGATCTCGCGCAGGCGGCCGCTGACGCCGGCTTCCAGCTGCTCCGCCGGCAGGCTGAAGTTCAGGCGGCGCTCGAGGTTGCCCGTGGATTCGACGGAAACTTGCATGTGGTCTTGGCTCCTGCGCCGCGGCGGCTGGCCGCGGGTCGATCGGTTTGGGTGGACGGACAGCGCCGACATCCTGCCGGCGTGCGCGGGAAACGCGCTAGTTTGGCCGATCCCCGGCGGCCGCGCCAGTATTTGTCACGATGCCATTGACAGGCGCTCGGCGCATTCACGACAATAGCCGACCTTACGGAGCGCGGACGCTCCGGGAGCCGGTTTCCGGCCTGCCGGAGCCGGAGCCAGAACGCCGGGGTATAGCGCAGTCTGGTAGCGCGCCTGCTTTGGGAGCAGGATGTCGGGGGTTCGAATCCCTCTACCCCGACCATCCTGCTGTCGGCAGCAGGGCGATGCGAAACCGTGTTGTGCGCCTGTAGCTCAACCGGATAGAGCACCGGCCTTCTAAGCCGGCGGTTGCAGGTTCGATTCCTGCCAGGCGCGCCATTACGGGCACTGGCCGGAAGTTGCTTCAAATGTGGTGGCTGTAGCTCAGTTGGTTAGAGTACTGGATTGTGATTCCAGTGGTCGTGGGTTCGAATCCCATCAGCCACCCCACCCTTCGGTGCAAATTTCCTGCAAAGGGGGCTTGCACAAGTCGCGAGGTGTCATTACACTGAGCGGCTCAGGTTTCAGGGGCCGTTAGCTCAGTTGGTAGAGCAGCTGACTCTTAATCAGTAGGTCCAAGGTTCGAATCCTTGACGGCCCACCACCCTGTAGGAAGCGCCCGGCAATGCCGGGCGTTTTTCGTTGGGCAACCCGGATTTGCGGCGCGCTAGAATGCGCCGGCACGCGCGAAAGTGGCGGAACTGGTAGACGCACTGGATTTAGGTTCCAGCGGGTAACCCCCGTGCGGGTTCGAGTCCCGCCTTTCGCACCATTCCCGGCGGAACCGCCGGCAAACGCGCATCGTCCCTGCAGTCGTCCGCAGGCCGCCGCCGGTCGGCCGGTCATGCCCCGCTCCGGTGGCTGCCTGTATGCTTCCGGCCAGTCCATCCTGATTCGACGGAGCGAACCATGCGCAGCGGAAATCCCGCCCTCAGGGAATCCACCTTCCTCGACCTCGGCAGCGGCACCGTCGTGTCGCGCGATGCCGGGGCAATGACCCTCAACGGCACCGTCAACAAGACCGGCCTGCTGTTGCTGCTGGCCGTGCTGACCGGCGCCTTCGCCTGGTCGCAGGTGCAGGTCACCGAATACGGCGTGACCGGCATGGGCTATGTCTGGGGCGGCATGATCGCGGGCTTCGTCCTGGCCCTGGCCACCATCTTCAAGAAGGAGTGGTCGCCGGTCACCGCGCCGCTGTACGCGCTGGCCGAAGGCCTGTTCCTGGGCGCCATCTCCTCGGTGTTCGAGGCCCGCTTCCCGGGCATCGTGATGCAGGCGGTGATGCTGACCTTCGGCACCCTGTTCGCCCTGCTGTTCGCCTACCGCAGCGGCCTGATCCGGGCCACCGAGAACTTCAAGCTGGGCGTGGTCGCGGCCACCGGCGGCATCGCCCTGGTGTACCTGGCCTCGATCGTGCTGGGCTTCTTCGACATCCGGATCCCCTTCATCCACGAGTCCGGGATCATCGGCATCGGCTTCAGCCTGTTCGTGGTGGTGATCGCGGCGCTGAACCTGGTGCTGGACTTCGACTTCATCGAGACCGGCGTCGAGCAGGGTGCGCCCAGGTACATGGAGTGGTACGGCGCCTTCGGCCTGATGGTCACCCTGGTGTGGCTGTACCTGGAAATCCTGCGCCTGCTGTCCAAGCTGCAGTCGCGCGACTGACCTCCCGCCCCGGCGGGACCCGCGGACGGGCGCCTTCGGGCGCCCGTTTGCGTTTGCGCGCTCCCCGCCGCTGCCACCGGCGCAAAAAAGAACGGGGCGCCGAAGCGCCCCGTCCATGTACTGCGTGGCTGCCGCGCGGCCGCTCAGAGGCGGCTGGCGATGGCCTTGGCGAAGCCCATGGTGGTGCCGGTGCCGCCCAGGTCGCCGGTCAGCGCGTCCTTGGCCTCCAGGGTGGCGACGATCGCCTTGCGCAGGCGCTCGGCGTTGGCGCCCTGGCCGATGTGGTCCAGCATCTGCGCCGCCGCCAGCAGCAGCGCGCAGGGGTTGGCGATGCCCTTGCCGGCGATGTCCGGGGCGGTGCCGTGGACGGCCTCGAAGATCGCCGCCTTCTCGCCGATGTTGGCGCCCGGGGCCAGGCCCAGGCCGCCGACCAGGCCGGCGCACAGGTCGGAGATGATGTCGCCGAACAGGTTGGTGGTGACCAGGATGTCGAACTGCTCGGGGCGCATCACCAGCTGCATGCAGGCGTTGTCCACGATCATTTCCTGGAACTCGATGTCCGGGTACTGCGCGGCCACCTCGCGGGCGACGTTCAGGAACAGGCCCGAGGTCGACTTGATGATGTTGGCCTTGTGCACCGCGGTGACCTTCTTGCGGCCGGTGCTGCGGGCCAGCTCGAAGGCGTAGCGGACGATGCGCTCGGAGCCCTTGCGGGTGACGCGGGTGCTGGAGACGGCGACCTCGCCGTCCGGGGAGACTTCCTGGCCCTCGGACAGGTAGGCGCCCTCGGTGTTCTCGCGCACCGTGATCATGTCGATGTTCTCGTACCGCGACTTGGTGTTCGGGAACGAGATCGCCGGGCGTACGTTGGCGTACAGGTCGAAGTGGCGGCGCAGGCTGACGTTGATCGAGGTGAAGCCGCCGCCCACCGGGGTGGTCAGCGGGCTCTTCAGGGCGACCTTGTTGCGCTCGATCGAGGCCAGGGTCTCCTTCGGCATCAGGTCGCCGTGCTTCTCCAGCGCCACGACGCCGGCGTCGGCGAACTCGTACTCCAGGCCCGCGCCAAGCTGGTCGAGGACGTGCAGGGTTGCATCCATGATCTCCGGGCCGATGCCGTCGCCGCGGATGACCGTGATCTTCTGGGTCATGAGGAATAGTTCCGGACAGGCGCGGCAGGTCCCGGGAGCGGGTCCGGCTGCGCAGGGAGGGGAAAGTTGGTGCTGAAATTATGCCCCATCCCGGCTGAATACAGGTTCCGACCATGGGAGCATGCCCGGCCGCCCTCGCCGGGCCCGGGCTCAACCGTGCTCGTGGACCGGGGGCTGGCCGGCCTCCCCCGCCTCCAGGCTGTCGAGGAAGTCCACGGCCCGGCGCAGGTGGGGGATGACGATCGAGCCGCCCACCACCAGGCCGACCGAGAACGCCTCGAAGAACTCCTCGCGGCTGACCCCGGCCTGCCGGCACTGGGCCACGTGGTAGCTGATGCAGTCGTCGCAGCGCAGCACCAGCGAGGCCACCAGGCCCAGCAGCTCCTTGGTCTTCACGTCCAGGGCGCCGGCCTGGTAGGCCTGGGTGTCCAGGGCGAAGAACCGGCGCACGACCTGGTTGGGCTCGGCCAGGATCCGCTGGTTCATGCGCTGGCGGAACTCGGTGAACTCGCGGACGCGGTCGCCGCCGCTCATGCCGAACCCTCCGGCGCCTGGCCTTCCAGCAGCGGCAGCAGCTTGCCGGCCCGGTGCAGGGCCATCATGTCGTCGTAGCCACCGACGTGGACCTCGCCGATGAAGATCTGCGGGACGCTGGTGCGGCGGGTCAGGTTGACCATCTTCTCGCGCTCGGCCGGGTCCAGGTCGACCCGGATTTCGGTCCACTCCCGGCCCTGGCTCTTGAGGAAGTTCTTGGCCGCCACGCAGTACGGGCAGATGGCGGTGGAATAGATGCGGATGGCGGGGGTCGCTTCGGACACGGGAAACTCCAGCGGTATTACGGGGTCGAAGCGGCTATGGTATCGGGCTGCGGAGATCGCGCGCGTAACGCTCCGTCCCGCCACCGGATTAACTTTGGATTCACCCGTCGGCCCGGCGCGCGCGCAATGCTGGGCCGAACCACGGAGTAACGCGCTTGCCCGCTCCCCGCCCCCTCGCCGCCGCCCTGCTGCTGACGCTGATGCTGGCCCCGGCCGGGCCGGCTCCGGCGCAGGACAGCCTGCGCCTGCCGGACATCGGGTCCTCGGCCGGCGAACTGCTCACCCCCGCCAGGCAGGAGGAGTACGGCGGGATGATGCTGCGCGAGCTGCGCAACTACGGCTACCTGCTGGACGACCCGCTGATCGACGACTGGCTGCAGGCGCTGGGCGACCGCCTGGGCGCCTACAGCGACCGGCCCGAACAGCGCTACACGCTGTTCATGCTGCGCGACCGCCAGATCAACGCCTTCGCTACCCTCGGCGGCTACATCGGTGTCAATGCCGGCCTGGTACTGACCGCCGAGCGCGAGGACGAGGTGGCGGCGGTGCTGGCGCACGAGATGGCCCACGTCACCCAGCAGCACGTGCTGCGCGGGGTCGAGCGCGCCCAGCGCGACCAGATCCCGATCCTGCTGGGCATGCTGGCGGCGGTGGTCGCGGCCCAGGCCGCCGGCGGCTCGTCCTCCGGCGACGCCTCGCAGGCGGCCATCATCAGCGCCATGGGCCTGATGCAGCAGAACCAGATCAACTACACCCGCGCCAACGAGCACGAGGCCGACCGCCTCGGCATCCGCGCCCTGGCCCGCAGCGGCTACGACGTGGACGCGATGGCCGACTTCTTCGCGCGCATGTCGTTCGCCACCCGCGGCAACTCCGGCGGCTACAGCGTGCCCGAGTACCTGCGCACCCACCCGGTCAACACCACCCGCATCGCCGAGGCCAAGCAGCGCGCCGACCAGATGCGCGGGCGCAGCGTCACCGCCACCACCACCGTGGGCGAGGTGGACGGGGAAACCGTCTCGCGGGTGGAGCGGGTGGTCGCCGAGCCCCCGGCGCAGCCGCAGTTGCCGCCGCTGCTGGCCGGGCGCGGCAATCCCCTGCTCCCGGCCGGGCTGGAACTGGCCTCGCTGGGCGGCAGCGCGCGGCCCTCCGGGGCCACCGGCCACTTCGAGTGGGCGCGCGAGCGCCTGCGCGCGCTCAGCGCCACCACCACCGACGCGGCGGTGCGCGAGTACGAGGCCCTGCGCCGCGCCAGCCCCTCCGGGCTGAGCCCGGCGCAGCGCTATGGCCTGGCCGTGGTGCGCCTGTCCAGCGAACCGGCGGCGGTGGCGGGCGAGCTGCGCCAGCTGTTGGAGGAGGACCCGCAGAACCTGTGGGTGGCCCTGGCCCTGGCCGAGGCCGAGGCGCAGGCCGGGCGCACGGCCGAAGCCAATGCCCGCCTGGACCAGCTGCTGCAGCGCCACCCTGGCCACCGCGCGGTGGTGCTGACCTATGCCAGGGTGCTGGTCGCCCAGGGCAACGAAGCCGCCGGCAAGCGTGCCCAGGAAGTGCTGCGGCCACTGCTGGCGCGCTCCGGCAACGACCCGGTGTTCCAGCGCACCTTCGCCCGTGCCTGCGAGCTGGCCGGCGACAGCGCGCGCGCCGGCGAGGCTTATGCCGAGGCCGCCTTCCTCAACGGGCGGCCGGAGCAGGCGCTGATCCAGCTGGAGACGCTGAAGAAGCGCGGCGACCTGGACTACGTGGCGCGCGCGCGGATCGACGCGCGGATCGCCGCGATCACCCCCACGGTGCTGGAACTGCGCCGCCAGGGCGTGCGCGATCCGGACATGCAGCGGCGTTGAACGCCGCCGCCGGCCGTTGTCATGGAACTGTCATGCAACGGTAGTCTAATGACTGGCGATACCGGAGGAGCCGGCGTGCAGAAGCAGATCCTCATCGTCGACGACGAACCCGCAATCCGCGACATGGTGGCGTTCGCCCTGCGCAAGGGCGAATACGTGCCGGTGCATGCGGGCGACGCGCGCGAGGCCCAGGCCGCGATCGCCGACCGCGTTCCCGACATGATCCTGCTGGACTGGATGCTGCCCGGCACCAGCGGCCTGGAACTGGCCCGGCGCTGGCGCCGCGAGGCGCTGACCCGCGAGGTCCCGATCATCATGCTCACCGCCCGCGGCGAGGAGAACGACCGGGTCGGCGGCCTGGAGGCCGGGGTGGACGACTACGTGGTCAAGCCGTTCTCCTCGCGCGAGCTGCTGGCGCGGGTGCGGGCGGTGCTGCGGCGCGCGCGCGAGGACGACGAGGACGGCAGCGTCTCGGCCGGCGTCCTGCGCATCGACGGCGCGGCCCACCGCGTGTTCGCCGGCGAAGCCCCGGTGCCGATCGGCCCCACCGAGTACCGCCTGCTGCACTTCTTCATGACCCACCCGGACCGGGTGTACAGCCGTGCCCAGCTGCTGGACCACGTCTGGGGCGGCAGCGTGTACGTGGAGGAACGCACGATCGACGTGCATATCCGCCGCCTGCGGCGGACCCTGGAGCCGTTCGGGGTCGATGGCATGGTGCAGACGGTGCGCGGCGCCGGCTACCGCTTCTCGGCCGCGGCCTGAGGCCGGGGCGGCCGCCCGAAGAAAGGAATGGAGTCCCGTCCCCGTCCCCCGCGCACCCCCGACCGCGACGAGCGGCCGGTGCCCGTGCGCATGCCGCCGCACCTGCGCTCGGCCTGGTGGCGCACGCTCTCGGCGCTGTTCCTGCTGCTGGCGGCGGCCACCCTGGTGGGCATCGCCATCGACCAGGTCGGTGCGGTGCTGGCCGCGGCCGCCATCGGCGTGCTGGCCTGGCACTACTGGCGCCTGCGCCGGGTGCTGCTGGGCCTGACCGCCCGGCGCCGCTGGGAACCGGCCCGCGGCCACGGCGCCTGGAACGCGCTTGACCGCCTGCTGCACCGCAGCCAGTCGGAGATGCGGACGCGCAAGCGCCGCCTGCTGGACATGCTGCGCGCCTACCGCGCCGCGGCCGCCGCGCTCCCGGACGCAGTGGTGGTGGTGGACCGCAACACCCAGCGCATCCTCTGGTTCAACCGCGCCGCCACCGACCTGCTGGGCCTGCAGCATCCGCGCGACGTGGGCGCCCCGGTGGCCGAACGCCTGCAGCCGCTGCCGATGGCGCAGTGGATGGCATCGGGCCGCAACGCCGAGCCGATCCTCGACGCCCCCGCCCCGGCCGACGAGCGCCTGCGCCTGACCCTGCGCCTGATCCCCTATTCGGAGGACTACTGGCTGCTGGTGGCGCGCGACGTCAGCAAGCTGCTGCACCTAGAGCAGATGCGGCGGGACTTCGTCGCCAACGTCTCGCACGAGCTGCGCACGCCGCTGACCGTGGTCCACGGGTACCTGGACATGCTCGACGGCGAGGAAATGCCCGAGTGGGCACCGATGTTGGCGGAGATGCAAAAGCAGTCGCAGCGCATGACCCAGCTGGTGGAGGACCTGCTGACCCTCTCCCGCCTGGAGTCGCGCGAGAGCCTGCCGGAAGAAACGGTGGCGATGGCGCCGGTGCTGGCGACCCTCAGGCGCGAGGCCGAGGCCTTCAGCCAGGGCCGCCACGTGATCGAGGTCCGCGACCTCGCCGGCTGCGACCTGCTGGGCTCCACCCGCGAGCTGCACAGCGCCTTCTCCAACCTGGTCACCAACGCGGTGCGCTATACGCCCAGCGGCGGGACCATCACCATCGAGTTCTCCCGCAGCGCCGACGGCGGCGTGGTGCTGGCGGTACACGACACCGGCTACGGCATCCCCGCCGAGCACATCCCGCGGCTGACCGAACGCTTCTACCGCGTGTCCAGCAGCCGCTCGCGCGAGAGCGGCGGCACCGGGCTGGGCCTTTCCATCGTCAAGCACGTGCTGGGCCTGCACCAGGCCCGGCTGTCGATCGACAGCAACGTGGGCCAGGGCAGCACCTTCGCCTGCCACTTCGGCCCCGAACGCGTCCGTCCGAGGCATGATCAGCAGCTGCAGGGGGTGCTGCCATGAACCGTCCGACCACCGACACGCGCACAGGCACCGAGGCACCGCAGCTGGTGCCCCTGCCCACCGGCCACGAGCCGGCCGACCCGCTGCGCGACCCGGCGCTGTACCTCAACCGCGAGCTTTCCCAGCTGGACTTCAACTTCCGGGTGCTGGCCCAGGCCCTGGACCCGCAGGTGCCGCTGCTGGAACGGCTGCGCTTCCTCTGCATCTCCTGCACCAACCTCGACGAGTTCTTCGAGATCCGCACCGCCACCGTGCGCCACGCCGCACAGCTCGGCCTGCCGCCGGCGTCCGACGGGATGGCCCCGGCGCAGCTGCTGGAATCGATCCATGCGCGCGCCACCGAGCTGGTCGAGGCCCAGTACCGCTGCTGGAACCAGGTGCTGCGCCCGGCGCTGGCCGAGGCCGGCGTGCGCATCCTGCCGCGCCAGGCCTGGAGCCCGCGCCAGCGCCGCTGGCTGCGCGCCTACTTCCGCAACAAGGTCATGCCGGTGCTGTCGCCGCTGGGGCTGGATCCGTCGCACCCGTTCCCGCGCATCCTCAACAAGTCGCTCAACGTCGTCGTGATGCTCGAGGGCATGGATGCGTTCGGGCGACCGGGACACCTGGCGATCGTGCGCGCGCCGCGCTCGCTCAACCGCATCGTCGAGCTGCCGCGCCAGCTGCGCGGCAGAGACGAGCAGGCCTTCGTGCTGCTGTCCTCGATGCTCGCCGCCTTCGTCGACGAGCTGTTCCCCGGCATGACGGTCAAGGGCGCATACCAGTTCCGCGTCACCCGCAACTCGGAGCTGGTGGTCGACGAGGACGAGGTCGACAACCTCGCCTCGGCCCTGCGCACCGAACTGGCCGGCCGAGGCTACCGCCCGGCGGTGCGGCTGGAGATCGCCCACGACTGCCCGCGCCCGATCGTGCGCTCCCTGCTGCAGAACTTCGAGCTGCCGGAGAACGCGGTCTACTACATCGACGGCCCGGTCAACCTCAACCGCGTCATCCAGGTCCACGAGCTGGTCCAGCGCCCCGAACTGAAGTACCCCGCGTTCACCCCGCGCAACCGCTTCGAGGAAGGCAGCGTGTTCGAGGCGGTGGCGCGCGGCGACGTGCTGCTGCACCACCCGTTCGACTCCTTCAGCGCCGTGCTGGAGCTGCTCAAGCAGGCCGCGGTCGATCCGGACGTGCTGGCGATCAAGCAGACCCTGTACCGTACCGGCAAGGACTCGGCGATCGTCGACGCGCTGGTACAGGCCGCGCGCAACGGCAAGGACGTCACCGTCGTGGTGGAGCTGCGCGCGCGCTTCGACGAGGACGCCAACCTCGGCGTGGCCGACCGCCTGCAGGAAGCTGGCGTGCAGGTGGTGTACGGCGTGGTCGGCTACAAGACCCACGCCAAGATGCTGCTGATCGTGCGCCGCGAGGGCCGGCGCCTGCGCCGCTACGTGCACCTGGGCACCGGCAACTACCACAGCGGCACCGCGCGCAGCTACACCGACCTGGGCCTGATCACCGCCGACCCGGAGATCGGCAACGACGTGCACCTGCTGTTCCAGCAGCTGTCCGGGCTGGCGCCGTCGATCCGCCTGCGGCGCCTGTTGCAATCGCCGTTCACCCTGCACCAGGGGCTGCTGAGCCGGATCGCGCGCGAGGCGCAGCTGGCCGCCTCCGGGCGCCCCGGGCGGATCGTGGCCAAGATGAACGCGCTCAACGAGCCGCAGGTGGTGCGCGCGCTGTACCAGGCCTCGCAGGCCGGGGTGCAGATCGACCTGATCGTGCGCGGCGCCTGCACCCTGCGCCCGGGCGTGCCGGGCGTGTCCGACAACATCCGCGTGCGCTCGATCGTCGGCCGCTTCCTCGAGCACAGCCGGGTGTACTGGTTCGGCAACGACGGCCGCCCGGAGATGTACTGCGCCAGCGCCGACTGGCTGGAGCGCAACCTGCTGCGGCGGGTGGAGATCTGCTTCCCGATCCTGGACCCGGCGCTGGCCGAGCGGATCGAGCGCGAGGTGCTGCAGAACTGCCTGGCCGACAACCTCAATGCTTGGGAGCTGGGCCCGGACGGCACGTACCGCAAATGCGTGCCCGCCGAGGGCGAGGCGCCGCACTCGGCGCAGCAGGCGCTGCTGGACGCGCTCTAGCCTCCCCGGTTACGGGCCGCGGGACGGCATCCGCTAAGATTCGCCGATGCCCCATTCCTCCCAATCCCGCCCGCAGGTCCAGGATGGCGATGCGCTGGCCGCGATCGATCTTGGTTCCAACAGTTTCCACATGGTGCTCGCCCGCTATTCGCTGGGCGAGCTGCGGGTGATCGACCGCCTGCGCGAGACCGTGCGCATGGCCGACGGCCTGGACGCCGACGGCGGCCTGGCACCGCAGTCGCGCGCGCGCGCGCTGGACTGCCTGGCCCGCTTCGGCCAGCGCCTGCGCGGGGTGGAGCGGCTGCACGTGCGCGCGCTGGCCACCAACACCGTGCGCCGGCTGCGCGATCCGCAGCCGTTCCTGGCCGAGGCAGAGGCCACCCTGGGCTTCCCGGTGGAAGTGGTGTCCGGCCGCGAGGAGGCGCGCCTGATCTACCTGGGCGTGGCCCACGCCCAGCCGCCCAAGCCCGGCCAGCAGCGGCTAGTGATCGACATCGGCGGCGGCTCGACCGAGTTCATCATCGGCCGCGGCTTCGAGCCGATCGAGCGCGAAAGCCGGCAGGCAGGCTGCATCGCATCGACCCGCCGTTTCTTTCCCGGCGGCAAGCTGTCGAAGAAGCGCTGGAAGGAAGCACTGGCGGTCATCACCGGCGAGTTCCGCCAGTTCGCCAGCCTTTACCGCGCGCGCGGCTGGGACGAGGCGCTGGGGTCGTCCGGCACGCACAAGTCGATCAGCGAGATCTGCGTGGCGATGGGCCTGACCAAGGGCGCAATTACCGCGCAGGCCTTGCCCCAGGTGCGCGAACGCCTGCTGCAGGCGCGCAGCATCGACGAGATCGACCTGCCCGGCCTGTCGTCCGAGCGCCGGCCGATCATCGCCGGCGGCATCCTGGTGCTGGAGGCGGCCTTCCAGTCGCTGGGCCTGGAAAAGCTGCTGGTCAGCAAGGCCGCCATGCGCGAGGGCATCCTCTACGACATGCTCGGCCGCGGCGGCGAGAACGATCCGCGCGACATCTCGGTGCAGGCGCTGATCCAGCGCTACGGCATCGACCAGGAACAGGCCGGGCGCGTGCGGGACACGGCCCTGCAGCTGTTCGGCCTGGTGGCCGAGGCCTGGGCCCTGGACGAGGACGACGCGCGCATGCTCGGCTGGGCCGCCAGCGTGCACGAACTGGGCATGGCGATCGCACACACCCAGTACCACCTGCACGGCGCGTACATCCTCGAGCATTCGGACATCTCCGGCTTCTCCCGCCAGGAGCAGCAGGTGCTGGCGGCGCTGGTGCGCACCCACCGCCGCGGCGTCCCGAAGTCGGCCTTCGACGCCCTGCCCGACCGCCTGCTGCTGTCTGCGCGGCGCAAGGCGGCACTGCTGCGCCTGGCGGTGCTGCTGCACCGCTCCCACGAGAGCGACGAACTGCCACCGCTGCAGCTGGAGGCGGGCCCGGCGTCGCTGCGCCTCGTCCTGCCCCAGGCCTGGGTCGAGGACCGGGCGCTGCTGCGTGCCGACCTGGCCGACGAGAAGAAGGGCATGGCGGGCCTGGGCATCGAGTTCGAGCACGCGCTGGCCTGAACGCCGGCGCGGCGGCCCGGCACCCGCCGGGAACCCGTACAACCCCATCGGGGGCGCGCCGTCCGTTTGCATGTCCGGACCCACCCGAGATCCGCCCATGCCCGCACCATCCGCGATCCGCAAGACCTCCGCCTGCGCAGCCCTCCTGGCCGTCCTGCTCGCAGCCTGCACCACTCCGTCCAAATCCCCGCCTGCGGCCGCCGAGGCGGAGGCACGCACCCAGGCCATGCAGGCCGCGCGGGCCGCGGCCGAACGGTCGCGCGCCAGGGAGGCCGCGACCAGGCACCCGGCCCCGCCCTTCGCCCCTGCACCGGTAGCGTCGCTGGCCCATGCGCCCATGCCCATGCCGATGCCGCAGCGCCCGCTGCCGCGGCCGGCGGAAAACACCGAGCATTACGACACCCGCGAGGACAACCCGGTGCGCCGCACCCGCGAAGCCCCGGTGTCCACCTTCTCGATCGACGTGGACACCGGCAGCTATGCCAACGTCCGCCGCATGCTGCGCGATGGCTACCGCCCGCCGGCCGACGCGGTGCGGGTGGAGGAAATGCTCAACTACTTCGACTACGGCCACCCCGCCCCGGCCTCGCGCGAGGTGCCGTTCCGGGTGACCACCGAGCTGGCGCCGGCGCCGTGGAACCCGCGGCGGCAGCTGCTGATGGTCGGGATCAAGGGCTACGACGTGGACAAGCGCGAGCTGCCGCCGGCCAACCTGGTGCTGCTGGTCGACACCTCCGGCTCGATGGACTACCCGGACAGGCTGCCGCTGCTCAAGCGCGCCTTCGCCCAGCTGGTGCCGCAGCTGCGCGCGCAGGACCGGGTCTCGATCGTGGCCTACGCCGGCACCGCCGGCCTGGTCCTGCCGCCCACGCCCGGCGACCGCCACGGCGAGATCCTGGCCGCGCTGGAAGGGCTGCGCGCCTACGGCAGCACCAACGGCGACGAAGGCCTGCGCATGGCCTACGCGATGGCGCGCCAGGCCTACATCGAGGGCGGGGTGAACCGGATCCTGCTGGCCACCGACGGCGACTTCAACGCCGGCATCACCGACCGCGGCGCGCTGCTGACCCTGGTCGCCGACCAGCGCCGCGCCGGCATCGCCCTGTCCACGCTCGGCTTCGGCATGGGCAACTACAACGACGCCATGGCCGAGCGCCTGGCCGATGCAGGCGACGGCCAGCACGCCTACATCGACACCCTGGAGGAAGCCCGGCGGGTGCTGGTGCAGCAGATGCAGGCCACCCTGCTGACCATCGCCAGGGACGTGAAGGTGCAGGTCGAGTTCAACCCGGCGGTGGTCGCCGAGTACCGCCTGGTGGGCTACGAGAACCGGCTGTTGCGCGAGGAGGACTTCGCCAACGACCGGGTGGACGCCGGCGACATCGGCGCCGGCCACGAGGTGACCGCGATGTACGAGCTGACCCTGGTCGGTTCCGGCGCCGAGCGGCTGCCGCCGCTGCGCTACGCCGATCCGGTCCCGGCCGCGGCCGCCGCCTCCGCCGAACTGGCCCACCTGCGCCTGCGCTACAAGCTGCCCGGGCAGGACGAGAGCCGGCTGCTCGAGACCCCAGTGCTGCGCTCGGCGCTGCGGGCGCAGGCGAGCGAGTCCCTGCGCTTCGCCGCCGCGGTGGCCGGCTATGCCGACCTGCTGCGCGGCGGCCGCTACGTGGACCAGTGGACCTGGGACGACATCGCCGCCACCGCGCGCGGCGCGCTGGGCGAGGACCGCTTCGGCCTGCGCCACGAGTTCCTGCGCCTGGTCGATGTGGCGCGCGACGTCACCACGCCGCAAACCGGCAACGGCGGCTCCGCGGAATAAAGCGCCGGCACGCCCCTCTCCCGCCGGAGAGGGGCCCGACGCGCCGCCCGGGCAAGGCCCGCAGGCCGCGTCCGGGAAGCCGCCGGCCATGCAAGCACGCAGGATCCAGCGGCACGGTGTCCCGTTCCGGATGCGCTTGGCTATCCGGCGAACGCGGGCCCGTCACCCTCCCATCGGGAGGAATACCCGTCAGCCCAGCAGGTGCTCCAGTACCGCCATGCGCACGGCCACGCCGTTGCCGACCTGGCGCAGCACCCAGGACTGCGGGCCGTCGGCCACCTCGTCGGTGATCTCCACGCCGCGGTTGATCGGGCCCGGGTGCAGCACCGCCGCGTCCGGCGCGGCGCGGCGCAGGCGCTGCGCGGTCAGGCCGTACCGGGCGCGGTACTGGTCCAGCGAGGGCACCAGGCCTTCCTCCATGCGCTCGCGCTGCAGGCGCAACATCATCACCGCGTCGACACCCTCGAGCATCGCGTCGAAGTCCTCGCCCACGATGCAGCCGGAGGTGACCTCGGCTTCCGGCAGCAGCGCCGCCGGGCCGCAGACGCGGATCTCGCCCGCGCCCAGGGTGCGCAGCGCGTGCAGGTCCGAGCGGGCCACGCGCGAATGCTTCACGTCGCCGACGATCAGCACCTTCAGCCTGGAGAAGTCGCTGCCCTTGGCCTGGCGCAGGGTCAGCATGTCCAGCAGGCCCTGGGTCGGGTGGGCGTTGCGGCCGTCGCCGGCGTTGACCACCGCGGTGCCCTCGCCGGCGGCGTCGGCCAGGGCCTGCACCGCGCCGTCGTCGGGGTGGCGCACGACGAAGCCGCGCACGCCCATCGCCTCCAGGTTGCGCAGGGTGTCGCGCGCGGTCTCGCCCTTGCGGGTGGACGAGGTGGATGCGTCGAAGTTGAGCACGTCCGCGCCCAGCCGCTGCGCCGCCAGCTGGAACGAGCTGCGGGTGCGGGTCGAGGGCTCGAAGAACAGGGTGCACACCGCGGTGCCGGCCAGCACCGCGCGCTTGCCGACCCGGCCCACGGCCGCGTCGCGGATCTGGCCGGCGCGGTCCAGCAGCTGCAGCAGGGTCGAGCGCGGCAGTCCTTCCAGGGTCAGCAGGTGGCGCAGGCGTCCTTCGGAATCGAGTTGGGGCGTCATCGGTCGTGGTCCTGTGGGGCCGGCTGCGCCGGCGGCGTGCGACATGGGAAAGGGTGCGGCTACGGCGGGGAGGCTTCCCCGGGGGCGGCCAGCCAGCGTTCGACGATCACCGCGGCGGCCTCGGCGTCCAGGGCCTCGGCGTCGCGCCGGCGGCGGGCGCCGGCGGCGCGGGCCCGGGCGAAGCGGTGCGCAGCCTCGACCGAACTGGAGCGCTCGTCGACCATCGCCACCGGCAGCCCCCAACGCTGGCGCAGGGCATGGGCAAAGGCACGGGCGCGGCGCCGCGCCGGCTGGTCCTGGCCGTCCAGGGTCAGCGGATCGCCGACGACCAGGCCGCCCGGTCCCCACTGGCGGCGCAGCCGGTCCAGCGCGGCCCAGTCCGGGCCGGAGGCGTGCACGTCGACCACCGCCACCGCGCGCGCGCCGCCGAAGGCGCTGCCCACGGCCACGCCGATCCGGCGCGAACCGACGTCGAACCCGAGCACGATGGCGTCGGGCGGTGGCAACGCGGGCACGCTCGCCTCAGGCATGCCCGCTGTAGCCGGCCAGCCGGAACAGGTCCACGCCGATGCGGTGGGCGGCGGTCTGCCAGCGGCTGTCCAGTGGGAGGCCGAACAGCAGTTCCTTGTCCGCCGGCACGGTCAGCCAGGTGTTCTCGGCCAGCTCGTGCTCCAGCTGGCCGGCGCCCCAGCCGGCGCAGCCGAGGGCGAGCACGGCGTTGGCCGGGCCTTCGCCGGCGGCCATCGCCTCCAGCACGTCGCGCGAGGTGGTCAGGTACAGGCCTTCGCCGACCTTGAGGCTGGAGTCCCAGCCGCGGTCGCCGTCGTGGATCACGAACCCGCGCTCCTGGTGCACCGGCCCGCCGTGCAGCACCGGGCGGGCACACAGCGCGGCGTCGGCGCTGTCGATGCCCATCTGCGCCAGGACCTGGCCCAGGGTGTACTCGGAGGGCCGGTTGACCACCACGCCCATGGCCCCGTCGTCGTCGTGCTGGCAGACCAGCGCGACGGTGCGGGAGAAGTTCGGGTCGGCCAGCGCGGGCAGCGCGACCAGCAGGTGGTTGGCCAGGTTGTCTTGGGGGGCGGACATGCGCCCATTCTAGCCGCCGGCGCGCATCCGCCGGCGCTTCCCTGCCACAATCGGCGGCATCGACAGGAGGTTCCCCGCCCATGTCCGGCTACTGCGACTTCGCCCGCGGCCATCCCCTGCACGGCCCCTACCACGACCACGAGTACGGCGTGCCGCAACGCGCGGAGGCGGTGCTGTTCGAGCGCCTGCTGCTGGAGATCAACCAGGCCGGACTGAGCTGGGAGACCATGCTGCGCAAGCGCGAGGGCTTCCGCCGCGCCTACGACGGCTTCGACGTGGAAAAGGTCGCCGCCTACGGCGCGGCCGACCGGGCCCGCCTGCTGGCCGATCCGGGCATCGTGCGCAACCGGCTCAAGATCGGGGCGGCGATCCACAACGCCGGGGTGATCCTGCGCATGCGCGACAGCCACGGTGGCTTCGCCGCCTGGCTGGACGCCCACCATCCGCTGGACAAGGCCGGCTGGGTGAAGCTGTTCAAGCGCACCTTCCGCTTCACCGGCGGCGAGATCACCGGTTCGTTCCTGGTCTCGCTGGGCTACCTGCCCGGCGCCCACCGCCCGGACTGCCCCGCACACCAGCGCCTGCTGGCGACCCAGGTCCCGCCCTGGATGGCGGCCGCCGGCTGAGCCTTCACCCGGCCGTGCCGACGGCGCGGGCGATGATCGGCCCATGGCCATCCGCATCGGCATTTCCGGCTGGCGCTACAAGCCCTGGCGTGGCGTGTTCTACCCGGCCGGACTGCCGCAGCGGCGGGAACTGGAATACGCCGCGCGCAGCTTCGCCAGCGTCGAGCTCAACGGCTCGTTCTATTCGCTGCAATCGCCGGAAAGCTGGGCGGCGTGGGCCGAGCAGGTACCGCGCGACTTCGTGTTCGCGGTGAAGGGCCCGCGCTACGTGACCCACATGCTGCGCCTGCGCGGGGCGGAGACGGCATTGGCGAACTTCTTCGCCTCCGGGGTGCTGCAGCTGGGCCGCCACCTCGGGCCATTGCTGTGGCAGCTGCCGCCGTCCATGGCCTACGACCGCCAGGTGCTGGATGCCTTCCTCGGCCTGCTGCCACGCGATACCAGGGCCGCTTTGGCCCTGGCCCGCCGCCACGAACCGGCGCGTATGCGCGGCCGCACTGCCCTCCCGGCCGGCCCGAACCGGCGCCTGCGCCATGCCCTGGAGATCCGCCACGACAGCTTCGACGACCCGGGCTTCGTGCGCCTGCTGCGGCGCCACCGGGTCGCGCTGGTGGTCTCGGACACGCCCGGCCGCTTTCCCTACGCGGAGGACGTCACCGCCGGCTTCATGTACCTGCGCCTGCACGGCGACACCGAGCTGTACCGCAGCGGCTACGGCGACGCGGCGCTGGATCGCTGGGCCGCGCGCCTCCGGCGCTGGGCCGACGGCGGCGAGCCACGGGACGCGCGCCGCTTCCTGGACGCGCCCGCGCCGGCGGCGAAGCGGCGCGACGTGTACTGCTACTTCGACAACGATGCCAAGGTCCATGCCCCGTTCGACGCCCAGGCGCTGTACGCGCGCCTGGCGCGCTGAGGCCTACACGCCCATGTAGCGGTTGGGCCGGTGGTTGAACGTCAGCACCAGGCTCAGCACCACCGCACCCAGCGCCGAGTACGCGACCTTGGCCGGAGACAGTACCGCCAGCGCCACCGCCATCAGCACCGCGTCGAACGCCAGCTGCACCTTGCCCGCGCTCCAGCCGCGCTCGCGCTGCAGGTACACGGCCAGGATGCCGAGGCCGCCGAGGCTGGCGCGGTGGCGGATGAAGAACAGGATGCCGAGCCCGCACAGCGCCCCGCCAACCAGCGCCGAGAACCAGGTATCCACGTGGGCGTAGCGGATCCAGCGCGGCAGCAGGTCGGTCAGCAGGCCGGTGGCGCCGACCGCGACGAAGGTCTTGAGGGTGAACTCCCAGCCCATGCGCCGCACCGCGATCCAGTAGAACGGCAGGTTGGAGAGCACGAACACCAGGCCGAAGTTCCAGCCCAGCGCGTAGTGCAGCAGCAGGGAGACCCCGGCCATGCCGCCGATCATCACCCCGCCCTGCGCGAACAATGACATGCCCAGCGCCGCCACCAGGCTGGCCAGGACCATGCCCTGCACGTCCTCGGCCACGCTGTGGTGGAAGGCCTTGTCGTCGGCGGGGGTGCCCGCCGAGTCGGGCGGCGGGGTCAGCGGGCCGGCGGTGACCACCGCCCCGTCGTCGGGCAGCGCGTCCTGGCCGGGCCGGAGGTCGGAATCGGGGAAGCTCACGGGAAGAGCGCCGCGTGGGGGGCGCGTATTAGACACCAGGGCCGCGCAGGTTTCATCTGAAACCTGATGCCCGGCCGGGCGTGGGGCCGGGCCGGGGGGCTGGCTTCACTACAGCAGCAGCCCGCGCCGGGCCCATGCCGGCCGGCCGCCCGCGGCCGCCGGAAGCGCCCGCCTCAGCGCACCTCGGCGATCTCCACGCCGTCCAGGCCCTGGGACAGGGTGCGGGCGTCGCCGCCCTGGGAGAGCTTGATGCGCAGGCGCACCTCGTTCTGCGAGTCGGCGTAGCGCAGGGCGTCCTCGTAGGAGATCTCGCCGGCCTGGTACAGCTCGAACAGGCTCTGGTCGAAGGTCTTCATGCCCAGGTTGGTCGATTCCTTCATGACCTCCTTGAGCTTGTGGATCTCGCCTTCGCGGATGTAGTCCTGGACCAGCGGCGTGCCCAGCAGGATCTCCATCGCCACCCGGCGGCCCTTGCCGTCCGGGGTCGGGATCAGCTGCTGCGCGACCACCGCCTTGAGGTTCAGCGACAGGTCCATCAGCAGCTGGTTGCGCCGGTCCTCGGGGAAGAAGTTGATGATGCGGTCCATCGCCTGGTTGGCGTTGTTCGCGTGCAGCGTGCACAGCACCAGGTGGCCGGTCTCGGCGAAGGCGATGGCGTGGTCCATGCCCTCGCGGGTGCGCACCTCGCCGATCATGATCACGTCCGGCGCCTGGCGCAGGGTGTTCTTCAGCGCGGCCTCCCAGCTGTCGGTGTCGATGCCGACCTCGCGCTGGGTGACGATGCAGCCCTCGTGCTTGTGCACGAACTCGATCGGGTCCTCGATGGTGATGATGTGCCCGGTCGAGTTCTGGTTGCGGTAGCCGATCATCGCCGCCAGCGAGGTCGACTTGCCGGTGCCGGTGGCGCCGACGAAGATGATGATGCCGCGCTTGGTCATCGCCAAGGTCTTGATGATCGGCGGCAGGTTCAGCTCCTCCACCGTCGGGATCCGGGTCTCGATCCGGCGCAGCACCATGCCCACCTGGTTGCGCTGGTAGAAGCAGGAGACGCGGAAGCGGCCGACGCCGGCCACGCCGATGGCGAAGTTGCACTCGTGGGTCTTCTCGAACTCCTCGCGCTGCGCCGGGGTCATCACGTTGAGGACCATGTCGCGGCTCTGCTGCGGGGTCAGCGGCGTCTGCGTGATCGGCGTGATCTTGCCGTGCACCTTCATCGCCGGCGGCATGCCCGCGGTGATGAACAGGTCCGACGCCTTCTGGTGCGCCATCAGCTTGAGGAACGAGGTGAAATCCATGGTGCTCATCGATGGCTCCTGCGGAGCCGGGATTCGTGATTGGTGATTGGTGGTTCGAAAAAGCGCGGCTGCGCCCCAACTCACCGATCCCGCGTCACGACCCCCGGCCTTGTCGAATCACGAATTACAAATCGCCAATCGCGCGCCTTTCCGGTCACTCGAACAGCCGCTTGTCCTTGGCGTACTCGCGCGCCTGCTGGCGGGTGACCAGGCCCCGCTTGACCAGGTCCTGCAGGTGCTGGTCGAGGGTCATCATTCCGTACTGCTGGCCGGTCTGGATCGCCGAGTACATCTGCGCGACCTTGTCCTCGCGGATCAGGTTGCGGATGGCCGGGGTGCCGACCATGATCTCCCAGGCCGCGGTGCGGCCGCCGCCGACCTTCTTCAGCAGCGCCTGCGAGATCACCGCGCGCAGCGACTCGGACAGCATCGAACGCACCATCGGCTTCTCGCCGGCGGGGAACACGTCGATGATGCGGTCGATGGTCTTGGCCGCCGAGCTGGTGTGCAGGGTGCCGAACACCAGGTGGCCGGTCTCCGCGGCGGTCAGCGCCAGGCGGATGGTCTCCAGGTCGCGCATTTCGCCGACCAGGATGTAGTCCGGGTCCTCGCGCAGCGCCGAGCGCAGGGCCTCGTTGAAGCCGTGGGTGTCGCGGTGCACCTCGCGCTGGTTGATCAGGCACTTCTGCGAGGTGTGGACGAACTCGATCGGATCCTCGACGGTGAGGATGTGCCCGTACTCGTTCTTGTTGATGTGGTCGATCATCGCCGCCAGCGTGGTCGACTTGCCCGAGCCGGTCGGGCCGGTGACCAGGATCAGGCCCTGCGGCTGGTTGATCAGCTGGCGGAACACCGGCGGGCAGCCCAGGTCCTCCAGGGTCAGGACCTCGGAGGGAATGGTGCGGAACACCGCGCCGGCGCCGCGGTTCTGGTTGAACGCGTTGACGCGGAAGCGGGCCAGCGACGGGATCTCGAACGAGAAGTCGACCTCGAGGAACTCCTCGTAGTCCCGGCGCTGCTTGTCCGACATGATGTCGTACACCAGCGCGTGGACCTGCTTGTGGTCCAGGGCGGGAATGTTGATCCGGCGGACGTCGCCATCCACGCGGATCATCGGCGGCAGGCCGGCGGACAGGTGCAGGTCCGAAGCCTTGTTCTTGACCGAGAAGGCCAGCAGTTCGGCGATATCCATTGCGTGAGTTTTCCCCAGAATTCCCCGGCCGCCCGGCCCCTTGGCGGGCTGGCGTGCGATGTCCCCTTGGCGGCAGTATAGCGCCCCATTCCCCCCTGCCAATCCCGTTGCCGACCGTGTCCCAGCCCGCCCCTTCCGAACGCCTGCAGCAGGTCCTCGCGCGCATCGACGCCGCGGCCCGGGCCGCCGGCCGCCCGCGGCCGCGCCTGCTGGCGGTGTCCAAGCTGCAACCGGCCGAGGCGGTCGCCGCCCTGGCCGCTGCCGGGCAGCTGGCGTTCGGCGAGAACTACGTGCAGGAGGGCGCGGCCAAGCGCCAGGCCCTGGATCCGGCGCTGGACGCCCCCCTGGAGTGGCACCTGATCGGGCACCTGCAGTCGAACAAGGCGGCGCTGGCCGCGCGCACCTTCCACTGGGTGCACAGCATCGACCGCCGCAGCGTGGTCGACGCCCTGGCCGCCAGGCGCAACCCGGACGCGCCGCCGCTGAACGTGCTGCTGCAGGTCAACGTCGAAGGCGAGGCCGGCAAGGCCGGCTGCCGCCCGGACGAGGTGGCGGCGCTGGCCGCGGCGGTGGCCGCGCAGCCGCGCCTGGCACTGCGCGGACTGATGGCGATCCCGGTGCCGCACCCGGACCCTGAGGACCGCCGCCCCGCCTTCCGCGCGATGAAGCAGCTGTTCGACGAGCTGGCCGCGCGCCACCCGGCCGTGGACACGCTGTCGATGGGCATGAGCGACGACTTCGCCGTGGCCATCGCCGAGGGCGCCACCCTGGTGCGCATCGGCACCGCCCTGTTCGGGCCGCGCCCGCCGCGCTGAGGCGCCGCGCGCTGGCGCTAGACTGCGGCTTTTCCCATCGCAGGTGGCGTCGATGTCCTCCATCCCCGATCCGACCGAGCTTCCCACCATCGCCTTCATCGGCGGCGGCAACATGGCCCGCAGCCTGATCGGCGGCCTGGTCGCGCGCGGCGCCGATCCGGCGCGGATCCGCGTGGCCGAGCCGGTGCCGGCCCTGCGCGAGGCGCTGGCCGCGGACTTCGGGGTGCAGGCGTTCGCCGAGGCGTCCGCGGCGGTGCAAGGCGCCGGGCTGTGGCTGCTGGCGGTCAAGCCGCAGGTCATGCGCGCGGCATGCGCACCGCTGGCCGCGACCGCGGCCGCGGCCAGCCCGCTGGTGGTCTCCATCGCCGCGGGCATCACCGTGGACCGGCTGCGCGAATGGCTCGGCGGCGATGCCGCGGTCGTGCGCTGCATGCCCAACACCCCTGCCCTGCTTGGCGCCGGTGTCACCGGCCTGTACGCCGGCCCCGGCGTGGACGCGCGCCGGCGCGCGCAGGCCGAGGCGGTGCTGGCCGCCGCCGGCGCCACGGTGTGGATCGGCGAGGAAACGCTGATGGACGCGGTGACCGCGGTGTCCGGCAGCGGCCCGGCCTACGTGTTCCTGCTGGCCGAGGCGATGCAGGCGGCGGCGCGCGGCGAGGGCCTGGACCCGGAGCAGGCGCGCACCCTGGTCGTGCACACCCTGCTCGGCGCGGCGCGCATGCTGGCCGAGACCGGCGAGCCTGCCGATGAACTGCGCCGGCGCGTGACCTCGCCCGGCGGCACCACCCAGGCGGCGATCGAACGCTTCCAGGCCGACGGCTTCGAGGCCCTGGTCGCGCGCGCGATCCATGCGGCGCGGGTGCGCGGCGCGGAACTGGCGGGAGGCTGAGATGCACGCACGCGCGAGGAAGAGCTGGCTGCTCGCCGCCCTGCTGCCGCTGCTGGCCGGCTGCGGCGGCGAGGCGCCGCAGCCGGCGCAGTTCGTGCCGCCGGCGCCGGCGGTGGCGGAGCTGGATGGACCGCTGCTGGCCCGCTACACCCTGCTGCCAACCCTGGCGCTGGACCCGGCCATGGCGCGCGGCTACGGCATCGAACGCACGCCGGGCAAGGCGCTGCTGCTGGTGGCCCTGCGCCACGACGATGGCGACGGCGACGAACGCCCGGCCGCCGGCCAGGTGCGCGCGCAGGCGCGCGACCTGTCCGGCCGCGTGCAGCAGGTGGCGATGCGCGAACTGCGCAGCGGCGGCTACGTCGACCACATCGGCCTGGTCGACATCGCCGCACACGACGTGGTCCGCGTCGACGTCGAGGTACTGGCCGGCGGGCGGCGCCACCGTTTCGATTTCCAGCGCAACTTCTAGTGCGTTTGCATCGCCTCGCTGCTGCACGTTAAGGTCGGCAGCGGGAGCGTCGGCGCGGCATCCGCCCGCGGCGACAAGGGGGGGAACAAGTTGCTGGCCGCATGGCGCCTTCGCGCCAGCGGGCCGCCGTCCGGCGTGCCCGTGCGGCCGGTTGGGGATCATGGGCCGCGCCTGCGGCCACCTTGGGGACGCTTTCAATGCAAAAGACGTTGATTCTGCCCGGCCTGCTGCTGGGCCTGGCCTTCGCCTCCAACGCCGTCGCAGCCGATTGCCCGACGCTGCCGCAAGGCGCCGGCGTGCAGTGGGAGGAAACCGCGGGGAAGAGCTACAAGGTCTGCCGCGCCATCGACCAGGACGGCACCCAGCTGCTGGGGGTGATGTTCACCGACAGCGAGCCGCTGAAGCTGCGCCGCCGCAACCGGGTCGAGGAAGGCTGGGTCGGCCAGCACGTGGTGGTGTGGTACCGCCCCGAGATCGCCGAGGCCGGCGCGGCCGAGAAGCGGATCACCGTGGTCGAGCTGGATGAGGACCGCTACGCCCAGATCTGGCTGGACGCCAACGACCCGGACCAGCTGCGGCGGGCGATGAACCTGGCGCAGCAGCTTTACCTGCACTGAGCCGTCCCTGGCGCCGGCCGCGGCCGGCGCCAGGCCTGCACCCGCGGCTAGAAGCGCCCTTCCTGGAAGTCGACGAAGGCCTGCATCAGCTCCTGGCGGGTGTTCATCACGAACGGGCCGTAGCGGGCCACCGGTTCGCGCAGCGGGCGGCCGGCGACCAGGATCAGCCGCGCCGGCGTCGCGCCGGCGCGCAGCACCAGGCGGGTGCCGCCGCCGAGCACGCCCAGCTCGCTGGTTTCCAGCAGGCGTGCGTCCCCGCCCTCGCCCACCGTGGCCTGTCCTTCGAACACGTAGGCGAAGGCGTTATGGCCCGCGGCCAGTTCGCATTCCCACGCGCTGCCGGCAGCCAGGATGATGTCCAGGTACAGGGGATCGGTGGCCGGCTGCCGGATCGGGCCTTCGACGCCGCCGGCCCGGCCGGCGATCACCCTGACCTCCACGCCCGCGGCCGGATGCGCCACCGGAATGCGCTCGGCGCCGAATTCCTGGTAGCGCGGATCGGTCATCTTCTCGCGCGCCGGCAGGTTCACCCACAGCTGGAAGCCGCGCATGCGCCCGGACTCCTGCTCGGGCATCTCCGAATGCACCAGGCCGCGGCCGGCGGTCATCCACTGCACGCCGCCGGAGGTCAGCAGGCCTTGGTTGCCGTGGTTGTCACGGTGGCGCATGCGCCCGTCAAGCATGTAGGTGACGGTCTCGAAGCCGCGGTGCGGATGGTCCGGGAAGCCGGCGATGTAGTCCTCGGCCCGGTCGGTGCCGAACTCGTCCAGCAGCAGGAACGGGTCCAGGTCCGGCAGCTCCGGGCCGCCGATGACGCGGGTCAGGCGCACGCCGGCACCGTCGGAAGTAGGCAGGCCACGGACCTTGCGCAGCACGCGGACGGATTCGACCTGCGGATGGATGCTCATGGTGTTCTCCGGGTTGGATTGCACGGGAGCATGGGGCCCGCGGCCGCGGCCCGAAACCGGGCCTGCGGCGAAGAACCGTTGCGAAAGTGGAACGATTACAGAAAAAGACCCGCCGTCGTTTCAGCCATTGTCCTGCAGCGCCAGCTGCATGTCGCGCTGGCGCCGCTTGTCCTCGCGGTACATCAGCCACCAGCCGACCACCGCCGCCAGCGACACGGCCATCATCAGCAGGGTGGCCAGGGCGTTGATCTTGGGACTCACGCCCAGCCGCACCGAGGAGAAGATCTTGATCGGCAGGGTGGTCGATTCCGGGCCGGAGACGAAGCTGGCGATCACCACGTCGTCCAGCGACAGGGTGAAGGCCAGCAGCCAGCCGGAGACCAGGGCCGGGGCGATGATCGGCAGGGTGATCAGGAAGAACACCTTCAGCCGGTTGGCGCCCAGGTCCATGGCCGCCTCCTCCAGCGAGCGGTCCAGCTCCTGCAGGCGCGAGGACACCACCACGGTCACGAAGGACACGGTCAGGGTCACGTGCGCGATCCAGATCGCGACCATGCCCTTGGACGGCAGGCCCAGCGCACCGCCCACCGAGACCAGCATCAGCAGGATCGACAGGCCGATGATCACCTCCGGCATCACCAGCGGCGCGGTGACCAGGGCGCCGAACAGGGTCTTGCCGGGGAAGCGGCGGAACCGGGTCATCACCATCGCGCCGAGGGTGCCGATCACGGTGGCCGCGGTCGCGGTCCAGAACGCGATGCGCAGGCTGACCCAGGCCGCGTCCAGCATCTGCCGGTCGCGCATCAGCTCGCCGTACCACTTCACCGAGAACCCGGCCCAGACCGTGGCCAGGCGCGAGGAATTGAAGGAGTACACCACCAGCAGCACGATCGGCAGGTACAGGAAGGCGAAGCCCAGCACGAGCACCGCCCAGCGCAGCATGCGCAGGCCCAGGGAGTCGTTCATGCCAGCCGGCCCTCCAGGGTGCGCTGCTGGGAGCGGTTGAAGACCAGGATCGGCACCAGCAGCAGGAGCAGCATCACGATCGCCACCGCCGAGGCCGCCGGCCAGTCGCGGTTGTTGAAGAACTCGCCCCACAGCACCCGGCCGATCATCAGCGTGTCCGGGCCGCCGAGCATCTCCGGGATCACGAACTCGCCCACGGTCGGGATCATCACCAGCATGCAGCCGGCGATGATGCCCGAGCGCGACAGCGGCAGGGTGATGCGCACGAACGCCTTCCACGGCCGCGCACCGAGGTCGTAGGCGGCCTCCAGCAGGCGGTGGTCGAGCTTCACCAGGTTGGCGTACAGCGGCAGGATCATGAACGGCAGGTAGCAGTAGACGATGCCGATGTAGGCCGCCAGCGGGGTGTAGAGGATGCGCAGCGGCGCGTCGACCAGCCCGGTCCACAGCAGGAAGCGGTTGAGGATGCCGTTGGCGTCGAGGATGCCGATCCAGGCGTAGACCCGGATCAGGAACGAGGTCCACGACGGCAGCACCACCGCCATCAGCGCGATGTTGCGGGTGGCCGGCTTCATCCGCGCGATGAAGTAGGCCATCGGGTAGCCGATCAGCAGGCACAGCACGGTGGAGACCACCGCAATCCTGATCGAGCTGAGGTAGGCCAGGCCGTACTGCGGGTCGGTGAACAGCGCCGCGTAGTTGCCCAGGTTCAGGCGCAGGTGCAGCGCCTTGTCCACCACCTCCACGATGGGCGTGTACGGCGGCATGGCGATGGCCAGCCGCGAGAAGGAGATCTTCAGCACGATCAGGAACGGGATCGCGAAGAAGAACAGCAGCCACAGGAAGGGGATGGCGATCACCGCCCACCGCCCCGAGGGCAGGTACCTGGCCAGCGCGCGCATGTTCATGACAGCAGCACCACGCCGTCGCTGTCGCGCCACCACACCCAGACCTCGTCGTTCCAGGTCAGGTCGTCGCTGGCCCAGCGCTGCTGGTTGGCGAAGTTGACCAGCAGCTTGGAGCCGCTGGGCAGGCGCACGTGGAACACCGAGTGGCTGCCGAAGTAGGCGATGTCCTCGATGATGCCGCGGGCCTTGTTGTACTGCTGGTCCGGCTCGGACTTGCCGATGCCCAGCTTCTCCGGGCGCAGCGCGAACGACACCGGCTGGCCCTCGAAGCCGGTGATGCCGTGGCCGATGTAGATCGGGGCATCGAACGCCGGGGTGCGCAGGGTGACGTAGTCCGGCTGGTCGTCGTCGATCACCGCGTCCACCAGGTTGACCGAGCCGATGAATTCGGCGGCGAAGCGGTTGGCCGGCTGCTCGTAGATCTCGTCCGGCTTGCCGACCTGCTGGATCCAGCCCTGGTCCATCAGCGCGATGCGGCTGGCCATGGTCATCGCCTCCTCCTGGTCGTGGGTGACCATCACGCAGGTCACCCCGGAGGACTCGATGATGTTGACCAGCTCCAGCTGCATGCGCGAGCGCAGCTTCTTGTCCAGCGCGCCCATCGGCTCGTCCAGCAGCAGCAGCTTCGGCCCCTTGGCCAGCGAGCGGGCCAGGGCCACGCGCTGCTGCTGGCCGCCGGACAGCTGGTGCGGCTTGCGCTTGGCCAGCTTGCCCAGCTGCACCAGCTCCAGCATCTCCCCCACCCGCTTGCGGATGGCGTCGCGCGACAGGCCGTCCTGCTTGAGGCCGAAGGCGATGTTCTGCTCCACGGTCATGTGCGGGAACAGGGCGTAGGACTGGAACATCATGTTGATCGGCCGCTCGTACGGCGGCAGGTCGTTCATGACCTCCCCGTCCAGCACGATGCGGCCGCGGGTCGGCCGCTCGAACCCGGCCAGGCAGCGCAGCAGGGTGGACTTGCCGCTGCCCGAGCCGCCCAGCAGGGCGAAGATCTCGCCCTTGCGGATCTCCAGGCTGACGTCGTCCACGGCGACGAAGCCGTCGAATTCCTTGCGCACGTTCTCGATGCGCAGGTACCCGGCCGGGTCGCCACCGGGGGCGGGAGTCGGGTTAGCGCGTTCGGGGCTTGACGCCATGTTTACTCCATTGGCAGGCATGGGGGCGGGCCGCCGCGGCGGCCCGCACCTGCGGTTGCGTGCAGCCTAGCGGCCGCTCTTCAGTTCGGTCCAGATCCGGGTGTACAGGCGGTCCACTTCCGGCGGCACCACCGCCAGCATGAACAGCTTCCCGGCCACTTCCGGCGGCGGGTAGATGGTCGGGTCGTTGCGGATTTCCTCGTCCACCTGCTCCAGCGAGGCCGGCACCGGGTTGGGAAAGCTGACGTAGTTGGTGTTGCTGGCGGCCACGTCCGGGCGCAGCAGGTAGTCGATGAAGGCGTAGGCCTGGTCGATGTTCTTCGCGTCCCTGGGGATGGCCAGCATGTCGAAGAACAGCGGCGCGCCCTCCTTCGGGATCGCGTAGGCCACCTTGACCCCGTTGCCGGCCTCCTCGGCGCGGTCGCGGGCCTGCAGCACGTCGCCGGACCAGCCCATCACCAGGCAGGCGCTGCCGTTGGCCAGGGCGTCGATGTACTGGCTGGAGTGGAAGGTGCGGATGTAGGGCCGGATCTTCGCCAGCAGCGCCGCGCCCTTGCGGATCACCTCCGGGTCGTGGCTGTTCGGGTCCTCGCCCAGGTAGGCCAGCGCCGCCGGGATCGCCTCGCTCGGCGTGTCCAGCAGCATCACCCCGCAGTGCGCCAGCTTCGAGACCTTGTCCGGGTCGAACAGCAGGCTCCAGCTGTCGGCCACCTCGGCGCTGCCGAAGGCCTCCACCACCTTGTCGACGTTGTAGCCGATGCCGGTGGTGCCCCACAGGTAGGGCACGGCGTACTGGTTGCCGGGGTCCTGGATCGCGATGCGCTCCATCAGCGCCGGGTCCAGCCCGGAGTAGTTCTCCAGCCGCGACTTGTCCAGCGGCTGGAACACCCCGGCCTGGATCTGCCGGCCGAGGAACTGCAGCGAGGGCACGACCACGTCGAAGCCCGAGCCGCCGGCCAGCAGCTTGGCCTCCAGCAGCTCGTTGCTGTCGAACATCCCGTAGGTGACCTTGATCCCGGTCTCGCGCTCGAAGCCGGGGATGGTGTCCTCGGCGATGTAGTCGGACCAGTTGTAGACGTGCACCACCCCGGCCGCGGCGGGCCTGGCCCCGTCCCCGCCGGCTTCCTCCCCGGACCCGCCGCATCCGGCCAGCCCGAGCACCACTACCAGACAGCCCAGCAATCCAGACTTGCACGTACCCATCGCATCCCCTTTGCCCCGCAGGGCCTGTGGTGATCCCCGACTCCATGGCGGCGGACGGCGGCCGGATTGCTCCGGCTGCCGCCCGGCCAGGGCCGCGGCCTCCGACGGATGCGCGGGCCGGGCGCCACCCCGCGGGCGGCGCCGGCCGCAGGGCTTACTTGCCCTGCTTGATCTCCGTCCAGAGCCGCGTGTACAGCCTGTCCGTCTCCGGCGAGTTGATCGCGTAGGTGAACATCTTCGCGGCCACCTCCTCCGGCGGGTAGATCGTGGGATCGTTGCGGATCTCCTCGTCCACCAGCGGGGTCGCGGCGCTCACCGGGTTGGCGTAATGGATGTAATTGGTGTTGTTGGCGGCCACCTGCGGGTCGAGCAGGTAGTTGATGAACGCGTGCGCGTTCTGCGGGTGCTTCGCATCGGCCGGGATGGCCAGCATGTCGAACCACTGCGGGGCGCCTTCCTTCGGGATCGAGTAGGCGACGTTGACGCCGTTCTCGGCCTCCTCGGCGCGGTCGCGGGCCTGGATGATGTCGCCCGACCAGCCCACCGCCAGGCAGATGCTGCCGTTGGCCAGGGCGCTGACGTACTGGCTGGAATGGAAGTTCTGCACGTACGGGCGGATCGACTTGATCAGGTCGGCCGCCTTCTGCAGCTTCTCCGGGTCGCCGCTGTGCGGGTCCTCGCCCAGGTAGTGCAGCGCGATCGGGAGCATGTCCGCCGGGGTATCCAGCAGGGTCACGCCGCAGTCCTTCAGCTTGCTGATGTTCTCCGGCTTGAACACGATGTCCCAGCTGTTGGCGACCTCGGTGGAACCGAAGATCTCGGTGATCTTGTCCACGTTGTAGCCGATGCCGGTGGTGCCCATCATGTAGGGCACGCCGTACTCGTTGCCCGGATCCTGGCCGGCGATGCGCTCCAGGATCTTCGGGTCGATGTTGGCCAGGTTCGGGATCTTGCCCTTGTCGAGCTTCATGAACACGCCGGCCTGGATCTGGCGGCCGAAGAAGTTCAGGGTCGGGACCACCACGTCGTAGCCGCTGGAACCGGCCAGCAGCTTGGTCTCCAGCACCTCGTCGCTGTCGTAGACGTCGTAGGTGACGCGGATGCCGGTCTGCTCCTGGAAGCCGGGGATGGTCTCCTCGGCGATGTAGTCGGAGTAGTTGTAGACGTTGAGGACCTTCTCCTCGCCGCCATCGCCCGGCCCCTGCGCGGCATCGTCCTTGCCGCCACAGGCGGCAAGCAGGGTGGCGGCAATGCCCAGGGAGAGCAGGCGGAGCTTCATCGCAGGTTCCTCGGAGGAAGGGGAGTTCAGGTGGTTCAGGTTAGCGCTGGCGGGGGGCTTTGCCCATCCCTTTTCAGCGGCCGATCGCCTCGGCGGTCTCGTCCAGGGCCTTCCAGGCCTTGTCGAACAGCTCGTCGACCTGCCCGCGGTCCAGGACCAGGGGCGGCGACAGCAGCATGGAGTCGTGGGTGGCGCGCAGGATCAGGCCGTGGCGCAGGGCGATGTCCCGGCACAGGCCGCCGACCTTGCCGCGCTCCGGGAAGAACGCCCGCCGGCGCTTGTCCGGGACCAGCTCCAGGGCGCCCATGAAGCCCACGATCCGGGCCTCGCCCACCAGCCGGTGCTGGCCCAGCTCGGCCCAGCGCTGGGCCAGGTAGGGGGCGACCTCCTCGCGGGCGCGCTCGACGATTTGCTCGTCGCGCATGATCCGCAGGTTCTCCAGGGCCACCGCGGCGCACACCGGGTGGCCGGAATAGGTCGCGCCATGGGCCAGCTCGCCGCCGGCCTCCTTGAGCACCCCCGCCACCCGGTCGTTGAACAGGGCCGCGCCCAGCGGGATGTAGCCGGAGGTGATGCCCTTGGCGATGGTCATCACGTCCGGCTGGAAGCCGAAATGCTGGCAGCCGAACCACTGCCCGGTGCGGCCGAAGCCGCAGATCACCTCGTCGGCCACCAGCAGCACGTCGTACTGGCGGCAGATCCGCTCGACCTCCTTCCAGTAGCTCATCGGCGGGATGTAGACGCCGATGGCGCCCATGACCGGCTCGCCGATGAAGGCGGCCACCCGCTCCGGCCCCAGCTCCAGGATCTTCTGTTCCAGGCGGCGGGCGGCGGCGATGCCGTACTCCTCCTCCGACAGGTCGCCGCCATCGGCGAACCAGAACGGCGGGTCGATGTGGTGGATGTCCGGGATCGGCAGCCCGCCCTGCTCGTGCATGCCCTTCATCCCGCCCAGGCTGGCGCCGGCCACGGTGGTGCCGTGGTAGCCGTTGTGGCGGCCGATGAAGATGTTCTTCTGCGGCTGGTCCTGCACCGCCCAGAAGTGGCGCACCAGGCGCAGGATGGTGTCGTTGGCCTCCGAGCCGGAGTTGACGAAGAAGGCGTGGTTGACGTCCCCGGGGGCCAGCTCGGCCAGCTGCGCGGCCAGGCGGATGGTCGGCTCGGTGGTGCACTGGAAGAAGCTGTTGTAGTAGGCCAGCTGCTCCATCTGCCGGGCCGCGGCCTGGCCCAGCTCCTTGCGGCCGTAGCCGATGTTCACGCACCACAGGCCGGCGAAGGCGTCCAGCAGCCTGTTGCCCTCCGCGTCCCAGACGTAGCAGCCCTCGCCGCGCACCAGCACCCGGGTTCCGCGCTTGGCCAGGGCAGCGTTGTCGTTGAACGGGTGCAGGTGGTGGGCGGCGTCCAGGCGCTGCAGTTCGGGCAGGTCGATCGGGGCCATGCGGCGGGGTTCCTCGGGTTGTCGGGCCACGCGCCAGCCGGCGGCGCGCGGCGGGTCAGACGTTCAGCAGCAGGAACTCGCGTTCCCAGGAGCTGATCACGCGGAAGAAGGTCTCGTATTCCTTGCGCTTGACCGAGACGTAGGCGCGCACGAAGCGCGGCCCCAGCAGGGTCGCCAGCGGGGTACAGGTCTCCAGCTCGTCCAGCGCCTCGCCCAGCGAGCGCGGCAGGTCGTAGCCCAGCTCCTTGGCGCTGACCTCGGTCGGCCCGGTCGGGGTGAGCTTTTCGCGGATGCCCAGCAGGCCGCAGGCCAGGGTCGCGGCCATGGCCAGGTACGGATTGGCGTCGGAGCCGGCGAAGCGGCTCTCCACCCGCTGGTTTTCCGGGGTGTCCATCGGCACGCGCAGGCCGCAGGTGCGGTTGTCGTAGCCCCAGCGCACGTTGCTGGGCGAGACCTCGCCGAACATCAGCCGGCGGTAGGAGTTCACGTTCGGGGCGAAGAACGCCATCGCCATCGGCACGTACTTCTGCAGGCCGGCCAGGTAGTGGCCGAACACCTCGCTGAACTCGCCGGGTTTCTTCCCGGTGAACACGTTGCGGCCCCTGCGGTCCACCAGGCTCTGGTGGATGTGCATGGCGCTGCCCGGCTCGGTCTCCATCGGCTTGGCCAGGAAGGTGGCGTACACGCCGTGGCGCATCGCCGCCTCGCGCATGGTGCGCTTGAACAGGAACACCTGGTCGGCCAGCGACAGCGCGCCGGCGTGGGTGAAGTTGACCTCCAGCTGCGCCGCGCCGGACTCGTGGATCAGGGTGTCCACGTCCAGCTCCATCGCGTCGCAGTAGTCGTACATCAGGTCCAGGATCGGGTCGAACTCGTTGACCGCGTCGATCGAGTACGACTGCCGCGCCGTCTCCGGGCGGCCGGAACGGCCGGCCGGCGGCAGCAGCGGGAAGTCCGGGTCGGTGTTCTTCTGCACCAGGAAGAACTCCAGCTCCGGCGCGACCACCGGCTGCAGCCCTTCCTTCTCGTACTCGGCCAGCACCCGGCGCAACACGTTGCGCGGGGCCAGCTCGTGCGGATGGCCGTCCTTGGTGTAGCAGTCGTGGATGATCTGGGCGGTCGGGTCGGTGGCCCAGGGCACCATCCGCACCGTGTCCGGATCCGGCCGCAGCAGCATGTCCGAATCCGAGGGCGAGGTCAGTTCGTAGTAGTCGTCCGGGTAGTCGCCGGTGACGGTGGTGGCGAAGATGCCTTCCGGCAGGCGGGTGCCGTAGTCGTGGCTGAACTTGTCGGCCGGGATGATCTTGCCGCGCGCGTTGCCGGTGATGTCCGGCACCAGGCACTCCACCTCGGTGATGTGCCGCTCCTTGAGCCAGCGCCGCAGCGAGTTCTCCTGCTGCTGCTCGGCGGTGGCCTCGGGTTTTCGGGTGCGTCTGCGTGTACTCATGCGGTTGTCCGGATGCGTTCGGGAGCCGGCGGGGCGGCGCGGCGTCCGGCCCAGGCCCGGCAGGCATCGCCGAACGCGCGGAAGATCGCCAGGTAGAAGGGATTGGACGCGACCTGCCACTCGGGATGCCACTGCACGCCCAGCAGGAAGCCGGGACCGGTGCCGCGGAAGGCCTCGACCAGGCCGTCCGGGGCGGTGGCTTCCACCACCAGGCCGTCGGCGAGCCGGGCGATGCCCTGCCCATGCAGCGAGTTCACCCGCACCCGCCCGGCGCCGGCCAGCGAGGCCAGCAGCCCGCCCGGGGCGAGGCTGATCTCGTGCGCGGGGCCGTACTGGACGTCCAGCGGGTCCTCCAGGTTCTCGCGGTGGTCCATCATGCCGGGCACCTCGTGCACCTTCTGGTGCAGGCGGCCGCCCAGGGCCACGTTGACCTCCTGCAGGCCGCGGCAGATCGCCAGCACCGGCAGGCCCATGGCAATCGCGCGCGGGGCCAGGGCCAGGGTGCTGGCGTCGCGGGCCGGGTCGTGCAGGTTGCCTTCCCAGCTGGGCTCGTCGCTGTAGTGGTGCGGCTCGATGTTGCTGACCGCGCCGGTCAGCAGCAGGCCGTCCAGGCGCGACAGCCAGGCATCCGGATCCAGCGGCGGATCCAGCGAGGGCATCAGGACCGGGGTCGCGCCGGCGCCTTCGACCACCGCGCGCACGTACTTCTCGCCGGCGGCGAGGAACGGGTGCGCTCCGATCAGTTTGCGGTCGGTGGGCAGTCCGACCAGCGGCGTCAGGGCCATGCGAGCAGCGTCCGATGGCGTTCCGGCAACTTACCCCGGGCGTTTTATTTTTACAACACGGCCCGGCCCGCATCCCGCACCACGGCGGTGCATGGACCCGGTGCGGCGTTGAGTATTCTTGACGACCGGACCGCTGTTACCCTCGTCCCGTCCCGCCGAGGTCCCGTCATGCCCCCTCCGTCCGCCCCTGCCCTCCCCGCCGCCGACCTGGCCACCCTGCAGGCCATGGAGGGCGCGGCCGACGCCCATGTCGACCTGCTGCTGCCGGACGCCAACGGCGTGCTGCGCGGCAAGCGGGTCCCGGCCTCGGCGCTTGGCAAGGTGTACGCCAATGGCGTGTGCCTGCCGATGTCGCTGGTGGCCGCCGACATCCGCGGCAACACCGTGGAGGAAACCGGGCTGGGCTACGACATCGGCGACGAGGACCGGATCTGCCGCCCGATCCCCGGCAGCCTGCGCCCGGTGCCGTGGTCGCCACGGCCGGCGCTGCAGCTGCTGCTGCAGATGGAGGACGGCAACGGCGGCTGGTTCGAGGCGCATCCGCGGCGGGTCCTGCAGCGGGTGCTGGAGCGCTTTGCCGCGGCCGGACTGACCCCGGTGCTGGCGGTGGAACTGGAGTTCTACCTGTTCGACCGCCTGCCCGATGCCAACGGCCGCCCGCAGCCCACGTCCAACCCCGCCAGCGGGCGCCGCAACGACAGCACCCAGGTCTACTCGATCGACGACCTGGACGAGAACGCCGACTTCATCCACGCCGTGGCCAGCGCCTGCCGCGCCCAGGGCATCCCCGCCGACACCGCGGTGGCCGAGTACGCGCCGGGCCAGTTCGAGATCAACCTCGGCCACCGCGCCGACGCCCTGGCCGCCTGCGACGACGCGGTGCTGCTCAAGCGCGTGATCAAGGCCATCGCCCAGCAGCACGGCGCGCTGGCCAGCTTCATGGCCAAGCCGCTGGCCGGGCAGGCCGGCAGCGGCATGCACCTGCACGTGAGCCTGCTGGATCGCGAGGGCCGCAACGTGTTCGCCTGCACCCCGGATGCGCCGGCCGATGCGCTGCGCCACGCCGTGGCCGGACTGCAGGCCAGCGCGCGCGACAACCTGCTGCTGTTCGCGCCGCACGCCAACAGCTACCGCCGCTTCGTCGCCAACGCCTTCGTCCCGCTCAACGACAGCTGGGGCTTCAACAACCGCACCGTGGCCCTGCGCATCCCGCACAGCGACCCGGCCAACACCCGCATCGAGCACCGCATCGCCGGCGCCGACGCCAATCCCTACCTGGTCGCCGCGGCGGTGCTGGCCGGGATCCTGCACGGGCTGGAAACCCGCCAGGATCCGGGCCCGCCGGTGGTCGGCAACGCCTACGAGCAGTTCGAGGCCGGTCAGCCGCACTGGCGCCAGGCGATCGAGGACTTCCTCGCCAGCGGCTTCGCCGCCGACTGGTACGGCGAATCCTTCCGGCACGTCTACGGCCAGCAGAAGCGGCGCGAGATGCTGGATTTCAACACCCTGGTCAGCGACGTCGACTATGCCTGGTACCTGCGCACGGTCTGAGCCCATGCGCGCCCGGAGCCGCCGGTGAACGCGCCCTACCCGCCCAGCTGGTACGCCGCCAGCGCCGCACCCCTGCCGGAACAGCCGGCGCTGGAAGGCGTGGTCGAGGCCGACGTGTGCATCCTTGGCGCCGGCTACACCGGCCTGACCGCGGCGCTGGAGCTGGCCGAGGCCGGTTACAAGGTGGTGGTGGTCGAAGCGCAGCGGGTCGGCTGGGGCGCCTCCGGGCGCAACGGCGGCCAGGCCATCGTTGGCTACGGCTGCGAGCAGTCCACCCTGGAGCGGTTGCTGGGCCCGGAGGAGGCGCGGCTGCTGTTCGACCTGTCGCGCGAGGCCATGGAGCGCCTGCGCGGGCGCATCGCCCGCCACCGCATCGCCTGCGACTGGCGCGACGGCCACGCCCACGTGCCGATCAAGCCGCGCCAGGAACGCGACCTGCGCGCCGGCCTGGTGGAGATGGCCGAGCGCTACGACTACCCGCTGGAGTGGTGGGACCGCGCCCGCCTGCGCCAGGAGCTGGCCAGCGACCGTTACCTCGGCGCGGTGTACGACCGCGCCTCCGGGCACCTGCACCCGCTGGAGTACTGCCTGGGCCTGGCCCGCGCCGCGCTGGCCGCCGGCGTGCGCATCTACGAGCGCTCGCCGGTGGTGCAGCTGGTGCAGGGCCCGAAGCCGGTGCTGCGCACCGCCCGCGGCGAGGCCCGCGGCGACTTCGCCGTGCTGTGCGGCAACGCCTGGCTGCGGGGCATCGCCCCGCAGCTGGAATCCCGGGTGATGCCGGTGGGCACCTACATCGCCGCCACCGCACCGCTGGGCGAGGACGGCGCGCGCGCCCTGATCCGCAACGACATGGCGGTGGCCGACGTGAACTGGGCGCTGGACTACTTCCGCCTGTCCCGCGACCACCGCCTGCTGTTCGGCGGGCGCGCCAGCTATTCCAGCTATCCGCCGCCGAACCTGCGCGGGGTGATGCGGCGGCGCATCCGCAAGGTGTTCCCGCAGCTGGCCGGGGTGCCGATCGAGTACCTGTGGGGCGGCTACGTGGACATCTCGCTCAACCGCGCCCCGCACTGGGGCCGGCTGGGCAGCAACGTGTACTTCGCCCAGGGCTTCTCCGGCCACGGCGTGGCCACCACCGGCCTGGCCGGGCGGCTGATCGCCGAGGCCATCGCCGGGCAGTCGCGGCGGCTGGACGCATTCGCGAAGATCCCGCACGCGCCCTTCCCCGGCGGCCGCCTGCTGCGCATGCCGCTGCTGGTGGCGGCCATGGCCTGGTACCGGCTGCGCGACGCGCTGTGGTGAGACCCGGGCCCGGGAAAAACGTGACGCACCTCTAAAGTCCGCCCCGGCCTGGCCGCTAAGCACTGGGACGAACCGTGCAATGGCCGGGGCATGCCCGCGATAGCGCCCAATCCGCCTTCGCCTTCGCTTCCACAGCGTGTCCTGCTGGTGGAGAACTCGCGTGCGTTCGTGCAGGCCGTGGCCCAGGCGATCGAACAGCAGCTGGAACTGCCGGTGACGGTGGCCTCGACCCTGGCCGAGGCCCGCGCCGCGCTGGCCGCCCACGACGACTGGTTCCTGGTGCTGACCGGCCTGGTCCTGGCCGATGGCGACCACGAGGCCGTGGTCGACTGCTTCCTCGGCCGCGAGCTGCCCACCGTCGTGGTCAGCGGCGTGTACGACGAGGAGCTGCGCGAGCGCCTGCTGCGCCGGCAGATCATCGACTTCGTGCTCAAGAACACCCCCGGCAGCCTGGACTACATCGTCTGGCTGGTGCAGCGGCTGGAGCGCAACCGCCGCATCTCGGCCCTGGTGGTGGACGACTCGCCCAGCGCCCGCGCCCATGCCGGCCTGCTGCTGGAACTGTTTGGCTACCGCGTGGTGCAGGCGCCGGACGGCGACCGCGCCCTGGCCGCGGTGGAGGCCGACCCGACCATCCGCCTGGCGATCGTCGACCAGGAGATGCCGGGCATGCAGGGCATCGAGCTGACCCGCCGCCTGCGCGCCCTGCGCGCGCGCGACCGCATGGCGGTGATCGGCGTGTCCGGGCGCGACGACCCCGGCCTGGTCGCGCGCTTCCTCAAGAACGGCGCCAACGACTTCCTGCGCAAGCCGTACTCGCGCGAGGAGTTCTTCTGCCGGGTCTCGCAGAACGTGGACCAGCTGGAGCTGATCGGCAGCCTGCAGGACCTGGCCGCCCGCGACTTCCTCACCGGCCTGCCCAACCGCCGCCACTTCCTCGACCAGGCCGAGCGCCTGGTGCCGCGCATGCGCGACGTGCGCCAGCCGCTGGCGATGGTCATGCTCGACCTGGACCACTTCAAGCACGTCAACGACACCTGGGGCCACGAGACCGGAGACCGCGCCCTGCGCGCGGTGGCCTCGGCGATCTCCGCCCATGCCCGGCCGCAGGACCACATCGCCCGCTTCGGCGGCGAGGAGTTCTGCATGCTGCTGCCGGGCCTGGAAGGCCAGGCCCTGCACGACCACCTCGAGGACCTGCGGCTGCGGGTGGAGGACCTGCGCCTGCCGGTGGAGCACGGCGAGCTGCGCCTGTCGGTGAGCATCGGCGCCTGCAACGCGCGCATCGGCGACACCCTGCACAGCCTGCTGGCCGAGGCCGACCGCCGCCTGTACCTGGCCAAGGCCGGCGGCCGCAACCGGGTGGTCGACGCCGGCTGAGCCATCCGCGGCGGTTGATCAGGATCAAGGTCCGCCGCGCGCCCCTGCCCCTAGCCTTCGCCGGTCCATTCGGTCGCCTCAGGGGGGAGGCAGCATGGCCCGGACCATTACCTGGCAGGACGAACTCGACACCGGCATCGATGTCATCGACCAGCAGCACCGGCGCATCCTGGCGATGATCAACCAGCTGTCCGAACGCACGCCGCAGCGCGCCGGCGAGGTGCTCGCCGACCTGGTCGACTACGCGCAATCGCACTTCGCCTTCGAGGAAGAACTGATGGAGGCGGCCGGCTACCCGCTCGCCGACGCCCACCGCCGGGTGCACGAGCTGTTCGCGCGCAGGGTGGCGCGCTACCAGGAGCGCCACCAGGCCGGCGAGGACGTGATCGCCGAGCTGCGCGACATGCTCTCGGTGTGGCTGTTCAACCACATCCGCAACGACGACAAGGCCTACGCCGGGCAGGTGCGGCGCTACCTGGACGAGTTCGCGCGCAGCCAGGCCGGTGGCGGCTGGATCGCCGCGGCGCTCAAGCGCCTGTTCGGCGGGGGCGCTTGATCGCGATCAAGGCCGGCCGCCGGCCGCGCCCATAGCCTGCGCCCACCATCCACAGAGAGTGCATGACCGCATGTCCCTGATGATCTGGCAGGACGACCTCGATACCGGCATCGAGGTGATCGACGATCAGCATCGCCGCATCGTGTCGATGATCAACCAGCTGCACCAGGCGCAGACCGGGGCCTCGTCCCTGGCCGTGGGCGAGGTGCTGGACGAACTGGTGGACTACACCCTCTCCCACTTCGCCTTCGAGGAGGAGCTGATGGAGGAAGCCGGCTACCCGTTCTGCGCCGCGCACAAGCGGGTGCACGAGGTGTTCACCAAGCGGGTGGCCGAGTACCGCATGCGCTTCCAGGCCGGCGAGGACGTGGTCGACGAGCTGAAGGGGATGCTCTCGCGCTGGCTGTTCAACCACATCCGCAACGACGACAAGGCCTACTCCGAGCAGGTGCGCCGGCACCTGAACCGCTTCGCCCGCGAGCACCAGGAAGGCGGCTGGCTGGCGCGGACCATGGGCCGGCTGTTCCACCGCCACGGCCACAGCAGCCACGCCCGCCACTGAGCCGGGCGCGCCGGCGCGCGGGCAGCGCCGGCGCGCTCAGTCCACCGGCTGGCGCGGCACCAGCAGCAGCGCCAGCAGGGTCAGCGCGGCCATGCCGGCCAGGTAGGCGCCGACCGCGCCGATGCCGTGGCTGGCAGCCAGCCGCGTGGCGATGTACGGGGCCGGCGACGCACCCAGGATCCCGGCCAGGTTGAACGCCAGCGAAGCGCCGGTGTAGCGCACCGGGGTCGGGAACATCTCGGCCAGGATGGTGCCGCAGGGACCGTAGGTCAGTCCCATCAGCCCCAGGCCCACGCACAGGAACAGCAACACCTGCCAGGCGCTGCCGGCCTCGAACAGCGGCTTGAACAGCAGGCCGAACAGGATGATGCCGACGGTGGCCAGGATCATCGCCCGGCGCCGGCCGAAGCGGTCGGCGTACACCGCCGACAGCGGGATGGTCGCGGCGAAGCACAGCACGCCGGCCATCTGCAGCAGCAGGAACTGCTCGCGCCCGTAGCCCAGGCCGGAGGTGCCCCAGCTCAGCGCGAACACCGTCATCAGGTAGAACAGGACGAAGGTCGCCATCAGGGCCAGGGTGCCCACCACCAGGGTGCCGGGGTGGCGCAGCAGCACCGTGGCCATCGGCAGGCGCTCGCGCTCCTCGCGCTCCAGGGTCTTCCGGAACGCCGGGGTTTCGGTGATGCGCAGCCGTACCCACAGGCCCACCAGCACCAGCGCGGCGCTGGCCAGGAACGGCACGCGCCAGCCCCAGGCCATGAACTGGCCCTCGTCCAGGAAGTGCGCCAGCCCCAGGAACACCCCGGTCGAGCACAGGAAGCCCAGCGGCGCGCCCAGCTGCGGGAACATGCCGTACCAGGCACGCTTGCCCGGTGGCGCGTTCTCGGTGGCCAGCAGCACCGCCCCGCCCCATTCGCCGCCCAGGCCCAGGCCCTGGCCGAAGCGGCACAGCGCCAGCAACGCCGGCGCCAGCACCCCGACCTGGGCATAGGTCGGCAGCAGGCCGATCACCACGGTGGAGATGCCCATGGTCAGCAGCGCCGCCACCAGGGTCGCCTTGCGCCCGATGCGGTCGCCGTAGTGGCCGAACACCGCCGAGCCCAGCGGCCGCGCCAGGAAGGCCAGGGCGAAGGTCGCCAGCGACTGCAGGGTGGCCGCGGTCGGCTCCGAGGCCGGGAAGAACAGCTTCGGGAACACCAGCACCGCGGCGGTGGCGTAGATGTAGAAATCGAAGAACTCGATCGTCGTACCGATGAGGCTTGCGAACAGGATGCGGCGTGGCGAGGCGGGTGCACTCATCGGCAGTCTGCAAGGCATTGGAACGGGCGGCCGATTATGGCCCAGGATCCGGCCGGGCCCGGCAGCCGTTGCGCCGGCAACCGGCCTGCGGCCAGAATCGCGCTTTCCCTGCCGCCGTCGTCCCCCGCCGTGGCGCCGGCAATGCCGCATCTCATCGCAAGGACCGGGGCCGCCCGCGCGGCCGCCCCGTCGCGACCCGTCCCCCGTACGACCTGAAGCAATGGAACCCCACATGAGTGCCAGCAAGCCGCAACGCGCCGGGCGCCCGCCATCCACCGGCCGCCGCATGCCCCTGATGCTGATCCTGTTCGTCGTCGTGTTCGGCGGCGTGTTCGGGCTGTGGTTCGCGTCGCAGCGCGCGCTCAACAGCTTCTTCGACAACATGCCGCAGCCGCCGGTGGAGGTCAGCACCTTCGAGGCGCGCGCCGAGACCTGGAGCGACACCGCCGAGGCGGTGGGCACCCTGGTCGCCGACAACGGCACCCAGGTCACCACCGAGGCCGGCGGCGTGGTCCAGCGCATCGCCTTCGAGTCCGGCCAGCGGGTGCGCAAGGGCGACCTGCTGGTGCAGCTGAACACCGCCAACGAGCTGGCCCAGCTCAACGCGCTGGAGGCGGCCGCCGAGCTGGCCGCCACCCAGCGCGACCGCTGGCGCGAGCTGGGGGCGCAGAAGCTGGTGTCGCAGGCCGAGGTCGACGAGCGCGTCTCCGACGCCGCCCAGACCCACGCCCAGGCCGAGGCGCAGCGCGCCCTGATCGCGCAGAAGACCATCCGCGCGCCGTTCGACGGGGTGCTGGGCATCCGCCGGATCAACCTGGGCCAGTACCTGAACCCGGGCGACCCGATCGTGGCCCTGCAGGCGCTGGACCCGATCCACGTCGACTTCACCCTGCCCGAGCAGCGCCTGAACCAGGTGGTGGTCGGCAGCAAGGTGCAGGTGAGCGTGGATGCCCTGCCCGAGCAGGCGTTCGAGGCCGAGATCACCGCGGTGGAGCCGGCTGTGGAGACCAACACCCGCAACTTCGGCGTGCGCGCCACCCTGGCCAACCCGGACGGGGTGCTGCGCCCGGGCACCTTCGCCCGGGTGCGCTTCGACCTCGGCCAGCCGCGCCAGGTCGTGGTGGTGCCGCAGACCGCGGTCAGCTTCAACCCGTACGGCAACTCGGTCTACGTGCTGGTCGATGCCCCGGACGAGGTGAAGAACGCCGAGGTCCAGGAAGGCCAGCAGGCACCGCAGCACGTGGTCAGGCAGCGCTTCGTGACCACCGGCCCGACCCGCGGCGACCTGGTCGGCATCACCGACGGCCTCGAGCCCGGCGAGGTGGTGGTCAGCAGCGGCCTGCTGCGCCTGCGCAACGACGCCCCGGTGCTCATCAACAACACGGTGACCCCGCAGGCCGACCCCGACCCGCGTCCCGAGAACCGCTGACCGGCGGCAACGCCGCCGCTCCCGGCCGCCCGCGCGGCGCCCACCACCCCGGCCGCCCCCGCGGCCGGAGGAGGACACGATGAAATTCACCGACATCTTCATCAACAAGCCGGTCCTGGCCCTGGTCGTCAGCCTGTTCATCCTGCTGCTGGGCCTGCGCTCGTTCTCCGAGCTCAACGTGCGCCAGTACCCGGAGCTGCAGAACGCGGTGGTCACCGTCAGCACCGCCTACTACGGCGCCGACGCGGACCTGATGCAGGGCTTCATCACCACCCCGCTGGAACGCGAGGTGGCCTCGGCCGAGGGCATCGACTACCTGACCTCGACCAGCGCCGCCGGCATCTCCACCATCCAGGCCTACATCCGCCTGGACCACGACGCCAACGAGGCGCTCACCCAGATCGCGGCCAAGGTCAACAAGCTGCGCAGCCAGCTGCCGGCCGAGTCCGAGGATCCGGTGATCGACCTGCAACAGGGCCAGCAGATCGCGGCGATGTACGTCTCCTTCGCCAGCGACCGGCTCGACAACAACCAGATCACCGACTACCTGGTGCGGGCGGTGGAGCCGCGCATCGCCACCATCCCCGGCGTGCAGCGCGCCGAGATCCTCGGCGCGGGCACCTTCGCCATGCGCGTGTGGCTCAAGCCCGACCGCATGACCGCGCTGCGGGTCACCGCCAGCGACGTGCACCAGGCGCTGCAGGCCAATAACGTGCTCTCGGCGCTGGGCTCGACCAAGGGCCAGATGGTCGCCGTGGACCTGACCGCGCGCACCGACCTGCGCAGCCCGGAGGAGTTCCGCCGGCTGATCGTGCGGGAGGAGAACGGCGCGATCGTGCGCCTGGGCGACGTGGCCGACGTGGAACTGGGCTCGGAGAGCTACGGCACCTCGGTGCAGATCAACGGCGACGCCGCCACCTTCATGGGCATCTTCGTCTCCCCGGACGCCAACTCCCTGGACGTGATCGAGGAGGTGCGCCGTGTGTGGGACGAGGAGATCGTGCCGCAGCTGCCGGAGGGCATCGAGGCGTCCATCCCGTACGACAGCACCGAGGCGATCGAGGACGCGATCAACGAGGTGGTGCGCACGATCATCGAGGCCGTGGTCATCGTGATCGTGGTGATCTTCCTGTTCCTCGGCTCGCTGCGCAGCGTGCTGGTGCCGGCGGTGACCGTGCCGCTGTCGCTGGTCGGCGTGATGTTCCTGATGCTGCTGCTCGGCTACACCATCAACCTGCTGACCCTGCTGGCGATGGTGCTGGCGATCGGCATCGTGGTGGACGACGCGATCATCGTGCTGGAGAACATCCACCGCCACATCGAGGAGGGCATGAGCCCGCACGACGCGGCGATCAAGGGCGCGCGCGAGCTGGCCTGGCCGGTGGTGGCGATGACCACCACCCTGGTGGCGGTGTACCTGCCGATCGGCTTCCAGGGTGGCCTGACCGGCGTGCTGTTCACCGAGTTCGCCTTCACCCTGGCCGGCTCGGTCCTGCTTTCGGGCGTGATCGCCCTGACCCTGTCGCCGATGATGTGCGCGCGCATCCTCAAGCCGCACGCGAACGGCGCCGGCAAGGGCCGCCTGGAGGGCTGGCTGGACGCGCGCTTCGAGAAGCTGCGCAGCGGCTACCAGCGGCGCCTGCACGGCGCGCTGGAGACGCGCAGCGTGATCGCGGTGTTCGGCCTGCTGGTGCTGGTGTCCTGCGGGCTGCTGTACTGGACCGCGCCCAAGGAGCCGGCGCCGCTGGAGGACGAGGGCTTCATCTTCGCCATCGGCAGCGCCGACGCCTACACCACCCTGGACTACGTCGAGCGCTACACCGCGCAGATCAACGCGATGGCCGCGGAGATCCCCGAGGTCAACGACTTCTTCCTGTTCAACGGCGGCTTCGGCGGGGGCGGCGGCGCCAGCAACAGCGCCATGGCCGGCTTCGTGCTCAAGCCATGGAGCGAGCGCGAGCGCTCGACCAACCAGGTGCTGCAGCAGGAGCTGCAGCCGAAGCTGGCCCAGGTCACCGGCCTGAACACCTTCGCCCTGGTCCCGCCCTCGCTGCCCACCGCCGGCGGCGACGGCGGCGGCGAGTTCCTGGTGCTGGGCATCGGCTCGCTGCAGCAGCTCAACGAGCTGTCGGACGCGATCCTGCAGAAGGCGATGGAAAGCCGCCGCTTCATCTTCCTGGACAAGGACCTGAAGATCGACAAGCCACGGGTCGAGGTGCAGATCGACCGCGAGAAGGCGGCCTCGCTGGGCATCGACATGCGCACCCTGGCCGCGGACATGGCCGCCATGCTGTCCGGTGGCTACACCAACCGCTTCGCCATGGAGAACCGCTCGTACCGCGTCATCCCGCAGGTGCGCCGCAGCGACCGCCTCAACGCCGACCAGCTGCGCAACTACTACACCCGCACCCGCGACGGCGAGCTGGTGCCGCTGTCGACCCTGGTCACGCTGAAGGAGACCGCGCAGCCGCAGACGCTCAAGCGCTTCCAGCAGCTCAACGCGGTGGCGATCACCTTCGCCCCGCGCCCGGGCGTGTCCAAGGGCGAGGCGCTGCGGGTGCTGGAGGAGGCGGCGGCCGAGGTGCTGCCGCAGGGCTACAGCGTCGACTACGCCGGCGAGTCGCGCCAGTACAAGCAGGAGGGCGCGACCATGCTGGTCACCCTCGGCTTCGCCCTGGTGGCGATCTTCCTGGTGCTGGCCGCGCAGTTCGAGAGCTTCCGCGACGCGCTGATCATGCTGGTGACCGTGCCGATGGCGATCTCCGGCGCGCTGCTGGTGCTCAACTTCCTGGCCCTGGTGGCCGGCGCGCTGCAGATCGCCGGGATCGAGGCATTCCCGGGCATGAGCATCAACATCTACACCCAGGTTGGCCTGGTCACCCTCGTCGGCGTGATCTCCAAGCACGGCATCCTGATCGTGGAGTTCGCCAACAAGCTGCAGCTGCAAGGCCTGTCCAGGCGCGAGGCGATCGAGCAGGCCGCCGGCATCCGCCTGCGCCCGGTGCTGATGACCACCGCGGCGCTGGTGTTCGCGATGATCCCGCTGCTGCTCGCCAAGGGTCCCGGCGCCGCCGCGCGTTTCTCGCTGGGCATGGTGATCGCCTCGGGCATGACCATCGGCACCGCGTTCACCCTGTTCGTGCTGCCGGCGTTCTACCTGTACCTGGCGCGCGACCACAGCCATGACCGCGTGGCCGCGCGCGAGGCCGGCGCCACCGGCGAGCCGGAGCCGCAGGCCGGCTGAGCCGGCAGGGCCGCGGCGCCCCCGCTGGCGTCGCGGCCTCCCGGCGGCTCAGGCCGCCGGCACCGGGGCCTCGCGTTCGACCAGGCCCTCGTCCTTCAGTTCCGCCCACAGCGTCGGCGGCACGTCCACCGCCATCGAAGCCACGTTCGCCCGCACCTGCTCCGGCGTGCGCGCGCCCGGGATCACCGCCGCCACCACGTCCGGCGCCGCGGCGAACTGCAGGGCCACGGTGCGCAGGTCCACCCCGTGGCGATCGCAGGCCGCCTGCACCCGCGCGCGCTTGCCGGGTGCCCAGTCCGGCACCTCGCCTTCGTAGAGATAGCGGTCGCGCCCGGCCAGGTAGCCGGCCAGCAGGGGTGCACCCACCACCACCGAAGCGCCGCGCGCGGCGATCCTCGGGAAGGTCTCGTGCAGCGCCCGGGCGTGGTCCAGCAGCGAGTACTGGCAGGCCAGCAGGAAGATGTCCGGATCGGCTTCCTCCAGCGCAGCCAGCGCCGGCTCGGGGCGGTTGACCCCGAAACCCCAGGCCTTGATCAGGCCTTCCGCCCGCATCCGGGTCAGTTCGGGCATGGCACCCTTGGCCGCCTCGGTGAAGCGCCGCTCCCAGGGCATGCCCAGGTCCTGCTCGTTGTCCGGCGACAGGTCGTGGATGAACACCACGTCCAGCTGCGATACGCCCATCCGGTTGAGGCTGTCCTCCACCGAGCGCCTTGTCCCGGCGGCCGAATAGTCGTAGCGGTAGCGGAACGGCGCCGGCTCCACCCACATGGTCTCCTGCAGCGGGCCGCTGGTGCCGGTCAGCAGCCGGCCCACCTTGGAGGACAGCACGTATTCCTCCGCCGGATGCCGGTGCAGGACATGGCCGAAGCGCCGTTCCGACAGGCCCAGGCCATACCAGGGCGAGGTGTCGAAGTAGCGCACGCCGGCCTCCCAGGCCGCGGCCAGGGTCGCCTCGCACTGCGCGTCGCTGGCTGCGGCGAAGCCATTGCCGAACGCCACCCCGCCCAGGCCCAGCTTGGCCGGCGGGCGATAACGCTGCGAGGGCGGGTTGCGCGGCAGGGAACGGGTGGAAACATGGCCGCGTGTGGGCAGGACGCTGCCGGGCTCCGGCAGCGGGGGCGCGGTCCGGGTCGGATCGGTCATGGCCGCGTGCTCCGCAGGATGGCGCTCCAGACTGCGGCCGGCGCGGTCCACGCCACGTGCAGGCGCGGCCATGATCCGGCGGTCACTTGCCTCCGGCTAGCGTGTGCAGTCCCCGATGGAGGACGGCCATGAACAGCATAGCCATCGCACCGCGCGTGCATTCCGACCCGCAGGCGATCGAACGCCTCAAGGCCCTGCAGCTGGAGCTGGACGGCGAGCTGGAGGTGGAGGTGCACATGCGCGACGGCAGCATCCTGCGCGGCACCCTGCCCGAGCGCCCGGCGATCCAGCAGTTCCTCGATCCGGACGGCAACGAGGGCACCAACGGCCTGTTCCGGGTCGACGACGGCGACGGCGGCATGCACCTGTACTGGCTGGACGAGGCGGAACGCGTGGTGCGGGTCGGCTCCTCCTGAACCCGATCCGCGACCGCGGTCGCCATTGCACGCTTTGCATCGCGGCCACCGCGGCGATTCACGCGCAGGCCCCCCGCGACCGGACAGCGTGGCCGCGCGCCCCACCCCAACGACGGATCAATGCAAAGCCATCGCCACGCCTGTCGACCACGTTGCCTGCCCCCGGCATGCACCATCGCCGGGGGCAGGCCGTGAATGGACCCGCGCCCCACGCGGGCAAGCCCCGCCTCCGCATCCGCCGCAGCCTGACCTTCCAGGCCGGCGCCACGCGCATCCTCGATGCCTGGTGCGATCCGGCCGTGCAGGCACGGATCCTCGACGGCGCGGCCGAGCCCGTGGCCGGCGGGGATGCCGGATTGTGGCGGGTCAGGACGCCGCTGGGACCGTCGCCGCGGGTGCACCTGCGCCTGGATGCGCGCGACGCGGCGCGTGCCTGCCACCACGCCGAAGGCGAAGGCGGATTCCTGCTGTCCAGCGAACTCACCGCCCTGCCCGCCCGCGGTCGCCCGGGCATCGAAGTGGCACTGGAAGTCGCGTTCCACGCCGAAGGCTTCCCCACCGGACTGCTGGGCCGCCAGGCCGACCCGGCACCCCTGCTGCTGGCCGGCCAGGCCCTGCGCCGGCTGCGCGAATGGGTGGAAACCGGCCGCATCTCCCCGGCCTTGCCGGGTCCGCGCGCCGCCGATGATGCCTGAAGGCGGGAGCCTCACCCCGGTTTGACCCTCCGCGCGCGAAGCTGGGCCGCCTCCGGCCATTCCCGTGCAGACGATGACGCGCCCATCTTGCAGCCAGTCCAGCCACCGACGCCGCCGGAGCCGGCCATGAACCCGGACCTGATCGGCTGGGCCGCATCGGCGGTGCTGCTGGCCACCCTCGCGCGGCAGATCCTCAAGCAGGCCCGTAGCGGCGGCGAAGGCGTGTCGACCTGGCTGTTCGTCGGCCAGGCCACCGCCTCGGCCCTGTTCATCGTCTACTCGGTGCTGCTGGACAACACCGTGTTCATCGTCACCAACAGTTGCCTGCTGGCCACCGCCATCGTCGGCCAGGTCATGGCCTGGCGCACGAAGCGGCGCGGCGGCGATGCCAACGCCGCCGCCGGCTAGGCGCGCAACCAGCGCGTGGCCACCGCCACTCCCAGCACCGCCGCACCCAGGCACCAGAACGCGAACTGCAGCGAGGTGCCGTGGGCGACGAAGCCGACCAGCGCCGGCCCGGCCAGCACGCCGGCATAGCCGAGGGTACTGATCGCCGGCACCGCCAGGCTTTCCGGCATCGCGGCCTGGCGCCCGGCGGCGGAGAACATCACCGGCACGATGTTGGCGCAGCCGATCCCCACCAGCACGAACCCGCCCAGCGCCGGCCACGCCCCCGGCGCCAGCACGATCAGCGCGAAACCCGCGAACGCCACCAGTGCGCCGGCCACCACCGCGCGCAGCGGACCGATCGCCTGGACCACGCGGTCGCCGCTCAGGCGCGCCACGGTCATCGCCAGCGAGAAGGCCACGTAGCCCACGCCCGCGCGCGCCGGATCCATGTCCTTGGCCTGGTCGAGGAACACCGCACCCCAGTCGAGCATCGCGCCCTCGGCCAGGAACATCACGAAGCACACCGTGCCGATCAGCAGCACGCTGCCGCGCGGCCAGGCGAAGGCCGGCACGTCCGAATCCACCCGTTCAGCGCGCCAGTGGCGGCAGGCGGCGGCCACCAGCACCAGCACCACCGCCACCGCCGCCACGCACGCCGGCAAGGGCGCGGCGCCGGCACTCAGCAACGCGGTCATGGCGGCCGCGCCGGCGAACCCGCCAATGCTGTAGAACGCGTGGAAACCCGACATCAGCGCGCGCCCGCTCTCGCGCTCCACCGCCACCGCCTGCAGGTTCATGGTGCAGTCCATCGCGCCGATGGCCGCGCCGAACACGAACAGCGCCAGGCCGAGACCGACCGCGCCCGGGGCCACCGCCAGGGCCGGCAGCGCCAGGCTGGCGGCCAGCATCGCCGCGACCATCACCCGGCGGCACCCCTGGCGCGCGGCCAGGGCGCCGGCCAGCGGCATCGCCACCAGCGAGCCCGCGCCCAGGCACAGCAGGACGATGCCCAGCATCGCCTCGTCCAGCCCCGCGCGCGCCTTGGCGAACGGCACCAGCGGCGCCCAGGCGGCGATGGCGAAGCCGGGCATGAAGAAGGCCGCGCGGGTGGCGTGCTGCTCGAGGCGGGGCGTGGTTGGCACTCGGGGAACTCCTGGGTGGGCCGGGCGGCCATTATCCCCGCCGCCAGTGGGGGCCACCGCTTGTCCGCGCGTGGCGGCATGACCTGGATCAAGGACGCCATCCCGCCGCCCTGTGATGCTGGGAGGGCACAGGAGGCATGCGATGGCCAGCGGCAACCTTCCCGCCCTCGAGATCGACGGTGCCCGCGTGGCGGCGCGGGTCGGCCTGGAAGTGCCCGAGTTCCGCCGGCTGATGGACCAGGGCAGGATCGCCGTGCTGTGCGAGCGCGGCACCGGCGAGGACGCCGGCACCTGGCGCGCCACCTTCTACCACGGCCGCCGGCGCGCGCGGTTCCTGATCGACCGCTGCGGCCGGGTGGTGGACGTGGACTGAAGCGCTCGCCCGGAAGATCGTGCAGGCGCGTTGACCGCCCGGGCACGCGCCCGGGAGGAACCTGCAGCCATCCCCACAGCAGCGAGGTGCACCATGATCCGGGGCCTGTTCGTCGGCGGCGTGGTCGACAACACCGAGATCGACCTGGACCCGGGCAAGCCGCCCATGCACTACCCGCCCGACGGCGGCGGTGGCCAGTCCCGCTACCGCCTGCGCCAGGTGGGCACCGGGCAGGACGGCGAGGTCGCCTGCGCGGTCTACGGCGCCCCCGACACGCCCTACGCGGAGGTGGCGCGGGTCAGCGGGGAACGGGGCTACGCGCGCCGCTTCGAGGTGGCGCTGCAGGAAATCGAGGGTGAATGACGGCACGGGCACGGGCCGGGCGGGACCGGGCAGAATCGCGTCCTTCCCGCCACCCGCGCCCGCCGCATGCCTTCCATCACCGCCGCAACCACCGGTACCTGCCGCCGCTACGACCTGGCGGTGTTCGACCTCGACGGCACCCTGGCCGACTCCTTCGGTTTCTTCGTGGCCAACCACAACCGGCTGGCGCAGCGGCACCGCTTCGCCCCGATCGCCGCGCACGAGGTCGAGCACCTGCGCGGCATGAGCCCGCGCCAGGTCATGCGCCACACCCGCCTGCCGGCATGGCGGCTGCCGCTGGTGGCGCGGGATTTCCGCCGGCTGATGCAGGCCGAGGGCCATGCCATCGCCTGCTTCGACGGCGCACGCGAGGCCCTGCACGCCCTGCATGCGCGTGGCATGCGCCTGGCCCTGGTCACCAGCAACTCGGCGCAGAACAGCCGCCGCATCCTGGGCGAGGACTGCTGGGACCTGCTGGCCCACGTCGAATGCGGCGCCTCGCTGTTCGGCAAGGCGCGGCGCCTGCGGCGGGTGCTGGCCCGCACCGGCGTGCCCGCCGCGCGTGCCATCTACATCGGCGACCAGGCCTCCGATGCCGAGGCCGCGCGCCAGGCCGGGCTGGCCTTCGGCGCGGTGGCCTGGGGCTATGCCACGGCCGAGGCGCTGCAGGCCTGCAACCCGGAGGTATGGCTGCAGCAGGTGTCCGAGCTGCAGGCGCTCGGCGGCGCCTGAGCTACTCCGGCAGCAGCGCCGGCCTGGATTCGTACCACTCGCGCGCCCCGGCCAGGTGCAGCCTGCGCTGCCCCGGCTGCAGTTCCACGCCCATGCCCAGCACGCCCCAGCGCGCGTAGAGGTCGCCGTCGGGCTGGCCGCCGGCGATGCGCAGCCGCGCCTGCAGGCCGATGCGGTCGTTGCTGGCGTGGACATGGTCGAACACCAGTTCCTGGTCGCGGATGCGCAACCGCCCGCTGGCCTGGGCCCGTCCGGAATCGACCAGGTTGCCGATCCAGCGCGGGAACGCCTTGCGCTCGGCGAACAGGCCCACCAGCACGCTGGCGTCGCGCATTTCCACCGTGCCGCGGCCGTTGACCTCGAACGGCTCGCGCCAGTGCAGTTCGCCCTGTTCCAGGCGCATGCGCGCCCACCAGGGCGCCTGGCCGCCACGCTCCCGCTCCAGGCGCACGCCGTCCAGGCCCACGCTCAGCGCTTCGACCGCGTAGCGGCGTTCGCCCACCTGCAAGCGGCGCAGGCGGCTGTCCAGCTCCACGTTGCCCGACAGCCGCGAAGGCCCGAGCGCCAAACGCACGTCGCGCCCGCGCAGGCGCATGTGGCCGTCGACCATGCCGCCCTCGCGGTCCAGGTGCAGGTCGCCGCTGGCCAGGCCGCTGCCGCCCAGCAAGCGCGCACTGGCACCGGGCAGGTAGCGGTTGTAGCTGCGCAGGTCCGGCACCTCCGCGTCCTCGAAGCGCAGCCGCGCCCGTAGGTGCTGCTGGAATTCCGCCAACGGGCCGGCCGACACCAGCTCCAGGCGCAGGTCGCGCCCGCGCAGGTCCACCTGGCCCGGACGTGCCTCGGGTCCAAGCGCGAAGTGCCGCAGCCGGATGTCGGCTTCGGTGCGCGGGGCGCCGGCCTGCTCCAGCACGCGGACACGCGCCTGCGCCTGTCCCGCGAAGCGGTTGTCCAGGACGCGCGCGGCCAGCCCCAGGCGGTCCAGGTCCATGCGGCTGCCGGGCCGTGGCTGGCCGTCGGCCAGCACGATATCGGCGTCCAGGTCGCCGCGCCCGTCCACTTCCAGCCAGGCCAGGTCGTCCAGCAGGGTGTCGATCCAGCGCAGCGGCAGCTGCGGCCAGTGCGTGCGCAGGCGGCCGTTGAGCGCACGCACCGGGCGCAGCCAGTCGTCGGGCCCCAGGCGGCGGTCGTCCACCCGCAGGTCGGCCTGCAGCCAGGGTGCACCGGGCCTGGTGCGCGGCATGCGGAGCGCCAGCTCGATCGCCTCGCGGCGCGTGCGCAGCGCCGCACCCAGCGGGTACCGCACCGGCCGCCCTTCCGCATCCAGCGCGTGCACCGGCGCCGACCAGTCCAGGCGGCTGCCGGGTCGCAACACGCCGCGGCTGAGCGCCAGGTCCGCGCGCAGGTGACCGGCCTGCCCGGGCGCGTCCAGCGGCAGCGCCTCGCCATGGCGCGCGGACAGGTCGATCGCCGGCGCGGCACCCTCGGCGCGCAGGTACGCGTCCAGGATCCCGAACTTCTCCCGGCCCTGCGCCCGTTCCCTGATATGCGCCGGGATCGCCAGGCCGAACTCCAGCCTGCCCCCGCGCAGCAGTTCCACCCCGGCCACCGACAGGGTGGCTTCGGGCATGCGCAGGGTGGATGCGCCCACCGCCATCGGTCCGCCCTGCAGCTGCTTGGTGAACACGAAGCGGGCGTCACCGCGGCCGCTGACCCGCGCCTGGTAGAAATCCAGGCGCAGCAGGCTGGGCGTGGTGATGGCCGGGAAATCCAGGGTCCAGCCACGGCCCTCGCGCTTCGATGGCAGCTTGTCCTCGGCGACCCTGGACACATGCACGGAAACGTCGTGCGCGCGGATGGTGCCGAAGGACACCGTGCGCCACAGCAGCGGCAGCACCCGGATGCGGCCGTCGGCGCGGGTCGCGGCGACCGCCCAGCGGTTGGTGCGCGCATGCCCGCCCATCACCACCCCGCTGGCGTGGATATGCCCCGGGTAGGCGCTCAGCGCCCAGTCCCAGCGCGCGTGGTAGCGGTCGGGCTTGCGGTTGGCCACGCGCTCGCCAATGGCGCTGTTGAGGAACAGGTTGGCGGCGAACAGGTACAGCAGGTACAGGCCCAGCAAGGTCCAGCCGGCCCGGCGCAGGCCGGTGCGATGGGCCTGCAGCCAGGCGCGGGGGGAAGGAATTGGCATGCGCACAGCATCGCCGGCGGCGGGTGATGGCGGCCTCCACGCGCCCGGGGTCCCGTTGCCCGGAGCTTGGCGATGCAGCGGCGCGTGGCGCTTCGCCTGCCCCTACCGCGGCAGCTTCACCGTTACCCAGGTCGGGGCATGGTCGCTGGGCTTCTCCAGCGCCCGCACCCAGCGGTCCACCCCGGCATCCTCCAGCCCGGCCGCCAGCACCGGATTGAGCAGCAGGTGGTCGATGCGCAGGCCGCGGTCGCGTTCGAAGTGCTGGCGGAAGTAGTCCCAGAACGTGTAGATCCGCGCCTGGCCGTGCACCTGGCGCAGGGCGTCGGTCCAGCCCTGGGCCAGCAGCTTCGCGTAGGCCTGGCGTACCTCCGGCTGGATCAGCGCGTCGCGCTTCCACGACTTCGGGTCGTACACGTCCTCGTCGCTGGGGATCACGTTGAAGTCGCCGAGCAGCGCCACCGGATGCGGCAGTTCGACCAGGGTCGCGGCGTGCCGCGCCAGGCGTGCCATCCACTTGAGCTTGTAGTCGAACTTCGGGCCCGGCTGCGGGTTGCCGTTGGGCAGGTACAGCGCGCCCACCACCATGCCATGCACCGCCGCCTCGATGTAGCGGCTCTGGTGGTCGTCGCGGTCGCCCGGCAGCCCGCGGCGGCTTTCCACCGGCCTGGCCCCGCGCCCGAGCAGCGCCACGCCGTTCCAGCGGTGCTCGCCATGCCAGATGGCGCAGTAGCCAGCCGCTTCCAGCTCCGCCGCCGGGAACGCCTCGCCGCGCGCCTTCAACTCCTGCAACGCCACCACGTCCGGCTGCTCGCGCTCCAGCCAGGCCAGCAGGTGCGGCAGGCGCGGGCCGATGCCGTTGACGTTGTAGGTGGCCAGCTTGAGCACGCGTGGCTTGCGGCGGGGCATCATCGCTCCGTGGTCGTGGCGGGATCCTCCTCCGCGCGAAGCTAGGGCCAGTGGGGTCGGCAGGCAGTGAACGCCCATGCGAACCCGGCCACGTTCGGCGCGCCTTGCGGCTTGCTAAGCTCGCCCGGCATCGACGCGCACGGGGAGGGTGCATGGAGTTCCGGAACATCCTGCAGTCGAAGTGGGCGCTGGCCCTGCTGGGCCTGGTGGTCGTGCCGGCCGCGTCGGCCCGGTCCTCGCGGACCGATCCCGAGCCGCCGCCGCAGTTCCTCGCCCACCCCCTGTACGCCACGCGCTACACCTGCACCGAGCACGCCGCGGGCGACCTCGGCTACCTGGGCGACGACCTTGGCCAGGACTGCCTGGTCCAGGAGTTCGTCGAGAGCGATGGCCGCGCCTTCACCCGCCTGTACCGCAACGACGGCTACAGCAACGCCGACTGGTACGGCTGGAACCAGCCGGTGCTCTCGCCCTGCGATTGCACGGTGCGCAGGATCTCGCTCAACCCGGTCACCAACGAGCCGGGCATCGCCGGCAAGCCGCCGGCTTCGATGATCCTGCTGGAAGCCGCGGACGGCACCCAGGTGGTGCTGGGCCATATCCAGGACCCGGTGGTGCGCGAGGGCGAAGCCGTGCGCGCCGGGCAACAGTTGGCCCGGGTCGGCAACAATGGCTATTCGCGCAACCCGCACATCCATATCGGTGCCTGGCGCGACGAACAGCCGCTGCAGATCCGCTGGGACCAGCGCCGGATCGCGAGCCCCTGACGCCACCCGCACTGCCAGCCCGCCCTTGCCCGGACAGCGCCTGCAGGTCCCGGGCAGGCAGGCGCCTGGCCCTGCACCCTGCCCACGCTCCGGGCCAGCGTCCGAGCTGCCGATGATGACCGCCTGCGAACCCACCGGCATGGCGCGTCCGCCATGGAGCCCCGTCGCACTTCGGCCAGCAAGGCGAACCAGGGATTGGGATGGCCGATGCGCAGGACCGGAAGCGATGCCGCCGTCGAGTCCGGGGTGGCCTCCCTGTGCAGGTCAACCGCGGGCCTGCTTCGGCACATCCCCATGCAGCAACTCCTGCAGCCGCGCCGCGTCGGGGATCGCGAAGCCGTGCCCGGTGTTGTCGAACACCACCCAGCGCTGCCCCCTGCCCGTCGCCGCGCGCACCTGTGTGGCCAGTTCGCGCAAGGCCGGCTCTGCGTAGTCGCTGTAGTAGATCCGGGGCGAGCCATGCCTGCGCCAATAGCGCCAGCGCGGCGCGGCCGCAGGCGCGTCGCCGCCGGGCACCCGCGGCGGATCGGCCGCCACCCGGGCCACGTCGTACCGCCGCAGCAGGTCCTCCGCGCGTGGCGTGAACCAGCCGGGATGGCGGGGCTCGCACGCCAGCGGCACGTCGCTGCGGCGGCGGAACATGGCGAAGAAACGCCGATGCGCTACGCGCGTCCAGTTCCAGTCCGGGCGGCAACTGCAACAGGAAGCCGCCAAGCTTCCGGCCCAGGCCATCGACCTGCTCCAGGAAGCGGTCCAGCGCCGGGCCGGCGCCGCGCAGCCCCAGTTCGTGCGAGATCTCCTGCGGCAGTTTCACCGAGAAGCGGAAGCCGCGCGGCACCGCGGCGGCCCAGCGCCGCCAGGTGGCGTGCTGGTGCGGGCGGTAGAACGAGGAATTGACCTCGACCACGTCGAAGCGCGTGGCATAACGCGCCAGTGCGCTGTCGCCCGCGCCGAACAGCGCTGCGTGGCGGCCCGGGATGGACCAGCCGGCGGAGCCGATGCGTACCCCGCCGGTTCCCGCGCCCATGGTCCCTCCCGCCAGACCGGGGGAGTGTCCGGCACGCGGCGTGAGTGTGCGGCGAAGCCCGTCAGCCTTCGAGCAGGCCGGCCTCGCGCAACGCGGCCTCGACCTTTGCCTGGTTGGCGGGCTCCAGCTCGGTCAGCGGCAGGCGCAAGTGGCCACCGATGCGGCCCAGGCGCTTGAGCGCCCACTTCACCGGGATCGGATTGGCCTCGCAGAACAGCTGGCGGTGCAGCGCCAGCAGGCGCAGCTGGATGCGCATGGCTGCCTCCACGTCCTTCGCCAGCGCCGCGGCGCACAGTTCGCGCATCAGCCGCGGGGCGACGTTGGCGGTCACGCTGACATTGCCATGGCCGCCGCACAGCATCAGTGCCACCGCGGTGGCGTCGTCGCCGGAGAACACTGCGAACCCGTGGGGCGCCTCGCGCACCAGCCACTGGGCGCGCTCGATGTTGCCGGTGGCTTCCTTGATGCCGGCGATCCCCGGTACCTGGGCCAGGCGCAGTACGGTGTCGTGCTGCAGGTCGGCGCCGGTGCGGCCGGGCACGTTGTACAGCACCACCGGGAGGTCGCCGGTGGCCTCGGCAATGGCGCGGAAGTGGCGGTACTGCCCTTCCTGGCCGGGCTTGTTGTAGTACGGCACCACCTGCAACTGGCTGTGCGCCCCGACCTTGCGCGCGTATTCGGCGAGGGCGATCGCTTCGGCGGTGGAATTGCCGCCGCAGCCGGCCATTACCGGCACCCGCCCGGCCGCCTGCTCGACCGCGACGCGGATGATCTCGCAATGCTCCTCGACGCTGACCGTGGGCGACTCGCCGGTGGTGCCGACCACGCCGATGCAGTCGGTGCCTTCGGCCACGTGCCAGTCCACGAGTTTGCGCAGCGCGTCGTAGTCGACGCTGCCGTCGTCGTGCATGGGCGTGACGAGCGCGACGATGCTGCCGCGCAGGAAGACATCCGGACCGGTCATGGCGTGGGGTGTTGTTGGCGTGGAAGCGCCGATTCTATCGGCCCCGGCGCGGCATGCACGGGTAGTCACCGCTGCAACAAAACCCGCCACCGCCACCGTGGCCGGGTAAGCCAAGCGCACCGGGGAGGCGGCGACAGGCCATCCAGGTTCCCGGCGGGAGCAGGGTGCTTCCTTTGCACGAGGCGCACACCGGGACGACGGCATGCGCCTTCCAGGCCCGGGACGGGCCGGCCCCCTGCCCTCGCCCAGGACAGGGTGGCCGGCCGGACTGCTCAACGCACCGGATTGCCCGTGTGCGGGGTGAGGATCAGGTCCTGCAGTTCGTAGCCCTGCGCCCGCGCCGTGTCCAGGAAATCCTGCTGCACCGGCGCCGGCAACACTGGCTCGCGCGCCAGCAGCCACAGGTACTTGTGGTCCGGCGAACCGACCAGGGCGGTGCGGTAGTCCGGGTCCAGGCGCAGGATCCAGTAGTCGCCCTTGGTGAACGGAATCCACTTCAGCCCGTCGGGCATGAAGCTCACTTCCAGCTTTGCGTTGCCGCTGCCCTCGACCACGGTGGCCTCGCCCTCGGACTCCTGCGGCTCGCCCTCGCCGTCGCGCGCGCGGTTGAGCACCCGCACGCTGCCGCCCGGGTTGAGCGAATAGGTCGCGGTGATGTCGGTGTAGTCCGCCGGCTCGTGGCGCATCGGCAGGCGCGCGATCTCGTACCAGGTGCCGAGGTAACGCTGCAGGTCGACGGCGGCGACGGTCACGGGCGTGGAAGCATCGTTCATGGGCATGTCCGCTTGGGAAGGAGCCCGCATTGCAGACGCAGCAGCGTGAATCCGCCGTCGTCCGCGCCCGCCTGCGGTTCAGTCTTCGCCACTGTCGCGGATGCCATGCGGCGCGTCGCTGCGCACGTCGTCGGCGAACGAGCGGCCATAGGCATCGCGGTCGCCGGGCTCCTCGTCCAGCGCCACGTCGAGCAGGTCGGCCTGGTCGTCCACGCCGATGTTGTCGATCGCCGCGACCGAACGCGGGTCCTTCAGTTCAGGCCCCTGCTGTTGCAGCGGCACGCCGTCCTCGCCCAGGCGGACCTCGTCCTCGGGCGCGTCGGGGGTGGTGGGATTGGACCTGGCCATGGCGGCCTCCTGCGATGGGGAAGCCCGACCGTAGCCCCGCGCGGGGAAGCATGGCGTCAATGCCTCGCGCCTGTCCGTTGACGTCGACGTTGCTTCCCGACCGCACGGCGGGAGTGCGTGCTTCCCGCGATCCGGTGCCTGCGCGGCGTGCCAGGCCGGCGCTTCACCGCATGACGATCACCTGCGTGCTATCCCGGCCTCCCCGATGGAGGCCCCCCGCCATGCACCGGACCCGCGCCGCATTGCCCCTGCTGGCCCTCGCCCTTGCCGCCTGCACCGGCGGCGACCGCGTCGATCCGGCGGTAACGCCGCCCGGCGCGGACGAATCCGCCCGTACCAGTGCCCTGGAGGCCGGCGCCGCCCTGCTGCAGGGCAATGGGCCGCTGGGAAAGATGGACATGTACGTGGTCGGCTTCCATCCGATGAAGGACCATCCGTTGCAGCAGATGGAGGCGCACCACTTCTGCCGCCAGGTCAACGAGGACTTCGCCCAGTGCACGCTGTTCGACGGCAACGGGGCCGAGGCCAACCTCACCGGCATCGAGTACATCATCTCCGAGACGCTTTACGAGTCGCTGCCGGAGGACGAACGCGGCTACTGGCATCCGCACAACGGCGAGATCCTGTCCGGCCAGCTGGTCGCGCCCAACCTGCCCGAGGCAGCGGAGAAGGAGCTGATGCGCTCCAAGATGAACAGCTATGGCAAGACCTGGCATACCTGGCACACGCGAGACGGCGTGCAGCCCGGCGACAGGATGCCGCTGGGCCCGGCGATGCTGGCCTGGTCGTTCAGCCGCGATGGCGAAGTGCGGCCGGAACTGGTCGACGAGCGCGACAAGCGCATGGACATCTCCACCGACGAACGCCGCCGCGACCGCGCCGACCTGGTCGAGCTGGCGCGGCCGCAGGACGGCGTGAACACCTTGCGCCGCCAGTTCCCACAGTCCCAGCCAATCCCGGGCGTGGTCGACAAGGCCGAGGCCGCTACGCCGGCTCCGGTGGCGATGTTCTATTGAGGCCGGGATCCGGGGATTGGTGATTGGTGGGGGTGGCGTGGCAGGGCCACGGAAGTGGGGCGACCGCAGGCGAAGCGCAGCACGTCGCTGCAAAGGCCGTACGCGGACTCAACGCTGGGCGCGGGGGCGCTGCTCGTCGGCTTCCGGGTCCTCGCCTACCCGGGTTTCCTGCGCGCCGGTGGCGTAGCGTGCATCGGCCTCCGGCTGGTGCGCTTCGGCGGTGGGCGCGGGATTGTCCCGCGCCGGGTCGGCCGGGTGTTCCTGGCGGCATGCCGGCAGGCAAAGCGCGGCGACCAGCGCCGGCAGTAGCAGTGTCCTCATCGATGCGTCCTCTTTCCTGGATGGCCAGGCGATGGTCGACGCCGGCAGGTGAACGCGGCGCATCCCCGGGGCGCACGAGCGCCTGAACACCGGCGTCACGAGCACGGAAACCACCGTCCAGCCCTAATCACAGGCGCCATGCCCGTGCGGTGGACGCAACCTCGCACGCAAACCGGCGCGCAGCCCTGCCCGGACGCCCGGCCAAGTTTTCCGGACGCCACGGCCGCCCGCGCCCGCGGGACGGCGGCACAGTAGGCCTCGCCGGATGCGCCGCTCCGGCCCCATCCAAGGAGCCCACCATGCCCCCCGAGAAGATCCTCTACACCGGCACCGCCACCTCCACCGGCGGCCGCGAAGGCCGTGCTTCCACTTCCGACGGCAGGCTCGACCTGGCCCTGTCCACCCCGCGCGAACTGGGCGGCACGGGTGGCGACGGCACCAACCCGGAGCAGCTGTTCGCCGCAGGCTATTCGGCCTGTTTCCTCAGTGCGCTGAAGTTCGTCGCCGGCAAGCAGAAGATCGCCCTGCCGGCCTCGACCTCGGTGACCGCCGGTATCGGCATCGGCCCGCTGGGTGGTGGCTTCGGCCTGCAGGCCACGCTCACCATCTCCGCTCCGGAGATCGATCGCGACACCCTGCAGTCGCTGGTCGGGCAGGCCCACCAGGTCTGCCCGTACTCCAACGCCACCCGCGGCAACATCGAGGTGGAGCTGCGCCTCGCCAGCTGACTGAAGCCCCGATACATCGCGCCCCTCGCCGCTGCCCCCGCAGCGGCCGGCGCCCACCCAAGGACATCGCCATGAACACCCTGCTTCGCGCCCTACTGGCCACCGCCATCACCGCAGCCGCGCGCGAGGCCGGAAAGGCAAGGAAGTAGGCCATCTGCCGATGCCGGCACCGCGCAACCGGTGCCGGCATTCCCTTCGCCGGACATCCGGAAACGGAACTAACCTGCAGCTGCGGCGTCCCTGCGGATCTGGTAACGCAGCTCGACCATCTCGCCCCCCAGCTTCCGCACGGATGCCAGGTGCAGCGCCGGACTCAGGACCTGGCGCGGGAACAATGGCTTGCCGGCGCCAAGGGTCGCCGAACCGATCTGGACGATCAGCTCGTCGAGCAGCCCGGCATCGTGGAACTGCCCGGCGAGGTCTCCCCCGCCAACGACCCAGATGTTCTTGCCATCCGCCACCCTGCTCATCTCGCGGTGGACGGCGACGACGTCGCCCTGCACAAACCTGATGTCCGCATTTGGAACAGTTGGCAGGTTGCGCCGGGTGAATACCCAGGCGGGCTGCGTGTACGGCCAGGGAGACCCCGTTTCCCTGGCGACCGTTTCCGCGTTGCGCAGCATCCACTCGTACGTCGCCGCCCCCATGGCCAACGCACCGACATCACGGATGAACTCTGGATAGCTGGACTCCTCCAGGCTGCCCAAGGGGAACAGCCAATCCAGCGAGTCGCCCTCCGTAGCAATGAATCCATCGAGGGTGGAAGCCACGTAATACTGGGTCTTCATCGAGCGAGCGTCCTCCGTGGGTGGTTCCCGGTTTCAGGCAACCGACGAACCGTAACCGGCTGCTGCCACGCCGGACAACCCGCGGACAGGGGCGGGTTCACGTGCAGGCAGGCCTGCCCGCCACGGCAGGAACGCCCGGGGCCATGACGCTCACCCGTTCATGGCCCGCTTGCGCGAAAACCCCTCGCCCGGACACCCGGCCCGCAAGCTCCTCGAAACGGTGCCCGCGAACGCCACGGGACGGCAATGCCCAGGCAGGCTCCAGCTTTGGGGAGATCGAACGCCAGCGTGCTCCCGTTGCGTGCAGGTGGCCTCCCGGAGATTGCCGCGGCAGGTGGAGCCATGCGGGAACCCATTCCCCTGGCGATCGACATCCGCCAACGGTTCGCACGATTGCCTGCGCCGGGATTGGCCGCACTGGCCGCCCCTCCATCCTGCCGCTGCGCCGCGCGCGTTCGGCCGGGCGCTGCTCCACCAGGCCTGGCTGGCCAGCGCAGGCGGTATCAGGCGCCCGGAGCAGCGATGCCCTGCCCCGCGATCCAGCCCGGCAGGTCCTGCGGCGCCATCTGCCTGGCGAAGCGGTAGCCCTGCGCCAGCCGGCCGTACCGTCCTGCGGATACATGGCCACGCCCACGCTGACGCTCAGGTCCACCCGGGCATCGGGCAGCTGCAGCATGCGCACCAGGTGCGCCTGCCAGCGCTCGACCAGGGCATTGACCTCCTCCCCGGCACGCAGGGGCAGGGCCAGGACGAACTCATCGCCCGGCAGGCGCCCCGCCACGCCGCCCTGGTGCACCAGTTCCCTGGCGCGCACGGCCACTTCCCGCAGCAGTGCATCGCCGCTGGCATGCCCGAGGGAGTCGTTGATGCTCTTGAAGCGGTCCAGGTCCACGTGCAGGACGGCCACGCGCTGGACGCTCTCCTGGGCCGCGTCCAGCAGCAGCGCCACCTGGGTTTCCAGCAGGCTGCGGTTGGGCAGGCCAGTGAGCGCGTCATGGAACGCCAGCTGCCGGATCCGCTGGCGCGCCGTCTCCCGTTACATGGCCAGGACGCAAAGGTCCGTACAGGCTTCCACCAGCTGCTGGTGGAAACTGGACGCCACCACCGGACTGTTCTGGCGGTAATAGAAAGCGAACGTCCCCAGCACCCTGCCATCCTTGCGCAGGATGGGCGTGGACCAGCAGACATTGAAGCCCAGCGGCAGGACCAGGTGGCGGAAATCCGCCCATAGCGGATCGGTGGCGATGTCGGTGACCAGCACCGGGCTCTTGCGCCAGGCGGCGGCACCGCAGGAACCCACCTGCGGCCCGATCGGCACGCCGTCCAGCTGCGAGGAATAGCTGAACGGGAGGCTGGGACTGGCCAGCGGATGCAGCAGGCCCTGCTCGTCCACCTGCAGGATCGACGCGCACACCTCCGGGGCCAGGCGCTCGACCTCCTCGCACACCACCTCCAGCACCTGCATCAGCGGCAGGTCGCTGGACATGGCCTGCAGGGCGCGGTGGTGCAGCACCTCGTGGATCTTGGTCTTGGTGATGTCCAGCAGCACCGAAACGGTGTAGGCCCACTGGCCCTGGGCATCCATGACGGGGTTGCAGATGATCTTGCCCCAGTAGCGCCGCCCGCCCTTGCCGGTCACCACCTCTTCCATTTCCGCCGCACGCCCCTGGCGCAGGTCGCCGCGGATGCGCTCGAACAACTCGACCGGCGATTGCCGCGCCAGCAGTTCCAGCATCTTCTGGTCCTGCAGCTCGCGCAGGGTCCAGCCGAACATGCGGTGGAAGCCGTCGCTGCTGTAGACCACCCGCGAATTCGCGTCGGTGATCACGATCGCCGCATCGGTGGTGTCGGCCACCAGCGACAGGCGCCACAGGTGGTCCCGCCTTGCCAGCTCCGTGCGCTTGCTCTGGGTGACATCGGTGGCGACCATCATGATGTGGTTGACCACGCCCTGCCTGTCGCGCACCGGGGCATAGAGCGCTTCCAGCCAGCAGGAACTGCCGTCGCTGCACAGCCGCTCGACCACGCCCGAGAACTCGTGGCCGGCACACAGGGACTGCCACATCGCCTCGTAGGCCTGGCTTTGCGCCTGGCCCGCCGGGCACAGCTGGGCATGGTGCAACGTGCCCACGTGCTCCGGCGCCAGCCGCAGCAGGGCCAGGAACCTGGGATTGGCGGAGATGAGCCGGCCGTCGAGCGAGAACTCCGCCAGCGCCATGGCCTTGTCAAGCGCTTCCCACCGGTCTTCCAGCTGTGCGGCAGCTTTGGATTGGCTGGCGGCGGGTGACTGCATGCAGGGGACTCCAAACAGGCGGCAAGCGGAGGAATCGGTGGCGACGGGCCTGGGGCGGTCCAGCATGCATCGTGGAAGGGAACCTGGATATAAGCCCTAAGTCGCCCCGTCCCCTACATACGCCTGCGGCACAGGAGGCGGCGTGAACCGCCGGTGGCGCCGTCCCCCGCGGGGCCGGCGGCGGAAACGCTGGACCGCGGCGACGGCCACCACGGCATGGCGCGGGCAGACGTAGCCGAAGACCACCTGCGCGGCGAGCACGCAATCGCCCGGATGGCATGGGCCCGCGCGCCCTGGGCCTGCCTCCATCCGTTGCGCGCGCTGCGCCTTGCGTACCCGGTGCATCGTCAGGACCGTCGCCACCAGCAGCACGATGGCCATGGCGAACGCGGCCGGCACGCAGCAATGGCACGCAGGCGTGCCGCGCGCTGCCTCCGCGGGCGGTGGCACCGCGGCTCAATCCGCCAGGTTGATCCAGGTGGCCTTGATCTCGGTGTACTTGTCGAAGGCGTGCAGCGACTTGTCGCGGCCATTGCCGGACTGCTTGTAGCCGCCGAAGGGCGCGGTCATGTCACCGCCGTCCCAGTAGTTGACCCAGACGCTGCCGGCGCGCAGACCGCGGGCGACGCGGTGGGCGCGGGCGAGGTTGGCGGTCCACACGCCGGCGGCCAGGCCGTACTCGGTGTCGTTGGCGATCTCCAGTGCCTGGGCCTCGTCGTCGAACGGGATCACCGCCAGCACCGGGCCGAAGATCTCCTCGCGGGAGATGGTGTGCTCCGGGCGCACCTCGTCGAACACGGTCGGCTCGACATAGCAGCCACCTTCCACTGGGGCGATGCGCTTGCCGCCCAGGGCCAGCTTCGCGCCCTCGGCCTGGCCCCTGGCGATGTAGTCCAGCACGCGCCTGGTCTGGGTCTCGTCGACCAGGGCGCCCATCGGCGCGCCCGGCTCCAGCGGGTGGCGCGGCTGCATCTTGCGGCCGGCCTCGACCACGCGGGCGACGAACTCGTCCTTGATGCTGCGCTCCACCAGCAGGCGCGAGGCCGCGGTGCAGACCTCGCCCTGGTTGTAGAAGATGCCCACCGCCGCGGCCTCGGCCGCCTTGTCCAGGTCGGGGGCATCGGCAAACACGATGTTCGGGCTCTTGCCGCCGCACTCCATGTACGCGCGCTTCATGTTGGACAGGCCGGCGCACTGCAGCAGGCGCTTGCCCACCGCGGTGGAACCGGTGAACACCAGCCCGTCCACGTCCATGTGCAGGGCCAGGGCCTCGCCCGCTTCCTGGCCGTAGCCGGGCAGGACGTTGAACACGCCTTCGGGGATGCCGGCCTCGGCCACCAGCTCGGCCAGGCGCAGCGCGCTCAACGGCGACTTCTCCGAGGGCTTGAGCACCACCGAGTTGCCCATGGCCAGCGCCGGGGCCAGCTTCCAGGCCGCCATCAGCAGCGGGAAGTTCCACGGCACGATCGCGGCGACCACGCCCAGCGGTTCGCGGGTGACCAGGCCCAGTTCGTCCTCGCCGGTGGGCGCGACCTCGCCGTAGACCTTGTCCAGCGCCTCGGCGGTCCAGCCGAAGCAGCGGATGGTGGCGGCCAGGTCGACGTTGCGCGCGTCGTCGATCGGCTTGCCCATGTCCAGGGTTTCCAGCAGGGCCAGCTCGTCGGCGTGCTGCTCGATCAGCGCGGTCAGCCTCTGCAGTACCTTCTTGCGCTTGACCGGCTTGGCCCGCGACCAGTGCCCGGCCTCGAAGCTGCGCCGCGCCGCGCGCACCGCGCGCTCGACGTCGGCCTGGCCGCAGCGCGCCACCTGGCCCAGCACGCGGCCGTCGATCGGACTGGTGCAGGCGAAGGTACGGCCGTCGGCCGCATCGACGTACTGGCCGTCGATGAAGGCGCGGGTGCGCAGTTGCAGCCCGTCGGCCATGGCCTGCCAGTCGGCGCGGGTACGTGGGGTGGACATGGATCGCCTCCGGATTCTCTAAAGGGAATGACCGGCGGGCCGGTCAGAGTGCTTCGATATGTGCCGGCCTGGGCGGCGGCCGGAACCACCACAGCCCGACCAGCCACGCAGGCAGGCCGACCCAGGCCGGCAGGCGCTTGCGGATCGCGGGCGCCGCCAGTGCCCCGGTGGAAGGCACGCCGCTGGCGCGGGCCGGCGCAGCGCGGCCCGGGATGGCGGACGCCGCCAGCAGCACGGACCGCGGCTTGCGGTGGCGGGGCTGCGCGCCGCTCCACGCGCGCGGCAGGCGCGCGCCGGCTCCAGCGGGGTGCCGGCGGTGCGTTCGGCCTGCTCGCGGTCCATGCTGCGCCTCAGAACGTCGCCGGCGTGTTGGCGCTGACGATCACCGCCTCGCCCTCGCCCACGTTGCGGAAACGGTGCGGGATCCGGCTCTCGAAGTAGTACGCGTCGCCGGGCCCGAGCACGCGCACCTGGCTGCCGACGGTCACCTCGACCTGGCCGGAGACGATGACGCCGCCCTCCTCGCCCTCGTGCACCAGCATGGCCTCGCCGGTGTCGCTGCCCGGCGGCATCACCTCGCGCAGGATGCACATCTGCCGCTGCGGCCGGCGCTGGCCCACCAGGAAATAGTGGATGTCGTTGTTGCCCACGTCCGGCAGTTCGGCCGCCGCGTAGAACGGCTGCTCCGGCTCGCCGGGATCCAGGTCCTGGGTGAAGAAGTCGGCCAGCGAGATCGGGATGCCGTCCAGCACCTTCTTCAGCGAGCTGACCGAGGGACTGACCTTGTTCTGCTCGATCAGCGAGATCGTGCTGTTGGTGACGCCCACGCGACGGGCCAGCTCGCGCTGGCTGAGGCCGCGGGCCGTGCGTACCCGCTGCAGGCGTGCGCCGATGTCCATCCGCGTAGGTCTGCTCCGCTGCCGGACGCGCCGGCGTGTTGCCGGATACTTTACATGGCACCCCGCCAAGGTCAATTTTTTGGCTTAGACTCACCCCAGCGTTGAATTTATCGAACGGCCCCCGCCCAGGCGGGTGCCGGCCCCGCCCTCCCGAACGGAGCCTGCGCATGAGTCGTGACGACGCCTTCCCCGCTCCCGGAGCGACCGCACCGGGACTGACCGCCCCGGCGTCGATGGACGCCTTCTGGATGCCGTTCACCGCCAACCGCCAGTTCAGGCGCAGCCCGCGCCTGCTGGCCGCGGCCGAGGGCATGTACTACCGCGACGTCGAGGGCCGCCCGATCCTGGACGGCACCGCCGGGCTGTGGTGCTGCAACGCCGGCCATGCGCGCCCACGCATCGTCCAGGCGATCGCGCGCCAGGCCGCGACCATGGACTTCGCCCCGCACTTCCAGATGGGCTCGCCGCTGCCGTTCGAGCTGGCCGGGCGGCTGAAGGAACTGGCGCCGCGGCCGCTGGACCATGTGTTCTTCACCAACTCCGGCTCCGAGTCGGTGGATACCGCGCTGAAGATCGCCATCGCCTGGCACCGCGCCCGCGGCGAGGGCCAGCGCACGAAGCTGATCGGCCGCGAGAAGGCCTACCACGGCGTCGGCTTCGGCGGCATCTCGGTCGGCGGCCTGCCCAACAACCGCAAGTGGTTCGGCCCCGGCCTGCCAGGGGTGGACCATATGCGCCACACCCTGGACATCGCCCGCAATGCGTTCTCGCGTGGCCTGCCGCCGCACGGCGTGGAGCTGGCCGAGGACCTGGAGCGGCTGGTGCAGCTGCACGACCCGTCCACCATCGCCGCGGTGATCGTGGAGCCGATCTCCGGCTCGGCCGGGGTGATCCTGCCGCCGCCGGGCTACCTGCAGCGCCTGCGCGAGATCTGCGACAACTACGGCATCCTGCTGGTCTTCGACGAGGTGATCACCGGCTTCGGCCGCGTCGGCGCGCCGTTCGCGGCGCAGCGCTTCGGGGTCACCCCGGACATGATGACCGTGGCCAAGGGCCTGACCTCCGGCTGCGTGCCGATGGGCGCGGTGTTCGTGTCCGATCGCGTGCATGAGGCCTTCATGCAGGGCCCGGAAGGGGCGATCGACCTGTTCCATGGCTACACCTACAGCGGCCATCCGCTGGCCTGCGCCGCGGCCCTGGCCACGCTCGATACCTATGCCGAGGAAGGCCTGCTCACCCGCGCGCTGGAACTGGAGGACTACTGGGCCGACGGCCTGCATGCGCTGCGCGGCAGCAGCCCGCACATCATCGACATCCGCAACTACGGCCTGATCGGCGCGATCGAGCTGGCGCCGCAGGACGGTGCACCCGGCGCGCGCGGCTACCAGGTGCTGGAACAGGCCTTCCGCAAGGGCCTGCTGGTGCGCACCACCGGCGACACCATCGCCTTGTCGCCACCGCTGATCGTGGAACGACGGCACATCGACGACATGTTCTCGATGCTGGGCGAGGTGCTGGCGACGCTGTGACGCCGGCAAGGCTTCCGCAACGGAGAACCGCCCATGCTCGTCGGCGTCCCCACCGAAACCAAGGTCCATGAATACCGCGTCGGCCTCACCCCGGCCGGCGCGCGCGAACTGTCCGCCCGCGGCCACCAGGTGCTGGTGCAGCGTGGCGCCGGGCTGGGCGCAGGCCTGGCCGACGAGGCCTACGAGGCCGCCGGCGCGCAGCTGGTGGACGGCGCCGCCGAGGTCTACGCCCGCGCCGAGCTGGTGGTGAAGGTCAAGGAGCCGCAGCCGGACGAGTGCGCGATGCTGCGCCCCGGCCAGGTGCTGTTCGCCTACCTGCACCTGGCCCCCGACCGTGCCCAGGCCGAGGCATTGCTGGCCTCCGGCGCGACCGCCATCGCCTACGAGACCGTGACCGACGCCGGCGGCGGGCTTCCGCTGCTGGCGCCGATGAGCGAGGTCGCCGGGCGCATGGCCATCCAGGCCGGCGCGCATGCGCTGGAAAAGGCGCAGGGCGGCTCCGGCGTGCTGCTGGGCGGCGTGCCCGGCGTGGCCCCAGCCGAGGTGTTGGTGCTCGGCGGCGGCACGGTCGGGCTCAACGCCGCGCGCATGGCCATGGGCCTGGGCGCGCGGGTGACCGTCGTGGACCGTTCGCTGGAGCGGCTGCGCCAGATCGACGAACTGTACGGCGACCGCATCGCCACGCTTTATTCCACCCGCGATTCGATCGACGACCGCCTGCCGCGCAGCGACCTGGTGGTCGGCGCGGTGCTGGTGCCCGGCGCCGCCGCGCCGCGGCTGGTCACCCGCGCACAGCTGGCGCTGATGCGCCCGGGCTCGGTGCTGGTGGACGTGGCCATCGACCAGGGCGGCTGTTTCGAGACCAGCCGCCCGACCACCCACGACGCACCGACCTACGAGGTCGACGGGATCATCCACTACTGCGTGGCCAACATGCCCGGCGCGGTGGCGCGAACCTCGACCTTCGCGCTCACCAACGCCACCCTGCCGCGGGTGCTGGAGCTGGCCGACAAGGGCCTGGTGCAGGCGCTGGCCGACGACGTGCACCTGCGCAACGGGCTGAACGTGCATGCCGGGCGCATCACCCACCGCGCGGTGGCCGACGCGCTTTCGCTTCCCCATACCCAGGCCACCGAGGCACTGGCCCCCTGAGGCCGCGCCGGCCACATCCGAAGGAGCTGCCATGACCCGACAGCTGCACCACTACATCGGCGGCCAGGCCCGGCCCGGCACCGGCGGCCGCCACGGCGACGTGTTCGACCCGGCCACCGGCCAGGTGGCCGCGCAGGTGCCGCTGGCCTCCGGCGCCGAGGTGCGCGCGGCGGTGGATGCGGCCCAGGCCGCGTTCCCGGCGTGGGCGGCCACGCCGCCGCTGCAACGGGCGCGGGTGATGTTCCGGCTGCGGGCGCTGCTCGAGCGCGATGCCGACGTGCTGGCGCGGCTGATCACCGCCGAGCACGGCAAGACCCTGTCCGATGCACGCGGCGAGGTCACCCGCGGCATGGAGGTGGTGGAGTTTTCCTCCGGCATCCCGCACCTGCTCAAGGGCGAGTACTCGGCCGCGGTGGGCCGCGACGTGGACAGCTGGAGCGAGCGCATGCCGCTGGGCGTGGTCGCCGGCATCACCCCGTTCAACTTCCCGGCCATGGTCCCGCTGTGGATGGCGCCGGTGGCGCTGGCCTGCGGCAACAGCTTCGTGCTCAAGCCTTCGGAGAAGGTGCCCTCGGCGGCCCTGCACCTGGCCGGCCTGTTCGCCGAGGCGGGGCTGCCGGAGGGCGTGTTCAACGTGGTCAACGGCGACCGCGGCGCGGTCGAGGCGCTGCTGGACGAGCCGCGGGTGCAGGCCCTGTCCTTCGTCGGCTCCACCCCGGTGGCCGCGGCGCTGTACGCGCGCGGCAGCGAGCGCGGCAAGCGCGTGCAGGCCCTGGGCGGGGCCAAGAACCACGCCGTGGTGCTGCCGGACGCGGACGTGGCGCTGGCGGCCGACGCCCTGCTGGGCGCGGCCTACGGCTCGGCCGGCGAGCGCTGCATGGCGATCTCGGTGGCGGTGTGCGTGGGCGACCAGGTCGCCGATGCCCTGGTCGCGGCGCTGGCCGAACGCGTGCGCAACCTGCGCATCGGCCCGGGCATCGAGGATCCGGACATGGGCCCGCTGGTCGACGCCGCGCACCGCGCGCGGGTGCGCGCTGCGATCGACGCCGGCGTGGCCGACGGCGCCACCCTGGTGGTCGATGGTCGCCGCCATCCCTGCGCTTCCGGTCCCGGGTTCTTCCTGGGCGGCAGTCTGTTCGACCATGTGCAGCCAGGCATGCGCCTGTGGCGCGAGGAAATCTTCGGCCCGGTGCTGTGCGTGGTGCGCGTGCCCGACTTCGAGGCCGCGCTGACACTGGTCGACAGCCACGAGTATGGCAACGGCACCGCGGTGTTCACCCGCAGCGGCGGCGCCGCGCGCGAGTATGCGCGGCGGGTGCAGGCGGGCATGGTCGGGATCAACGTGCCGATCCCGGTACCGATGGCGTTCCACTGCTTCGGCGGCTGGAAGCGCTCGCTGTTCGGCCCGCTGCACATGCACGGCCCCGATGGCGTGCGCTTCTTCACCCGCCTGCGCACCATCACCGCGCGCTGGCCCGAAGGTGCATCCGGCGCCGAGTTCGTGATGCCGACGATGCGCTAGCACGTCTTCCGCCTCACGGCGGGCGGCTTGCGTGCGCCACGGATGCAGCCTCCGGCCTTGTCCGGGCTACACCCCGGTGCCGCTACACTGCCTTGCCATGTGCCACCGCGCCGGGCGCGGCGGGAGGCATGCCCACGGGAACCGCATGAGCACACAGGATCCACGCCCCGCGCAGCTGCGCCGCATGAAGGCCATCGCTCTGGCGATGCTGCTGGCGATGGTCGCCGGCTTCGCCACCAGCCACGTGATGGGCAACCAGGGCGCGTGGGCCTGGGTTTCGGCGTTCTGCGAGGCGGCCACGGTCGGCGCGCTGGCCGACTGGTTCGCGGTGGTGGCCCTGTTCCGCCGCCCGCTGGGCCTGCCGATCCCGCATACCGCCATCGTCCCGCGCAGCAAGGCGCGCATTGCCGACAGCCTGGCCGCGTTCGTGCGCGACCACTTCCTCGAGCCGCAGACCCTGCTGGCGCGGCTGGAGGTGTTCGATCCTGCCGAGCGCCTGGGCCAGTGGCTGTCGCGCCCGGAGCAGTCGCGCAAGCTGGCCGGCATGGCCCGCGGCTGGACGCTGCAGGCGCTGGACCTGCTGGACGAGCGCGCGGTGCGCGAGCGCATCCGCGAGTTCGTGATCGCGCGCCTGCACGCCTGGGACGCCTCGGCCACCGCCGGCGACGTGCTCGGCCTGCTGACCGCCGACGGCCGCCACCAGGAGGTGCTGGATGAGGCCCTGCGCCGGCTTGGCCGCTACCTGGACAGCGAGGACATCAAGCAGCGCGCCTCCGCCATGCTGGTCAGGCACGCCCGCCGCGAGTGGCCGCGGCTGGTGGGCACGGTGGACTGGGTCAAGCCGGTGGAAGGCATCGCCGACCGCATGGCCGAGCGCATCGCCCGCGCCCTGCTGGACGAGCTCAACGAGATCCTGGTGCAGCCGGAGCATCCGCTGCGCCGCGACTACGAACAGTGGCTGCAGGGCTACGTGCAACGCCTGCGCGGGGACCCGGCGCTGGCGCAGCGGGTGGAGCAGATCAAGCAGCAGCTGATCGCCCATCCCAGCGTGCAGGAATACGTCAGCGGGCTGTGGGACCAGGTCCACGCCGCGCTGCGCCAGGACCTGGAGCAGGAGGACGGGGTGCTGGCCTCGCACCTGGACAGTTCGCTGGCCGGGCTGGGCGCCGCGCTGGGCCGCGATCCGGAACTGCGCGAGGCGATCAACCAGCATGTGATGGGCGGGGCCGAGAAGCTGGCGCTGCGCCTGCGCGGCGGCGTCACCGACTACATCGCCCAGACGGTCAAGGGCTGGGACGAGCGCCACCTGGTGCGCGAGCTGGAACTGGGCGTGGGCCGCGACCTGCAGTACATCCGCTACAACGGCACCCTGGTCGGCGGGCTGATCGGCCTGCTGCTGCACGCGGCCATCGTCCTGCTGGAGGGCTGAGCGCCGGAGCGATGCCCGGCCGCCCGGCCGTCCCCTTCCCCGTCCGCATCCTCGGCGAGTTCCGGCGGCAACGCCGCGCAGGTCACGGCAGCCCTCCCACCGCGGTCACGAACCGACCCCTCAAGTATCCGGCACGCCGGCCGATAAGCCGATCGGGGCCCCATGCGGCCCATCAACGGGGGAAAAAATCTGATGACGACCGCACGACCGACCGTGCTGCTTTGCGACGACTCGCGCGCCCTGCGCATGCTGGCCGCCAGCCAGCTGGAGGAGGCCGGGTTCCAGGTCGTGGGCGAGGCCGGCAATGGCAACGAAGCGCTGGCGCAGTACCGCACCCTGAAGCCGGACCTGGTGCTGCTGGACCTGGTGATGCCCGAATGCGACGGCCGCCAGGCGCTGGCCGCCATCCTCGCCGAGGACCCGCAGGCCAGGGTGGTGATCCTCAGCTCGCTGGGAGCCCAGGCCGACATCGAGCAGTGCCTGCGCAACGGCGCCCGCTCCTACCTGCAGAAGCCGATCGACCCGGAAGTCATGGAGCGCGTGCTCCGTGAAGTCCTGGCCTGAGCGGCCGGCCCACACCACCGGAGCACCACATGGCAGTCAAGTTCCTGGGCCAGTTCCTGCTGGAACGCGGCCTGATCACGCCGCAGCAGCTGCTGGCGGCCACCGAGGCGCAGCGCGCCTCCAATCCCCTGCTGGGCGAACTGGCCGTGCGCCAGGGCCTGCTGACCGAGGCGCAGGCGCGCCGCATCAACGAGCGCCAGCGCGCCGAGGACCGGCGCTTCGGCGACATCGCCATCGAGCTGGGCCTGCTCGACGCGCAGGAGGTCGAGGCGCTGCTGTCGGCGCAGAAGGCCGGGTGCAAGCTGTTCGGCCAGGTCCTGGTCGAACAGGGCGTGCTCGACGCCGAGACCCTGGAGCAGGCGCTGGCCGAACACCGCGCCGAGCAGCAGGCCGGCAACGAGGAGCTGGCCGGCGCCCTGGCCGGCCACCGCCTGGGCGCGCTGGCCCAGGAGGCGACCGAACTGTGCGTGCGCCTGTTCCCGCGCATGCTCGGCACCCAGTGCCAGCCGGCCGGCCTGGTCGACGACGCCCTGCCCACCGCGACCTGGCCGTACACCGCGCACGTGCGCATCAGCGGCGAGCGCAGCCTGCGCGTGGGCCTGTCCTGCGACCGCGCCACCCTGCAGGCACTGGCCTGCGCCTTCCTGCGCATGCCCAGCGAACAGTGCGACAGCGAGCTGGCGGTGGACGCGCTGGGCGAGATCGTCAACGTGCTGATGGGCTACGTGGTGCGCAACACCCTGCCCGACGACGCCGACTACCGCGCCACGCCGCCGGACTTCAGCCGCACCGCCGCCTCGCTGGTGGACGAGGGCGCGCTTGCGCTGCAGCTCAACAGCCCGCTGGGGCAGTTGCTGCTGCTGGTCGGCGACTGAGCCGCGCGCACGCTGGCGCCAATGGCGGCCCGGGAGCGATCCCGGGCCGCTTCCGCATCAGGCGTGGGTCAGGCGCCAGGCGCGGTGGATGCGCCGGTTGCGCTCGAAGTCCGCCGGGATGGTCGAGGCGCTGATCTCCTCGCATTCGGCGAACTGCGCCACCGCCTCCGCGTCCAGGCGGAAGCGGCGGAAGTTGTTGGAGAAGTACAGCACCCCGCCCTGCGCCAGCCGCGCCGTCGCCGCTCGCAGCAGGCGCACGTGCTCGCGCTGCACGTCGAAGTCCTCGGCGCGCGCGGAATTGGAGAAGGTCGGCGGGTCGCAGAAGATCACGTCGTACCAGCCGCGGTCGGCCTCCAGCCAGGACAGCGCGTCGCCCTGCACCAGGCGGTGCGCGGTGCCGCCGAGGCCATTGAGCGCCAGGTTGTCCGCGCACCACTGCAGGTAGGTGGCCGACAGGTCCACGCTGGTCGTCTGCGCCGCGCCGGCCACCGCGGCCTGCACGCTGGCCACGCCGGTGTAGCAGAACAGGTTGAGGAAGCGCCTGCCCTTGGCCTCCTTGGCCATGCGCCGGCGCAGCGGGCGGTGGTCGAGGAACAGGCCGGTGTCCAGGTATTCGAACAGGTTCACCCACAGCCGCGCGCCGTTCTCGCGCACCACGAAGCGCTCACCGTGCTGCTGGAAGCGGCCATACTTGGAACCGCCCTTGCCGCGCTCGCGGGTCTTCAGCGCCACCCGCTCCGGGGGCACATCGAAGCTGGCGCGCGCGGCGGCCAGCAGCTCGCCGCGGCGGCGGCGCACGTCGGCCTCGGGGATCTCCTTCGGCGGTGCGTATTCCTGCACGTGCAGGAAGGTGCGTTCGTCGCCGCCGTCCTCGGCGTAGACGTCGATCGCGGCGGCGTACTCGGGGATGTCGGCGTCGTAGGCGCGGAAGCAGGTCACGCCCTCGCCGTTGCGCCAGCCCTTGAGCTTGCGCAGGTTGCGCTGGATGCGGTTGGCGACCATCCGTGCGCCCTCGGACAGCTCGCGCGGCGCGGCATCGCGCGGCGCCACCTGCACCGGGTCGCACACGACCAGCGCGCATTCCAGCGCGCCGTTGAACAGCTGGTACTTCTTCGCCGCGCGCAGGCCGGTGGCATGCGCCAGCTCGGCATCGCCGCACAGCAGGCTGGCGCGCCATTGCGGCACCGCCCGCTGCAGGGCCTGGCCCAGGCGCCGGTACAGCGCGCCGTCGGCGGCCAGGCGGCGGTCGTAGGGCGGATTGCATGCGACCAGGCCGCGTTCGGCGGCCTGCGGCGGCAGCGCATCGATGTCGCCCACCTGCAAGTCGATCGCCGCCGCCACGCCGGCGCGGGCGGCATTGGCGCGCGCGGCCTCGATCGCGCGCGGGTCCAGGTCGCTGCCATGGAACACCGGGCGCAGCGCCGCCAGGCCGGCTTGCGCGCGCTCGCGCGCCTCGGCCACCAGCGCGTTCCATTGCGCAAGGTCGAAGCCGCGCCAGCGCGAGGGTGGCGGCACTGCGTCGCCGGCACCATCCGGCATGGCGGCCTTTCCGCGCGCGGCGGCCCAGCGATCATCGGCCACCCCCGCCTCATCCACCTCCGGCACGGCCTGCACGCGGCCCAGGCCAGGGGCGACGTCGGCGGCCATCAACGCGCCCTCGATGAGCAGCGTGCCGCTGCCGCACATCGGATCCAGCAGTGCACCGCCCTCGGCGTACAGCCGCGGCCAGCCGCCGCGCAGCAACACCGCCGCGGCCAGGTTCTCCTTCAGCGGCGCCTCGTGCTGCGCGCTGCGCCAGCCACGCCGGTGCAGGGCGCCGCCGCCCAGGTCCACCGACAGGGTGGCCTTGCCCTTGCGCAGCGACAGGTTCAGGCGCAGGTCCGGCGCGTCCACGTCCACCGACGGGCGCTCCTGCCCCCGGGCGCGGAACACGTCGACCACCGCGTCCTTGACCCGCTGCGCGGCAAAGCGCGCATGGGTGATGGCTTCGCCCGACACGTGGGCATCGACCGCCAGGGTCTGGCCCTCGGCCAGGTGCTCGGTCCACGGCAGCGCGGCCGCGCCGGCGTACAGCGCCTGCTCGTCCGGGCAGTCGAACGTGGCCAGCGGCCACAGCACGCGGCTGGCCAGGCGCGACCACAGCACGGCGCGCTGCGCATCGGCCAGGCTGCCCTCGGCATTGGCACCGGCGACCGCGGCGGTGGCGCGGCTGGCGCCCAGCGCGACCAGTTCGTCGGCAAGCAGGTATTCCAGGCCCTTGGCGCAGGAAACGAAGAACTTCATCGGGAAGCGGACTCGCGGTCAGGGCCGCCCGGCCGCGGGGGCGGCGACGGGCATCGGCATGGGATGCGAATGGTCGGGCATCGGGCGCGGCGGCGCCAGCCCGACGGCCCCGCGCGGCTCACCATGGCCTGGCCTCCCAGGCGCCGGCACCGGCTTCCAGCCGCGTGTCCAGGCCCAGGCGGCCGAGGAAATCCTCGTCGTGGGAGACCACCGCCAGCGCGCCCGGATACTCGCGCAGCACCTGCTCCAGCGCCTCCTTCGATGCCAGGTCGAGGTGGTTGTCCGGCTCGTCGAGCAGGAGCAGCTGCGGCGGGTGGGCGGCGTAAAGCACGCAGGCCAGCGCCGCCTTGAGGCGCTCGCCGCCGCTGAGTGCCGCCGCCGGCGTGGCGATGCGCGCGGCATCCAGGCCGAGCAGCGCCAGGCGCGTGCGCAGGACGCCCTCGCCCACGCCCGGCGCCGCCTGGCGCAGTGCCTGCAGCGCGGTGGCACGGGCCGGCAATGCGGCCAGGTCCTGGTCCAGCAGGGCGACGCTGCCGTGCACGCGGCACTGGCCCTGCGCCGGCGCCACCTTGCCGGCCAGGATCCGCAACAGGGTCGACTTGCCGCTGCCGTTGTCGCCGACGACGCCGATCCGCTGCGTGCCCAGGATCACCAGGGACAGCGGCGCCATGCCGGGCGGGTATGGCGGCAGCACCGCGTCCAGCACCGCGACCCGCCGCTGCGCCGCGGCCGCCGGCAGCGGGGCGGACATCGCCACTGGCGCCGCGTCCGTGATCCTGGCCGCGGCCTCGCGCACGCGCTGGTCGGCCTGCGCCGCCAGCTGCCCGCGCACCAGCGCGCGGCGCGCGGCCGAGCGCTGGCTGCGCTGCTGCTGGCGGTCGAGCAGGATCGCCGCCTGGTTGGCCTCGCTGCGCCGGCGTTCGCCGCGCGCCTGCCGCCGCTGCTCGCGCTCCAGCTGCAGCGCGGCCTCGCGCCGCTGGCGCGCGCGTGCGGCCCGCGCGTGCTCCAGCTCGCGCCGGGCGGCATCGTCCGCGAGCTTCCGCTGCTCCAGGTACTCGGCGAAGCCACCGCCATGGCTGCGCAGGCCAGTGGGGACCAGTTCGACCACCCGCGCCATCTCCCGCAGCAGGGCGCGGTCGTGGCTGACCACCAGCAGGCCGCGCGGCCATTGCCGCAGCTGTTGCAGCAGGCGCAGGCGCGCGCCACGGTCGAGGTGGTTGCCGGGCTCGTCGAGGACCAGGAAATCGGCGTCGGACAGCCATGCGCCGGCCAGGGCCACGCGCATCGCCTCGCCCCCGCTCAGCCGCGTGGCGGGGGTGTCCGGGTCGAGGCCTTGCAGCCCCTGGGCATGCAGCGCCGCCTCGAGCCTGGCGCGCAGGTCCCAGCGCTCGCCGACCAGCGCGAAATCCTCCGGATCACTGCTGCCGGCCTCGATCCGGCGCAATGCCGCCAGCGGTTCATGCACGCCGGCCAGGCCGGCAACGGTGGCGCCCGGCGCCGGGCTGGCCTGCTGCGGCAGGAAGTGCACGCGCCCGCTGCGCAGGCAACGTCCGCGGGTCGGCGCGATGGTGCCGGCGAGGATTCCGGCCAGCACGCTCTTGCCCACGCCGTTGCGTCCGACCAGCGCGGTGGGGCGCGCATCGAACCGCTCATGCAGGTCTTCGAACAGGATCCGGCCGTCGGCCAGCTGATGGCTGACGCCTTCCAGCGCCAGGAATGGATGCGACATATGCGCTCCGGATTGATGCCATGGACCTCCGGCCGGCCACGCGGGCGGCGGAGACTCGGGCCGTCGGTGACGGCGGCATCAGTGGCGCATCGGACGCATCCTCCAGCAGGGTCTGCAGGCCGCGCATGCTAGCGCGGCGCGGGCGCGCCGGGCTGAACCGGACACGACCCGCGATCCGTGCGGGACCAGCGGGCCTAGAGGGTTTCCAGCAGTTCGGCGAAGGCGCGCGCGGTGGTTTCCACGTGCGCCGAAAGGCGGTGGCTGTCGTCCAGCAGCAGCAGCCGCGCCGAACGCGCGCGCGCCCACTCGACGACACCCATCGCCGGGATGATCTCGTCGTGCCAGGCATGCACCACCGACAGCGGCACCGGCGCGGCATCGAGCCGCGGCATCGGCCCCATCTCCAGCGGCGGCACCATCAGGAACAGCGCGCGGGTCGGCACCTGCAGCGAGGCGAGCGCGGAGATGTAGGCGCCCAGGCTGGAACCGCCCAGCACCACCGGCCCGCCGCGCTCGACCGCGCGGGTCGCCAGTTCCACCAGGCGTTGCAGGCGCGCGGGTACGTCGCCGACACGGCTGATGTCGCTGCGTGCGTCCAGGTCGGTGTAGTCAGGGCGCTCGGTGGTGAAGCCCAGGGTCTCGGCCGCGGCGGCCAGGGCGGTGACCTTGGTCGCGTCCGGACCGCTTTCGAAGCCGTGCGAGAGGATGCAGTGGCCGCGGCTCATGCACCCTCCTCCGCCAGCGGCACGACCGCGTCGCCCACGCGCAGGGTGCCGCCGGAGACGATCCGCGCGCACAGGCCGCCATGGCCGCGCATGGCATTGAATCCGCCCGGGCCCAGCGCGTCCTCCATGCGCGAGCACGGATCGCAGGGCACGGTGCCTTCCAGCACCACCTCGCCGATGCGGAAGCGGCGGCCCTTGAGCGCCACCAGCGGGATCCCGGAAACCACCAGGTTGCGGCGCAGGGTCGCCGGGGCGACCGCGTCGTGCCCGGCAAGGGCCGCGATCACCGGCAGGTGCTCGGCCTGGAGCAGGGTCACGTCGCGCTTGCCGCTGCCGCCCTTGTAGCGATCGCCGGCCAGGCCGGCACCGACCACGGCCTCGGCGCTGTCCACCTCGCGCATGGGCACGCCGCGCGCCGGGCGCAGGCCGATCCACTCGACCCGGCCGGCGCGCGGCAGGGTCGACATCAGTTGTCCCAGCGGGCTGTCCGCGGGAGGTCGGGAAAGTGCAGGCATGCGCGGATGCTAGCATCCCGCCCCATGCCGCCCCTGCCCGCACCGACCGTCATCGACCAGCCGCTGCCCTACGTGGAACGGCTGGCGCGCCGGGCGCCGGGGCAGGTCGACCTGGTGGTGATCCACTGCACCGAACTGCCGGACCTGGCCACCGCGCGCGAGTACGGCGAGCGCGTTCTGCATGCCAGCGGCACCGGCAACAGCGGGCACTACTACGTCGACCGCGACGGCACCGTGCTGCGCTACGTGCCCGAGGAACGCGTCGCCCACCACGTGCGCGGCTGGAACGAGCGCGCGGTCGGGATCGAGCTGGTCAACCGCGGCCGCTGGCCGCACTGGCTGGACTCGCGCCACCAGGCCATGGACGAGCCCTACACCGAACCGCAGCTGGAGGCGCTGGTCGCGCTGCTGCGGCGGCTGGCGCAAACCCTGCCGGCGCTGCGCTACATCGCCGGGCACGAGGACCTGGACCGCGAGCGGGTGCCGGCCAGCGACGATCCCTCGCTGCAGGTGCCGCGCAAGCGCGACCCGGGCCCGCGCTTTCCCTGGGAGCGGGTACTGGCCGCGGTGCCGCTGCAGCGCCTGCCCGATCCGCTGCCGCCGGCCTGAGCGCGGGCCGCGCCCACCGGGGCGTGCGCGCCTGGCCGGTATAATCGCCCGTTCCTTCCCGAGCTGGCCCGCCCCGTGTCCGCCGTCCTTGGTCCCGTGGTATCCGAACTGATCGACCTGCTTGCCCTGGAACGGCTGGAGGACAACCTCTTCCGCGGGCAGAGCCGCGACATCGGCACCCGCTACGTGTTCGGCGGGCAGGTCCTGGGCCAGGCCCTGGCCGCTGCCCAGGCCACGATCGACAACGGCCGCCAGGTGCACTCGCTGCACGCCTACTTCCTGCGCGCCGGCGACATCGACCACCCGATCGTGTACGACGTGGACCGCACCCGCGACGGCGGCAGCTTCTCCGTGCGCCGGGTCACCGCGATCCAGCACGGCAAGGTGATCTTCTTCTGCGCCGCGTCGTTCCAGGACGGCGAGAGCGGCGCCGAGCACCAGCTGAAGATGCCGGAGGTGCCGCAGCCGGAGGACATCGCCCCGGCCGAGCCGGTGCCGGCCGACGTGATGGCCACCCTGCCGACCAAGGTCCAGCGCTGGCTGTCGCGCGGCGGGCCGTTCGAGTTCCGCCACGTGTACCCGCGCGACGAGCTCAACCCGCCCAAGCGCCCGCCCTACCAGCAGGTCTGGTTCCGCCTGCGCGAGAACGTCGGCGACATCCCGGCCGAGCTGCACCAGGCGCTGCTGGCCTACGCCTCCGATTTCCACCTGCTGGGCACGGCCACCTTCCCGCACGGGATCAGCTACTACACGCCCAACGTGCAGATGGCCTCGCTGGACCACGCGCTGTGGTTCCACCGCCCGTTCCGCGCCGACGAATGGCTGCTGTATTCGCTGGACAGCCCCAGTTCGCAGTCCTCGCGTGGCCTGGCACGCGGGCAGATCTTCGACCGCCAGGGCCGCCTGGTGGCCAGCACCGCCCAGGAAGGCCTGATCCGGGTGGTGTCCGACGGCAAGGCCGCACGCGCCGTGCCGGCGCCGGAGTAGACCCATGCGCCAGATCTTCACCAGCCAGCGGCTGGAAACCGTCGAAGGCGTGGCCAGGCTGCTGGAGGAAGCCGGCATCCCGGTGCACATCAGCCAGCCGCGCTCCTACCACAGCCGCCGCAGCGGCCAGTTCAGCTACGCCGAACCGGTGGCGCCGAACAAGCAGCCGGCGGTGTGGGTGCGCATCCCCGAGGACCAGCCGCGCGCGCGCGAACTGCTGCGCCAGCACGGCCTGCTGGCCACCACCCGCACCTACGCGGACCTGCCACCGAGCGCGTTCGCGCCGCTGGAACTGGCCGGCGACAAGCCGGCGGGCAACCGCTGGGCCTGGCGCCTGCGCATCGGCCTGCTGGCGGTGATCGCCGCGGCGGCGGTGTTCATCTGGCTGCGCCGCCCGGCGCCGGCGCCCGTGCCGGCCGCGCCCGCGCCGGTGGAAGCAGCCGCGCAGACGCAGGACGGCGGGGAAGAGGAGATCCGCATCCGCATCTCCCCCGCCCCGCCGGCCACCGACGGCTCCGCGGAGCCGTCGCCGCAGGCGCCGCGCTAGGCGCCTGTTACTTCTTACTTCGCCGCAGGCTGCGGTGCCGGGGCACCGGCCGCGCGCGCACCGCGCCTGGCCTTGGCCGCGTCCAGCTCGGCCTGGCTCAGCTTGCCGTCGCCGTCGGTATCCACGGCCTTGAACCAGGCCTCGCGGCGCTGCTTGGCCCAGGCCTCGCGGTCGGCCTGGTCGATGAAGCCGTCCTTGTTGGCGTCCATGCGCTCGAACCGCGCGGTCGCCGCGGCCAGGGCCTCGGCCTTGCTGATGCGGCCGTCCTTGTCGGCATCCACGTCCGGGCCGGCGAAACCGAAGCCAAAGCCGCCGTGGCCGCCGCGGCCCCCGTGGCGGCCGTGCTTCATGCGCGGCAGCTCGTCGCGCTGCAGCTTGCCGTCCTTGTTGCGGTCCAGCTGGTCGAAGCGCCCGGCCAGGCGCGGATGCGCCGCGGCCTCGCTGCGATCGATCACGCCGTCCTTGTTGGCGTCCAGCGCCGCGCGCGGCTTGCCCGTGGCGGCAGGCGCCGCGGTTTCCTGGGCCAGGGCGGCACCGGCGGTGATGGCCAGCAGCGTGGCTGCGATCAGGTAAGGGGTCTTGTTCACGTGTTTGTCTCCAGTCGTGCGTGACGTGATGGCCACGACGGGGAAAACGCCGCTGCCCGGCCCCCGTTGACCCCGCGGGCGGACCCGTTCAGCCACCAGCCGGGCTGGAGCGCCGGCCCGGCGCGGATGGCGGCGCTATGCTGGGCGCATCCGCCGACCGCATCGCCATGGGCCACGACACCTCCCCCGCCGATGACCTGCGCCTGTACCAGACCGGCAGCCATCCCTGTGGCTACTGGCCCGAGCGCGAGGCCCGCGACCTGGTGCTGGACCCGCGCGACCCGCGCCTGGGGCTGGTCTATCCGCAGGCGCTGGAATGGGGCTTCCGCCGCTCGGGCGACATCGTCTACCGCCCCTCCTGCGCCGCCTGCCGCGCCTGCGTGGCGGTGCGCATCCCGGTGCAGCGGTTCCAGCCGGACCGCAGCCAGCGCCGCTGCCTGCGCCGCAATGCCGACATCAGCGCGCGGATCGTGCCGGCGCGCCGCACCGACGAGCACTTCGACCTCTACCACCGCTACCTGCTGGCGCGGCACCGCGACGGCGGCATGGACGACCACGGCACCGCCGAGTTCGACCAGTTCCTGGTCGGCGCCTGGTCGGACACCCGCTTCCTGGAGCTGCGCGAACCGCCGGCGCCGGGCAGCAGCGGACCCGGCCGGCTGCTGGCGGTGGCGGTGACCGACCGCGCCCCGCACGGGCTGTCGGCGGTCTACACCTTCTACGAGCCGGAGGAGGCCGCGCGCGGCCTGGGCACGCTGGCGATCCTGCGCCAGCTGGAATGGGCGCGGCGCGAGGGCCTGGCCCACCTGTACCTGGGCTACTGGATCGACGGCCACGCCAAGATGGACTACAAGCGCCGCTTCCGCCCGCTGGAGGCGTTCGACGGGCGCGGCTGGCGGGAATTCCCGTACTGATGCGCATGCGCCGTGCGAGAATCCGCGCATGCGCACCCTGTTCCCGATCCTTCCGCTGCTGGCGATGCTGAGCGCCTGCGCCTCGTCCACGCCCGCCCCCGGCAACGACGCCACGCTGCGCGTGGCCACCTACAACGTCTCCCTCTATGACGACGAAGCCGGCGGCGTGATCGCGCGGCTGCAGGCGGGCGACGCCGGCGCGCGCAAGGTCGCCGCGGTGCTGCAGCAGGTGCGCCCGGACCTGGTGCTGATCAACGAGTTCGACTACGACGCCGACGGCCGCGCCGCGGACCTGTTCCAGCGCGCCTACCTGGAGCAGGCCCAGCCCGGCGGCGGCGAGCCGCTGCATTACCCCTACCGCTACCTGGCGCCGGTCAACACCGGCGTGCCCAGCGGCCTGGACCTGGACCGCGACGGCACGATCGGCGGCGAGGGACGGCAGCGCGGCAACGACGCCTGGGGCTTCGGCCTGCACCCGGGGCAGTACGGCATGCTGGTGCTGTCGCGCCATCCGATCGACGCCGGCAACGCGCGCACCTTCCAGCTGCTGCGCTGGAGCGCGATGCCCGATGCCCGTCGCCCGATCGACCCGGCCAGCGGCCAGCCGTGGCACGAAGACGCGGTGTGGACGCAGCTGCGGCTGTCGTCCAAGTCGCACTGGGACCTGCCGGTGCACACCCCGCAGGGCACCGTGCACTTCCTGGTCTCGCACCCGACCCCGCCGGTGTTCGACGGCCCGGAGGACCGCAACGGCGCGCGCAATGCCGACGAGATCCGGCTGTGGCAGCACTACATCTCCGGCGGCGACCTGTCCTGGCTGTGCGACGACGCCGGCCGCTGCGGCGGCCTGCCCGCGGGCGAGCGCTTCGTCATCGCCGGCGACCTCAACAACGACCCGGTCGACGGCGACGGCCACCACGACGCCATCCTCGGCCTGCTCGGGCACCCGCGCGTGCTGCGCATGGACCCGCCCGCCTCGGCCGGCGGCGCGGAGAAGGCGCGCGCCTATGCCGCGGCCGGGCTGCTCCGGCGCGGCGCGCCGGAGCACGTGACCGGCGACTTCGGCCCGCGCTCGGGCGCGATGCGGCTGGACTACGTGATCCCGTCCACCGGCTTCCAGGTGCGCGGCAGCGGGGTGTTCTGGCCGGCCTCGCACGAGCCGGCGGCGGCCATTGCCGACGGCAGCGACCACCACCTGGTCTGGGTCGACCTGACCGTTGGTCGGACAACCGCCGGCGATTGATCCTGATCAAAACGGGAGGTCGGGGGCGCGTGCTGGAATCCGCGCCATGAACGCCATCCCTCTCCAGCACAACCCGCGCGCCGCGCAGATCCGGCAGACCCTGGAAGACCTCACCAGCTCCAGTGCCGACATCGAGGCCTCCGCGCTCATTTCCATCGACGGCCTGCTGATCGACGCGGCCATGCCGCAGAGCATGGACGAGGACCGCATCGGCGCCATGTCCGCGGCCCTGCTGTCGCTGGGCGAGCGCACCGCGCGCGAACTCGGCCGCGGCCGCCTGGAGCGGGTCCTGGTCCAGGGCGAGGACGGCTACGTGATCATGACCGCCGCCGGCGAGGAGGCGGTGCTGACCGTGCTCACCCGCGCCGAGGTCAAGCTCGGCCTGGCGTTCCTGGACATCAAGCGGGCCGCCCAGGCCCTCGGCCGCATGGTCTGAGGGGGGCCGCGATGAGCCGCCTGCCGGACATGACCCCGCCCGCCGGCCCGCACCTGCAGGCCGTGCACACCTGCCACGACGGCACCCGCCGCACCGTGTACTGGACGGACGAGGAAGTGCCCTACCCGGACGGGCGCCTGATCGTCTCGCGCACCGACCTGGACGGGGTGATCACCCACGCCAACGAGGCCTTCGTCGAACTCAGCGGCTACAGCCGCGAGGAGCTGATCGGCGCCCCGCACAGCATCCTGCGCCACCCGGACATGCCGCGCGCCGCGTTCGCCGACCTGTGGGACACGCTCAAGGCCGGGCGCAAGTGGCACGGCTACGTCAAGAACCTGCGCAAAGACGGCAAGCACTACTGGGTCTACGCCACCGCACTGCCCAACGTGCGCCACGGCCAGGTGGTCGGCTACACCTCGGTGCGGCGCAAGCCCTCGCGCCGCGCCATCGCCGAGGTGCTGCCGCTGTACCGGCAGTGGCTGGAGCAGGAAGCCGCGGAGGCCACCGCATGACCCTCAACCTGCTGGTCGCCCCCGATTTCGCGCCGGAGAACTTCCCCGGCTGGTACATGCTCGCCACCCTGCTGCAGCACCGCTCCGGCACCCGCCTGCACCTGCTGATGCCGGCCGACGCGCGCGAGCAGGCGCAGATGCTGGGCGACGGCCTGGCCGACCTGGTCTACGCCAACCCGTTCGACGCCACCGCGATGATCCGCGGCCAGGGCTACCAGGCCTTCGCCCGCCCGGCCGCGCATTCCAACGAAATGGTGATCGCCACCGCGGCCGGCTCGCCGGTGTCGGTGGTGGAGGAACTGCGCCCGGGCTGCCGGATCGCGGTGACCGACAACCGCGACGTGCGCCTGATCGGCCTGCGCCTGCTGGAGCCGGCCGACCTCACCGAACGCGACATCCAGTGGGTGCCGGCCAACAGCCACCAGGCGGCCGCGCGCATGACCCTGTCCGGGCAGGTCGACGCCGGCTTCTTCCTGGCCTCGGCCTACCACGCCCTAGCCCGCATCACCCGCGGGCAGCTGAAGGTGCTGGTGGAAAGCAAGCTGCGCGACATCAGCCACGTGCTGCTGGCGCATCCGCGCGTGGGCGACGACCTGCAGCCGCTGGCCGCGGCGCTGCTGGCGGTCGACCCGTCCCGCCCCGGCGACGCCGAGGTGCTGCAGGCGCTGGGCCTGCCGGCCGGGTTCGAGGCCATGGAGCGCGAGGACGCCGAGTTCATGATCGACCTGATGGACACCCTGCTGGACTGAGCATGGCCGCCACCCTCGACGCACGCCGCGAGTTCCGCGAACGCACCCGCGCCGTCGCCCGCGCGCCGCAGGACACCGCCGCCCACCTGGCGCGGCTGCAGGCGGCGCTGCAGCTGGGCGACACCGAACCGGTGCAGGGCGCGCTGGCTGACATGTTCGTGGCCCTGCCGCGGGCCGACACCGCCCTGCGCCAGGCCGCGCTGCACCTGGCCTCCGGCCGCCTGGCGCCGTACGTGGCCGAGGCCTTCGGCCGCCACGCGCACGGCCACGTGCTGCCGGCCATCACCGCGCTGGCCACCCGCTGGAGCGTGTTCGCCCACCCCTCGGCCGACGTCCCGGCGCGGGTGCGCCGCGCCAGCCCGGACCATTCGCGGCGGCTGGCGGCGCAGGTGGTCGAGGCGCTGCTGGACGGCGAGCCGCTGCACGCGGCGCGCGTCGAGCACGAGTTCCTGGACCACTGCGTCTCCTGCCAGGACAAGTACGCCTTCATGCTCGCCAGCCGCGACCTGCGGCGGCACGAGATCGCCGTGGGCGACCGCTGGGAGCGGGTCGCCGACTGGCTGGAACAGCACGCGGCCATCGGCGACCGCGCCGAGGCGCCCACCTCACGCAAGGGAAGCCCATGAGCCTGGAACTGGTCGAACCCGCGTCCCAAGACATCCCTGCCGACGCCGCCAAGTGGCTGCTGCCGACCCCGCGCGGCGCACTGCACGGCTTCTCCACGCCCGAACCGGGCCCGGCGCAGCACGCGGTGCAGGCATTGCTGTCCGCCCCGCAGGCGATGGAACTGGCGCGCTGGCGCCAGGAGCACGACCGCAACGGGCGCATGCTGCAACAGCTGCAGGAGAAGCAGTGGGTGCAGCTGCTGCGCCGGCAGGTGCCGGCGCCGGACGTGCGCCTGGGCGACTTCGCCCAGCACGTGATCGCGCCGCTGTCCGGCGAGCGCCGCGCGGTGCTGGCCTCCGACAGCGGCTTCTGCCTGGGCCACTCCGGCCTGGACCAGGAGCTGGCCGAGACCCTCAGCGCGGCGGCGGCCGACTATTCCTCGTTCGCCGCGCGCCAAGCCCGGCGCGGCTGGGCCGGCGCGCAGCGGGTGGCGTTCCACGACGATCCGGACATGCTGCTGCCGGAGTGGTCGTTCATTCCGCTGTGGATCGACGGCACCGGCTACTGGCTGGTACTGGCCGGCGAGCCGCTGCTCAACAACCTGGCGATGGTCGAGCTGGTGTGGAGCATCCGCCTGGCCGGCGCCCGCTTCGCCGCGCCGCTGTAGCCGCCTGCTGCCCGCTCAGGGCAGCAGCTCGATCCCGATCGCCGCGGCCGCGTCGCGCGCCGTCGCGCGCGCCTGTTCGATGTCGGCGCCACGCGCCAGGGTGACGCCGACCCGGCGCTGGCCTTCCACCCGCGGCTTGCCGAACAAGCGCAGCGCGGTGTCCGGCGCCTCCAGCGCCGCGTCGATCCCGGAAAACACCGGCACGCCGTGGCCGCTGGCCAGCAGCGCGCACGAGGCGCTGGGGCCGTTCTGGCGGACCACCGGCACCGGCAGGCCGAGGATCGCCCGCGCGTGCAGCGCGAACTCGCTCAGTTCCTGCGAGACCAGGGTCACCAGGCCGGTGTCGTGCGGGCGCGGCGACACCTCCGAGAACCACACCTCGTCGCCCTTGACGAACAGCTCCACGCCGAACACGCCCCAGCCGCCGAGGTCGTCGGTGATGGCGCGGGCGATGGCCTGGGCGCGCTCCAGCGCGCGCGGCGACATCGGCTGTGGCTGCCAGCTCTCGCGGTAGTCGCCGTCCTTCTGCAGGTGGCCGATCGGCTCGCAGAAGCTGGTGCCGCCGGCATGGCGCACGGTCAGCAGGGTGATCTCGTAGTCGAAGTCGACGAAGCCCTCGACGATGCAGCGGCCGGCGCCGGCGCGGCCACCGGTCTGCGCGTACTCCCAGGCCGCCTCCACCTGCGCGGCCTCGCGCACGATGCTCTGGCCCTTGCCCGAGGACGACATCACCGGCTTGACCACGCACGGCAGGCCGATTGCCTCCACCGCCGCGCGGTACTCCTCCAGGGTGTCGACGAAGCGGTACGGCGAGGTCGGCAGGCCCAGGGTCTCGGCCGCCAGGCGGCGGATGCCCTCGCGGTCCATGGTCAGGCGCGCCGCGCGCGCGGTCGGGATCACCTTGAGCCCCTCGGCCTCCAGCTGGACCAGGGTCTCGGTGTGGATCGCCTCGATCTCCGGCACCACCAGGTCCGGCTCCTCCTTCGCGATCAGCTCGCGCAGGGCGAAGGTGTCGAGCATGTCCAGCACGTGGCTGCGGTGGGCGACCTGCATGGCCGGCGCATCGGCGTAGCGGTCGGCGGCCACCACCTCCGCACCCAGGCGCTGCAGCTCGATCGCCACCTCCTTGCCCAGTTCGCCCGAGCCGAGCAGCAGGACGCGGGTGGCATGGGGGGTCAGCGGGGTTCCGATACGGACCATGGCGGTGCGGCAGGTGGTGAAAGGGCGGCCAGTGTAGCCGCCGCCGCGGCGGCCGCCCCCTCCCGGAAGCCCTCTTGACGACTGATATCGTTTTGATATCAGATTGAGGCGTCACCTGGAGAGCACCCATGAAAGAGCGTCCGATCCATTCCCTGCCCGGCATCCCCGTCCTGCTGGCGGCCCTCGCCCTTTCCGCGGCCACGGCCTGGCTGTTCTTCACCGGCATCGGCGCCGGCGACGGCGCCCCGGACGTGGCGCGCCTGGCCGGCGCGGCCGCCACCCTGCTGTTGGCCCTGCTGGCGTTCATCGGGCTCTATTCGATCCAGCCCAACCAGGCCGCGGTGCTGAGCCTGTTCGGCAAGTACGTGGGCACGGTCAAGGAAGCCGGCCTGCGCTGGAACAACCCCTTCTATTCCAAGCGCAAGGTCAGCCAGCGCGTGCGCAACTTCGAGAGCGGCAAGCTCAAGGTCAACGACCTGGACGGCAGCCCGATCGAGATCGCCGCGGTGATCGTGTGGCAGGTGGTCGACGCCTCCGAGGCGGTGTTCAACGTCGACGACTACGAGAGCTTCGTCCACATCCAGTCCGAGGCGGCGCTGCGGGCGATGGCCTCCAGCTACCCCTACGACCAGCACGACGACGGCCAGATCGCCCTGCGCAGCCACCCGCAGGAGATCTCCGAGCACCTGCAGGCGCAGATCGCCGAGCGCCTGGGCCGGGCCGGCGTGGAGGTGATCGAGGCACGCATCAGCCACCTGGCCTACGCCCCGGAGATCGCCCAGGCCATGCTGCAGCGGCAGCAGGCCAACGCGGTGATCGCCGCCCGCACCCGGATCGTGGCCGGCGCGGTGGGCATGGTCGAGATGGCCCTGGCCGAGCTGCAGAAGAACGACGTCGTCCAGCTGGACGAGGAACGCAAGGCGCAGATGGTCAGCAACCTGCTGGTGGTGCTGTGCGGCGACCGCGGCACCCAGCCGATCGTCAACGCCGGCTCCCTGTACTGAGGTGGACGGAATGGACGCGCTCGCCGCCCTGGTCGTCGCCATCACCGGCCTGCCCGCGCTGGGCGTGGCCACCTGGTACGCACGCTACGACGACGAACACGCGCGCGGCCTGGCCCTGCGCTGGGCGCTGATCGCCCTGGCCATCCTGTGCGGCGCCGTCGGCCTGTACTTCGCCGGCGGCAGCCGCGGCGCGGTCACCGCGGTGGCCGTGGCCATGGCCCTGGCGGTCAACGCGCTGGCGATCTCCACCATCCTGCACGCGCGCCGCGGACGCCCCCGCCGATGACCGAGCGCAAGGCCTTCCAGCTGCGGATCAGCGCGGAAGTGCTCGCCGCGACCCAGCGCTGGGCCGACGACGAGCTGCGCAGCCTCAACGCACAGATCGAATACGTGCTGCGCGAGGCGCTGCGCAAGGCCGGGCGCCTGCCCAGACCGGATACCCGCCCGGAGGCGGAGGAGGAAGAGCAATGAGCACCACGCAATGGCGGTACCTGGTCGTCGAGGTCAAGACCTCGCTGCTGGGCAGCTACAAGGTCGAGCAACTGCAGGAGGAACTGGACCGCCACGGCCGCCTGGGCTGGGAGCTGGTGAACGTGGTCCACTCCACCCCGAGCCTGCCCTCGCCCACCCTGGTGTTCAAGCGCCCGGCCTGAGGACGAGCCCCATGCCCACCTGGCCCACCTGGCCCGCCTGCCCGGACGCCACAGCCACCGCCATGCCGCCACGCCGCGCGCCTGGCCTGGCCCTGGGCGCCGGGCCGGCGCTGCCGCGGTCCTGAAGGAGCCACGCATGCACGCACCCACGCTGTCCGCCACCACCCTGCATCCCCTGGAACGCCGCGCGCACACGCCCCGGCGCGCGGTCCCGCATGGCCTTCGGAGGCACGCCTGAGCATGGCCCGTCCCGGCATTTCCGCCCGCGAATTCGAAGTCCCCGCGCCGCCCGCCCCCGCGCTGTGGCTGCTGCCCGTGCTGTGGGCGGGGATGGTGGCGCTGGTGTTCGCCCTGCGCCACGAGACCCTGCTGCGCCCGCCCCCCGGCAACCCGGTGCCAGCCTGGCTGGTGATGATGTCCGCCATGGCCCTGGCCTTCGCCGGGCCCTTCATCCTGCTGCACGTGCGCCGCATCCGCCTGGCCGATGGCGTGCTGTCGGTGAACGCCGCCGGCCTGTTCCCGCACAAGGTCGCGGTGGCGCAGCTGGACCTGGCGCGCGCCCGGCTCGTGGACCTGGACGCACACCCGGACTTCAGCCCGCGCGTGCGCCTGTGGGGCCTGGGCCTGCCCGGCTTCCGCGCCGGCCACTACCTGCTGCGCAACCGCGCCCGCGCCTTCTGCCTGCTGACCCGGCGCGAGAAGGTGCTGCTGCTGCCGCGCCACGATGGCCGCTACCTGCTGCTGACCCCGGAGCGGCCGCGCGACCTGCTGGAGCAGCTGGCGGCCGCCGCCGGGATTCCGGCGCCGCGCTAGCGGCGCGCGGGCTGGCGGCACCGCGCCTGCCGGCCTAGGCTTGCACCCCATGCACCTGCCTCCCCAGCCCCTGCGCACACGCCTGGTCAACACCGGGCAGATCGAACTGTGGCCGGCCGGCCTGCTGCGCGCGCGCGGCAATGCCGACGCCCGCGCCCTGGCCCAGGCCCATACCGTGCTGCGGCGCAAGCGCGACGGCTGCTACCTGGCCACCGTGCGCGCCGACGGCGTGCTGGCACTGGTGCCGCGGCTGGCACGCGAGCCGGGCATCGACGAGGCGCTGGACGCGCTGGCCGCGGCCGAGGCGCACCCGGCTCGCGGCCCGCTGCCGGCGCCGCAACCGCTGCCACTGGAGCGGCTGCAGCAACGCCTGGCCGCGCTGGGGATCGACGCCGCCGCCTACGAGGCGCGCACCGGGCTGGCACCGCTGGCCGAACCGGAATGGCTGGCCTTCGCCGGCCGCGACCGCTGGCAGCGGCCGCTGTGGCTGCTGCCGGACGCGGCCCGCGCCTGGCTGGCGATGCGCCGCGCCGCCGCGGCCGACGGCGTGGTGCTGGAATCCATCTCCGGCTACCGCAGCCACGACTACCAGCTGGGCATCTTCGAGCGCAAGCTGGCGCGCGGGCAGACCGTGGCGCAGGTCCTCACGGTCAACGCCGCGCCCGGTTACAGCGAGCACCACGCCGGCAGCGCGCTGGACATCGGCACGCCCGGCGAGCCGCCGGCGGAGGAGTCGTTCGAGGCCACCGCCGCCTTCGCCTGGCTGCAGGCGCATGCGGGCGGCTTCGGGTTCCGCATGAGCTATCCGCGCGACAACCCGCACGGCATCGTCTACGAGCCCTGGCACTGGCGCTTCCACCCGCACCGCTAAGGCAACGGCGCGCTTGCGCCTGATCAAGGCCGGCGCGGGCGAAGCTGCCGACACTGCACGCCTGTCCCGGTCCAGCAGGCACCCCATGGCCATCCAGAGCTCCCGTTACCGTCCCTCGCTCATCGCCCTGCACTGGCTGACCCTGGTGCTGCTGGCCGCGGTCTACGCGAGCATGGAGCTGCGCGGCCTCTTCCCAAGGGGCAGCGTGCCGCGCGACCTGATGAAGACCTCGCACTACTTCCTCGGCCTGGCGGTGTTCTGCCTGACCTGGGTGCGGCTGGGCCTGCGCGCCACCGGCACCACCCCGCCGATCCTGCCCGAGCCGCCGCGGTGGCAGCTGCTGCTGGCCAGGCTGGTCGCGCTGGCGCTGTACGCGCTGATGCTGGCCATGCCGGTGCTGGGCTACCTGGTGCTCAACGCCCACGGCGTGGCGCCGTCGCTCGGCGGCTGGTCGCTGCCGGTGCTGTTCGAGCCGGGCCCGGAACTGGGCGGGCAGCTGGAGGCCTGGCACGAAGGCATCGCCACCGCCGGCTACTGGCTGGTCGGCCTGCACGCGGCCGCGGCGATCTACCACCACCACGTGCGCCACGACGACACCCTGGTGCGGATGTCGCTGCGCGGCTGAGGCCTCAGTCCTGGGAGCGGTTGGTGCGCGGCGCGGCGGGGTCGGTGCCGGCGCCGTCGGCGATCCGCCACAGGTACAGGCTGGCGTAGGTGCGGTACGGGCCCCAGGCCTGGCCGCGCTCGGCCAGCTGCCGCGGCGTCGGCGGCAGCTCCAGGCCATCGACGATCTGCGCGCCCTTGCGCACGCCCAGGTCGTCCACCGGCAGCACGTCCGGCCGGCCGAGGCGGAACATCAGCATCATCTCCACCGTCCAGCGGCCGATGCCGCGCACCGGCACCAGGGCCTGGACGATCTGGTCCTCGTCCATCCAGGCCATGCGCCGCAGGTCGGGGATCTCGCCGCGGGCCTCGCGCGCGGCCAGGTCGCGCAGGGCCAGGGTCTTGTTGCCGGACACGCCGCAGGCGCGCAGGGTGGCGTCGTCGACCCGGCCCAGGGTGTCGTGGTGCAGGCGCTTGCTGCCGATCGCCGCCTCCACCCGGCCGACGATGGTCGCGGCGGCCTTGCCGGACAGCTGCTGGTAGAGGATCGCCCGCGCCAGCGCATCGACCGGGTCGAAGCGGCGGCGCCAGCCGGCCTCCGGCGGCAGCGGCCCGATCCGGTGCATCCACGCGCCCAGCCTGCGGTCGCGCCGGACCAGGTGGTCCCAGGCGGCCTGCACGTCGAACCCGCGGGCGTGGCGCGGCATGGCCTCAGCGCCCGCGCAGGGCGGATACCGCCCAGCCCAGCCAGCCCAGCATCATCAGCGTGCCGCCGGCCGGCGCCAGTCGCGTCGGCCAGCCGGCCAGGGCGCCGCCGGCGAGGCTGCCGCAGAACAGCAGCGTACCCAGCAGCAGCGCCAGCAACGCGCCCCGGGCGAGGCGGCCGGCGGCACGCGGCCACAGCGCGGCCAGGGCGATGCCGTGGCCGAAGGCGTACAGGCAGGCGGTCTGCAGATTGGAACGGGCGTGGCCGTCGTCCAGGCCATGGGCGGCGTAGGCCGACAGGCCGATCGCCAGCGCCGCCAGCAGCGCGCCGGCGGCGGCCGGCGCGCGCGAAGTCGGGTTCATGGCGGTTTCCTCCATGCGCGGCAGCCTAAACGAAAAGCGCCGCTTTCGCGGCGCTTTCCGGGGTGCCTGGGCCGGCCGGGCCGGCCGCGGCGGTATTACTTGACGTGCCAGTAAACGTCGTACTCGCCCTCGAGGGTGAAGGCCTTGTCGACCCCGCCCTCCCAGACCTCGTACGGACGGTCGGTGACCTCGTAGCCGTGGGTGGTCGCCCAGGCACGGACCGAGTTGCGGATCGCGTCCAGCTCGGCCATCGAACCAGTGAACTGGCCGAACGCGGCGCGGCCGCCCTTGGTGCGCACGTACTCGACCGGGGCGCCGTCCGGAATCTCGACCTGCAGCGGCTCGCCGGAGGCGGCGACCGGCTTGGCGAAGGCGGCGTCCTGGGCGGCCTTGGCGGCGGCCTCGTCGACCTCCTCGCCCTCGGCGGCGGCCGGGGCCTCGGCCGGGGCCGAACCCTTGCGGCGGACCGGGATGGCCACGTCGAACGCGTACTTCTCCTGGCCGAAGTCGGTGGTCACGATGCGCACGGGACCGGCGGCCTCCAGGTTGTTGGCCTCCATGGTGCGCTTGATCCACTCCTGGTTGTTCTTGATCGACTGCTTGATCGCGTCGTTGCTGCGGTCGACGTTGCCGGCGTTGACCACCAGCAGGTCCTCGGCCGGGACCTCGACCACGGACAGGTCGCGCAGGGTGACGCCGTCGGCGCGGTAGTCGAAGTTCGGCACCGAGGCCAGCATGTTGGACATGCGCGCCAGGCCCATCTTCATGTCGTCGCCGACGTGGCGGTTGACGTACAGGCCGGCGTAGCGGGCGACCAGGTTCCAGCCGTACTCGACGTCGTAGGTCTGGGTGATCTTGACGTTGCGGTTGTTCTTGCCGGTCGGCTCCAGCAGGAACTGCACGGTCTTGTCGTGGCCGGCGGTGGCGTCCTCGACCTTGATGACGACCTTCTGGTTCGGGATGCTCTCGACGATCTCCCAGCTGCCGGTGCCGATGCGGTCGTCGCTGGAGACGAAGTCCAGGCGGGCGCCGACGCCGGACTCGGGGCCGGAGGTCTTCAGCTGGATCTTCGGATCACGCAGAACCAGCGTATTCCAGTCCCTGAAGCGGCGCAGATTGTTCACCGTGTCGTACACGATGGTCATCTTGCGGTTGGTCTCCACGCTTTCGGTGATGTGGCGGTGGTCGGGAAGTACGACACCGACCAGCAGGGCCAGGCCGGCCACGATCCCCAATGCGATCAGGAACTCGATAAGACGGGTCATTCAGGAGTCTCCGGGGCCGATTCCACGGCGTATTTGCGATGCGAGCCGCGAATCGTAACAGGGTTCTTGGCGTGCGCGCAGCCGAATGCATGCACCGGAGCGCGATTGAACGGAATTCTTACATCAGCGCCCGGCGCAAACGCCCACGGCACAAGGATTCCGGCCCTCCCGGCCGCGATGCCGGCAGGGCATTCCAGGACCTCCGGAAAAACCCATACGCCAGCGTGGGGAAGGATGACAGGACCGTGGCGGCCGGGCCGCGCCACCGACGACCGGCGCCAGCACCCGGTTGCGCACGCGGCGCGGCCAGGCACGCACGCGCCGGGCAGCGCGCTCAGACCAGCTGCAGCTCGAAGGCCTTGAGCACCGCCCGGGTGCGGTCGCGCACGCCGAGCTTGCTGAGGATGTTGGACACGTGGTTCTTGATCGTGCCCTCGGCCACGCCCAGCGAATTGGCGATCTCCTTGTTGGAGAAGCCGGAGGCCATCAGCCGCAGGATCTCGGTCTCGCGGTCGGTCAGCGGGTCCGGGCGGTCCAGGCTGACGAAGTCGTTGCGCATGTGCTCCAGGCCCGAGAGCAGGCGCTGGGTCACCGCCGGCTGCACCAGCGAGCCGCCGCTGGCCACGGTCTGGATCGCCCCCACCAGCTGCTCCAGCGACACGTCCTTGAGCAGGTAGCCGCGGGCGCCGGCCTTGAGCCCGGCCAGCACCAGCTGGTCGTCGTCGAAGGTGGTCAGGATGATGGTCGGTGGCAGCTGCCCGACCTGGGACAGGGTCTGCAGCGCCTCCAGCCCGGACATCACCGGCATGCGCATGTCCATCAGCACCACGTCCGGGGCGACCTTCGGGATCATCTCCACCGCCTGGCGCCCGTCGGCGGCCTCGGCGACCACCTCGATGCCGCCGTCCAGGGCCAGCAGGGACTTGATGCCTTGGCGCACCAGGGTCTGGTCGTCGACCAGGCACACTCTGATCATGGCAACGCTCCTTCGATCGCCGGCCGCGCCGGGGCTGATGCAGGGATGGACAGGCGCAGGACGAAGCCGGCGCCCTTCCGGGTCTGGATGTCGAGGGTCCCGCCGCACTGCTGCACCCGCTCGTGCATGCCGCGCAGGCCGTTGCCGGGGACCAGGCCCTCGGCGCCCTCGCCATTGTCGCGCGCCTCCAGGCGGATGGTGGCGTCCTCGCGCCATACCCGGATCGCCAGCCGGTCCGCCCCGGCGGCGTGCCGCACCGCGTTGGTGATGATTTCCTGGGTGCAGCGCAGGACCACGTGGGCGCGCTCGGGATCGTCGATCGGCAGCGGGGCCTGGATGTCCAGCTCCACGTCCAGCGAGGGCACGTGGTCGGCCAGCGGCCGCAGCGCCGCGGACAGGTCGATGCCGCCGCTGGCGTCGCGCAGCTGGCTGACCGCCTCGCGCACGTCGGTCAGCAGCAGCCGGGCCAGGGTATTGGCCTGCCTGACGTGCTCCTGGGCGCGGCCCTCGGTCATGTGGCTGGCCACTTCCAGGTTCAGGCTCAGCGCGGTCAGGTGGTGCCCCAGCAGGTCGTGCAGCTCGCGCGAGATCCGGGTGCGTTCGTTGACCCGGGCACTCTCGGCCAGCAGGGCGCGGGTGGCGCGCAGTTCGGCGTTGAGCCGGCGCTGCTCCTCCCGGGCCTCGGCCTGCTGCCGCGCCACCAGGCTGGTCACGTAGATGAACATGGAGAAGCCGCCGTACAGCAGCGACTGCATCAGCGCCTCGAACAGCGGCATCCGGAACACGCCGTAGTAGATCGGCAGCACCGCCAGCTGGCTCAGCAGCAGCAACAGCACGCCCGAGCCGGCCGGCAGCAGCCACGGGATCACCCCCGCGGCGACCATCAGCAGGATGCTGCCCAGGCCCGAGCCGTTGAAGTAGCTCACCGCCAGCGCGAACAGGGTCAGCACCAGCAGCAGGCCGCGGTCGTGCCAGGCCGGCCGCGCCCGGCCCAGGCCGCGGGTCAGCCACCAGTAGCAGGCGCCGAAGCCCAGGTAGGAGGCGAACAGCAAGCCGGCCCCCACCCGGCCCATGGTCTGGTCCTCCGCGCCGTAGGCCGGCACGTACTGGGAATAGACCAGCGGCACGCCCACCATGCCCCAGGTGAACAGGCCGGCGTAGCGCAGCAGGCGGGTGTGGCTGATCGGTCCGAACATGGCCGCATCTTACGGGCCGGGGCCCCCGGTCCGCTGCCCCGGAAGTCATGCCCTCGCCGGGCCCGGCGACCCCATGCGATAATCCGGGCGCATTGCCGGCATGGCCGGTCCGCCTATCTGCAAGGTTCCATTCCTGATGTCCATCGTCATCCGCGACGTGCGCGAACACGAGCTGGACTCGATCCTGGCCCTGAACAACAACGCCGGGTCGGCCATCCTGCCGCTGGACGCGGCCCGGGTACGCAGCTTCTACGACACCGCCGAGTACTTCCGGGTGGCCGAGCGCGACGGCAACCTGGCCGGCTTCCTGGTCGGGTTCGGCAGCGGCAGCCAGCACGACAGCTGCAACTTCGCCTGGTTCAAGCAGCGCTACCCGCACTTCTTCTACATCGACCGCATCGTGGTGGCCAGCCGCCGCCGCGGCGGTGGCGTCGGCCGCGCCTTCTACGCCGACGTGCAGAGCTACGCCGAGCTGCGCTACCCCCTGCTGTGCTGCGAGGTGTTCCTGGACCACGGTGCCGACCCGGCCCTGCTGTTCCACGGCAGCTTCGGCTTCCACGAGGCCGGGCAGAACGTGATGCCCGACGTGGACGTGCGCGCCAGCATGATGATCAAGGAACTGTGCAGCTACGCCTGGGTCCGCGAGACCTATGGCGACGACCTGCCGGACCTGCCCTGGGTGGGTCGCCCGCGCCGCCCCGCCGGCGACAACCGTGCGACGGGGACCTGAGGTGGCGGTGAGCGCGACGACGAGTTACGAGCAGGCCGGCGAGCTGAAGATCGGCCAGGTGGGCATCGCCAACCTGCGGGTCCGCACCCTGGACGTGGAACGCCTGGTCGGCGAGATGCGCCAGCGCGTGCAGCGCGCGCCCAAGCTGTTCGGCCGCGCGGCGGTGATCGTCGACTTCGGCGGGCTGGTGCATACCCCGGACGTGGACACCGCCCGGGCCCTGATCGAGGGCCTGCGCCAGGCCGGCGTGCTGCCGGTGGCGCTGGCCTACGGCACCCGCGAGAACGACGCCCTGGCCGAGGCCCTGGGCCTGCCGGTGCTGGCCAAGTTCCGTGCCCAGTACGAGCCCTCGGCGCCCGCCGCCGCGGCCCCGCCCCCGCCGCCCCCTCCGCCACGCGAACCGGCCCCGCCGCCGCGCGCCGCCGCCCCGGCACGCCCGCGCCTGCCGGGCCGCATGCAGAAGAGCGCGGTGCGCTCGGGCCAGCAGCTGTACGCCGAGGACTGCGACCTGACCGTGCTGACCACGGTCGGCGCCGGCGCCGAGGTCCTCGCCGACGGCTCGATCCATGTCTACGGCAGCCTGCGCGGCCGCGCCCTGGCCGGCGCCAAGGGCAACACCGACGCGCGCATCTTCTGCCGCGACTTCCAGGCCGAGCTGGTGGCCATTGCCGGCCACTACAAGGTGCTGGACGATATCCCCGAGAACCTGCGCGGCAAGGCCGTGCAGGTCTGGCTTGAAGACGGACAGCTGAAGCTGGCCGCCCTCGACTGATCCGCGCCGGCCGGCGGCCGCCATGCCGCCGCCAGCGCCTCCCCTGCACGCGTCTCCAAGGAGATCTTCCATTGGCTGAAATCATCGTAGTCACTTCCGGCAAGGGCGGCGTCGGCAAGACCACCTCCAGCGCCAGCATCGCCATCGGCCTGGCCCGGCGCGGGCACAAAACCGCCGTGGTCGACTTCGACGTCGGCCTGCGCAACCTGGACCTGATCATGGGTTGCGAGCGGCGCGTGGTCTACGACTTCGTCAACGTCGTCCATGGCGAGGCCACGCTCAAGCAGGCCCTGATCAAGGACAAGCGCTTCGACAACCTCTACGTGCTGGCCGCCTCGCAGACCCGCGACAAGGACGCGCTGACCAAGGAAGGCGTCGAGAAGGTGCTCAAGGACCTGGCCGCCGACGGCTTCGAATACATCATCTGCGACTCGCCGGCCGGCATCGAGAAGGGCGCGTTCCTGGCCATGTACTTCGCCGACAAGGCGGTGGTCGTGGTGAACCCGGAAGTGTCCTCGGTGCGCGACTCCGACCGCATCATCGGCCTGCTCGACTCCAAGACCCGCCGCGCCGAATCCGGCGAGGGCCTGCCGGCGCACCTGCTGCTGACCCGCTACAGCCCGGCCCGCGTGGGCGCCGGCGAGATGCTCAGCATCGCCGACGTGGAGGAGGTGCTGGGGCTGAAGGCCATCGGCGTGATCCCCGAGTCCACCGACGTGCTCAACGCCTCCAACAAGGGCGAGCCGGTGATCCTGGAGACCGAGTCCGAGGCCGGCCAGGCCTACGAGGACGCCGTCGCGCGCCTGCTGGGCGAAGACCGCCCGATGCGCTTCACCACCCTGGAGAAGAAGGGCTTCTTCAGCAAGCTGTTCGGAGGCTGACCATGGCGCTGTTCGACTTCCTGCGGGCCAAGAAGAACACTGCGGAGACGGCCAAGAACCGCCTGCAGATCATCATTGCCCAGGAGCGCAGCAGCCGGGGCGCCCCGGACTACCTGCCGCTGCTGCGGCGGGAACTGCTGGACGTCATCAAGAAGTACGTCAACGTGGACGTGGACGCCGTCAAGGTCGACCTGATCAAGGACGGCGACCACGACGTGCTCGACATCTCCGTGGCCCTGCCGGAAGGCCAGCAGGGCTGATCCGACCCAGGCAGACGGCCGCTCCGGCGGCCGCCGTTCCCCATTCCATGCAACCCTCCCCCGACCGCGACGTCCTGCGCCTGCGCGACGTCGCCTTCGCCGATGCCGCCGCCCTGCTGGCCCGCCACGGGCTGGAGCTGGTCGCCGTGCCCGACGGCGAACCGATCCCCGGCAGCTACTGGGGCGAACCGGAGGCCGGCATCATCGGCCCGACCGTGTACGTGCGCGGCGATACCCCCGTGCACTCGATGCTGCACGAGGCCTGCCACCTGATCGTGCTGCCGCCCGACAGGCGCGCGGCGGTGCATACCGACGCGACCGACTCGGTCGAGGAAGAAGACGCCACCTGCTACCTGCAGATCGTCCTGGCCGGACGCCTGTCCGGCGTGGGCAGCGACCGCCTGATGGCCGACATGGATGCGTGGGGTTATACGTACCGGCTTGGGTCGACGAGGGCGTGGTTCGAGCAAGATGCCGAGGATGCACGCGCCTGGCTGACCGCGCGCGGGCTGTTGCTTTAAGGCCGGGATTCGGGATTCGGGATTCGGGATTGGGGATTTGTAGGAGCGGCGTGAGCCTACGCTCTTGCCAATCCCGAATCCCCAATCACGAATCCCGGCTCTTGGCCAGCGAGCCGCTCATGTCCAGCGTGGCCACGGTGCCCTGCCCGGTCTCCGAGTCCAGTTGCAGCTTCCAGCCCAGGTGCTCGCACAGGCGGCCCAGCAGGTCCAGGCCGATGCCGCTGCCCTGCCGCGGGTCGCCGCGCGCGATCCGGCGGTAGATCGCGGCGATCTCTTCCGGGCTCATGCCGTGCCCGGGATCCTCGATCCGCACCGTCGCCGGCGCCAGCAGGGACACGCGGATCACGCCGCGGTCGCTGTTCTCGATGGCGTTGCGCAGCAGGTTGCCGATCGCGACCTGCATGATCGCCACCGGCGCGAACAGCTCGCAGCGCGCCAGCTCGACCAGTTGCAGGCCGAGGTCCTTGTCCGCGCACAGGTGGCGATGGTCGTCGAGGATGTCCGGCAGCAGCTCGTCCAGGTTCACGTAGTCGCTGCTCTTCTCCAGTCGCCTGGGGTCCTTCGCCAGCACCAGCAGCAGCGTGACCAGCTGCTCGACCGACTCGGCGGTCTGGCGGATGCGCAGCAACTGGTGGCGCACCGCCGGCGGCGTGTCCGGCTGGTCCAGGGCCAGCTCGCTGGCGCCGCGGATCACCGCGATCGGCGTGCGCAGCTCGTGGCTGGTGCTGTCGATGAAGGCGCGCTCGCGCTCGACGAAGGTGTCGTTGCGTTGCAGGTAGTCGTTGAGCGCCTCGGCGATCACCACCTGCTCGTGGCTGGCGCCCTTCACCACGTCGATGTGCTGGCCGGGCCGGTCCGGGCGCAGCGCGTGGATGCGCTTGGCCATGTCGGCCAGGGGCTGCACCACCCGCCCCAGGCCCCAGGCCACGAGGATGCCGAGCAGCACGATCGCGATGATGTTGGAGACCAGCATCCACAACCCCAGGTTGTTCTCGTGCGCCTGCAACTGGGTGATGTCCAGCGCCAGCACCAGCCGCCGGCCGTTGACGTCCTGCACCATCAGCACCTTGTCGCGCCCCTGGTACCCGATGCCGTCGTGGATGCCCGGGCCGAAGCGGGCGAACTCCGGCGGCGCCGGCGAGTCGTCGTCGTCGCCGTACAGCTGCACGGTCTCGGTGTCGGTCCAGTGGTAGTGCGGATCCTCGGCGCTGCGCTGGACGAAGTGGGCCAACTCCGACTTGAGCAGCGAGCGCCAGGTCAGCTGCTCGGCCTGCTCGTTGACGATGAAGCCATGGATGAACACCGCGAGCGAGATCAGCGCGGCGTAGATCACCAGCCACAGCGTGACGCGCGCGCGCAGCCCGCCCAGCCTGGAACGTATCCCGCCCGGCTTCATGGAAGGCGCGCGCCGTCCGGGATGCGGCGCCGCGACGCCAGGCCCCGCGCCGGCGGGGCCCCGCGCTTGCGGTCCAGGGCGCGACGCGGGCTATTCGGCATGCAGGCGTTCCTGGTGCCCGGCGGGGCCGAGCCGGTAGCCGACGCGCGGCAGGGTGTGGATCAGCTTCTCCTCGAACGGGCCATCCACGCTGCGCCGCAGGTCGTAGATGTGGGAGCGCAGCATGTCGCCGTCCGGCGGCTCGTCGCCCCAAAGGGCCTGTTCGAGCTTCTCGCGGGTGACCACGGCCGGACTGGCCTGCATCAGCACCTGCAGCAGCTTGCGGCAGGCGGGATACAGGTGCAGCGGCTTGCCGGCGCGGCTGGCCTCCAGCGTCGCCAGGTCCAGCTTCAGGTCGCCGACCGTCAGCAGCTTGCTGCGGCCGCGTCCCTGCGCGCGCACCAGCAGCGCTTCCAGCCGGACTTCCAGCTCGGGCAGCGCGAACGGCTTGGTGAGATAGTCGTCGGCGCCGGCGCGGAAGCCGGCGATCTTGTCGGGCAGCTCGTCGCGCGCGGTCAGCATGATCACCGGCAGTTCGGACAGGTGTTCCTCGCGCAGCCGGCGCAGCACTTCCGGGCCGTCCATGCGCGGCATCATCCAGTCCAGCACGATGGCGTCGTAGGGCTGCGTGGTGGCCAGGTGCAGGCCGGTGATGCCGTCCGGCGCGGCATCCAGGGTATGGCCGCGCGCCTCGAAATAGTCGAACAGGTTGGCCACCAGATTGCGGTTGTCCTCGATGACGAGCAGCCGCATCGTCGGTCTCCGGGAAAGATGTGGTCGTGCATCGTAGCCGGGCGATGTCGGAAGCGCGTCGAAACGGCAGGTTCCGACAAACTTCCCACGCTCGCCGCGGCATAGTCTGCGCCCGTTTTGCCCGCATTCCAACGTGCAGACTTCCATCACACCCCTGGAGCGGCGGCGGCGTTGGGCCTACCGCGCCGCGCTGCTGGCGATCGTGCTCGCCCTGCTGGCCGGGCTGGGGCTGCGCCAGCCCAACCCGCCGGACGAACCCCGCTTCGTGCTCGCCGCGCGCGCGATGGTGCAGAGCGGGCAGTGGCTGTTGCCGCACCGGGGCAGCGAGTTGTACGCGGAAAAGCCGCCGGTGTTCATGTGGATGCAGGCCGGCGCGTTCGAACTGGTGCGCGACTGGCGCGTCGCCTTCCTGCTGCCTTCGCTGCTCGCGGCGCTGGCGACCCTGTGGCTGACCTGGGACCTGGCGCGCCGGCTGTGGAACCGGCGCGTGGCGCACTACGCGGTGCTGGCGCTGTTCGCCACCTTGCAGTTCGGGGTGCTGGCCAAGCGCGCGCAGATCGACATGGTGCTGGTGGCGATGACCACGCTGTCGCTGTGGGGACTGTTGCGGCACCTGCTGCGCGGCCCCGACTGGCCGGCCTGGGCGCTGGGCGCGTTCGCCGCCGGGCTGGGCACGGTGACCAAGGGCGTGGGTTTCCTGCCGCTGCTGGTGCTGCTGCCGTGGGCGGCCTGGCGCCACCGGCATCGCGCGGACGCGGTGCGTGGCGCATGGCCGGCATGGCTGGGCGCGGTCCCGGCCTTCGTCGCCGGCACGGCGGTGTGGCTGCTGCCATTGGCGATCGCCCTATGGCAGGCTCCCGACCCCAGCCTGCGCGCCTATGCGCACGAATTGCTGTTCAAGCAGACCGGCACGCGCTACACCGCGGCCTGGCACCACGTGCAGCCGGCCTGGTACTACCTGCAGGTGATCGCCACGTTGTGGCTGCCGGGCTGCCTGCTGCTGCCGCAACTGCTGCCGGCCTGGCGGCGGCGCCTGCGGCGCGGCGATCCGCGCCATTGGCTGCTGCTCGGCTGGAGCGTGCTGGTGCTGGCGTTCTTCAGCGCGAGCCCCGGCAAGCGCGAGGTCTACATCTTCCCGATGCTGCCGGCGCTGGCCGTGGCTGCCGCGCCGCTGCTGCCCGGATTGCTGCGCAGGCGCGCGACCCGCTGGGTCCTGGCCGGTTATGTCTGGCTGCTGGCGCTGGCCGCGCTGGCGGTCGGCGCCGGCCTGTGCATGCAGGCCGGATGGGCGATGCGGGGCGCGCTCAAGCGCGCTATCGACCCGGCGGCGATGCAGGTGTTCGGCGCCTGGCTGCTCGCCTTCGCCATCCCTGTCCTGCTGCTCGCGGCCTGGGCGCGGCTGCGACGCGCCGGCGCGCTGGTGGTCGCCACCACGGCGCTGCTGTGGACGATCCATGGCCTGGGCCTGATGGTGGCGCTCGATCCCTACAGCTCGGCGGCCGGCCTGATGCAGCGCGTGGGCGAGCGCATCGGCCCCGGCGCGGAACTGGGGATGATCGCCTGGCGCGAGCAGAACCTGCTGCAGGCGGACCGGCCGGCGGTGGACTTCGGCTTCAAGCAGCCCTGGGACGTGCAATGGGCACGCGCCGCGGACTGGGTGGCGCAGGCGCCGCAGCGGCGCTGGCTGTTCGTGCTGCGCGACGCGATGAGCCCCTGCGTGGACCGCGCGCAGGCGATCGACATCGGCGAGTCCAACCGCAATGCCTGGCAACTGGTGCCGGGCAGTGCACTGAAGCCGGGCTGCGTGACGCCCGCGAAAGACCAGGCCGGCGCGGGCGACGACAACGGCAACTGAACCGCCGGGGACGTTGTCTGAGGTTAAGCGCTGGGCAACGGTTGTCCGACCGCTTTCCGACAAACCGGCCCGGATCATGCCCGCCATTGCCGGAAACGGCCTTTTGCCCGTTGGCGCCCGATGAACCTGATGCCTGCATCCGCCACGGATGCCTTCCCCGTTCTCCGTCCGTACAGCCGCTTCGTCGCCACCCACCTGTGGATTCCGCTGGCGGCGGTGCTGGCGCTGAGCGCGCTGCTGACGGCCGGCGGCGTCGACCAATGGCTGGCCACGCAGATCTATCACGCCGAAGGCGGGCACTGGCTGCTCAAGGACCATTGGTTCACCGCCAAGCTCGTGCATCGCGGCGGCAAGCAGGCCAGCACCGCCGCGGCGCTGGCGCTGTTGGTCTTCGGCCTGTATGCGCGGCGCTCGCCGCGCTGGAACGCCTGGTCGCGCCCGGCGTTGTACGTGGTGCTGGCGGTGGGGCTTTCGACCGCGGCGGTATCGTTGCTGAAGGGAGCCACGCACATGGACTGCCCGTGGGACCTGGCCAGCTACGGCGGCACCCACGCCTTCTACGGGCTGTTCGAATCGCGCCAGGGCGTTCCGGCGTCGGGCTGCTTCCCGGCCGGGCATGCCAGCGGCGGCTATGCCTGGGTCGCGCTGTACTTCGCCGCGCTGGCGGTCCGCCCGCGCTGGCGCAAGGCCGGGCTGGCGATCGGTCTCGGCGCCGGGTTGCTGTTCGGCGTTTCCCAGCAACTGCGCGGCGCGCACTTCCTCTCCCACGACCTGTGGGCCCTGGCGGTCTGCTGGGGCGTGTCGCTCGGCTTGTACCTGTGGCTGTTGCGCCCGCGGGCGCGCAGCGCCGCGGCCGGCGCGGCGGGAGAAACCGCATGAGCCTCTCGTTGCCCCGCAGCGGCGTGCTCTCGCGCCTGCGCGCGCTCGACTGGACGCACCGACCCGAAGTGTCGGTGGAAACGCTGGTGCTGGGCAGCAGCGTGTTCTTCGCGCTCGCCTGCAACCGCATGTTCTGGCATGCGTCGCTCGCGACGCATCCCGGCGACATCGGCTTCGCCGCGTCGCTGTTCTTCCTGCTGGTCTCCGTGCACGCGCTGCTGTTCGGCCTGCTGGTGTGGCGCTGGAACGCCAAGCCGCTGCTGACGCTGCTGTTCGTCACCACCGCGTTCGCCACGCACTACATGAACAGCTACAGCGTCTACCTGGACGCGGACATGCTGCGCAACGTGCTCAACACCGACCACAAGGAATCGCGCGAGCTGCTCACGCCCGCGCTGCTGTGGCCATTGCTGTTCTACGCGGCGCTCCCGATCGCCGTGCTGTGGCGGGTGCGGCTGCGCCGCCGCAGCTGGAGCCGCGCGCTCGGCGTGCGCCTGCTGTTCCTGGCGGCCATCGCGGCGGTCGGCGCCGCCGGTTCGATGCTGTCGTTCCAGGGCCTGTCGGCGTTGATGCGCAACCATCGCGAGGTGCGCTACCTGGCCACGCCGGTCAACTACCTGGTCGCGCTCATGCAGGTCCTCAAGACCGACTCGCCGATCAAGCACAAGCCGAAGCTGCCGATCGAGCACGATGCGATGGCGACCCCGCGCGCGCCGGGCAGCCGCCCGCGCCTGCTGCTGATCGTGCTGGGCGAGACCATGCGCGCGCAGAACTGGGGCCTCAACGGCTATGCGCGCCAGACCACGCCCAAGTTGGCGCAGACCGGGGTGATCAACTTCCCCGACATGCACTCGTGCGGCACCAGCACGGAGGTCTCGGTGCCGTGCATGTTCTCGCCGTTCGGCCGCCACGATTACGACGAAGCGAAGATCCGCGCCCACCAGTCGCTCCTGCACGTGCTCGAACACGCCGGCATCGCCACGCTGTGGCGCGACAACCAGTCCGGCTGCAAGGGCGTGTGCGAAGGCCTGCAGATCCAGCAGCTCGACGACGCGAAGAAGCCCGGGCTGTGCAAGGACGGGCGCTGCATGGACGAGATCCTGCTCGACGACCTCGCCGCGCAGGTGCGCGCCAGGCCGGGCGACCGCGTGGTGGTGCTGCACCAGCTCGGCAGCCACGGCCCGGCCTACTTCCAGCGCTACCCGGCGCAGTTCCGGCGCTTCGCGCCGACCTGCGACACCGCCGAGCTGGGCAACTGCAGCCGCGAGCAGATCGTCAACACCTACGACAACACGGTCCTGTACACCGACCATTTTCTGGACCGCGCGATCGGCACGCTGCGCGCCCTGCCCGACTACGACACCGCCATGATCTATCTCTCCGACCACGGCGAGTCGCTCGGCGAGAAAGGCCTCTACCTGCATGGCGTGCCCTACGCGATCGCGCCGGCCGAGCAGACCCGCGTGCCCATGGTGATGTGGTTTTCGCCGGAATTCGCGCAGGACCGCGGGCTCGACCTGAAGTGCCTGCGCCAGCGTGCGAACGGGCGCGCCGACCAGGACAACTTGTTCCACTCGGTGCTGGGCCTCATGCAGGTGAGGACCTCCGTCTACGATCGCTCGCGCGACCTGTTCGCCGGCTGCGCCAGCGGCCAGTAAGCTCGCCTCGCCCCATGGAGTGGGGTTGAGGGCGGCGATGTCCCGGGGGCCCCGTCCGCCCCTCGTCCGTCCCTTCGGGGCCGCTTCCCCCGAGGGGAGAAGACGGGTCCCCGCGCCGCGCCTTGCCAGTGCCATCCCGGGCCTCTAGCCTTCGCCGGTCGCACTCACGCAAAGGGACCCCTCGTGAACCATCGCCCCCTGCTGCTAGCCATCGCCGTGGCCGCCGGCCTGCTGTCGCTGTCGGCCTGCCGCAAGACGCCCAGCCCGGAACAGGAAAAGCCTGCCGCCCGGGCCGAGAACGGCGAGACCGCCGACCAGTTCGTCGCCCGCATCAACGCCGAGTTCAAGGCCGCCTATCCGGAGCTCACTTCCGCGCAGTGGCTGTCCTCGACCTACATCAACGACGACAGCCAGCTGGTGGCGGCCAAGGCCAACGAGCGCGCCCTGGCCCAGCTCAATGCCTGGATCGAGGAAGCGAAGAAGTTCGAGGGCCAGCCGATGTCCGACGACAGCCGGCGCGCCCTCAACCTGCTCAAGCAGGCCACCGCCATGCCCGCCCCGCGCGACCCGGAGAAGCTGGCCGAGCTGACCCGGATCGCGGCGAAGATGGAAGGCGCCTACGGCGCCGGCACCTACTGCAGCGGCGAAGGCGCGGCCAGGAAGTGCCGCCAGCTGGGCGAGCTGGAGGACGTGCTGAGATCCAGCCGCGACTACGACGCCCAGCTCGACGCCTGGGCCGGCTGGCACTCGATCGCCCAACCGATGCGCGAGGACTACGTCCGCTTCGTCGAGCTGGTCAACGAGGGCGCGCGCGAACTGGGCTACGCCGACACCGGCGCGATGTGGCGCAGCGGCTACGACATGGAGCCGGACGCCTTCTCCGCCGAGACCGACCGCCTGTGGGAGCAGGTGCGCCCGCTGTACGAGCAGCTGCACTGCTACACCCGCGACAAGCTGCAGCAGACCTACGGCGTGGAACGCGGCGTGGTCGGCGAGGGCCTGCTGCCGGCGCACCTGATGGGCAACATGTGGCAGCAGGACTGGGGCAACCTCTGGGACATGCTGCAGCCGTACAAGGGCGTGGGCGACCTGGACATCACCGCCGCCCTGGAGCGCCAGTACCAGCAGCTGCTCAGCGCCGCCCTGCACCGCCGCGGCCCCAGCCCCGGCCCGCGCGAGCGCTTCGAGGCCGAGCGCGAGGCACAGCTGGCCATGGCCAAGGCGATGACCGAGCGCGCCCAGGACTTCTACGTCTCCCTGGGCATGCCCCGGCTGCCGGAGAGCTACTGGGAGAAGAGCCAGTTCATCAAGCCGCTGGACCGCGACGTGGTCTGCCACGCCAGCGCCTGGGACATGAACATGGGCGGCGCTGACGGCAAGTCGCCGGACGTGCGCACCAAGATGTGCATCAAGCCCAACGAGGAAGACTTCACCACCATCTACCACGAGCTGGGCCACATCTATTACGACCTGGCCTACAACCCGCAGCCGCCGCTGTTCCAGAACGGCGCCAACGACGGCTTCCACGAGGCCATCGGCGACACCATCGTGCTGGCGATGACGCCGAAGTACCTGGAGTCGATCGGCCTGGTCCAGGGCCAGGCGCAGAGCCACGAGGCGCTGATCAACACCCAGATGCGCATGGCCCTGGCCAAGGTCTCGTTCCTGCCGTTCGGGCTGATGATCGACCGCTGGCGCTGGGGCGTGTTCGACGGCTCGATCACCCCGGACCGCTACAACCAGGCCTGGTGGGAGCTGAAGGCGCGCTACCAGGGCGTGGCCCCGGTGCAGCCGCGCGGCGAGGAGTTCTTCGACCCGGGTGCCAAGTACCACGTGCCGGGCAATACCCCGTACACCCGCTATTTCCTGGCGCACCTGCTGCAGTTCCAGTTCTACAAGTCGCTGTGCGAGGCCGCCGGCCACACCGGCCCGCTGTACGAATGCAGCTTCCACGGCAGCGAGGCCGCCGGCGAGAAGTTCCGCGCCATGCTGGCGCGCGGCGCCAGCCAGCCGTGGCAGGCCACGCTCAAGGAGCTGACCGGCAGCGAGCGGATCGACGGCGGCGCGGTACTGGAGTACTTCGCCCCGCTGCAGGAATGGCTGCAGCAGCAGAACCAAGGCAAGTCCTGCGGCTGGCAGGCGCCGGCGGCGCAGGCGGCCACGACCCCGGCCAAGGACGCCTGAGGCGGGCCGACGGAAGCTGCAAACAGCAAGGGCCGGCGCAAGCCGGCCCTTGCCTTTGCGGCGGGCGGGACTCAGTGCAGCGCCGGGCCGGAGGTATCCGGTTCCTGCCGCTCGCCCTCGTCCTCGCCATCGACCGGGCGCGCCGAGGCCATCTCCGCCTCCAGCTGCTGCTCGTACTCCTCCGGCGATTTGCCGTTGGCCGCCGCCTCCAGCGCCGCCTCGTCGCGCAGCACGTCCGAGTACACCAGCTTCACCGGCACGCCCTGCTCCTCGTGCAGGCGCTGGGCGCGGCGCATGAGCATCAGCATCTGCGCGGCGCTGTCGCTGCTGCCGGCGATGCGCCCGTCCATGCCCAGCACCCAGACCCCGCCCTGCCGCACCACGCCGGCCAGCAGGTTGCCGTCGCGGTCGCGCAGCTCGGCATGCGGTTCGATCGGCGGGCGCCCGGCCCGGGCGCGGTTGCGCTCGCGTTCGGCCTTGCGCTTGCGCGCGTCACGGCGGGCCTTGGACTGGATGGACATCGGGATCTCCGGGGGGAAGGAAGGAAGGTCAGAGCTGCTCGCCCGGCTCGATCATCGGGCCGGAGGGCGGCGGGGAGGCAGGCGGCCGCGCGCGTCGGGCGACGCTGGACTCCCAGCGCCAGATCGCCCAGCCGCCGGCCACGAACGCGGCCATGCCCAGCGCCAGGTGCAGGCCGTGGTGGCTCAGCAGCGGCGACAGCAGGCCGGCGACCAGCGAGTTGAGCACCAGCTGGAAGAACGCCTGCAGCGAGGAGGCGGCGCCGCGCTGGCGCGGGTACATGTCCAGGATCGCCAGGGTCAGCACCGGGAACACCAGGGCCACGCCGAAGGCGAACAGGCTCATCGGCAGCACCGCCCACGGCACCGCGATCGCCGGCGCCAGCACGTTGTAGGCCACGTTGAGCGCGGCGGCGGTGGCCGAGCAGGCGAAGCCCGCGCCCACCTGCCGGCCCGGCGGCCAGCGCCCGGCCAGGCGCCCGGACAGGAACGCGCCCAGGGTCATGCCGCCGATGGTGGGGATGAACAGCCAGGCGAACTCGCGCTCGCCCAGGCCCAGCAGGTCCATCAGGAATGCCGGCGCCGAGGCGATGTACAGGAACATGCCGGCGAAGTTCAGCGCACCGGCCGCGGCCAGGCGCTGGAAACGCGGGTTGGCGCCGATCGCCGCGTAGTCGCGCAGCAGCCGCCGCGGCTGCAGCGGCAGGCGCAGTTCCGGCGGATGGGTCTCCGGCAGCCAGCGGCCCACGCTCGCCAGCAGCATCAGGCCGAACGCGGCCAGGAACCAGAAGATCAGCGGCCAGCGCCCGGCACCCAGCATCCAGCCGCCGATGATCGGCGCGATCGCCGGGGCGATGCCGAAGATCACCGAGACCTGGCTCATCAGCCGCTGCGCGTCGTCGCCCTGCAGCACGTCGCGGATCACCGCGCGGCCGACGATCAGGCCGACTCCGGCCGACAGCCCCTGCAGCGCGCGGAACGCCAGCAGCGTGGGCAGGTCGCGCGACAGCGCGCAGCCGGCCGAGGCCAGGGTGAACACCACCAGGCCGGCCAGGATCACCCGCCGCCGTCCCAGTGCGTCCGACAGCGGACCATGCACCACGCTCATCAGCGCGTAGGAGATCAGGTAGACGCTGATGGTCTGCTGGATCGCCACCTTGTCCGCGCCGAACTGCGCGGCCATCTGCGGGAAGGCCGGGAAGATGGTGTCGATCGAGAAAGGCCCGAACATCGCCAGGCCGGCCAGCAGCAGGGTCAGGGTCCGGGTACTGCGTGCGCTCATCGGGACGGGCCACCTTCCCGGGCCGGCTGGATCGCATCGGCGGCCGCGGGCGCAACCGCCCCGGCATCCGCGGCTTCGGCGCCGGGCGCCGCGTCCGCGGGCAGCTCGGCATCATGCGCCGGCTGCCCGCCTTCCGGCGCGCGCACCTGCTCGATCCGGGCCAGGTTGGCCACCGGGAACACTTCCACCTGCTTCGGCCCGGGCCACCACACCAGCACGTAGGCGCTGGTGGTGCCCAGCAGCCGCGCCTGCCCGGGGACCGGAGCGTCGGCCCCGGCCAGGGTCAGGCGCACCTGCGGCAGGTCCGAGCGGCCCTCCACCACCCGGTTGGCATTGAGCACGCTCCACACCAGCAGGTACTGCAGCGATAGCACCAGGCCGAACAGCACCAGCTGGGTCTCGAACGACAGCCCGGACACCAGCCAGCGCTTCCTGTCGTCCGGGAACAGGAACACCCAGCGGATCCACGGGTGGCGCGCCGCCAGCGCGCGTGCGCGCTCCGGATTGCGCGCGGCCCAGCGCACCGGGACCAGGCTGACCCGCACGAAGGCCAGCACCGCCAGCACCACCAGGAAGTAGTCCGGCCGGCGCAGGCCGATCACGAACAGGTCGGCGCCCTGCAGGTATTCCAGGATCGGGAAGTCGAGGCGGCGGTAGAACCAGTAGTGCGACCACATGCCCATGGCCGACACCAGCGCATAGACCAGCGACACCACCAGCACCGGCTCGCGCTTGAGCAGGCGCACCAGGCGGTCGATCGCGCTGGGTGCGGCTGGCCCCATGGCACCGCCCGCGGGCGCGGTTTCCGCCGCCGCGGCTACCGCGGCCGGCTCCGGAATGGCGATGGTCGCTGCTGCAGTGGCGTGGTCCGGATCGGAGGTCATGGGCCGCGGTCCCGAAAGGATGGCCATGGTAAGCCAAGCGCCCATCCCCGCTGCACCCGGCGGCGCTGGCGGGCTTGCCCTGTCCGGCTGCCCCCGGGTGCCGCCGCCCCGGGCCGCGCCCGCCGCCACCGGCCTGCCCGCCGCCGCGGCCACGGTATAATCGCCACGCTGTACCTGGTGGGAGAAGCCGGCCCCGGCCGGCTGCCGAAGGCGCAAACGCCCGTAATCGCTCAGGCCCGATACCACCGCCGCTGCAAACACTCTGGAGAGACCGGCCACGCGAGAGCGCCAGCGCCGGCGCCGAAGGGGCACGAAGCACGCGACCTCGTCCGCGCGGCTTCCAAACTCTCAGGCAAAAGGACAGAGGGGCACCCCGCCGCGCCCGTGCGCGGCCTCCATTCCTGCCCTGTCCGGACCGCTCTCCATGTCCCAGCACGCTTCCTCCCTGCGCGAACTCGAGCAGCACGACGCCTTCGTCGGCCGCCACATCGGCCCCAACGACGCCGAAATCGCCACCATGCTCCAGGCCGTCGGCCACGACTCGCTGGAGGCCCTGACCGACGCCATCGTCCCGGCCGGGATCAAGTCCGCCGAGCCGCTGGCCCTGGGCGGCAGCCTGACCGAGGAGGAGGCGCTGGCCCGGATCCGCGCCATCGCCAGGAAGAACAAGGTCTTCCGCAGCTTCATCGGCCAAGGCTATTACGGCACCCACACCCCGGCGGTGATCCTGCGCAACATCCTCGAGAACCCCGCCTGGTACACCGCCTACACGCCCTACCAGGCCGAGATCTCGCAGGGCCGCATGGAAGCGCTGGTGAACTTCCAGCAGATGTGCGCCGACCTGACCGGCATGGAGATCGCCAACGCCTCCCTGCTGGACGAGGCCACCGCCGCCGCCGAGGCCATGACCCTGGCCAAGCGCGCCGGCAAGTCGAAGTCGGACACCTTCTTCGTGCACGACGCCGTGCATCCGCAGACCCTGGAAGTGCTGCGCACCCGCGCCGAGCCGCTGGGCATCACCCTGCGCGTGGGCACCCCGGAGGAGGCGATGGAAGCCGAGTGCTTCGGCGTGCTGCTGCAGTATCCGGACACCTTCGGCCACATCGGCGACCATCGTGCCCTGGCCGAGGCCGTGCACGCGCGCGGCGGCCTGGTCGCGGTGGCCACCGACCTGCTGGCCCTGACCCTGATCGCCGCCCCGGGCGAATGGGGCGCGGACATCGTGGTCGGCAACTCGCAGCGCTTCGGCGTGCCGTTCGGCTTCGGCGGCCCGCACGCGGCGTTCATGGCCTGCCGCGACGCGTTCAAGCGCTCCATGCCCGGCCGCCTGATCGGCGTGTCGGTGGACACCGAGGGCAACCCGGCCTACCGCCTGACCCTGCAGACCCGCGAGCAGCACATCCGCCGCGAGAAGGCCACTTCCAACATCTGCACCGCGCAGGTGCTGCTGGCGGTGATGGCCTCGATGTACGCCGTGTACCACGGCCCCGAGGGCCTGGCCCGGATCGCCCGCCGCACCCATCGCATGGCCGCGATCCTGGCCGCGGCCCTGCGCAATGCCGGCATCGAGGTCGGCGGGCGCTTCTTCGACACCCTGCACGTGAAGGGCGTGGACGCCGGCGCGATCCTGGCCCGCGCCCGCGAGGCCGGCATCAACCTGCGCCAGATCGACAGCGAGGCGGTGGGCATCAGCCTGGACGAGACCACCACCCGCGCCGACCTGGCCGCCCTGGCCGGCCTGTTCGGCGCCAGCATCGACATCGACGCGCTGGACGCCGCCACCCCAAACGCGCTGCCGGCCGAGCTGCTGCGCACCAGCCCGTTCCTGCAGCACCCGGTGTTCAACACCTACCACAGCGAGCATGAGCTGCTGCGCTACATGCGCTCGCTGTCGGACAAGGACCTGGCCATGGACCGCACGATGATCCCGCTGGGTTCGTGCACCATGAAGCTCAACGCCACCTCGGAGATGATCCCGATCACCTGGCCGGAGTTCAGCCAGGTCCACCCGCTGGCCCCGGCCGACCAGGCCGAGGGCTACGCCCAGCTGGTGTCCGAGCTGGAGGCGATGCTGGCCGAGTGCACCGGCTACGACGCGGTGAGCTTCCAGCCCAACTCCGGCGCCCAGGGCGAGTACAGCGGCCTGCTGGCGATCCGCGCCTACCACGCCAGCCGCGGCGAGGGCCACCGCAACATCTGCCTGATCCCCGAGTCGGCGCACGGCACCAACCCGGCCTCGGCGCAGATGGCCGGCATGAAGGTCGTGGTGGTCAAGTGCGACGCCAACGGCAACATCGACCTGGAGGACCTGCGCGCCCGCGCCGAACAGCACTCGGCCAACCTGGCCGCGATCATGATCACCTACCCGTCCACCCACGGCGTGTTCGAGGAGGACGTGGTCGAGATCTGCCAGATCATCCACGCCCACGGCGGCCAGGTGTACACCGACGGCGCCAACATGAACGCCCTGGTCGGCCTGGCCAAGCCGGGCAAGTGGGGTTCGGACGTCTCCCACCTGAACCTGCACAAGACCTTCTGCATCCCGCACGGCGGCGGCGGCCCGGGCGTGGGCCCGTGCGCGGTGAAGGCGCACCTGGCGCCGTTCCTGCCGCGCACGCTCGGCGGCGACGGCAAGGTCGGCATGGTCAGCGCGGCCAGCTTCGGCAGCGCCTCGATCCTGCCGATCAGCTGGATGTACATCGCGATGATGGGCGCCGCCGGCCTGCGCAAGGCCACCCAGGTGGCCCTGCTCAACGCCAACTACATCTCGAAGAGGCTGGCCCCGCACTACAGGACGCTCTACACCGGCCGCAACGGCCTGGTCGCGCACGAGTGCATCCTCGACATCCGCCCGCTGGAGAAGGCCACCGGCATCGGCGCCGAGGACATCGCCAAGCGCCTGGTCGACTTCGGCTTCCACGCCCCGACCCTGAGCTTCCCGGTCGCCGGCACGCTGATGGTCGAACCGACCGAGAGCGAGTCCAAGCAGGAGCTGGACCGCTTCATCGACGCCATGATCCAGATCCGCGAGGAGATCCGCGCGATCGAGGACGGCCGCCTGGACCGCGAGGACAACCCGCTCAAGCACGCCCCGCACACCGCGCAGCAGGTGTCGGCCAGCGAGTGGAAGCACGCCTACCCGCGCGAGCTGGCCGCGTTCCCGCTGCCGTCGCTGAAGAAGCAGAAGTACTGGCCGCCGGTCTCGCGCGTGGACAACGTCTACGGCGACAAGAACGTGTTCTGCGCCTGCATCCCGGTGGACGCGTACAAGGAAGAAGCCGGCGCCTGATCCGGGCGCCCGCGTTGCCGCCAGAAGGCCCCGCTACGGCGGGGCCTTCTTTTTGCGCGGCTCAGTCGCGCAGCGGCAGGTCCGGATGCTCGTCGATGCTGCCGTCCTCGCAGGACCACGTAGCGCTTGCCGTCGCGGTCGAACAGGAACGGGATCGGCGGCTGGAACAGCGGGCGGCGCACGAAGCGCAGTTCCCAGTGGAAATGGCGCATGGTTTCCACGGTCGCCTGCTGTCCGGGGGTGAGGCCGGCGACCAGCTGCTGCGGGTCCACGGGGGCGTTGGACCGGCGGCGCTCTTTCGGGGGGTTTGACACGACAAATCTCGAACACGGGTGGGGGAAGCCCGCGCCTGGCAGGACCGCCCGGACCTCCTTTCCGGAACGTGCCAGCCGCTGGCGGCCGCTGCCGCCACGACGCTGGTCTGGGGCACCTCATTTTCGCAGCTTGGGCGCCCCTGCGCCCGAACCTTTGACAAATTCCTGACACTGCTGGACCTGCCGGCCAAAGTGCGCGCTGCCCGGACGGGCATACCGAGAAAACCACTGGAAGGTCATACATGAAGAACATCCTGGCCCTGGCTGCGGCCCTGGCCCTTTGCACCCTGTCGACCGAGGCCCTCGCCGGCCAGCCCTTCGTCCGCGCCGAAGCCGGCAACAGCGACATCGAAGTCAGCTACGGCCGCTACTTCCGCGGCAGCGACAACGACACCGCGCTGCTGGTCGGCGGCGGCTACTGGTTCACCCCGAACCTCGCCGTCGAGGGCCACGTCGGCTCGCTGTACACCGAGTACCTGGGCTGCGACTACGACCTGGACCTGGTCACCGTCGGCGCCGGCATCGTCGCCAAGAAGCACTTCGGCCCGCAGGAAACCGGCTTCTTCGTCGGCGCCCGCGCCGGCGTGGCCCGCGTCACCCTGCAGCTGCGCGAGGACCGCTTCGACATCGTCGACGACGAGAGCTCGACCAAGCCGTACTACGGCATCAGTGCCGGCTACGACTTCAGCCGCCGCTGGGACCTGGGCCTGAACTACGACCGCCGCCGCGCCGAATCCAACGGCGTCAACGTGGACGTGGACACCATCACCTTCGCCGGCGAGATCCGCTTCCGCTGAGCAAGGATCGCGCGCCGCGCGGCGCGCCGGGAGCAGCCACGGGAAGCCCCGCGATGCGGGGCTTTCCTTTGCGCGGATGGCGGTGACCGGCGGGCGCATCGCCGCCGATCGCCCGGCGATGCGTTGCAACGAAGCCCGTGCATTTCACGGATGCCTTACCCCGATGGCGTTTTCCTGTGGCCGCACGCACCGGTGCATCGCAGGAGCAAGCCAATGCCACGTGGTGACAAGTCCAGCTATACCGACAAGCAGAAGCGCCAGGCCGAGCACATCGAGGACAGCGAGAAGGAGCGCGGCCGCAGCGAGGACACCGCCGAGCGCATCGCCTGGGCCACCGTCAACAAGCAGGACGGCGGCGGCAAGCAGTCCGGGTCGGGCAGGAAGTCCGGCGCGCGCAAGGCAACGAAGAAATCGACGAAGAAATCCGCGGCGAAGAAGTCCGCCGGCGGCGCCAGCAAGGCCGCGAAGAAGGCCACGAAGAAGACCGCAAGCGGGAGCGGCGCACGGAAGTCGACGGCGCGCAAGGCCACCAAGAAGGCAGCGAAGAAGACGACCGGCGCGCGCAAGACCACCGCCCGCAAGAGCACCGCCAGGAAGGCGACCCGCCAGACCGCCACGAAGAAGGCCGCGCGCAAGACCACGGCCCGGAAGTCGGCTCCGCGCAAGAGCGCGGCGAAGAAGGCGGCGAAGAAGACCGCCACGCGCAGGACCAGCCGCAGCCCCGCGAAGAAGGCGACGGCGAAGAAGGCCACCCGCAAGAGCACCGGCCACGCCACGAAGAAGGCCACGAAGAAGTCCAGCGCCAGGAAGGCCACGGCCAGGACCAGCACCCGCAAATCACCCGCCCGCAAGTCGGCGGCGAAGAAATCCACGCGCCGCGCCACGAAGAAATCGAGCCGCTGACCACAGGCCCCTTCGCTGCGGGCCAGGCCAACCCCTCCCCCCCGGGGGGGGGGGGAGGGGTTGGAAAGCGGGCCGGGCTCCTCGCGCCCAGCAGCCTTGCTGCTGGCCACCGCCTGCGAGTCACGACGCTGGCCCGCGATACCAGTCCAGGACCGCCGGCGCCAGCCGCGGTTCCAGTCCGATACCCAGGGCAACGCACGCATCCAGCACGTCGCGCACGTGCTGCTGCGCAGGCGTGGGACCGGCCAGGCCTTCCAGCTCGTCCACCGATAGCTGCACCAGGGTCCACTCGTGCAGTCGGTCCGCGCGTTGTTGCAGCGCCGCCTGTAGCCAGTCGCCCAGTCGATACGTGCGATAGCCACGCGCGCCCAGGGTCGCCACGCGCTCGGCCAGCAGCGCCGACACGCCGCGGAACCACTCGGTATGCCCGCCAGCCGGAACCCGGATCGCCAGTGGCGCCGGCGCGTTGTACCCGCCCAGTCCTGCGCGCAGCTCCAGCTCAAGGTCGCGCGCGTCACGGATGGACTCGGCCTCCACCAGCATCCCGCCTTCCAGGTCGAAGAACCCGAACCAGCGCGGGTGCAGCGCCGCGATCCGCCCCAGCGGATCGGCGGAGAAGCCGATCTTGCAGTGGTCCTCCCAGGCGCAGGGGAACATGTAGGCGAAGCAGCGGCCGTCGATCGCCAGCGCCTGCCCGGTGGGCAACGGGGAGCCGGCAGCCAGCCCGCGGACGCCGGGCGGGCTCACGCCGCCCGCTCCCCCGGACCAGGCACGGATCCGGACGCTCCCACGCCTGCCTGCCAGGAATACCGCGTCCGCGCCGCCTGCGGACGCGCGCGGAACACCACGCCCATGCGTGGTGCGACCGGGCGCGCGGTCTTGGGTATGCCGTGTTCGTGGGTGAGCTGACTGGCATGGCTCATGACCAGCAGGCTGCCCGGCTCCAGGTCGATGCCCAGCGCGCGGCCACCGGCCTTGGCACGGATGTTCATGCGCCGGGCGCTGCCGAGCGAGACCAGCGCCAGCGGTTGTCCCGGCACCAGCTGGTGCAGCTTGTCGTTGTGCATGGCCACGCTGTCGTTGCCGTCGCGGTAGAAGTTCAGGCCCGCGCTGTTGTAGGCACCCGGCGCCACCGCCTGCACGCGTTCCAGCATCGCCGCCAGCGGCAGGCCCTCGGGCACCTCGTGCAGGCCGTACCAGGCCATCAACCGCGGCACGTCGACCACGCGGTCGTACATCGGCCTGCGCGCGGACTGCCAGCGGCAGCCATCGCGCAGCGCCTCGAACCATTCCCGGGCCAGCGCAGGCGGCAGGAACTCCGCCCAGTAGCGGATACCGCCCTCGGCGTCCTCCACCAGGGTCTGCGGTCCGTTGTCGAACAGGTCCATGCCGCCCTCCTGCGCAATGCGCGGTTGATCAGTGGAAATCGCGGGATTCGACCTGCATCCCGCCCAGCAGGTGGCTCAGGTCCTCCAGGTGGGCGGCGATCAGGTGCTCCACGCCGTCCACCCGTTCCCAGCGTCCGCGCACGGCCATCAGCCGCGACTGCAGCAGCGGCTTGCGCTGGCGCACGGCCAGGTCCGGCCACACGATCACGTTGACCATGCCGTGCTCGTCCTCGAGGGTGACGAAGATCGTGCCCTTGGCCGTGGCCGGCCGCTGCCGCTGGGTGACCAGGCCGGCCACGTGCACACCGCTGCCATGGCGGCGCTGCCGCAGCTCGCGCACGCCCAGGATCCGCCGCTGCACCATCTGCGCGCGCAGCAGCGCCATCGGATGCGCGCGCAGGCTCAGGCCGGTGCTGCGGTAATCGGCCAGCAGCTCCTCGCCCAGGCGCGGCGCCGGCAGTTCGATGCGGGTTTCATCCGGGCTGGTATCCAGCAGCGGCCGTTTCGGCTCGATCCCGGCCACCGCCCAGCGCGCGGCATTGCGGTGGCCGGCCAGGCCATCGAGCGCGCCCGCTTCGGCCAGGGCCTGGCGCGCCCTCGCATCCAGTCCCGCACGCCGGCACAGGTCGGCCACGTCGCTGAAGGGACGCCAGCGCCGCGCATCGACGATCGCCTGCGCCGCGCTTTCCGACAGGCCCGCCACCAGCCGCAGGCCCAGCCGGATCGCCGGCTGCCTGCCCTCGCCCAGCGGCTCCAGGGTCGAATCCCAGCTGCTGCAGACCACGTCCACCGGCCGCACCTCCACCCCCTCGCGTCCACCGCGGCCGCGCCGCGCGTCCTGCACGATCTGGCTGGGCGAGTAGAAGCCCATCGGCTGCGAGTTGAGCAGGGCGCAGGCGAAGGCCGCCGGCTCGTGGCGCTTGAGCCAGGCGCTGACATAGACCAGCTTGGCGAACGAGGCCGCATGGCTCTGCGGGAAGCCGTAGGAACCGAAGCCCTTGATCTGCTCGAACAGCTGGTCGATGAACCCGCTGCCGTAACCCTTGCCTTCCATCAGCCGGCGGATCTTCAGGCGGTGCGGCTCCATGTCGCCGCCCCGCCCCCAGGCCGCCATCGAGCGGCGCAGGTGGTCGGCCTCCTCCGGCGTGTAGCCGGCATGGATCACCAGCTCCATCACCTGCTCCTGGAACAGCGGGATGCCCAGGGTGTTGCCGAGGATCTGCTTTACCCCCTCGGAGGGATAGCTAACCAGCTCCTTGCCCATGCGCCGGCGCAGGTAGGGATGGACCATGCCGCCCTGGATCGGCCCGGGGCGCACGATCGCCACCTGCACCACCAGGTCGTAGAACGTCTTCGGCCGCAGCCGCGGCAGCATCGCCATCTGCGCGCGCGATTCGACCTGGAACACGCCCACGCTGTCGGCGGCCTGCAGCATTTCGTAGGTGGCCGGGTCCTCGCGCGGCAGGGTGGCCATGTCCAGGCGCACGCCGCGGTACCACTCCACCAGGTCGAAGGCCTTGCGGATGCAGGTGAGCATGCCCAGCGCCAGGCAGTCGACCTTGAGCATGCCCATCGTCTCCAGGTCATCCTTGTCCCACTGGATGATGGTGCGGTCGGCCATGGCCGCGTTCTCCACCGGCACCACGGTCGACAGCGGCGCGTCGGAGATCACGAAACCGCCCACGTGCTGGGACAGGTGGCGCGGCATGCCTTCCAGCATCGCCGCCAGCGCCAGCACCTTGTTGATGAGCGGGTTGTCCGGATCGAACCCGGCCTCGGACAGGCGCTGGCGCATCGGCGCGGCACCATTGCCCCAGCCGAAGCATTCGGCCAGCAGGCCGATCTGGTCCGGGGGCAGGCCGAAGGCCTTGGCCACGTCGCGCACCGCGCTCTTGCCGCGGTAGCGGATCACCGTGGCCGCCAGCGCCGCGCGCCGCCGCCCGTACTTGCCATACACGTACTGCAGCACTTCCTCGCGGCGCTCGTGCTCGAAGTCCACGTCGATGTCCGGCGGCTCGTCGCGTGCCTTGGACAGGAAGCGCGAGACCAGCAGGCGGGTCTGCGCCGGATCCACCGCGGTGATGCCCAGGGCAAAGCACACCGCCGAGTTGGCCGAGGAGCCGCGGCCCTGGCAGAGGATGCCCTTGCCGCGGGCGTAACGGACGATGTCCTCCACGGTGAGGAAGAACGCCTCGTACTTGAGCTCGGCGATCAGCGCCAGTTCCTCCTCGATCTGCGCGGCCACCTTCGGCGGCACGCCCTCCGGCCAGCGCCGGCGCATGCCCTCTTCCGTGAGCTGGCGCAGCCAGCTGGTCGGGGTATGCCCCGGCGGCACCAGTTCCTTCGGATAGACGTAGCCGGCTTCCTTGAGGTCGAAGTGGCAGCGCCGCGCCAGTTCCACCGAAGCCTGCAGCAGCGGCGCCGGATAGATCGCCGCCAGCGCGCGGCGCGTGCGCAGGTGGCGCTCGCCGTTGCGGAACAGCCGGTCGGCGCATTCGGCCAGGGTGAGGTTGTGGCGGATCGCGGTCAGCGTGTCCTGCAGCACCCGGCGCCGGCGCACGTCCATGTGCACGTCGCCCGCCGCCACCGCCGTCATCTGCAGCCGTGCCGCCAGTTCCTGCAGCCGGGCCAGGCGCGCGGCATCGTCCTGCTCGCGGTGCAGCTCCACCGCCAGGTACGCGCGCTCGCCAAACAGCAGGCGCAGCCAGCGCCCCTGCGCCGGATCGGGTTCGGCGCCCGGCAACCACAGCGCGAACAGGCCGCAGCCCTCGCCTGCCACCTCCCCAGCTTCCACGCCCGGCGGCGGCATGCGCACCACCCGCTCCACGTCGGCGCGCGCGAGCCGGTAGCTGCCCTTGGCCGAATTGCGCCGACCGGTGGTGATCAGCTCGCACAGGCGCGTATAGCCGGCGCGCGACTGCACCAGCAGCACGCAGCGCAGGCCGCAGTCCAGCGCGAACTCGCTGCCCACGATGAGCTTCACCCCGGTGGCGCGCGCTGCCTCCCAGGCACGGACGATGCCGGCCAGCGAGCATTCGTCGGTGATCGCCAGCGCCTCGTAGCCGCACTGCGCCGCGCGCGCGAACAGGTCCTCGGCACTGGAGGCGCCGCGCAGGAACGAGAACTCGGACAGGCAGTGCAGCTCGGCATAGGCCGGCAGGCCGTCTTCGGCGACCGGCGCGTCGTCGTTGGCCGCATCCAGCGCGCCGGCCTCGCGCCGGGCCAGGCGCCAGGCGACCTGGCGGAAGCGCGGCACGCGGGCACCAGGGCTTTCCCGGTCCACGCCGTCGATGGCGTCGTCCCAGCTCATGCGAACCACCCGTGCAGCATCCAGCCGCCCTCGCGCGCGCCGGCGGCACGGAACGCCCAGGCACGCTGGCCGCGCCCGGTGCGCACCACGTAGTAGTCGCGGCGCACGTCGCCCCCGTCCCACCAGCCGCTTTCCAGCCGCTCCGGGCCGGACAGCACCTGCAGGCGCGGATCGTGCAGCGGCACCGGTTCGGGCAGCAGCCAGGTGGGCCGTGGCGGGCGCGGCGGCGCGGCAGGCACCTTCGCCTCGTCGCCGGTCACCCGGCACCAGGCGCGCTCGGGACGCGGATCGCCCTGCGGCGCCACCCGGTACACCGACTCGTCGCCCAGGCGCGCACGCAGGCGCTCGCGCAGCTGCGGCCAGTCCAGCGCCTGCTGCGCGCGTTGCGCGAACAGGTCCTGCATCGCCGGCACGAACGGCGGCAGGTGCCGCGCCAGCAGGCGCATGCCCACCACCGGGCGCTCGATCTCCACCCGATCCAGGCGCCCGCGCGCCAGCTCGAACAGCATGGATGCGCTGCGCTCCGGTGCCAGCAGGCCCACCTCCACGTCGGTATGGCCCTGCTCGTGTTCCAGCCGCAGCACGAAACGCTGCACGCCGCCGTCGCGGATCGACAGGTAGGTGCACAGGTCGCCGACCAGGCGCCGCAGCGGGAACAGCAGCGCGGTATGGGTCTCGACCTCGTAGCCCAGCTCGACGCGTTCGTCGAAATGCTCCGGCGGCTGGTAGCACTCCAGCGGATCGTCGGCTTCGCCATAGAGCTTCTGCAGGTGTTCCAGCAGCGCCTGGCCGAAGCGGCGGCGCAGCGCATCCGATGGCAGCGCGCGCAGCTGGCCCAGGGTGCGGATGCCCATGCGCTGCAGCCGCGTGCCGGCGTCACCGGGCAGCACCGCGCGTCGCACCGGGACACGGTCGAGCAATGCCGGCAAGGCCGCTGCATCCATCACCGCCATGCCATCGCGCAGGCCCGCCAGCACCCGCGCCGCGCGCGGGGTCGGGGCCAGGGCGATGCGATGGCGGAAGCCCAGCTGTTCCAGTTCGCCACGCAGGCGCCGCTCGAACCGCGGCCAGGGTCCGAACAGGCGGAAGCTGGCGCGCGCCTCCAGCACGATGGCCGAGTTCCACTGGGCGCTGACCAGCGAGCTGTGGCGGTAGGCCCAGGCGGCGAGGAAGCGGTGCACGCGCGCCTCGGCCGCGGGGTCGTAATCGACCATCGCGAACTGCGGCAGCAGCGCGTGCGCGGCGGCCAGGCGCATGCCCGGCACCAGCCCCGCTGCCGCCGCGGCGGCGTTGACCGCATGCAGGCTGCGCAGCTGCGCCGGACCGCCGACCAGGGCCAGCGGCGCCTCCGGTTCGGGATGGCGGCGCAGCACCGCGTCCAGCGCCAGCTGCGGCAGCAGGATGCAGGCCCAGAGCATCAGCCGCCCTCCCCGTGCCGGCACCCGGGGACGGGAAGGCCGGCCGGATTCCACGGCAGTTGGACGACATGCAAGGACATGTCAGTGCGCCAGCTGCACCAGCCCCGAGGGCGGCTGCCCGCCCCGGCACTTGAGTACCCGCCAGCCGCCATCCTCCAGCAGCAGCCGCAGCGCCGCGGGCGAGGCATTGGCGGCATGGCGGCGGTCGCGCAGGACGAAGCCGCAGCAGTCACCACTGTCGGCAGCCACCTGCAACCGGCGCAGGGCACGGTCGTCGCCACCCGGCGGCCAGCCCAGTACCGCTGCGCAGGCGCCGCTGCGCAGGCACTGCTCCTGCGCCCACAGCGCATCACGCGGGGAGGCATCGACCACGTGCAGCCCGGCCAGGTCCACGCCGGCGGCCTGCCAGGCCGGGGCATAGGGAATGAACGGTGGCGCGACCAGCACAACGGTGCCGCCGGCGGCAGTCATGCGCGCGATGGTCGGCAGCAGCAGCGCCAGTTCGCCCACGCCGTTGGCCGGCAGCAGCAGCTCGGTCAGCGCGCGCCGCGGCCAGCCGCCATGCGGCAGGCGCGCGTCCAGCGCCGCGTGCCCACTCGGCTCGCCGTCGGCCGGAAGCCGGGCGCTGCGCCCGGCATGCCACAGCGTGCGCGCGGCCAGCAGGCTGTCGATGGCAACGACCTGGGCCATCTCAACCCCTTCGCACCAGGCCGCAGTACACACCTTCGATGGCGAAGTCCTGGCCCGGATGCACCTCGATCGGGGCATGGGCCGGATTGCGCGGCAGCAGGCGGATCCGGTCCGCCCCGCGCTGCAGGCGCTTGATGGTCAGCTCGCCATCCACCCGTGCCACCACGGTCTGGCCGTCGCGGGCCTCGGGGGTGCGGTGCACGCCGACCAGGTCACCGTCGAGGATCCCGTCCTCGATCATCGAATCGCCCTGCACCCGCAGCAGGTAGTCCGGCCGCGGCGAGAACAGGCGCCGGTCCAGCCACAGCGCCTCCCCGCCCTCGCCCACCGGGCCCAGCCGGGCCACGCCCTCGGCGCTGATCGGCAGGCCGGCCGCCACCCGGCCCAGCACCGGCAGCGGCAGCAGGTCCGCCCCGCCGCCGGGCAGCCGCAGCCCGCGCTTGCGGCCCGGTACCTGCTCCAGCAGGCCATCGGCGACCAGCGCCTGGACATGCTTCTGCGCGGCATTGCGCGAGGAAAAGCCGAACTCATCGGCGATCTCCGCCAGGCTGGGCGCCCGCCCCGCGGCCAGTTCGCGACGCAGGAAGTCCAGCACGGCGGCGCGCTGGGGTGGCAGGGAGGGAAAGTCGTTCTGGCTCATGGTGTACATTTGTACACCTTCCGCGTCTCAGGGGGTGAGAGCCGCCAAGAGGCCCGGAACTTTTGTGCAGCGCAGCACAATTTACGCATTTGTCATGTCCAACCCCCTGTTTTTCCACACGATCTGAACATTTGGGCAGGCAGATTCGGACGCGTGTCCACTCGCCGGACACCGCCCGCCGGCAAGGACGCTAGCGGGCGCTCCCGGCGATGTCCGGACCTTCCCCCGACGCGACACGGCAGGAGCGGCGTGCCGCAAGGCCGCCGGAAAGGAGATGTCCCAGATGCTTGCTTCGGAACACGCTGACGCACTCGACCTGGACCGGCTCGAACGCCATCTGCCGGAACTGCTGCAGCAGTACGTACCCGACCCCTCGCCGCTGCCGGCACTCCCCCGCCGCGATGGCGAGCCGGCCCACCTCCCCCTCGGCTAGCCCAGCGCGCTTTCCACGAAGCCGGCCCTGTGCCGGCTTTTTTCTTGCCCGCTCGCGGCCGGCAGGCCCCGCCCGCCGGCCGCCGTGGTCAGGGCCGGGCCAGCTGCCAGTGGCCCCATTCGTCGACCACGCCATCGCCGGCCGAGCGCTGCGCACCCTGGTCGCCGGCATAGCGGTACAGCGGCTGGCCGCGCCAGGTGACCTGAACCCCGTCGGCCCGCTGCAGGCTGCCCACCGTGGTGCCGGCCCCGGCGCCGTCGGTCGCCTGCAGCTGGCCCTGGCCGAGCACCGGCGGCCACACGCCCTCGCAGGCCTGGTCGCACTTGGTGCCGTCGACGTTGCCTTCCAGGTAGTACAGCGAGGCACCGCTGGCATCGACCAGGTGCGGCGCCGGCTCCTGTTCGATCGCCAGCTGCACCACCCGGCCGCTGCCCTCCGGCGAGGGCGAAGCGTCCGGCGCCGGATCGCGCTCGAGCGCCGCGCCGGCGCCGCGTTCGCCGGTGGTGTTGGCACCGTTCTCCTCCGGTGCCGCGGCCTGGTAGCCGCAGGCCGCCAGCGAGATCGCGGCCAGCAGGCCGATGGCCCACGGCCCTGGGGAAACAGGCATGCGCATGTGGATCCTCCTCGTTGGGCGACGCGGCCGATGCCGCATGTCCCATGGAACCGCGGCGCCGCGCATGGCGCGATGAAGGAGGCGTGCAAGCGCGATGAAACGCACGCCACGCCTGCTGAACATCGATTTCACCGGCATTGGACCTGCAGCCAATGCCCACCCGTCCACCATGGTCCACGTTGCGCATCGCCGGCGTGCACCCATTCCACCCATCCCATCCGGCCGCAGACGAAGGAGCATCCGTCATGGCGGTGAAAAACATCGAAGAGCTTTTCATCCACGAGCTGTCGGACATCTACAGCGCCGAGAAGCAGCTGACCAAGGCCCTGCCGCGCCTGGCGCGCGCCGCCGACAACCCGGAACTGGCCGAAGGCTTCCGCCTGCACCTGGAGGAAACCCAGGGCCAGATCGAGCGCATCGACCAGATCGTCGAACTGCTGGACATCCGCCTCAAGCGCATCAAGTGCGCGGCGATGGAAGGCCTGGTCGAGGAAGGCAAGGAAGTCATCGATTCGATCGAGGCCGGCCCGCTGCGCGACGCAGCCCTGATCGGCGGCGCGCAAAAGGTCGAGCACTACGAGATCGCCGCCTACGGCACCCTTGCCGCGCTGGCCAAGCAGCTCGGCTACAAGGAAGCCCTGCCGCTGATCCTCGAGACCCTCGAGGAAGAAAAGGCCACCGACGAGAAGCTGACCCTGCTGGCCGAGCAGGGCGGCAACCAGGCCGCGGCGCAGCAGCGCGCCGCCTGACCGTCCCCGGCCACGGCGCCTGCGATGCTCCTTTCGCCGTGGTCAGCCGGACGCCGGCCACTCTCCCGGCCGGCGTCCGGCCCCTCCTCCCCCGCAACGGAGACCGCATGAACATCAAACGCATCGCCACCCCCGCCCTGCTCGCACTCGCCATCGCCGGCCTCGCCGCCTGCGGCGACCGCAACCGCGACGGTGAGATGGACCCGGGCGTGCCGGACACCTCGGCCGCCGATCCGGCGGCGCAGCCGCCGGGCGCGACCGTCGACCCGGCCATGGGCGACGACCAGGCCACCAGCCCCGCCGAGGCCAGCGCGCTGGGGGTGCTCAACGCCATCAACGAGCACGAGATCGCCGCCGGCGAACAGGCCCTGGCCAAGGGCGTGACCGGCGCCACCGCCGACTATGCGCGGCTGATGATCGACCAGCACACCCAGAACCGCACCCAGACCAGCGCCCTGGGCCCGGACGAGCAGTCGCAGGATGCCCAGGCCCAGCGCCAGAAGGGCGAACAGGAACGCGACACGCTCGACGACCTCGACGGCGAGGCTTACCGCAAGGCCTACGTCGACGCGATGGTGAAGGGCCACACCGAAGCGCTGGAGGCCCTGGACCAGAAGCTGATCCCGGCCGCCGAGCGCGAGGAGGTGCGCCAGCACCTGAGCCTTACCCGCGACCACGTGGCCCAGCACCTGGAGCAGGCCCGCGCCCTTCAATCGGGCACGGCAGGCCAGTAAGAAGCACCCGCCGTTTCGCAAACCACGCCGCGGCGCCTGGCGCCGCGGCTTTTTTTTTGCGTGGTCGGACCAGGCTGATGGCCGCTTCCGGGTCCGTCGACACCACCGTCGACACCCCAGCGCCCGTGGCCCTCCCGCCCCAAGCGCGCGACAAGCAACACCGCCGGTGCGTGGTCGGCCGGGAATCCCCGAACCACCCGCGCACGCACCGGCAACGCTGTCCGGTTCATCCCCCTGCACGCGGATACACCAGCCACATTCCAACGCATAAGCCGATAACGCACGGCAATAACGCGCAACTCCGCGCCAGTGCGCGCAACCTGCTGTTTTGCAAGCTTCCGGCGCGATCGATCGGGGATTTCGTAAAGCAGCGTTCACCGCGCACTGGGCGCCTTGCTAACGCATGCATGCGGACACTGTCGTCGGACCGTGGCACTCCGCCATGGCCTCGAAGAAGGAAGCGCAAAAATGGCCAACCAGCAGAACCAGAACCAGCAGGACCAGCAGCGCCGCCAGGACCAGCAGGGCCAGCAACAGCAGCAGGACCAGCAGGAGCGCCAGAACCAGCAGCAGCAGGACGACCAGCAGCGGGGTCGGCAGAACCAGCAGCAACAGCAGCAGCACGACCAGCAGGGTCGCCAGAACCAGCAGGACCAGCAGCACCGCGGCCAGCAGCGCTGATCCCGGCCGGCTCTCCAGTGCCAAGGGGCCCCCAAGCGGGGCCCTTTCCTTTTGCGCGGGTGGCAACCACCCGCGCGTGATCCCGGGATCACGCCAGGCCATGCGCAAATGCAGTTGGTGCAGCCATCTCCCCGGCGCGGATCGCAACGGCCACCACGTCGGCGTTGCACGCTTCCAGCCTGCAACGCCAAGCGGAGTCGCCATGAAGGTCCACCACCTCAATTGCATCTCCACCTGTCCGCTGGGCGGACACCTGATGGACGGCCGCACCCGCGGCGTGTTCACCCGCGCTTCCCTGGCCTGCCATTGCCTGCTGGTGGAAGCCGGCAACCGCCTGGTCCTGGTGGACACCGGGCTGGGCCTGCGCGACGTAGCGCATCCCCGCGACCGCCTCAGCGCGTTCTTCCTGGGCCTGCTCGCCCCCGACCTGCGCGCGGAAATGACCGCGGCACGCCAGCTCCAGGCGCTCGGCTACGCCCCCGCGGACGTCACCGACATCGTGCTTACCCACCTGGACTTCGACCATGCCGGCGGCCTGGACGACTTCCCCAACGCCACCGTGCACCTGCGCGCGATCGAGGAGGAAGCCGCCGCGCGCCAGCGCACCTGGCTGGACCGGCAGCGCTTCCGCCCGCAGCAGTGTGGGGCTCGCGCGGGCGCTGGCTCGCCTATGACGATGCGCGCACCGAGGCGTGGATGGGACTGGAGGCCGTGTCCGCGCTGCGCGGCCTGCCACCGGAGATCCTGATGGTGCACCTGCCCGGCCATACCCACGGCCATGCGGGCGTGGCCATCCGCGGCGACCACGACTGGCTGCTGCTGGCCGGCGACGCCTACTTCGACGCCCGCGAGATGCACGCCGAGCCCCGCTGCACGCCGGGCCTGCGCTTCTACCAGTGGATGATGGAGAAGGACCGGCGGGCACGCCTGCACAGCCGCGAACGCCTGCGCGAACTGGCGCTGCGCGAGCCGCAGCTCACCCTGTTCTGCTCGCACGACCCGATCCAGTTCGAGGCGCTGGCCGGCCGCCGCCTGGGCGATCCGCGGGTCGGCGCCGGTACCGGCCCGGTCGAGGTGGCAGGCTGATGCATGTCCCCGGGCAGGCCTGGAGCCGCGGCCGGGCACGGCGCGCACGTGGCCTTGCGTGGATGGACTAGGCCTGCGGCCGCGCCTCTACCTTCGGCTCGGTAACCTCGTGGCCGGCCTCGGCGCGGCCCGCCATTTCGGCGCCCGCATCGGGCGCCAGCTTGCGCATCTCGAACACCGAGATCGCCGAGATCACGCCCACGGTGAGGAAGGCGAACAGGAAGGCCAGCGGATCGCCATCGCCGCCGCCGGTGGCCCGTCCGGCCACGCTTAGCGCATAGCCGCCGATGGTCACGCCCAGCGCCAACGATACCTGCTGCGCCACCGCGGCCAGGCTGCTGGCCTGGCTCATGCGCTCCTGGCCGATCTCGGCATAGGCGATGGCATTGATGCTGGTGAACTGCAGCGAGCGGAAGCAGCCACTGGCCAGCAGCACCGAGACCATCAGCCAGTACGGCGTATCGGCGCGGAACAGGCCGAAGCCGGCCAGCAGCGCCGAGGCCAGCAGGCCGTTCCACACCAGCACCGGGCGGAATCCGAACTGGTGCAGGATGCGCGGCGCCACCACCTTCATGAACATCGCCCCGGCGGTGGAAGTGAAGGTGATCATGCCCGACTGCAGCGGATCCAGGCCAAAGCCCAGCTGCAGCATCAGCGGCAGCAGGAACGGCGTGGCGCCGATGCCGATGCGGAACAGCGAGCCGCCCAGCACGCCGGCGCGGTAGGTCGGATAGCGCAGCAGGTCCAGGCACAGCAGCGGATGCGGGTGGGTGCGCGCATGCCGCACGTAGGCGAACACCAGGGCGAAGCCGACCACGATCACCAGCGACGTCGCCGCGCCCGGCATCAACCCGCGGCCGATCGCCGACAGGCCGAACATCGCCAGGCCCAGGCCACTGGCCGACAGCACGAAGCCGCGCCAGTCCATCTTCGCCACCGGCTGGCGCAGGTCCGGCACGAAGCGCCACGCCAGCCACATGCCCAGCAGGCCCATCGGCAGGTTGATGAGGAAGATGAAGCGCCAGTGCGCATAGGTGGTGATCGCGCCGCCCAGCACCGGGCCGAGGATCGGGCCCAGCATCGCCGGCACCGTCAGCCAGCTCAGCGCGCGCACCAGCTCGGCCTTCTCGATGCTGCGCAGCAGGACCAGGCGGCCCACCGGCACCATCATCGCCCCGCCCACGCCCTGCACGAAGCGGCCCGCCACCAGGCTGCCGAGCCCGTCGCTGGCGGCGCAGCACAGCGAGCCGACCAGGAACACGGCGATCGCACCGACGAAGATGCGGCGCGCGCCGAAGCGGTCGGCGACCCAGCCGCTGACCGGGATGAACACGGCCAGCGCCAGCATGTAGGTGGTCAGGGCCAGCTTCAGCGCCACCGGCTCGGTGCCCACGTCGGCCGCGATCTGCGGCAGCGAAGTGGAGATCGCCGTCGAATCCATGTTCTCGATGAACAGGGCGGTGGCGACGATAAGCGGTAGGCGGCGCTGCGGACTCACGGGCCTGCGGGATCGGAGCGGCCCGTCATTGTGGCCGGCGCCACGTGAATGGCACGCGGCCGGCCCTGCGGGGAGGGGCTTGATCAGCCGCCGGCCAGTCCTCCACCGGCGCGGCCCGGCAGCGCGCCGTCGTCCTCCGCGTCCGGGTCCTCCAGGTCGCCGACCTCGCGGTCGATGCCTGCCTGCGGATCGCTGGCCGGGGCCTCCGGCAGCGACTCGCCCTGCCCCGCATCCGGCGGCGTGGTGCGGTTGGACTGCGCGCCGTCGTTGGATTCGTTCGGATCCTTCGCCGGATCCTGGTGGTTGTTCGTGCTCATGGTCTGTCCTCGTGTGTGGCAACGAGGCTACGGCCAGGCGCGTGAGCGGCGCGCAGTGCAATCACCATTCGATGATGCCGCTGCCTGGCGCCCTCTCCCCACCGGGTGAGAGGGCATGTTGGCCCGGCACCGGCGCGAAGAACGCCGCTGATGGCGTCGGCGAGCCGGTCTGGCAGTCCCCTCAAACACCCGCGCCCATGGGCGCGGATCAAACCCAGCCCCGTCCCTTCTCCCACTGGGGAAGGGGGACGGGGGAGAGGGCCGGTTACCAAGGCTGTATCCATCGCGAAGATGGCGTACCCGGTCGCACTCACGAGAACGACGCACGCTTGTAGCCCGGGTAAGCGAAGCGCACCCGGGGATTGCCATCCGCTACCGCAGCTATACCAATGCGACGGCCCCGGATGCGGCCTGCGGCCTTATCCGGGCTACAGGCTTCGCCGAGCGACGGTGGCAGCGCACTTGTAGCCCGGGTAAGCGAAGCGCACCCGGGATCGCCATCGCCGAAGATCGCGCGCCGTGGCGGAAACCCGGATGCGGCCTGCGGCCTTATCCGGGCTACGCGCCCAATTCCGAATCGAGCCCCCGGTAATACGGAACCAACGCCAGCGCCCGCGCGACGACGAACACCACGAACGCCGCCCACAGCCCGTGGTTACCCCACCATGCTGCCGCCGGCCACGCCGCCAGCAGGAACACCGCCACCGACAGCAGCGCGGCATTGCGCATCTGCCGGGTACGCGTGGCGCCGATGAACACCCCATCCAGCTGGAACGCCGCCACCGATAGCAGTACGTACAGCGCCACCCACGGCAGATGTGCCAGCGCCACCGCCGCCACGTCCGGCAGCGTGGTCAGCAGCCGCACCATCGCCCCACCCCCGAGCCACAGGATCGCGGCCAGCATTGCCGCCGTCGCCACCGCCAGCTCGCTGCTCAACCGCACCGCCCGCCGGAAGCGGGCCCGATCGCGCGCGCCCACCGCATGCCCCACCTGCGCTTCGGCCACGTAGGCGAAGCCATCGAGGAAGAACGCGCTGAACGACACCAGCTGCAACAGCAGGTGGTTGGCCGCCAGGGTCGCATCGCCCAGCGCCGCGCCCTGGCGCGCGAACCAGCCGAAGCCGGCCAGCAGGCACAGGGTGCGGACCATGATGTCGCCGTTGGCCGCCAGCGTCCGCCGCAGCCGTGCGCGGTCGCCGATGCGTGCCCAGGGCAGGAACGGCTCGCCGTCGCGATGGCGGGCCCGCAGCATCCGCCACACCACCACCGCGGCGACCAGGCAGGTGGTCCACTCGGCGATGGCCGTGCCGTAACCGATGCCGCGTGCGCCGAGGTCGAGCACGCCGGCCAGGTAGACGTCCAATGCGGCGTTTAGCCCATTGAGCAGCAGCTGCACCGCCAGCAGCGTGCGGCTGCGTCCGAGCCCCACCAGCGCGCCGCACAACGCATACAGCGCCAGCGCCGCCGGCGCGCCCCATACCCGCGCGGCGAAGTAGTCCGCGCCGGTACCCGCGACCGCCGCGCTCGCATCCATCAACGCGAAGTAGCCCGCCACCAGCGGCCACTGCAGCAACCAGATGGCCACGCCCAGGCCCGCGCCCAGCAGCAGCGGCCGCGCCAGCGCCGCGCGCACCTCGGCCTCGTCGCCGGCGCCGGCGGCCTGGGCCACGAAGCCGGTGGTGGCCATGCGCAGGAAGCCGAAGCTCCAGTAGACGAAGTTGAAAAGCAGCGCGCCCAGCGCCAGGGCGCCAAGGTCGGCGGTGCTGCCGTAGCGGCCGATCACCGCGGTATCGACCAGCCCCAGCAGGGGCACCGAGGCATTGGCCAGGATGATCGGCCAGGCCTTGCGGGCGATGGCGGCGCGGGTCAGCGGCGTGGAGCCGGAAGCTTCGGATGCGGACATGCGCGAATGATGCCGGATGGCGGGCGCAGCCCGGACGCGTCCCCAGCGTCGTCCCGTCCTTGGGTCGGGATCCGGTGGCTCCGGGTGGCAAGCAAGGCGGCAGGAAGCCGGGCCATCGACGGCTGCAATGGCGCGGCTTCCAGCGCGCGGGGGCGTGGATGCGGCCTTGCCGGGGCTACGCGGGGCACGGGCTCCGGACAGCCGGCTACAGCAGCGTGCCGCCCAGGATCAGCGCGGCGATGCTGAAATAGATCACCAGCCCGGTGACGTCGACCAGCGTGGCCACGAACGGCGCAGAGGCGCTGGCCGGGTCGAAGCCCAGGCGCTGCAGCACGAACGGCAGCATCGAGCCGGACAGCGAGCCGAAGCCCACGATCCCGACCAGCGCCGCGGCGATGGTCAGCGCCACCATCCCCCAGTGCGGGCCGTAGTCGTACAGCCCGGCGTACTGCCACACGGCAATGCGCACGATCGCCAGCAGGCCGAGGATGGCGCCCAGTACCGCGCCGGTGGGGATCTCGCGCAGGGCCACCTTCCACCAGTCGCCCAGGCGCAATTCGCGCAACGCCAGCGCGCGGATCAGCAGCGAGGTGGCCTGCGAGCCGGAGTTGCCGCCGGAGCTCATGATCAGCGGGATGAACAGGGTCAGCACCACCGCCCGCGCCAGCTGGTCCTCGAAGTGCTGCATCGCGCTGGCGGTCAGCATCTCGCCCAGGAACAGCACGCCCAGCCAGCCGGCGCGCTTGCGGATCATCTCGCCGAAGCCAATGCGCATGTACGGCTTGTCCAGCGCCTCCATGCCGCCGAACTTGTGCACGTCCTCGGTGGACTCGGCGATCAGCGCATCGAGCACGTCGTCCACGGTGACGATGCCCAGCACGTGCCCGCGCGCGTCCACCACCGGGATCGCCAGCAGGTCGTGGCGCCGGATCAGGCGCGCCACCTCCTCCTGGTCCATCTGCGCGTCCACCGCGACCGGCGGCGTGGCCTGGGCCACCTGCAGGATCGGCGCGTCCGGCTCGCCGGTGATCAGGCGGCGCATGGTCACCACCTGCACCAGGGTCTGTTCCCGCGGATCGAGCAGGTAGATGGCGTAGACGGTCTCGCGGCTGCGCTCGACCTCGCGCACGTATTGCAGGGTGCGGCCGACGGTCCAGTCCGCCGGCACTGCCGCGAACTCGGTGGTCATCAGCGCACCGGCGGTGTTGGGCGGGTAGCGCAGCAGCTTGCGGATCGCATCGCGGGTGTCCGGATCCAGCCGCCACAGCAGCTGGTCGCGGTGCTTCGCGTCCAGGCCCTGGAAGATGTCGGTGGCGCGATCATGGGCCATCTGCCCGAGCCAGCCGGCCGCCAGCGCCAAGTCCTGCCGCGCCACCAGCACGCTGGCGTCGCGCAGCTCGGGCTGCTCCAGGAGTTCCACCGCGCGTGGCACCGGCAGCGCCGCGAGCACCGCCGCCGCATCGTCGCGGTCCATGCTGTTGAGATGCTCCACCGCATCGGCGGTGTCGAGCGCGGCCAGGGGTGCAGCGAGGGTGACGGCCGCCGCGCCGGGCTGCCGCAGCAGGATCGGGTTCTTCATCGGGTTCGCCTCGTTTCGGCCACGGGCCGGCGGCAGCGGCGGCGAACCAGTCCCGATCGCTCAGGCGGTCGCCAGCACCGTCAGCGGCCCGGGGCCGGGATGACTGTCGCTGGACATTGGTATCTGGACTCCGAAAGGCGCCTGCATGCCACGTGCGGCGCCTGCGCGAAAGCGTCGCGGAACGACGCACCGGCGGCGTGCCGCCACCGGCGGCGCGCAGTCTGCTCCCGTGCATCGGATGTGGTCAACGGGCCACGGATGCGACGGATCGTCCCGCCATCGTGGTTACCGCCCCGCCCCGCGCGATGCGGCCGCGATGGAGCGGAACTTGAACCCTCCGCCCGGATTGACCAGCATGGGGGTCCATCCACCGCAACAGGAGGAACCCGGATTGATTCCATCCAACGGCCACCGCGCCGGTCTCCGCCTGCATCTCCCGCCGGTTGCACCGGCCGCTTCCAACCACCTGCTCGCCGACGAGCACACCGGTCTGCAGCACGTCGTCGTCACCCGCCACCCGCGCTTCGGGGGCCAGCTCTTCCTCGACGGCGACCTCCAGATCTCCGAATCCGACGTCGCCTACGGCGTCGCCATGACCAGCCCGCTGCTGGCCCATCCGCGCCTGGAACGCGTCGCCATCCTCGGCGGCGGCGACGGTGGCGTGCTTGCCGAGCTGATCCGCACCCTCGAACCGCTGGACGCGCTGCCGTCCGAGCTGACCATGGTCGAGATCGACCCGCGGGTCATGGAGCTCTGCCGCCAGCACCTGCCGGCGCTGTGCGGCGACGCCTTCGACAGCCCGCACGCGCGCATCGTCACCGGCGATGCCTTCGCCTGGATCGCGCAGGCACGCGACCTGGATGCCGTGGTCTACGACCTGACCATGGACCCGGTGCGCGAGGGCCAGTCCCGCGCCGAATTCATCACCGGCATCATCGGCCACATCGCGCGCGCCCTGCGCCCCGGCGGCGTGCTGAGCATGCAGTGCTGCGGCCATGGCCGCGACGATGCCGCCGACCGCGCCCTGCGCCGCGAGGTGCTGCCGCTGATCCGCCAGGCGGTGGACGCGCACTTCGCCGGGCGCTGCGAGCAGGACGTGCTGGTCCCGTCCTACCAGGACCTGTGGACCTTCCTCAGCGCGCGCAGGCGCTGAGCCGGCTCAGCCGCCGTCCGCGCAGGCCGCCACATCGGCGGCATCGGCAATGCAGCGCGCCTGGCGCAGGCGTTGGCGTACCACCGGTTCCAGCCCGGTGAGGCCCCAGCGCCGGCCCTCGTCGATCGCGGCCTCCTCGTCGGCACCGTGCAGCCAGGCCGCGCGCAGGGCCGCCAGGGCCCCCACGCGGTTGCCGCTGGCGCAATGCACCAGGGTCGGCCCCCCGCTTCCGGCCAGCAGCGCGTCGAAGGCCAGCACCGCCTCGCGGTCGATGTCCTGCGGCCCGGCGATCGGCAGGTTGGCGTAGTGCAGTCCGGCCGCGCGCACCGCGGCGGCCTCGTCGAAATCGGGTGTCTCGGCATCGGGCGTGAGGTCGATCACCCGCACGATGCCGGCTGCCTGCAAGGCCGGCAGGTCGGCGGCCTGGATGCGGCCGCCGGAACGGATCCCCTCGGCGGGCGTGCGGAACCGCTCCAGCACCGCGGCCGCTTGCGCTGGCGCGGCGTCCTTCCCGTCGCCGGCCAGCGCCGCGCCCGCCTGCGCAAGCGCCAGCAGCGCCACCCGCGCGTACTTCATCGCGTCCATCGCCATGCCCCCGCTCAGCCGCCCACCAGCGCCGCGCGCAGCGGCTGCAGGTCCTCGCCGGCCACGGGCCGTACCACCCGCGCCAGTTCCTGGCCATCGAGCAGCAGCACCAGGGTCGGCCACAGCTTCACCTTGAACGAGCGTCCCAGCGGCTTGCCGCGGCCGTCCTCGATCTTCAGGTGCTGCAGCTGCGGATGCTCGGAGGCCAGCGCCTCGATCGCCGGCTGCGCCCCCTGGCAGTGCGGGCACCACGGCGCACCGAACTCGAGCAACAGCGGGCCCTCGCGCGCGTCCACCTCGGCGCGGGAAGGCTCGGCTTCCAGGTAGTGGTTGGTATAGGCCATCAACAGCTCCAGCTCGTGCGCAGGTTGCAAAGCGTAGCCCGGATAGGCGTAGCACACCCGTGCTCCGATACAGCCTCCCTGGTCGCGGCATTGCCAGGCGCGTCCCGGCTGCACTCCGATGACGCCTACAGCCGCTCCACCCGCGTCGCCCGCACCAGCACCTCGTCCTGGCGGAAGCGGCGCTCCAGGCCCTTGCGGTAGGACACCCACCAGCCGTGGTCCACGTGGTCGGCCATCACCTCCAGCAGCACCACGTCGTCACGCTGCACGTCGCCCTCGTCGTCCTCCCACAGCCCGACCGCCGGCGAACGCACGAACGCGGTCACCCCGCCGAAGCGCTCGGCCAGCGCTGCGCGGACCTCGTCATACAGGGCCCGCGGGAACGCCTGGCCATCGTTGTCGCGCAGCGGCAGGAACAGCTGGATCAGGTGCATGGATGGGGCCTGGCTTTGGCCGCAGGCTCCCACCGCGGGTGTTGCCGGCATGTGATCCAGTGCCCGTCGGCCCGCGCACCATCCCTCAATGTCGCCCCGGGGTGAGCCGGGGCCCGGTGGCGTTCCAGGACCACGGGGAGGGGGGAAGCCGGGTGCGCTTCGCTTCCGGGCCCTGCAAGAGCGTCGCCTTCAAGGTGGCGGGGCCGTGCCGACGGCACGGGCGTCGTGCGCCTGGAGGACGCGGGTGCGCGCGGCCGAAGGCCGCATCCGGGACGCCAACACCGGCAAGCCCCAGACTCCGCCGACCTGACATCGCGTTCACCCCGCAGCGCCCATAAGAGCGTCCATGCATCGCATCCCTGCCCTGGCATGCGTGGTGGCGCTGGCCGCTCTGGCCGGCTGCGGCCCGTACCCGCGCGATGCCGACGATCTCAGCCGGCAGGCCGCGCAGGACGCCATGCGCGTAGGCGCCAGCGACGATCCGCCGTGGGTACGGATCGCGCCCGACGGCAGCGTTTCCGGCCCGGAAGCGGAACTGGTGCAGCGCTTCGCCGCCGCGCATGGCTACCGCGTGGAATGGAAGCCCGGCGGCCACGACGCGCTGCTGGGCGAGCTGGAACACGCGCGCCTGCATGCGGTGATCGGCGGCTACCACCCCGACTCGCCGTGGCAGCCCAAGGTCGGCTGGTCGCGCCCGCTGGGCCTGCGCGCCGGGGTCGACGGTCCCATGCCCGAGCGCCGCGTCGCCCTGCCGCCCGGGCAGCCGGCCTGGCACCTGTCCTTCGACCAGTACCTGGTGGACCAGGAGGGCGCGCAATGAACCCCATCGCCCCGCGCCCGCCGGCGCGCGAGCTCCCCGGCGAACAGCGCCGGGCCCTGCGCCGCGCCGAGCACCTGTGCTGGTGGACGCTGCTGGTAATGGGCCTGGTCGCGACCATGATGTACTTCGTGATGGGCGGCTCGCAGGCGATGAAGACCGCGCTGGTCGAGGACATCCTCAGCCTGGTGCCGCCGGTGGCCTTCCTCGTGGCCAGCCGCTTCCGCCGCAAGGGCGTGGACGCCGAATACATCACCGGCCGCGAGCGCGCGTTCGACATCAACTTCCTGATCTCGTCCGTGGCGCTGACCGGCGTGGGCCTGGCCCTGGTCTACGACGGCCTGCATACCCTGCTCACCGCCACCCGCCCGTTGGTGGGCACGATGGTGTTTGGCGGCCACGTGGTGTGGCAGGGCTGGATCATGATGGGCGCCATGGTGGTCTCGGTGGTGCCGCCGGTGATCCTGGGCCGCAAGAAGATGGAGCTGGCCGAACAGCTGAGCCTAAAGCCGCTGCACACCGACGCCGACGTGGGCAAGGCCGACTGGATGACCGGCCTGGCCGGCATCGCCGGCGTGGCCGGGATCGGCATGGGCTGGTGGTGGGCCGACGCGGCCGCGGCGCTGTTCATCGCCGGCAGCGTGCTGCACGACGGTGCCAGCAACCTGCGGGCCGCGGTGCGCGACCTGCACGACGCCCGCCCGCAGAAGCTCGACCGCAGCGATCCCGATCCCCTGCCCGGCCAGCTGGCCCGTGCCGTCGCCGACCTGCCCTGGGTGCATGGCTGCGCCGTGCGCCTGCACGAGGAAGGTTTCCATCTTTCCGGCATCGTGTTGCTGGACAACGCCAGCCTCAGCGCTGCGCAGGCCGAAGAGATCAGGCAGCTCGCACGGTCGATGAACTGGCGGGTCGACGCGGTGGACGTGGCCCTGCGTGGCACCCGGAGCCACAGCTGAAAACCGGGGTCAGAGTGCAATTTCGCAGCGAGGCCAGCCAAGCCTCTATACCGGTCCTCTCTCTAATCCCCCTGCCGTGGCGAAAGCGGCTCACTCAGACCTGGCCGTCTCATCCCGGACTACCAGATGAGAAAATGCACTCTGACCCCGGTTTTCACCGCCGGGCTGACAGCTCAACCGCCATCCCGAAAGGCACAGCGTGAAATCGCACTCTGACCCCGGTTTTGGGCTTACCAGATCAGGTCGTCCGGCACCTTGAACTGGGCGTAATAGGCGTCGTCCTCGCTGGTCGGCGTCTCGGCGTCGGCCTCGGCCTGGCCGTGGTCAAGCACCACCAGCTGTGGCGCGCGCGCCAGCACCTGGTCGGCGGCCACCCGCGGCAGCAGGTCGTAGCTGTCGCCGGAGGCCACGATCACCAGCGCGCCGGCGGCGAGCTTGCGGCGCTGGTCGGCGTCGATCAGCAGGGTGCGGATCGCGCCGTCGGCGGTGAAGCGGTACTCCGACTCGCCGCTGCGCGGCACCTTGCGCTCGCGGATGATCTGCCGCGCCTGCGCCAGCATTTCCTTCTGCTGCGCCTGCAGCTTGCGCTCGGCCTCCAGCGCGCGGTCGCGCTCGGCCTTCTCGGCCCGCGCACGCTGCGCCTCCAGCTCGATCTCGCTGGGGCCGGCCCCGCCGCCCTTGGCATTGCGCGCCTTGGCCTGCTCGCGCGCCACCTGCGCCACCTTGGACTTCTTGACCAGCCCGGCCTTGAGCAGCTGTTCCTGGAGGGGGTTGATGGCCTTGGCCATGGCGGGCACCGCGTGTTCTGAAAGGCGGATCAGGATACCCGCCCCGAGGCCGCGCTGCCGCAGGCAGCAAGGATCAGTTGTCGTTCAAACCGTAGGGCGCGCGGGTATGCAGGCGCTGCTTCCAGTGGCCTTCGATCTCGATCACCTCGGCCGCAGGCATATCCGGTCCGACGCGCTGCAGGATCGAGAACTCCAGGTTCTCCTTGCGGCATCCGCGCAGGAGCTTGTTGCCGCCGTGTCCGTCCTTCGCGTATCCCTGCCAGCGGCCGAGGATATTGTCCGCGCCGTAGGCCGATCCGACGTAACCCTTTCCGGATTGACGGTCGAAGATGTAGTAGATGCCGCGCCACTGGCACAGCGCCGCCTTCCAGCTCGTCGGCAGTACCGCCAGCTCCTCCCAGCGCAGCACCAGCTGCTGCCAGTCCGGCACCTTGCGGACCAGCATGCTTTCCTCGTGGATCGCCCGAACCGGGATGACGTTGCGATCCGCCCAGCGCCACCAGGAACGCTCGATACCAGGCCAGGTCAGCACCAGCCGGCCCTTCCACGCCGCAAGCACCGGCTCCAGCTGCAAGTCGAAGCGCACCAACGATTCCCGCCCCGGCACAGCGCATCCGAGCGCAAAAAGCTCCTGCATGTGCGGCGTGGCCTCCAGGGCCTCCCGGCTGACGACCTGCGCCCCAGCCACGCGATAGATCCCCACAAAAAGCGCAGCACCGGCCTCATGCCCTATCAGGGAAACCAGGTAAGTGGCCCGCTGCAAGGCGGCCTCCACCCGCGGGCCGTGCTGGCTCTGGTAGGCGTTGTAGAGGTCGTGGCGATCGGCGGCCAACCATGGGAGCACTTCGCGGAGCGTCTTCTCCGCGGGCCGGTGCCGCATCACCAGGGTGGCTTCCGGATCGATGCCTGCCTTCCCGAGCAGATCGTTGAGATCGATCAAGCCACCCGTCCCCGTCAATTCCATGCTCATCCCCTGCCCCCGTGTGCTGCGATTGGCCGGCAGCATTCTTCGGGAGCCAGCAAGTCGTCAACAGGTATCCGGAGCAGCCAAAGAAGGCCACCCGAA
>NZ_RRYK01000031.1:0-361 GCF_003931635.1 Pseudoxanthomonas sp. SGNA-20 | reverse complement strand
GCGCTGGGCCAGCGAACGCACCTCGGTGGCGACCACGGCGAAGCCACGGCCCTGCTCGCCGGCGCGGGCCGCTTCCACGGCGGCGTTCAGTGCCAGGATGTTGGTCTGGAAGGCGATGCCGTCGATCACCGAGATGATGTCGGCGATCTTGCGCGAGGCGGCCTGGATGTCGGCCATGGTCGAGACCACCTGGCCGACGACCTGGCCGCCCTGCGAGGCGACCGCGGCGGCGCCGATCGCCAGCTGGTTGGCCTGGCGGGCGTGGTCGGCGTTCTGCTTGACGGTGGAGGTCAGCTCCTCCATCGAAGCGGCGGTTTCCTCCAGGTTGGCGGCCTGCTGCTCGGTGCGGCGGGACAGGTCG
>NZ_RRYK01000030.1:0-370 GCF_003931635.1 Pseudoxanthomonas sp. SGNA-20 | reverse complement strand
TTGCAACACTTCCAGAAGCCGCGGCTCGGGCGATTCTCGACCACCTCGGCCAGGGCCGCGATGATCTCGGCATCCCGTACCGTCCAGTGCACCGGCGGCTGGTACCACGCTGCCCGCGACAACCCAACGCAATCACAGGACCGGCTCAGGGGCCGCGTGTGCACCTCGACCAGGTACCGCACGGCCTCGCGCTTCTGCTCCGGCCCTACAGTTTTTTTGCGATCAGATCCTTCATCGCGGCGTTGTCGAGCGCCAGCTCGGCGTACATCCGCTTGAGCCTGGCGTTCTCCGCTTCCAGGTCCTTGACACGCCGCAGCTCGGAGGCCTCCAGGCCGCCGTACTTCGACTTCCACTTGTAGTAGGTCGGAAC
>NZ_RRYK01000029.1:0-518 GCF_003931635.1 Pseudoxanthomonas sp. SGNA-20 | reverse complement strand
TTGCAGCCATAATCCACGGCAGCAGCAGGAGTGTCCATGAGCAGCAAGCGGTACACGGAAGAGTTCAAGGTTGAAGCGGTCAGGCAGGTGACGGACCGCGGCCACTCGGTGGCAGAGGTGGCCGATCGGCTGGGGGTGTCGATCCACAGCCTCTACACGTGGCGGAAGCAGTACGGTCGGTCCGGGCCCGAGCGGGCAGCGACGGCGGACCAGGCGGACGAGTTGCGCCGGCTCAAGTCGGAGCTTCGCCGGGTCACGGAGGAGCGCGACATTCTAAAAAAAGCCGCGGCGTACTTTGCCAAGCAGTCCGGGTGAAGTACGCCTTCATGCGCGACCACGAACGGGAGTTCCGGGTGCGCAGCATGTGCCGGGTGTTGGGCGTGCACCCCAGCGGCTACTACGCCTGGCGTCGGGCGCCGCTGTCGGCACGGGCCAAGGACGATCGGCGCGTACTGGGCCTGATCAAGCAGTCCTGGCTGGAGAGCGGGAGCGTGTACGGCTACCGCAAGGTTGCCCGC